>NZ_JADYXC010000001.1:0-592613 GCF_015864505.1 Pseudoalteromonas sp. SWYJ118 | reverse complement strand
TGTTCGTTAATCATAATGTGCCCTCAAACAAGATTTGAAGATCTGATCATGACATTGAGATTTAGTTCAAAAAAATCCCCGCTAATTTCTTAGCAGGGATTTGTGTATAAGAGACAGCTTTAAAAGCGCCTTTCTTTATGAGCTAAAATTAATTATTCAACAGTTTGTGTAGCCGTTGGTAAGTTAAGTTCAGCATTGGCTTTAAGCGCTTCAATAAATACCATGTAGTTTTTATTAGCTTGCGCCATAGTAATGCTTTGTTTTGCTTGAGGGTCAATATTAGCTGCAACTTGTGCATCTGTTACCGACTTAAGCGCAACAATTGCTGCATCACCATTATTTAAATTAACAAGCTCAACTACCGCAGAATCTGCTGGGTGAGCCATTTTAAATGCTTGAGTCACAATAGCAGGTGAAACAGTGTAGCTTTGACGTGTTAACTGCGCTTCTTGACGAACCGTCAAGCTTTGCTCGTTTGCTACATCGTTTAAGCTCTTACCTGCTTGTACCTCTGCAAATAAGCTACGCGCTTTTTCTTTAGCAAGCTCAGATGATTTTTCATTAACTAAACGCGCTTTAATTTGCTCGCTTACTTCATCCAGCGCTTTAGTAGCAGCAGGTTTATGCTCGTTAATACGAACAATAATTGCATGCTCCTCACCAAGCTCAATAACTTCAGAGTTTACTTTATCTTCAAGTAAATCAACTGATGTTAGTGCTGTTACAACTGCAGGGCTGTTTAACGGCTCTGGTAGAGCATTAAGTGCTAAAAGAGGTGTAGATTTAACTTCCACTTCAGCAACTTCTGCAGCGTCGTCTAAGCGGTCTGAAATTTCAAATGCAAGTGCGCCCATTTCTGTTTGCTTTTCGTAAAACGCATCTACTTTTTCGGCTTGTTCTAATTCAGCACGTAAGTCAGCTTTAACATCGTCATACGCTTTAACTTGTTGTGGTTGAATGTCTGTAAGTTTAATTATGTGATAACCAAACTCAGAAGCAACAACCTCAGAAATGTCACCTTTGTTTTGCAGTGCGAAAGTCGCGTCTTCAAATGCAGGGTCCATTACGTCACGTTCAATCCATTCAAGGTCGCCGCCCATTTCGCCACTAACGATATCGTCAGATGATGATTGTGCTAACTCAGCAAAGTCTGCACCTTGCTCTAGTTGTGCATGAAGTGCATTGGCTTTTTCTTTTGCTGCATCATCGTCTTCACTGTTATCAATTAAGATATGTGATACGCGACGTTTTTCAGGTTCTATGTACTGCGCTTTGTTTTGCTCGTAATACGCTTTAACGTCATCCTCGGTTACCGATTCAACATTAATATCTGCTGCTTTAAGCTCAATATAACTTACTGAAATAAGCTCTGGAGATAAAAATTGTGATGCGTTTAGCTCATAGTAATCAGACACTTCTTGCTCTGATACTTCTACGTCCGCGGCAAGCGCTTCTTTATTAATGACTAAGTAGTCAATACTACGAGTTTGCTGCTGCAGAGCAATTGCGCTTTTAAGCTCACTCTCTAGGGCAAAGTCTGTACCTGCAACAGCAGATACTACCTGACTACGTGTCATATCTTTACGTAAGTATTCACGAAAAGCATCTGGTTGAAAGTTCATTTGACGAATTACTTGTAAGTAACGATCGTTATTAAACTTTTCACCAATTTGAAAGTACGGTAGTTCTAAAATTGTTTTACGTACACTTTCGTCGCTTACGCGAAGGCCTAAATCAGCCGCTAGCTGTGATTGCAATTCTTGTTGTACTAAGCGGTCAACTACACCTTGGCGAATTTGCGCCATGTAATTTGGATCAGCGGCAATTTGTGTAAAATATTCACCAAATTGTTGCTCTAAACGGCTACGTTCATTTTGGTAAGCACGGTTAAAATCGGTTTGACTAATTTTAATTCCATTTACTTCAGCAACGGGTTGTTCTGTGGTTTGACCTAAGTAACTACCGATCCCTGCTAAGGCAAAAGATAAAATCACCGCGCCTAAAATTATTTTGGCTACAGGTCCTTGCGAACCTTCTCTGATTTTCTCAAGCATTTGTTTATCTCTTTTTGATCAAGGTATTTTACCTTGTCACATGTAAAAAAAGCGTATCTTACCAGATACGCTTTTTCACTTGAAGTAACTGGCGGTAAAGTTACTTAATTCATCTGTTGTGGTGAATCAGTAACTTTGCACTCGCCATAACTAATGTGTTTAAAACAGTGATTAGTTTACTGCGTCTTTAAGCGCTTTACCGGCTTTAAAAGCAGGAATAGTTGCAGCAGCAATTTGGATTGTTTCACCAGTTTGCGGGTTACGGCCTGAACGTGCAGCACGGTCACGTACTGAGAAAGTACCAAAACCAACAAGTGCAACTGAGTCGCCTTCTTTTAGCGCGCCAGATACAGATTCGATGAATGAATCTAGTGCACGACCTGCAGCCGCTTTAGAAATGTCAGCATCAGCTGCGATTTGATCGATTAATTGAGATTTATTCACAATATCATCCTCTTTCATTGTTATTATCAAGAGCGATGGTTTTTTAAACTAACATCACTTTTTTGAAAATTGTAGAGCAAACTTTTAATGCTCACATGATTATATTTTTCTTAAGCCTACGCCCCATAAGGGCTAGGCTTGAAAACCAGTGCTTAACTTATCATACCGTTTAGATTTGAAAAGCCCTAAAAAGCACTTTTTTTAGCTTTTTTCTTGGTTTTTAGGTGTTTCGACCGAAAAACTCTCAACAGGATGCACTAAAGCAAGCTTTAACACCTCGTCAATCCAAGTAACTGGGTGAATATCAAGACCTGCCAGCACGTTCTCTGGAATCTCTTTTAAGTCACGTTCGTTAATTTTTGGAATGATTACTGTTTTAATTCCACCACGATGCGCCGCCAATAATTTCTCTTTTAAGCCACCAATAGGAAGAACTTCACCACGTAGCGTAATTTCACCGGTCATTGCAACATCTGCTCGTACAGGGTTACCCGTTAAGCTAGATACAAGACCTGTTACCATTGCTGCGCCCGCACTAGGACCATCTTTAGGTGTTGCGCCCTCAGGTACGTGAACGTGAATATCACGTTTTTCGTAAAAATCGCTATTAATACGAAATGTATCTGCGCGATTACGTACTACCGTCATTGCCGCTTGAATCGACTCTTGCATTACATCGCCCAGTGAACCGGTATAAGTAAGTTTACCTTTACCTGGTACAGCGGCACATTCGATTGTTAGCAAATCACCGCCAACTTCTGTCCATGCTAAACCTGTAACTTGACCAATACGGTCGCCATCTTCAGCTTTACCATAATCAAAGCGTTGCACACCTAAAAAGTCTTCTAGGTTATCTTGATTGATAGTCACTGTTTTAGTGTCTTTTTCAAGTAAGATATTTTTAACTGCTTTACGGCATAATTTTGAAATTTCGCGCTCTAAATTACGTACACCCGCTTCACGCGTGTAATAACGAATAATGCCAATAATTGCACTATCATCAATTACAATCTCATGCTCTTTTAAGCCATTGCGCTTAACTTGCTTGGTGATTAAGTGTTCTTTTGCAATGTTTAGCTTTTCATCTTCGGTGTAACCCGATAAGCGAATAACTTCCATACGATCCAATAATGGGCCTGGGATGTTAAAGCTATTTGATGTAGCTACAAACATAACATCAGATAAATCGTAATCTACTTCGAGGTAGTGATCGGCAAAGTGACTGTTTTGCTCAGGATCAAGTACTTCTAAAAGGGCTGATGCTGGGTCGCCACGCATGTCGGATGACATTTTGTCGATTTCATCTAACAAGAACAGTGGATTTTTAACGCCCACTTTTGTCATGTTTTGAATTAGCTTACCTGGCATTGAACCAATGTATGTACGACGATGACCACGGATCTCAGCTTCATCACGTACGCCGCCAAGCGCCATACGAACATACTTACGACCAGTTGAACGCGCTATAGATTGCCCAAGCGATGTTTTACCAACACCTGGTGGCCCAACTAAACATAAAATTGGCCCTTTAAGCTTATTAGTACGCTGTTGTACTGCGAGATACTCAATAATGCGTTCTTTTACTTTATCTAAGCCGTGGTGATCGCTATCAAGAATTTTTTGCGCGCCCGCTAAGTCTTTTTTCACTTTAGAGCGTTTTTTCCATGGCACATTAATTAATGTGTCAATGTATGAACGCACTACAGTCGCTTCTGCAGACATTGGCGACATCATCTTAAGCTTATTAAGCTCTGTCGTCGCTTTGTCTTGTGCCTCTGCTGGCATACCCGATTCTTCGATGCGTTTTTTAAGTGCTTCAAATTCGTCAGGTACATCGTCAAGCTCACCCAGCTCTTTTTGAATGGCTTTCATTTGCTCATTGAGGTAATACTCGCGCTGAGACTTTTCCATCTGCTTTTTAACGCGGGTACGAATTTTCTTCTCAACTTGCAGTAAGTCTATTTCGCCTTCCATTAATGCCATTAAATATTCAAGACGTTCTGTAACGCTTGAAATTTCGAGCACTTTTTGCTTTTCAGGTACTTTAAGCGGCATATGGGCTGCCATTGTATCGGCAAGGCGTGCTGGCTCATCAATACCTGAAACTGAAGTTAGTACTTCAGGTGGAATTTTTTTGTTTAGCTTTACATAGCCTTCAAACTGGCTAATTGCGCTACGAATAAAAATATCTTGTTCTTTCTCATCTACCGAATCAGATTCAATAAATTGAGCATTAGCAACAAAAAAGTCATCGTTATCTACAAATTCTTCAATTTGTGCGCGCTGTGTACCTTCAACTAAAACTTTAACTGTACCGTCTGGTAATTTTAATAACTGAAGTACAGTGGCAATAGTACCGATACGATAAATATCATCTTGCTCTGGTTCATCTACAGTTGCATCTTTTTGTGCAACCAAGAAAATTTGTTTGTCTTTGTCCATTGCCGCTTCTAGGCATTTTATTGATTTTTCACGGCCAACAAAAAGCGGGATCACCATGTGCGGGTATACCACAACATCGCGCAGTGCAAGGACTGGGATTTCGACTCGGTCGGTTCTCTCAAGCGTCATTATAGTTTCTCTTCGCACTTCATTTATTTTAAAGATTACTCAAGTATATGGGGATAACCTAATTAAAGTTCAACAATTTTCCCATACTCGATTAAATTAATTATAAAAAAAGGAGCCTAAGGCTCCTTTTTTCATTCAAATAGCTTAAAAACTATTCTGATGCAGCTTTATCTTGTTTATTATTTTCATAAATCAAGATTGGGTCTGACTCACCTTTAATAACGGTTTCATCAATAACCACTTTGCTTACGTCATCCATTGAAGGAAGTTCGTACATAGTATCAAGTAACACACCTTCAACGATTGAACGAAGACCACGTGCACCTGTTTTACGCTCCATTGCTTTGTGGGCAATCGCAGCTAAGGCATCATCGCGAAACTCAAGTTCAACGTCTTCCATACCAAACAATACTGAGAACTGTTTAGTAATCGCGTTTTTAGGTTCACTCAATATTTGCACAAGAGCAGCTTCGTCAAGTTCTGTTAACGTAGCAACTACTGGCAAACGACCTATAAACTCAGGAATTAAGCCGTATTTAACTAAATCTTCTGGTTCTACGTCTTTAAAAGTTTCACTTAAAGAACGACTCGCCGCAGATTCTTTTACGCTAACGCCAAAACCGATACCGGTATTTTTATGGCTACGTTGCTCAATTACTTTATCTAGGCCTGAAAATGCACCACCACAAATAAACAAGATTTTAGACGTATCTACTTGTAAAAACTCTTGTTGTGGATGTTTACGACCACCTTGCGGTGGAACAGAAGCAACGGTGCCTTCAATCAGTTTAAGTAGCGCCTGTTGAACGCCCTCACCCGATACATCACGTGTAATTGACGGGTTATCTGATTTACGAGAAATTTTGTCAATTTCATCAATGTAAACAATGCCACGTTGCGCTTTTTCAACATCGTAATCGCATTTTTGTAAAAGCTTTTGAATGATGTTTTCAACATCTTCACCTACATAACCTGCTTCGGTTAATGTAGTGGCATCGGCCATAGTAAACGGCACATCAAGTAGGCGCGCTAATGTTTCTGCAAGTAATGTTTTACCACTACCTGTTGGGCCGATAAGCAAAATATTACTTTTACTTAATTCAATGTCTTGCTTAGTCGATTGGTTACGTAGGCGTTTATAATGGTTATAAACGGCAACAGACAATACTTTTTTAGCATGATCTTGACCAATAACATAATCGTCTAAGTGTTTACGAATTTCTTTTGGTACAGGTAGTTTGTCAGACGTATCATGCTTAGGAGCAATGTCTTTGATCTCTTCCCTGATAATATCGTTACACAACTCTACACATTCATCACAAACGTATACTGAAGGGCCTGCAATTAATTTACGCACTTCATGTTGGCTTTTGCCACAAAAAGAGCAGTATAACAATTTATTACTTTTGTCGCCGTCTGTAGGAGTGTCAGACATTCAGCTACCTCATTTTATTACGTTGGCCACCAAAACTGTTGGCGGCTATTTCAATACGCTTTAACTATACCAAAATTTATTGGTTTTCGCATAGTAACTCAAAGTGGCAAACAGGCAATCCTGTTCGCCAAGCGCTTACTTTTTGTCGCGATTTGTAAACACAGAGTCTACCAAGCCGTAATCTACAGCTTGCGTGGCACTCATAAAGTTATCACGATCTGTGTCTTTAGAGATAATATCTAATGGTTGGCCTGTATGCTCAGCCATTAAGCGGTTAAGCTTATCTTTAATAGACAGAATTTCTTTAGCATGTATTTCAAAGTCAGATGCTTGACCTTGGAAACCACCTAATGGTTGGTGAATCATCACACGTGAGTTTGGTAGGCAAAAACGCTTACCTTTAGCGCCAGCAGTAAGTAAAAAAGCACCCATGCTTGCAGCTTGACCTACACATATTGTACTTACATCTGGTTTGATGAAGTTCATTGTGTCGTAAATAGCCATACCCGCAGTTACTGAACCACCTGGTGAGTTGATGTATAAAAAGATATCTTTATCAGGATTTTCTGATTCTAAAAATAGCATTTGCGCTAAAATCAGATTTGCCATGTTGTCTTCAACTTGACCTGTTAAAAAGATAATACGCTCTTTTAATAATCTCGAATAAATATCATACGAGCGCTCGCCTTTCGGTGTTTGTTCAACAACCATTGGGACCAATGCATTTAGGGGATCTGTAATACCAGTATTCATACTTATTTAATTCCTTATGCGCTTATACTTATCCTTATTATAAGGAAGCATAGTTATCGTTTTTCGCAAATTTAGAGCCAAAAACTAAAATGGCCCGGGCACGCTGTATAAACAGAGTAGCACGAGCCATTTAATCGTTAGCGAGAGCTTAAGTCAATGACTTATTAAGCACCTTGCTGTGGATTCATGATGTCATCAAATGCTTTTTCAACATCAGTAACAACTGCTTTAGCTAAAATAGCTTCAACAGCTTGCTCTTCCATTGCTACATTACGCATTTGCTGCATAAGTTGATCATTACCTTTGTAGTATTCTACTACTTCAGTTGGATCTTCGTATGCAGAAGCTACCGTTGCGATTAATGCTTCAACTTTAGCGTCATCAACTTTAATCTCGTTAGCTTTAATCACTTCACCTAATAAAAGGCCAGTTTTAACACGTGTTACAGCTTGCTCGTGGAACAATTCAGCTGGAAGCTCTGGCATGTTTTGAGCGTCGCCGCCAAAACGTTGAGCTGCTTGCTGACGTAGAGCATCAACTTCTTGATCAACAAGTGCTTTAGGCACTTCGATTTCGTTGTTAGCTAAAAGACCTTTGATTGCTTGGTCTTTAACGCTTGCTTTAACCGCTTGGTCTAGCTCACGTGTCATGTTCTTTTTAACTTCTTCTTTAAGCGCGTCTACGCCGCCTTCGGTAACACCGAATTTAGTTGCAAACTCTTCGCTTAATTCTGGTAATTCTTGCGCTTCAACTTTTTTCACTGTGATAGTGAATTGAGCCGCTTTACCTTTTAAGTTTTCAGCGTGGTAATCATCAGGGAAAGTTACATCAGCAACTACTTCTTCGCCTGCTTTTTTACCTACGATGTTATCTTCAAAACCTGGGATCATACGACCTTGGCCAAGTTCTAATGGGAAGTCTTCAGCTTTGCCGCCTTCAAATACTTCACCGTCGATAGTACCTACGAAATCAACTGTTACACGGTCGTTTTCGCCAGCAGCTGCATCAACATCAGCCCACGCTGCGTGTTGCTTACGAAGTGTTTCTAGCATGTTAGCTAAATCTTCGTCAGTCACTGTTACCGCTGGTTTCTCAACAGTAATTTTATCTAAACCTTGAACTTCAACTTCAGGGTAAACTTCAAACGTTGCTGAGAATTCTAAATCTTTACCTGCTTCAAGTGATTTAGGTGCGAATGTAGGCGCGCCAGCTGGATTGATTTTTTCAGAAACGATTGCTTCAATGTAATTACGTTGCATTACTTCGCCAGCAACTTCTTGACGAACTGCAGGGCCAAAACGCTTGTTAATTACAGATACTGGAACTTTACCAGCACGGAAACCATCTATACGCTGTGTTTTTGACAGTTGTTGTAGGCGTTTTTTTACTTCGGTCTCAACGTTCTCTGAAGGAACGGTGATAGTTATACGGCGCTCAAGGCCTTGGGTCGTCTCAACAGAAACTTGCATGATTTACCTCAATATTCAATTTTGGCGACTGTTCGCCTTCCTTTACAAACAAAGTGATCTGCATGAGTCTTGATAAAGTTTAAGCGGTTTTTCACACTTAAAAGCATCCGTCGCTACCATGAGATACCATTGCTGCTTTGCCCTTCGGGCACTATGTTAAACAATAGACGCGGCATTATAACCTAATATTTATGATAGTCGAGTATAGGGGGCAATTATTTGGACTAGATAAGGGACTATAGAGACTAACTGAATAAAAAACAGGCTAACTAGGCATTGAATGGATTAAAGTAGAAATTATTTAATAGAATTATAGGCTAACAGATTTAGATTTATAACTTAGAGGAATTTACTTATTATTCTTATTAGATAAGAAAATGGTCGGCGATGCAGGATTTGAACCTGCGACCCCTTGGACCCAAACCAAGTGCGCTACCAAACTGCGCTAATCGCCGACATTGAAGAGTTAACTTCTTTTTTCATACTGAACACTTAAACTGAGAGTTTAAGACCATTTTAAAAAAATGGTCGGCGATGCAGGATTTGAACCTGCGACCCCTTGGACCCAAACCAAGTGCGCTACCAAACTGCGCTAATCGCCGATATTCGTTGTAAATGGGGTGACTGATGGGGCTCGAACCCACGACAACCGGAATCACAATCCGGGGCTCTACCAACTGAGCTACAATCACCGCTATATTTACATGTTTTCAAATGGTGCACCCAGAAGGATTCGAACCTTCGACCCACGCCTTAGAAGGGCGTTGCTCTATCCAGCTGAGCTATGGGCGCATCGAAAACTTCATAGTTTACCAATAAGCTATTCGATTATAATAAATTATAAAAATGGTCGGCGATGCAGGATTTGAACCTGCGACCCCTTGGACCCAAACCAAGTGCGCTACCAAACTGCGCTAATCGCCGAAACTTATTATTGTTAGCGAGTGACCTCGTTGACAACGGGGTGCATAATAGTGATTTGACGGGGTTAGGTCAAACGTTTTTTTAATAAAACCAATCAAGTGCTCATTTTTAGTGCACAATGGTTAAATATTACAATAGTAGGCTGAAATTTAAACTATTTAATAACTCAAATGTTATATACATTAAAAGCAACTTGGCGCTGCTATGCTTTTCTGCGAAAATAGTAGGCACATTATAAAACGAGTTAAATAAAGAGTATGTTTTCTTTATTAGCATTTTTACCCCTATTTTATTATGCATTCGTTTTTAGAGTATCGGTATCTAGTTAATTAACCCCAATTAAAGGTCACCCATGACGGCAAACATCATTGATGGTAAGGCAATCGCAAAACAAGTACGTAGCGCTGTAGCAGAACGCGTAAGTGAACGTGTAGCAAATGGTTTACGTGCACCAGGACTTGCAGTAGTACTTGTAGGACTTGATCCTGCAAGCCAAGTTTATGTTGGTTCAAAGCGTAAAGCCTGTGAAGAAGTAGGCTTTATCTCTAAATCATTTGATTTACCAGCAGACACACAAGAGCAAACTCTTTTAGATTTAATTGACGAGCTAAATAATGATGCCGAAGTTGATGGAATTTTAGTGCAGTTACCACTGCCAAAAGGTCTTGATGCTGAAAAGATTTTAGAACGCATTACCCCACATAAAGATGTTGATGGATTTCATCCATATAACATTGGTCGATTAGCACAGCGTATGCCTGCGCTTCGTCCATGTACGCCAAAAGGTATAATTACATTACTTGATTCAACGGGTGTACGTTATAAAGGGATGCATGCAGTTGTCGTTGGCGCATCAAACATTGTTGGTCGTCCTATGTCGCTAGAGCTTTTATTAGCCGGTTGTACTACCACAGTGTGCCATAAGTTTACTCAAGACTTAGAAACTCATGTTCGCCGCGCTGACTTATTAGTTGTGGCTGTAGGTAAACCTGAATTTATACCTGGAGATTGGATAAAAGAAGGCGCTATCGTTATCGATGTGGGTATTAACCGTTTAGATACGGGTAAATTAGTTGGTGATGTTCAATACAGTGTGGCTGAACAAAAAGCGCATTTTATTACACCTGTACCAGGTGGCGTTGGCCCGATGACGGTCGCTAGCTTAATTGAAAACACACTTGAAGCGTGTGAGAAATATCACAGCTAAGCTGTTAAAAAATTAAAAAGGGTTGCCATTTGGCAACCCTTTTTTAGTTTAACGTGTATTATTTTAAACGCTTATGCTTTACGCCACGTTGTTTTACCGGCTGAATCTTCAAGTATTACACCTAACGCATTAAGCGCATCACGTGCTTCATCAGCAGCAGCCCAGTTTTTACTCGCACGTGCTTCATTACGTTTTACAATTAATGCTTCAATTGTCGCAACTTCGTCGTCATCTTGTCCGCCTTGTAAAAAAGCCTCCGGTGCTTGTTGAGCAACCCCTAGCACTTCACCAAGGCTGCGCAGTATAAACGCTAATTTGCCAGCTTGACCTGCATCAGTGTCTTTCACGCGGTTTAACTCTTTAGCAAGTTCGAACAACACAGGTAGTGCTTCTGGTGTATTAAAGTCGTCATTCATTGCTTTTCTAAATTTAGCAACAAACTCATTGCCTTCTAAATCACACTCTACAGGTTCTACATCACGAAGCGCTGTATAAATACGTTCAAGTGATGAACGCGCTTGGTCTAAATTTTCTTGCGAGTAATTTAGTTGGCTGCGGTAATGGCCTGAAATTAAAAAGTAACGAACAGATTCAGGATCGTATGCTTTTAAAACTTCACGTACAGTAAAAAAGTTATCTAACGATTTAGACATTTTTTCTTTGTTTACTTGCACCATGCCAGTATGAATCCATGTATTCACATACTTGCCGTTATTGGCACAGCACGATTGCGCAATTTCATTTTCATGATGTGGAAACTGTAAGTCAGAACCCCCACCGTGAATATCAAAATGTTCACCTAGATGCTTTGAGCTCATTGCCGAACATTCGATATGCCAACCCGGTCGCCCTTCACCCCACGGTGATGACCATGATGGCTCACCTGCTTTTGCTTTTTTCCATAAAACAAAATCAAGTGGATCGTCTTTGTCTTGCGCTACTTCAACGCGAGAACCTGATTGCAGCATCGTTAAATCTTGCTGAGAAAGCGCACCGTATTGCTCAAACGTTGATACATCAAACAATACATCGCCGTCGGCAGCAACATAAGCATGACCCTTTTCAATCAAACGTTTAACCATAACGATAATTTCGTCCATATGGCTTGTAACTGTTGGCTCTACGTCAGGGCGCAGCATGTTTAAGCTATCAAAATCTTCATGCATTGCTTTAGTCATGCGCACAGTTAAGTCGTTTATTGACTCGCCATTTTCGTTCGCACGTTTAATTATTTTATCGTCGATATCTGTAATGTTACGCACATATTTTAAATCGTAACCAATATGACGTAAGTAGCGCACAATAACGTCAAAACCAACAAAAGTACGTGCGTGTCCAATATGACAGTAATCATAAATGGTGATACCACACACATACATGTCGATTTTTCCTTCGACCATAGGTTTAAATTGCTCTTTTTGTCGCGTGAGTGTGTTGTATATATTTACCATTTACTTTGAGTCCTTGACTATTTACTTGAACAGTTATGTTACCACTTGAAAAGCCCCTGCTCTAGCGCTTTATAACAAACCAAACATCTACTTTGTTAATCTTAGCCAACTACGATAAAATAGCGCCAATATTTAAACCGGATATAGGAAAACACATGGTTGTTCTACACACTAATTTTGGTGACATCACCATTAAAATGTTTGAGAAAGAAGCTCCAAACACAGTTAAAAACTTTTTAGAGTATGCAAATGCTGATTTTTTCAACGGCACTATATTTCATCGTGTAATCGATGGTTTTATGGTTCAAGGCGGTGGTTTTGTTCCAGGTATGGAACAAAAAGACGTAAACGACCCAATTCAGAATGAAGCTAATAACGGCCTGTCTAATAAAGTAGGTACTTTAGCTATGGCACGTACACCTGATCCTCATTCAGCTACAGCACAGTTTTTCATTAACGTGAACAACAACGACTTTTTAAACCACAGCAGCGAAACATCGCAAGGTTGGGGTTATTGTGTTTTTGCTGAAGTAGTAGAAGGCATGGACGTAGTAAATAAGATTAAAGCAGTTGCAACAGGTAGTACTGGTTTTCACCAAGACGTACCTCTTGAAGATGTGATCATCGAAAGCGTTACTGTTAACTAGTAACGTTTACTCATATTATGTGAGTATATAAGCGGGTGTGTACTATTAGTATATGCCCGTTTTTTTAAAACTAGAATAGACTGACCTATGACTCGCCAAACTTACTTTATTGCAGATTTACACCTAAGCGAAAACCGCCCCGACATTAGCGCTGCATTTTTTGATTTTTTAAATACACATATACTAAATAAAGATGTAGATGCACTTTATATTTTAGGTGATTTTTTTGAAGTATGGGTTGGAGATGACTACATTACTGCACTGAGTGCCGATGTAGCAAAACATTTAACCGCCGTTAATGATGGTGGCACACCTGTTTATTTTATACATGGCAATCGTGATTTCATTATGCGTAAGCAATATGCCGACATGGCCGCAATGACATTACTTGATGAGCAAACAGTCATTGACTTATATGGTACGCCTACCGTTATTTTACATGGCGACGAAATGTGCACTCAAGATACTGAGTATCAAAACTTTCGTAAAAAGAGCCGTGGTTGGTGGTGGCCAAAATTGATGCTTGCAATGCCGCTTTGGTATCGTAAAAAAATAGCGCGTAATGCCCGCAAAAAAAGTAAGTTAAGCCAAGCTGATAAACCTATCGAAATTTTAGACGTTGTCGATGAGGCTGTACTTGCCACCTTTGCCAAACATAACGTTACGAATATGATTCATGGTCATACTCACCGCCCTAATGTTCATACGTATAAAGTTAATGAACAAACACTTACTCGCACAGTGCTAGGTGACTGGTATACCCAAGGCTCTTATTTAGTCGTTACCCCTCAATCACAAGAATTAATTAGCACGCCTTTCGCATAATTTAAAATTCTGACTATTATTTATCTATATATATGAATAATAGTGAGAGGTTGAATGATTAAGCTGTTAATTTTCATCGTAGTAATTGCCATTCCTACACAAGTATTTAGCAAGCAAACATGGCAAATTGTTACAGAAAACTACCCTCCCTATTTTAGCGAAAACCTACCTAGTAATGGCTGGCTATATGAAATAGCCGAATCAGCGCTTAAAACGCAAGGTATTAATAGCGAACCAGAATTCACGACATGGGATCGCGCTTTAAAGCTATTAGAAAAAAACAGAAAAACCGCTATTTTAGGTGCTTTTTATTCATTAAAAAGAAATGAAGTTTTTTACTACTCTCGTCCACTTGCAGTTGCTCACTCAGGAGTTTTCAAACGAAAAGAGAGTGTTATTAGTTTCGATGGTACAGTTCAATCATTAACACCTTATAGTATTGGCACAGAAGACAATGCCTTTGTAAGCCAAGAGTTTGCTAGAAATAGGGAGCTGGCAATAACGTCCACTAAAAGCCTTCCTACAAGCTTATATTTACTACAACAAGGGCGTATTGATTTAGTCGCGGGTACTAAAGAGGTTGGAAATTATTGGCTTGAACACACTAAAACCGAAGATTCAGATGATAATAATATTGAGTACTTATCGCCAGATCTTGCTTCTCATAAACTATATTTAGTTGTCTCTAAATCAAATTATAGAGCCAAAGAATACTTACAAAAATTTAATAGAGGAATTGATATAATAACTAAAAATGGACGCATTGCTAAAATTATGAAAAAACATAATTTCAGCAATCAGAAAATAGCAGAATATATTAATTTTTTAAAAGAAAATGAGGGTATTTAAACAGTGGGAACACCGCTGTGAAATTTAAAATCAGTATCGGTTGTCGAAATTAACTCTTTTTCTTTTTCACCAAAAAAGTTTACGCGATCGGTAATATCAAAATCAGCAATTTCTTGCGCTAGAGTTAAATAATCTTGGTAATGACGCGCTTCTGAACGTAGCAACGAAATATAAAAATCACCTAAACGTTTGTCAACATGCGGTGCAAGCTTTGCAAAACGCTCACACGAACGCGCCTCAATATAAGCGCCTACTATTAGCTTATCGACTAATGCATCGGGCTCGAACGTTTTAACATGACGAAGCATACCTTTTGCGTAACGACATGGTGTAATACTTTGATACTCAACACCGTACTCGTCCATAATTTCGAGCACTTGATAAAAGTGATGCAGCTCTTCTTTTATCAGCAAAACCATTTTATCGATTAGACCTTGCCCGTATGGAGAACTCGATTTAGGAATTATTGATTTAGTGAGCTTATTTTTAGCAGCCAGATCGCGCCAATTCCCTTCTCGTTTGTAAATAAGCGTTTCAAATGGCTTTAGCCACTCGAGTAATGCATCACTACCCTCTTTATCTACCGCGTATTTACGTATTAAAAACATCGCACTTTGAGCTGCTTTTAATTCACAAATTAAGTGATCTATTAAAATGACTGATAAGTTTTCTTTTTTAATTGCTTGCTCCACCCATTGCTCTGGGGTGGTACACAATAAAAAGTTATTAATCGGCTCTAAAAGTTGGCTATGTGGCACGTTGACTGCTCATTACTAAATAAATTTGATAGACCGTTATTTTAACACGAAATTTTGCTTGGGATAAATCAAAGCCCTTATCTGCGTCTAAATGTTAATAACGAGTTAACTTGACTTTGCAAAATAAGTGAACCATAACTGTACATAGACTGTATAAAAATAAATCAACCAAAACAATAATACGTTCCTTTTATGGAGTAAGTACTATGATACTAAATCACCTCTGGGGCATTTATGCTCACCCACTTGAAGAATGGCAAACAATAGATAATCGCCATGAAAGTTTAACCTATAGTTTGTCGCATATTTTACTGATTGCTTTATTTCCTTCAATAATGGGCTACTACTCATCTGTTTATTTAGGATGGAGCATAGGTGCAGGCAATCCCGTATTTTTAACGCACGATAGTGCACTGCTAATTGCAGGTGCAATGTATTTTGCTTTAATAGCGGGTGTTTTTGCATTGGCGTATTTAGCCCATTGGATGGCGGTTACATTTGGCTCTAAACCTACATTTACACAAACACTTGAACTTGCAGCATATACTGCAACACCAGTGTTTATGTCGGCACTCGCCGCTTTTTGGCCTGTACTTTGGTTTGTAGTGTGTATTGGAATTATTGCACTGGCTTACTCGGTTTATTTACTCTACACCGGCGTACCAATACTTATGCATATCCCAGAAGAGCGCGGCTTTATTTACGCCAGCTCGGTAGTAACGTGTGGATTAATATTACTGGTTATTATTTTAGCTGTAACAGCTATGCTTTGGACTAATGGGATTGTTAGCCCAATGTTTACTTAATAAATTTCACCTAAAAAAAGAGTCATGTTTGATAGAAATGTTCCCTTTCTTTCCTTCGCAAAAAAGGAGCTAATTAGCTCCTTTTTTTTGTGTAACGACTTTTTATTAACTAATCATTAATCAGCTTCGTTTTCGTCTTGGTTGTGTATTTCTAAACCTGAAGACATTGCACTTTCGCGGGTGCTTTTTGCTGAATCGTTACGTAGCTTATCAATACGGTTTAAATAGTTTTGATCAATATCGCCAGTAATATATTGGCCATCAAATACTGAAGTTTCAAACTTAGTAATTTCAGGGTTTTCTTGGCTAACCGCAGCAATTAAATCTTTTAACGATTGAAAGATTAAACCGTCAGAACCAATACTTGCATTAATATCTTCTACTTCACGTCCGTGAGCAATAAGCTCAGCGGCTGAAGGCATATCAATACCGTACACATTAGGGAAGCGTATTTCAGGTGCCGCTGATGCAAAGTAAACGTTTTTAGCGCCAGACTCTCGGGCCATTTCAACAATTTGTGCTGATGTTGTACCACGAACAATTGAGTCATCAACTAATAATACGTTTTTACCTTTAAACTCGCGATCAATTGCGTTTAGCTTTTGACGCACTGATTTTTTACGCATCTCTTGGCCAGGCATGATAAATGTACGACCAATATAACGGTTTTTAACAAAACCTTGGCGATACGGTAAATCAAGTACACGTGCGATTTCCAGTGCTACATCACATGAAGTTTCTGGGATTGGGATAACTACATCAATATCTTTGTCAGCCCATTCACGTGCAATTTTTTCGCCTAGTTTAGTCCCCATGTTTACGCGTGTTGCGTACACAGACATACGGTCTATTGTTGAGTCAGGTCGAGCAAAATAAACAAATTCAAAAATACACGGCGAGTAAGATGCCTTATCAGCACAACTAAGTGAATGGAATTCACCTTCTTCTGTAACATATATAGCTTCACCAGGGGCTACATCACGAACAAACTCAAAACCGTCCGGTTTCAATGCAACGCTTTCTGAGGCAAACATGTACTCAGTACCTTTTTCGGTTTCGCGTTTACCAAATACAAGCGGGCGAATACCATTAGGGTCGCGAAAAGCAACAATGCCGTGGCCGATAATCATAGCAATAGTTGCATAACCACCGCTTACTTTATTGTTTACTTCGGTTACCGCAGTAAAAATATCTTCAGGGTCTAAATGCAACTTATCAGATTTGCTTAATTCGTGTGCCATGATATTAAGTAAAATTTCAGAGTCTGATGTTGTATTAACGTGACGACGTGCTTCAGAGAATAGCTGCTCTTTTAAAGCTTCTGCATTAGTAAGGTTGCCATTATGGGCAAGTGCTATACCAAACGGTGAGTTAACATAAAAAGGCTGTGCTTCAGATGAGCTTGAAGATCCTGCTGTAGGATAGCGCACATGGCCAAGACCAATTGTACCTTGTAGTCGTTTCATATGACGTGTGTGAAAGGCATCTTTCACTAAGCCATTTGCTTTGCGCAAGCTAAACGTATTATTCTCAATGGTAATGATACCCGCGGCATCTTGACCACGGTGCTGCAAAACAGTTAAGCCATCATAAATCGCCTGATTCACAGGGGATGTTCCGACTATTCCAACGATACCACACATGTAATTTATCCTCGCCGATTAACGGTTTACTGAATTTAAAAAGCTCGAGTTGTTTTCTAGGTACGAGAAGAACCATTCAACAACAAAGCCAAATTCTGGAATCAAAATAGAATTGCCCCACCAGTGCGTATTGGGTGCACCAGTAAAAGCATCAAGAAAGAAGAGTAACGCGCTCACGACCAACACGCCTCGTAGAGCACCAAACACTATGCCAAAGACACGGTCGGTACCCGATAAACCAGTACGATGTACAAGCTCACCTAAAATATAGTTTAGTAAACCGCCTAACAGTAGCGTCGCAAAGAATAATATGGCTATGGCCGCAGCATTTCTTAAAAGGGGTTCAGAAATGGTTGTTAGGAAGGAAGCTAAATATTGGTAAAATAAGCTAGAGATGATAAAGGCGCCAGCCCATACCGCTAATGACATTGCTTCTTTTACAAAGCCGCGTATTAAACCGATGATGGTAGACAATGCAATGATGCCAATAATGGCGTAATCAACCCAGATCATAAGAACCAATTAGTCGCTAATTTGGGGCGCATTCTATACCCAAACATCGTTAGTATGCAAGTTTAAACGGGAGATTACTGGGTTGTAGTCAATACAAAAAATTAACATTATAGAATGGGTATTGTGAGATAAAGATAATGGTAAAAACAAATATAAATAAATAAAAAAAGGCTTGTGATACAAGCCTTTTTTTAATTATTTTGTTACTTCGTATTGCGTAACTTTACCATTTAATTTAGTAAGCTCTTTCAGCTGGGGAAGCTGCTTTTGTAATTCATTTTTATCAAGCGAAGGACCAACAAATACCTTGGTTAACGTCCCATTTGGGGTTTTAATCGGTTTAGTAAACGTTTTAAACCCTTCAACTTTTAATTTAGCCTGTAATGCTTTTACATTTGCAACATGTGAAAAACTACCTAATTGAATAACGTAAGCCATACTTGTTAGGTTTTCATCACTTTTACGAGGCGCAATAGGTTTTGGTTTAGCCTGAACCGGTGCCTTAGTGATCGGTGTAGCTTTGGGTTCAATAGTCGCTTCAACAACTTTATTCTCTACAGCGTAGTCACTCTCATCCATAGCGTTTTGCTGCTCAAAAGCTTCATCGTCAGCTTGAATATCTTCAATTTCATCTTGTTTTAGTGGCTCAGCATTAGCCATGTTTTCATCAATTGACTCTTGAAGATCGATTGTTTTGAACTCAGGGCGATCAGGTATCGCTTTAAAGCCCTCTTTATAATGCACTTTTTCGCCATCGAGTATATTAGGGATAAACACAATTGCTGCGATCACTACTATACTTGTTCCGACTAAGCGATTAATAAAACTTGAGTTCACCGACATCCTCTCTATTTTTTAAAGTAATTAATAGCGCCGGCCACTGTAAAAAATGAACCAAATACAATCAACATAGTATCACTTTGTTGTTTTGGTAAAATTACACTCAGTGCCTGTGCCACACTATCATAGCTATTGATAGTATTATGATGAGATATACCCTGCAGCGCATTTTGTAAATTACTTGCAGTGTCGCCTCGCGGACCACTTAAGCTCGCTAATGACCACTCATCGACCAAGTGACTTACTTCTTTAAGTACACCCACTTTATCTTTATCAGCAAGCATAGCGGCTAATGCATGAATTTTAAAGCCTTTATCTTTATAGCTTGATAACTTATTGGCTAAATAACGCGCCGACTCAGGGTTATGTGCTACATCGGTAAAGACTAAAGGCTCAGCGCTTAACTGCTGAAACCGCCCTTCTACAACTAAATTAGCGAGGCAACTTCGTATGACTTGCTCACTAGGTAATAAGCTTAAAACACTTAGCGCAGTTAACGCAGTTGCTGCATTTTGACACGGTATTGCTGGCTTATCTATTACAAGATTATGTTCTTTATATTGCCAATTAAAGCTCTCAGCATTCTCTTTGAAAATAAAGTCACTGCCCGACAACGTCATATTGGCATTAATTTCTTTGCCGTAATCAGTCATTGTGTGAGGAATATTTAAATCCCCTATAATAGCAGGCGTATTTTCACGAAAAATACCGGCTTTATCATAAGCCACTAACTCTCGTGTATCACCTAAGTACTCTTTATGATCTAAATCGATAGTGGTGATCACGCTTGCAAAGGGAGTTACTATATTTGTAGCATCAAAGCGCCCGCCTAGACCAACCTCTAGTAATACATAATCGACCTTACAGCGTTTAAAAATTGCCAACGCACCCAAAGTACCATATTCAAAATAAGTCAAAGGAGTGTCTTTACGGCCTTGCTCAAGCTGGTGAAAAGCATCTATATGAAATTGGTCTGCCAGTTCTTCGCCATTAACTCGTACACGCTCGTTATAACGAATTAAATGAGGAGATGCGTAAGTACCCACGCTAAAACCTTGCGCTAGCAATAGCGACTCTAAGCAACGTGCAGTGGTGCCCTTACCGTTTGTACCGGCAATAAGAATAATTTTACTTGGAGTGTTTAAAAGGCCAATATTGTTGGCAACATTAGCAACTCGTTCTAGGCCCATTGCAATGTTAGCTGGGTGAACACTTTCTAAATAAAAAAGCCAATCATCAAGGCTTGATGATTGGCTAGGAATTGTTTTTGTCATAGCGTGTAATCAGTAAAGCTGAAATTTACGCTACTCTATGCTCTTGTTCCGTAGAAGGCAAGTTCATAAATTTAGCTAAAATGCGTGCAAGGGTATCGCGCATTTCACGGCGGTCAATAATCATGTCAATTGCACCATGTTCTAGCAAAAATTCACTACGCTGAAAACCTTCAGGTAATGTTTCGCGAACAGTCTGCTCAATAACACGAGGACCTGCAAAACCAATTAACGCTTTAGGTTCAGCAACGTTAATATCACCCAGCATAGCAAGTGATGCAGATACACCACCCATTGTCGGGTCGGTCATTACTGAAATAAATGGAAGACCTTTTTCCGTCATTTTTGCAAGTGCAGCACTTGTTTTAGCCATTTGCATAAGCGACATAAGCGCTTCTTGCATACGTGCTCCGCCTGATGCAGAAAAACAAATAAGCGGCATGTTATGCTCTAAACATTGATCAACAGCATCAACAAAGCGAGCGCCAACAACAGAAGCCATTGAACCACCCATAAATGAGAACTCAAATGCTACCGCTGCCACTGGAATACCTTTTAATCGGCCTTTCATAGCGACAAGTGCATCTTTTTCACCACTTGCTTTTTGGGCTGCACTGATACGGTCAGAGTACTTCTTAGAATCTTTAAACTTAAGAATGTCTTTAGGCTCATGTTGTGTACCAAGCTCTTGACGATCACCTTCATCTAAAAAGTGCTCTAGGCGCTTACGGCCACTAACACGCATGTGGTGATCACACTTAGGACATACGTTTAACGACTTTTCTAATTCAGCTTTATATAAAATTGAATCACACGATGTACACTTAGCCCAAACACCTTCTGGGATTTCTTTACGACCTGATGATTTTGTCGTTTTAGGTAAGATTTTTTCTAGCCAACTCATTTGCAACTCTCTTAATACTGTTCTGTGTCGCGAGCCTGCTAATAGCAATTAGCAGACAAATTTTTTCAATTAAAACATGAATTACACTAACGCGGTATAAAAAACTGGTCTTAGTAGTTAAAAGTGCTCATAAAAAGTACTTATACCACATCTATATCAGGCAAAAATAAAGGGCCTAAAGGTGTTTGAGGAATATTAAATTGCTCAGGGTAGTCAACATCCACTAAATACAAACCAGCAGCCTTAGCGGTAGCACTGGCCTTTGCGCGTTCTTTACAATCAAGTAGCTCTTTTATCCATATAGGTTGTTGTTTATGTAAACCAACATCCATTAAGCTGCCTGTGATATTACGTACCATGTGATGTAAAAATGCATTCGCTTTAATATCAATAATAACGTAAGTACCTTGGCGCTGTACCGACAGATGATGAATTGTTCTTGTCGGTGTATTCGCTTGGCAATGTATCGCTCTAAAAGAGGTGAAATCGTGTTTACCTATTAAGTACTGACACGCCTCTTGCATCTTTGTTTCATCAAGATGATGATGAAAATGCGTAACCCCCTCGTTTAATACCGCACCTCGTAGGGGGGAGTTATAAATAACATAGCGATAACGACGAGCTGTAGCACTAAAACGGGCATGAAAGTCATCAGCAACCGGTTGGGCAAAGCGAATAGCAATATCTTTAGGCATTAAAGTATTCATACCTAGTGTAAATGCGACCATATCGCGATCGGCTTGCGTTTCAAAGTGTATTACTTGGCCTGTACCGTGCACACCAGCATCTGTACGCCCTGCACATATAACTTCAACAGGATGATTACAAATACGCGACAACGCTTTTTCTACTTCTTGCTGTACGCTATTTACATGTGATTGACGCTGCCAACCACTATAA
Organism: Pseudoalteromonas sp. SWYJ118; assembly: GCF_015864505.1. Lineage (NCBI taxonomy): Bacteria > Pseudomonadati > Pseudomonadota > Gammaproteobacteria > Alteromonadales > Pseudoalteromonadaceae > Pseudoalteromonas > Pseudoalteromonas sp. SWYJ118. Next base: position 570,349 of record NZ_JADYXC010000001.1, on the reverse strand, counting down.
CGTGCGCCGTTGTATTCAACTCCAAGTGCTACTCGCATAATTACCGTTTTACCTACTGTGCTAATGAACGAGGCATTTTATGCTATCTAACGATGCAATAAAAGGAGACCTGTCGTAATCAAACCAATACACATAAAAAAACCCGTATTTAGCTAAGCTAGATACGGGTTCTTATAAACATTTTAATTATTTTAGTTTAGCTTTTAAGCTAAGTGCTTCCTCTTGAACTTCTTCAGGACCTTTGTTAATGACATCCTCAATAACTTTAAGCGCAGAATCAAAATCATCAATTTCAATATAAGCACGCGCTAAATCAAGTTTAGCTGAGTAGCCACCACTTTCAGCATCAACATCCGTTGGGTTATCACCTGCAAGTAATGCATCAAACTCACTCAAACCGACATCCATATTAACGTCGGTGTAAGGTTCGTGTTCAAGTTCAGCGTCGTCACTTTCTTCTAATAATGAATCAATATCTACAAATTCGTCATTATCAAGTTGCTCAACATCACTACCTTCAACAAGTGACTCTTTTGTAGTTAATGAATCATCTGTCTCTAAGTCTTCTTTTAGCAAGCTGTCAAAGTCAACATCAAATTCACTGCTGTCATCAACACTTAAGTCTTCAGGCTCTGCTAACTCACTAAGTAATGAATCAAAATCAGTTTGCGTCAAATTCGACATAAACTCTTCATCAAGTTCGTCGTCAGAGCTAATATCAGTGCTACCCACTTCATCTAAGCTTGTTAACTGTGCTTCGCGCTCTGCATTTGTTTGCTCTTGCGATTCGTCTGATAACTCATCAGTTAGCGCTTGCTCTAAACTATCTTCGTCAAATTCAGCATCTAATTCAGAAAAATCATTTTCAATTAAAATCTCATCATCAAAATCATTTTCTAAACTATCTAAATCAGCATCTGCCATAAGTGCGTTTGCTAAATCTTGCTCAGCTTGGCTGGAAGCGACTCCCGGTGCCTCACCATCTAAATCATCCCCTTGTAATTCTTCAGGGGTAAATGGCAACTCACTTTCTAATGTTTCTTGAACTTCATCAAGGTTAAGAGGTTTGATGTCATCTTCAATACTTGGTGGTTCAACAGAATCAACCTCATTATTAATTTCTTGAAGTAAATCATCATCAAGCGACTCATCTTCAATCTCCGTTTCAGTTTCTAATTCAGAGAAGTCATTATCAATTAATAGTTCATCATCAAAATCATCTTCTAAACTATCTAAATCACCATCTGCCATAAGCGCATTTGCGAGATCTTTCTCTGTTTGACTAAGTGCTACTGCATTTTCATCACCCGATGCATCTCCTTTAAGCTCTTGCGGCTCAAACGAAGGCTCATTCTCTAATAATGATTGATCATCGTCTAATTCAAGTTCAGGATATTCATCCAACTCTTCACTTGGCGTTACAAGCTCGCTATCAAGCTGCTCTTCAATTTCAGTAAGATCTGAGTCATCGTCGCCCGCTAGCGGATCGTCACCAAGATCAACTTCTATTTCTTCAAGATCATCATCAAGCTCATCTAAAGACCAATCAGGTGTTTCTATATAGTCGTCATCAGTGGCCTGTTGTAGCTCACTTAAAAGCTCATCAACGCTCTTTAAAGTATCATCTGTGTATTCTTCAAGTGCATCTTCAGGATCAAGAAGCGACTCTGATGTGTCTGAAAAATCATCAACCGTTACATCTATAAGTTCTGGCTCTTCTTCAAGCTTAGGCTCTTCTGCAAGCTCAGGCTCTTCTACAAGTTCTGGTTCTTCTTCAAGCTCTGGCTCTTCTTCAAGCTCTGGCTCTTCTAAAGGCTCAAGTTCTTCTTCAAGCTCAGGCTCTTCTTCAAGCTCTGGCTCTTCTTCAAGCTCTGGCTCTTCTTCAAGCTCTGGCTCTTCTTCAAGCTCTGGCTCTTCTTCAAGCTCTGGCTCTTCTTCAAGCTCTGGCTCTTCTAAAGGCTCAAGTTCTTCTGAAAGCTCTGGCTCTTCTTCAAGCTCTGGCTCTTCTTCAAGCTCTGGCTCTTCTTCAAGCTCCGGCTCTTCTTCAAGCTCCGGCTCTTCTTCAAGCTCTGGCTCTTCTTTAAGCTCAGGCTCTTCTTCAAGCTCAGGTTCTTCTTCAAGCTCAGGTTCTTCTGCAAGTTCAGGCTCATCGTCAAGCTCGGGTTCTTCATTTAATGATGAAGCAAGCGACTCAATATCATCAACATTTAATTCTTCTTGAGCATCTGCTAAATCCTCAACTGAGTCTGCTAATGCATTATCAATTTCTGAATCTCTTACATCTGAATTTTTTAGTTCATCATCAATTAGGTTATCTATGTCGTCTAAATCAAAATCATCGCTTTGTTCAACTAATGAATCATCTACAGTATCTACTGCAGCCTCATCAATTAAGCTATCTATGTCGTCTAAATCAAAGTCGTCACTTTCCTCAACTAATGAATCATTTGCAGTATCCACTGCTGCCTCATCAATTAGGTTATCTATGTCGTCTAAATCAAAGTCATCACTTTCCTCAACTAATGAATCATTTGCAGTATCAACTGCTGCCTCATCAATTAAGCTATCTATGTCGTCTAAATCAAAGTCGTCACTTTCCTCAACTAATGAATCATTTGCAGTATCAACTGCTGCCTCATCAATTAGGTTATCTATGTCGTCTAAATCAAAGTCATCACTTTCCTCAACTAATGAATCATCTGCAGTGTCAACCGCTGCTTCATCAATTAAGCTATCTATGTCATCTAAATCAAAATCGTCGCTTTCCTCAACTAATGAATCATCTGCAGTGTCAACCGCTGCTTCATCAATTAAGCTATCTATGTCATCTAAATCAAAATCGTCGCTTTCTTCTAGAAGTTCATCTTCGTCGAGTAACTCTGCATCAATTGAGTCATCTACCACATCACTTTTTGGGTCATTCGCTTCATCAATTAAGCTATCTATATCGTCTAAATCAAAGTCGTCGCTTGTATCAAGTTCAGCTGAAGTGTTATTTGAGGTATCTAATTCTGTTGATGTTTGATCTAATAATTCATCTATATCAAAATTATCATCATCTGCAAGCTCCTCACTTAAAGCCGCCATTTCATCATGAGACTCTAAGCTATCATCCTCTAAAGCTTCGCTTGTTTGCTGTGCATCAAACTCAGGTAGACTATCGTCTTCATCAAACAAGCTATCTAAATCGTCATTAGTTAGAATTTCATCATTGTTTATTGAGTCATCAGATAAGTCTAAATCAATATCTTCAGCGTTTTCATCTGAAGGTTGATCAAACCCTTGCTGCATAAAAATATCGAGTTCATCATCGTCATCGGTATTTTCATCATCAAAAACAATGTCATCACTTAGTAGACTTTCAAGCTCATCCTGATCGAGTAAATTCTCACCACCTGAAAAATCATCTAGGCCGTCATCTAAATCATCATCAGGCAACATATCATTTTCGAGATTATCATCAAGTTGAACACTCAAGTCATCTAAAGGGTCGGGTACAATTGGATCGTCATTTAAACTTGGGCCTAAATCATCATCGCCAGTGTAAATTGGGGTTTGTGGTAAAAAGTCATCATCGTTTTGTGGCTCTTCTTGATTACTTGCTCGTTTGCGTAAAAACATAACAATTGCAAAAATAATCAGTAGCCCAGGAATAAACATTAATAAACCCAGCACTATCGGATTTGAAAATAATGAGCTTAAATCAAACGATTCTTTTGGTACTATCTCTTGTTTTTTTTGCTGTGCAATAATCTCGTTTTGCTTAACAATTAGTTCTTTTAATTGATTTTGAATTTCACTGTCTTGTCCTAACTGTAAGCGTAAGTTTTCGAGTTCGTTTGAAATACCTGATAATTGTTTTTTAAGATTATTATTCTCAACTAAAATTTCTTCTACATTGCTTACAGAATTTTTAAATTGTTGTTGTAACTCAACCAGCTTAGTACTTTGCTCTGTTTTTATTTCATTTAATTCTTTCTGTATCTCTTTTTTGGCATCATCTACGTCGACTTTACGAGCTTGGGTTACTTTTGTTTGTGCTGAGGTAATTTCGCTTTGCGTAAGTGTGCCATTTTTTTTCTTTTCCCATAATGCATCATCTTGCTCTGAGCGTTGTTTTGCAAGCTGTGTATTTACACCTTTTATTTCGGCTAAAGTAGGGATTTTTAAATAGGCACCATTTTGAATATGATTAAGATTTTGTTCTAAAAATGAGTTGGGGTTTTTGTTATACAAGGCCTGCATAACTTGATAAATGCTGACGGAGTTATCTGGGCGCACTTTAGCCGCTATACGCCAAAGTGTGTCTGTTGGTTTAATTGGCCCAATAGATCGCCCTTGCGCACCATAGTCAACGCCTTTAGGCCCCTTTAATTGGGTACTGTCTTGAGAGTAAACTGGCGTTACTATCAATGCAGACGCTAATATAATAAGTGTAACTAAACCGCGCATGCTGATCCTTTAATATTTAAATATTAACAAAACACTTAAAGCTTAAGTGCATAAATATTGTTGATTATTGCTGTTATCAGCCAAATGACTGACTCGCATTTATTATTACAATCTATTTTTATTGCAAGCTCTATTCCAATTACAAACTATAAACCAGTTAAGGCTTAATATCCATCGCAACACCTTGAAAATAAATGCCTTAAAACATCTTTATAAATATTAATTTATTGAGTGTTATCAATCAGTTTTTATACTTTCAAAAATAAACGGCAAAAAATTGACAAGCTCTATAAACAAAAAGCGGCAAACAAATAATGTTTACCGCTTCGAAAGTGTGTTCAGCGCTATTAACTATTACATGTAATTAGCAATAAGCTCTTCTGCAATTTGAATACTGTTAGTTGCAGCACCTTTGCGAGTGTTATCACTTACAACCCACATGTTTAATCCATGAGGATGAGAAATATCAGCACGTAATCGGCCTATATAAACAGTATCGTTACCACTAGCGTCAGAAACTGCTGTAGGGTAATCACCTTCATCATCAATTAGCTCGACACCAGGCGCGTCTTTTAAAAGTTGCTTAACGTGTTCAAAGTCATAAGGCATGCGCGTTTCAATATTAATTGATTCTGAGTGACCAAAAAACACGGGAACACGTACACATGTAGGATTTACTGCAATAGTGGTATCACCCAAAATTTTATGAGTTTCATTTACCATTTTCATTTCTTCGCGTGTATAGCCATTATCCTCAAAGCTATCAATTTGAGGAATAACGTTAAATGCAATTTGCTTCGGAAATACTTTATTATCCATAGGGCGTGCATTCATCAAGTTAGCTGTTTGCTTTGCAAGTTCATCAACCGCTTCTTTACCTGCGCCCGATACAGCTTGGTAAGTAGATACGTTAATACGGTCTATTCCGTAAGCATCATAAATTGGTTTAAGTGCTAACATCATCTGAATAGTTGAACAGTTAGGGTTAGCAATAATATTACGATTCCTAAAATCAGCTAGGCTTGAAGCATTAACTTCTGGCACCACTAGTGGGATTTCAAAATCATTTCTAAAGTGCGATGTATTATCGATTACAATACAGCCGGCATCAGCAGCAATAGGAGCATATTTTTCAGATACACTACCACCAGCAGAAAACAAACCTATATGCGCTTGGCTAAAATCAAAGCCTTCAACGTCAAGTACTTCAATGGTCTCACCACGAAACTTTATGTCTTCACCTGCGCTGCGGCTGCTCGCAAGTAAAAAAAGCTGATCTACAGGAAACTTACGATCTGCTAGCGTTTCAATGATTTGACGGCCTACTAAACCAGTAGCGCCAAGTACGGCGACGTTATATTTTTGCGACATATTTCTTCCTCTATAAACGACATTAAAACAACATCGTTAGTTAAATAATTATTTAGCTATGCTAAAGCCAAGTTGACTAAGTGCTGCTAGTTGTGGGCTATCACCTTGTAGGAATAAGGTGCTAAATTCTCGCCTTACCGGATAGTTTTTACGTAAACTATCAAAGCCCTCACCTTCTAAATGACGAAGTAAAATTCCGTCATCGCGGCGTACGTCATAAATTAAATGCACCAAACGGGCAATATCTTGCTCGCTTAGGCTTTGCGTAACAGTTGCATTTGTAATAACAGGTATTGGTAAAAAATCATCCAACGATTTACTCACTTCTACACCTTTTAGGTCACACAATTTTTGATACAACATTTGTGTACCTCGTGCTTTCCCCTCAAGTGTATGCCCTGCGATATGCACACTGGCATAACGCACATGCTCTAGTAATTCAGTTAGAATATTGGGCTCTTTTTCCCATACATCAAGTACTATATCTAAATCAGCCCCAGCTTCCATTACCTCAAGCAATGCTTGGTTATCAATTACATCGCCTCGGCTTGCATTAATTAGCGTGGTTCCTGGTTTAAGTGCTTGTAATCGCTCTTTATTCATCATGTGCAGCGTTTTGTGCTCGCCACTTTTAATAAGTGGAACATGAAAAGTAACAACATCTGATTGCGCTAATAACTCATCAAGCGCTACATGCTCTTGTAGTAAGCCCTGTTCGTGCTTAATTGGATCGCATAACAGTACGTCGACATTTAATACTTTTAATTTTTGCGACAAACACGTGCCAATGTTACCCATTCCTACAATACCAATTGTTTGACCACACAATGGGCGCGCATTTTCTTGGCTTAATGCAAATAAACTACTAATTACATATTCAGCTACAGCGACGGCATTACAACCAGGAGCACTGGTAAAAGCAATATTTCTATCATGTAGTAATTGCGTATCAATATGGTCAATGCCAATTGTGGCAGTGCCCACAAAGCTCAGCTTGTTAGCTTGTGCCAATAGTTCATGATTAACATTAGTCACTGAACGAGTAAGGAGTACATCTACATTTATTAATTGTTCAGGCATTAATTTACGACCATCAAAACGCTCAACCTCACCAAAGTCTGCAAAGTACTGCTCAACTAAAGGCATATTTTGATCGGCAAGAATTTTCATCACTGAGTCCGTTTGGCAATTAAGTGGCGCCATTGTAACGAACAACCAAGCCTTTACACAAACTAAAAAGGCGCATTTTAGCTGATACAAATACTTAAAAGTGGTTATGTTGATTGTTTTAAATCAGCAATTTAAATTAGGGATTTAAATTATGTGGATAATAATTTTACTATTGAATATATAAAGGCCGAATCACAGCATGATTCGGCCTTTATTATGAAAAATAAACGTCAATTACATTGAATTTTATTTACTTGATTTTAGTTTATAGCTCAAAATCTTTTTTGAATTTCAAACCAAATTCACTGCGGTCATTACTACGCATTACACCAACAAAACCTGATTGTTGTAGGCGACCAACATCGTAAACTTCGTTTAGAACGTTTTCACCATACAGTGTAACTTCCATATCGCCATATGGATTAGTGTACGAAATATTAAAACCAACTAGTTCACGAGAATCAATGGTCTCACTTTGGTTGTAAACTGATTGACCTTGCATTTCACTGCGATACGAATAATTAGCATTAAACGCAAGTGTTGCGCCACTCTCTAAATCCATAAAGTAAGAAGGTGCAACCATGACAGTCCAGCGTGGTGTCAGTGCTGGTGAATCGCCTTTACCTATGCCTTGTACACCCTCAGCCACTTCTGTTATTTCAGAATCTAAATAACCAACTGCACTACGAATAGTAAAGTCATCGGTAATAGCAACAGTTGTTTCAAGCTCAATACCTTGCGCTTTAGATTGACCTGCATTTTCTACAATTGTTACAAAGCCACCACCCGCTGTTGGATCTGAAAACGGCAATGCTAAATCGGTGTAATCAGTCACAAATACCGCAAGCATCATAGATACATTTTCGTGTACTTGGCCTTTTAAGCCCATTTCGTAGTTAATCGCTTTTGTTTCGTCAAACGATACAAATTGATCTGGTCCACCAAATGGACGCGGTGGAAAACCACCTGTTTGATAGCCTTTTTGAATCTGGCCATAAACATTCATATTATTGCTAAGCTGATAAGATGCATTTACATCCCACGTAACCGCATCAAAATCTGCACTTACATATTTACGAGTTGGAAATGATGGGAATATAGCATTTGCATCTTTTTCATCTTTTGAATAACGAAGGCCACCACCTACCGTTAAATCGTCAGTTAAATCGTAGCTAGCATTTATATATGCTGCATACGAATTAGTTTCTTGGTTAATTTCAAATTCGCCGTAACCGCCAAATGATTCTGTTACACCATCATTCAACAAGCCATTAGGTGTATTAAATGGGCTAAATACGAACGGGCCTGAACGTGTAAAGCCATCTTCATTAAAAAAGTAAAGACCAGATACAAAGTCCATATTATCGAATGTTGCATTTAGCTGAACTTCAAATGAGTACTGATCAGCACCGCCTTCCTCTGGAAACTCAGACAAGTTTAAAGGTGATGCATCATCATCTAGGCCACCTTCATACTCAGATGTACGGTAGCTTGAGATAAACTTAGTGGTATAAGTATCGTTAATTGCCCAATCGGCTGAAAACGATGTGCCCCAACCTGAGTAAGAGGTAGATTCAATACCCGCAACAGTTGTGCCTAAATCATCAGGGTCTGATGGAATTAAATCTTGAGTCAATAATGGGAAGTCGCCATTAAAAACATCATTTGAGTCTAGTGGGTCTGTCAATTCAATTGTATAAGGCGATTGGCCAGATTCGTTATCAACACCATCTAAAGAAAAAGTGAATGCTAAGTCGGTATTTGCTTGCCATTTAAGTGCAACACGACCACTAAATTCTTCTTCTTCACCAATTTCTTTTTCTGGGTTTGCTAAATTAACAGCTTCGCCCACACCATCACGTGTTTTGTACGATGCACTTGCAGACATACTTACATCATCTGTTAGTGAGTTATTAAAATAAACATCACCGGCAATACGTCCACGACTTCCCAGCTTAGCTGTAGTAGTAACAATCCCTTCATCACCAGGTTGCTTTGTAATTACATTTACAGCGCCCCCTAATGTATTACGACCATATAAAGTACCTTGCGGGCCACGAAGCACTTCAACACGCTCAACATTAGGTAATGATAAGTTAGAACCCATTTGACGACCTAAGTACACACCATCAAGATACACACCCACACCCGGATCGGTAGTTATTATGTGATCTTGCAAACCTATACCGCGGATAAATACAGACGCATGCGCAGAATTGCCCACGCCATAGCGGGTAATATTTAAATTTGGAACATATTTACCAATATCTTCTAGGTTACTCATATTGGCTTTATCAATTAGGTTAGCGCCAATTGAAGTGATAGCGGTTGGAGATTCAAACAGGCTCTCTGTACGTTTACGAGCTGTGACTTCTATCTTTTCAAATGCGTCTTGTTTAGCTGTTTTTTTAGTTTCTTCGGCGTTTACAGAGGTAGTGAGTGCAGCAAAAATTGCTAGACTTAGCTGTGAGAGGTTACGTAATTTCAAAATATTCTCCAAAGGATACCGTGTGATTTAGTTATGCATTTATACTTAAGAGTATAAATTTCAGGCATAAAAAAAGATGCGTAATGCATCTTTCCTCTGGATGGGTATTATATGACAGAATTGTGAAGAAATGTATAAATTATTTGAATAAATGTATAAAGAATAAAAGCAATTTAGACATTGTTAGCTTTAGGTGGATTATCATAAATAAAGAACATTAATATCAACCTCACTAAAAAGCTGTTTTAAAACAAAAAACCGCATAAATACAATTTTAAAAAGCACATAAAACGTACTTTACGCATGTACTTTAGTGTATAAAAAAAGAGCTACAACACATTCTCCTATCATTGAAATTAACTAAAAATAAGAATATAGTACTAAAATGTAGTCTATGGATAGAATATTATGAATATTGAAAACACAGCTGATAAAAGCCTCAAATGCTTCACAAATCCAAATTACACTTCACTTTTTTGTGTTGCAGCTGACTTCAACGTTTTACTTGTTAATTATCAAGCTTTAAACGTCATTACCAATTATGAACTTATTAATCAATTCATGCTAAAAAATGGTCACCAAGGACTGGTAATTTTTGATGTCCCAAAAGACTGCGATGTACTAGCATTAAAAGAGTGGCCAAATTTAAAAGGATTGTTTTACGAAGGCACTGACGAAGTACTACTTCAACAAGGATTAGAAGCCATTGAACAAGGAAAGTTATGGTTCCCTCGTGCAGTAACCGATGATTGGATGAGGCAAATGCTAGCGAGTGAACAACAAACTACGCTGCAATCAAACAACTTAACCTGCAAAGAAATGAAAGTATTAAACTTATTATTTTCTGGCTTACATTCAAGTGCAATTGCCGACACTTTATTTATAAGTGAAGCTACTGTTCGCGTTCACCTACACAAGGTTTACCAAAAAATTGCTGTAAAAAATAAGCAACAAGCATTACTTTGGTGTCAAAAAAACTTAAATAGAATTAATAGTTAAGTGGGCTTATTTGAAACCTTATTATGTCAGAATATTCACCGGCAGCTTGCCTTTCAAAATCATTTAGCTGAATTTTTAAAGGTAATAAGTAAACGGTTTGCCCTGAATATGAGAATTTATGTTGTGATACGTTATTTAGTTCAAGCCAACTTCCTGCCAGATCTAGACTGTAATTAATTGCATATTTATCTCTATAGAGACTGTGTATTAATTTACCATTATTATCTGAACTTACAGATAATTGAATATCTGAATTAGTAACAACTTGTAAACTAGGTAACATAGTGTATTCCTTACCCGGTATTAGCTCTCCCAAATTAATAGTATTTGAAAATGTATTATACCCAAGTACAGAAAGACTTGTTCTAGGCACAATATTTTCTTGAATGCTATATTCTCGTTCATCTAACAACTTGCTCCCCTGATCGTATAATTTCATTTGGAGTCTATCTGTATAGACACCAGCTTTAATCGGTGTTCCTGATGGTATTAGTAATGACAATATCGTCGAAGAATTAGTAAAGCTCAACTTTAAAGTTGATGTGCTAACTAACTGACTCTGTATACTTTGCATTTGGTACGGAACACTTTGAAATTGCCCTTTTAACTGAGCTTGGTTCTCACTTGTAATCACGAGCTGTAATTGACAACTCTCATCATTAATAACGCTTATACGTAACTCTTTCTTAGAGTCTATTTGCTGTAAGGCATGGTAGCTTTCAAAATCATCATAAATATGTTCAACCTTATCGAACCTAGCAGCACATTGCGCATGAATTAAAGGCGTAAAAATAAATAGTGCTAAACCACCCAATAATAAACTTACTTTTTTATTGTACATAAATAGCTCCTTTGCGCTGTAATTGTTCACCTTCAGATACTTCAATCGTAAAATGTGACTTTTCTGCATTCTTAAGTGTAATTTCATAATTACAGGCGGTTAAACCTGTTAATGCAAATCGTCCTTTTTTATTCGTAAAAAATGTATGCTCTTTCTTACTACTATTATCTAAACAAATAGCCGTTCCAACCTGTAACGATAGTGGCTTTTTTTGTTGGTCGTACAGCGTTGCAATGACTGATATGTTAGTGGCAGTCCCTATTGTAATTGCATGACCCGTTCGATAAGGTGAATAAAGAGTAATAATACCAGAACCTATATCATACCCTGGCGCTAAGTTATCAATATCGACTGCAACGTTGGTTGAGGCGTATGAACTTATATCGTTCAATAAAATAGTCTCGAAGTCTTCATTATCTGCCCTATATTCATCTTCATATTGCCCCAATATAACTTTTTTTCCTTTAAGGCTAGAGTGAGGTTTTACTAAAGCGAAGCTATCGTATATGGGTTTCCCAACAGCCCAACTATTATCTGCAAATGCTATACTTGACGCCAAGCTTAATCGGCTCTGATGGTAAGCTGAGTCCTCATTAAATTGCTCGTAAAAACTCCCATGATCAAAGTTCATAACAAAACGATTCGCGTTATATTGAGTATTTAGATCAAAAATAGCTTCATTTTGATCATTTTTTTCAAGCCCAGCTCTTATGTTCAAAGCTCCAACATAGCGCTGATTACTATCTTGAGAGAATTCTAAACGTGTTTTTTCACGCCTAGATTGATGAGATAATTTAGCCCGTCGAGTATTAGAAAACTTATAAGTGACAGACAACCTTACATCCCATTGACTTTCTTCAGCGAGACCCTCCCACTGCCCACCTAAACTATATCTCCATTGGCTATTATCGATCTCACCAGAAAGACTAACCCCAATTGATTTATCAAATTGAGCTTCATCATATGACCTTGATAAGCTTGTAAAAAAAGATGTTTGCGTATTATCGCCCCAAAAAAAACTATAATTAGCCTGAATATAATGCTCTCTTAAGCGAGAACTAGATTGAGAATCAGGCCGATAACCAAGGCCTGTAAAATATCTTGATGAGTATTCATAACCCACCGTAATGTCAGTGTTATTATCACTATGATTTCTATAGTTACTATAAACAATGCGATAAGCATGGCCTGTTTTTTCATTGAAACTTATCGCATTTTCAAACGCAATCTGTCCAATTTTAGCTGCATAAATATTTTTAAAACCAACCTGCTGAGAATACTCATCACCCTGTACTGCCGCACCAGCTGTCCAGCTAGGTGTAATGCCATAATCAAGATAAAAGCTGGCTAGTGGCTCGTCGTAATCATAATCTAGCTCACTACCTAAGCGTGAAGGAACGCCTAAATGAAACTCATATTCAAGTTGCCCTTGAGCAAAAAGATCTAAACCTGTCGTTACGTCAAAATCAACAAAACGCACAACTCCTGCTATATCAGTGATCCTCAAAGTAATATTATTGCTTCCTTCATTAAGGGGAATATCATCAAGAGAATATATACCTGCGGCTAAATTAAGTTTTTGTACTATCCGCTCGCCAACTAACACCTCTACAGAGGATGGACTCTCTAAGGTAAAGCTACGAGAAGCACTGGGTCTGATAGGTCTGTCAGAAACTAGCGAAAAATCATGTGAAAGCGACAAACCTAGTACCCGTGCTGTTGATTGAAAATAACTACCTGAGCTATAATTATCACCGACTGATATACGTAACCCACTAAGCGGTAGGTCATGTATTATACGAGTACCTAAGCGCCTAATATTTGATGAGGTAGGAGCTACTTCAGATAAATACTCCACTTCGTTTTCTAAAACCCAGCCTTCCCAGCTCACTACCATTTCAGAGCGAATAGCTAAGAGCTCATCTGTTGTGTCCTCGCCTTTATCTTGCTGATAAAAATAGCTTGAATAAGCATTAACAAATCCACTTAGTTTAGCGGGTTCCGATGCTGTTAAATTCCTTGAATCAGATTTTAAACTTAGCTGTTGAGGGCGAGTCAGTGTAAGAGGTACTGATATTTCTAAGCTAAAATCACTCATATCGAATGAAATATTATATCCAAATGACTCTAATGCTTTTGTATCAATGACATTCTTATTAACTTTAGACTCTAAAGAATCAAAATCTTCTGAAAATAAAAGTCGTTCGAATGACACTTTAATTTCACTCCATTTGAGTGATAAATTATCATTTGGGTCAACTGCAAGAGTTAATTTACCAATAGCATTTTTATTCAGTTCTGCTTCAACGCTGAGTTCGATGGTTCTTTTAGACGGGTTAATTTTTGAATAACATAATTGAGTAAAGCTCAATAAAAATATGCATAATAAAACTCGCATAACTAGCGAGCCAGCACTAAACGTAGATGATTTAAACTTCCTTCCTGTAAAGATTGTGGCATAGGGACTTTTATGACACTGGTGCTATAAGGAGCAAAAAAAACATCGTATCCGTTTGCTTTTAATTGATCTTTTAAAATTCGATCGCTCAGGGTTTTATTTTTAGTGATTTTTATTTCATAATCACTTAATCGTCCTGCCCCTTTTCCTTCATTTAATACTTCAGTGACGATAAAGCCATCCTCAACATGAGGCTCTTTTATAGTCAGTTTAGGAACTAATCGAGGTTGATCCAAATGAACAATTAAATTTATATTTAACAACATCGTAAGTTGTGACTGTTTATTTATAGACTGGTTTGCAATGGGCTGCTCAATCAAACTAACTTGATAGCTTTTATCTGTACTAGGAAGTTTTTTATCTAACCATCTAAATTGCAACTGCTGGCTTTGCCCTGGTTGCAAAAATAGCGATGGAGGAAAAACCCACAATGGAGAGTCATCTAAAGAAATTAATTTAGGCGTGCCTTGAGAAAAGTCAATTTCGTAAATTTGGATATCAAAAGCAATGTCTCTTGGTAACTGATTGTGAACCAAGCTAGAAGCGTTACTTGAACGACTATCAGGGGAGAAAGTAACCACCATAGGCGTTACTTCTACACCAAAGGTCGGTGCAATTACAATTACATATATAAAAAAGTAACTGCATATCCGCAACATTAAAAATTGACCTCAAGATCACTGCTTGCTGCATTAAATTTTGTTGGAATTTTTATTGAGACCTCACGGCTAGATTTTGGTAATAAAATTTTTCCAGTCAATGCTTTACTCAATTCAGCACCTTCTAATAATAGCTCTTGATCATCGCCTTTAATAAGCCACTGTGCCTGCGATAAGCGAATATATTTATTGCCTGTATTTTCTAGTAAAACACTCCATATTCCTGTATCAGCTTGACGTTTATCTTTAACAACTAACTTAGCCACTGCACCTTTAGGGATTACATTAAATAGAGTCCTGAAGCTGACTGACATGCCTATACCTGACTGCCCCGTTTTCTCTAAATCAACAGACACCTGATCAATAGCTATTCGATATGCTTTTGAGCTTTCTAACATTGGCTCACCAATATATCTAACAATTACCGATTGACTTTCCCCGGGAGGAATAATTGTGGTCATAGGAATAATTAAAAAGTCTTCTTCATTGGCTTTTAATACTTCATCGCCTTGAGTATTAATTGACAAATCAAAAGCAGATATTTCGATAGTTAAAGGGCTGTCTGAAGGGTTTGATATGCGAATGGTTTGTTGCGATTGGCTACCTGATGATTCAAGCTCAGCAACCATTGGCTTTACTTGAAAAGCCTGTGATGAGTATGAAGTAAGTAAAAAAATAATTAAAAATAGATAGCGCATATAGAGTCCCTCCCGCTAAAGTAAAAGGCAGTAGTTACTGCCTTTTATAATATGATTAGTTAGCTGTAATTGCCAACATTAGCGTATCTGCGTAAGTACCGGCATAGACAGGCTCTTGAGTCACAGTTAATAAAATATTACCCGCAACCCCTCCGGCAGCTAGCGTTGGCGAACCAGACTGACTTTGTGATTCTGTCTGATCATTTTGGCCATTCTCAGCTGAAAGTGTGAAATTAAATGCGTCAGCAGTTAACATTGCTGTATAACCAACACCTTGATTTTCTTGATCAGCATTCTGTAAGTGCCCTTCAGATGTTGTTAATGACATAGTCGCACCATCGGCATCATTGCATTGCAAATCAAAGCCTACGTTTTTAGTCGCACCATTTGTTAATGTTTGGAAGAATTGTGTAGTGTTAATGTTGCTCACCCCACAAATCGATGACACTGCACCACCTACATTTAGATTTTCAGCAAATGCTGCGCCAGATGTTAGAGTTGCGATTGCTGATAACACGATTAACTTTTTCATTTTAATATTCCTTATCCATGTGACATATTTGTTTATATTTAATAGTTAGTGTTTTACCAAACTCCACCAGATACAACCGATGGTGTCATTTCTATGCGAAGCACATCCTGGTAACTTCCGGCATAAATTAAAGGCTCATCTAGTTTTAACTGTAATTTAGCTACGCTGTTAAATAAAATCTTATCAACATCAAAATTGTACATAGATTTGAGCTCAAGTGCTGTTGCAGAAACGTCGCTTGAAACCCCCTCTATTGACCAATTAATGTTATAAGCATTTATTTGAGTACTTTGCTGATGGCGCAGGCCACCATTTTCAGATTGCATTGATACTCGCATAGGTGAATTACAATTAATCACTAGCTTTGTACTCGCAAGGCCATCTGAAGAAAACTGAAGGTTGTTATTTTGAGTAGTAAAGCCGCACACTGGTGAAATATGACCTACCAGAGTTAAACTTACTTCATCGTTACTGTATGCATTCATTGCAAAGAAACATAATAAAAACCATATTACCTTCTTCATCCGCGCCATCTCCTTTGACCGACCTCGCTAAGACAGGACTGATACTATGATAAAATTGCAGTTTAGAAAGTTGTTATTTGCTTATGATTAGCTTTACTTATTGATAATTTCGACTATGTAACAATATAAAATATAAACATTTAAACTAAATAACTTATGTAAAACACTTATAATTAAATGTTAACAAATCTATATGGTAGTAAATACAACACTTACGGCTTGTAAGTTACATTAAGACGTTATAAACAAAAATCACCAGGCGTATATTTTATATCCAACCCCAGTACTAAACATTTTTAAACACAAACATTCGCACCTGATTAATTAAAAAACAAAATAATATTGACTAAAAATAAAATAAAAACCTTAAACAGTTCTGTTTATTAGATAAATACTCGTTATGCACTTATACTAATAAAGAAATCAACATTTAAATAACAAATAGGAACAACATATGAAAAAGCTATCTGTAGCAGTGGCTGTATGTGCAGTTTTAGCATCTAGCTATGCTAGTGCTGAGGTAAGAATTAATGGTTTTGCATCAATTGTCGGTGGTAAAAGTCTGGATAGTGACAGTACTTTGTACGGCTATGATGACGATATCTCTTTTAAAAATGAGAGTAAATTCGCTTTACAATTATCTGCAGACCTACATGAAAAGCTAACAGCTACGGCTCAAATTATTGCGCGTGGAGAGGATGACTTTGACGCTACATTCGAATGGGCATACATTACTTATGAATACAGCGATGAACTGCAATTTAGCGCTGGTAAAATGCGTGTTCCTTTTTACAAGTATTCTGATTTCTTGGATGTAGGTTATGCTTATCGCTGGGTACGTCCGCCAAAATCAGTATACGGTATCCCATTTTCAACTTATGAAGGAGTTAGTGTAGTTTACAGCTCTCAATTAGGTGATTGGGATTCTACGCTTCAAGGCTTTTATGGTGCATTCGATGGTGATATTGACGTATTTGGAACAGAATTACCTGCTGAATTAAATAATTTAGCCGGTATAAACTGGAGTCTATCATACGACTGGTTCAGTGCGCGAGCTGCATACATTGTGGCCGACACTAGCATTTCATCAGAGGATAGCGGCCTAATTGGTCTCGTAAGTGTATTGTCTGATAGTGGCTTAACTAATACTGCGAATGACCTAATCACTGAAGAAGATAAAACGAGTTTCGTTGGCGTTGGTTTTTCTGTTGATTATGAAAACTTTTTGTTTGATGCCGAATATACACAATTTGAGGTTGAAGACAGTATACTACCAGAACAGTCACAGTATTACGCATCAGTTGGTTACCGTATTGACAGTGTAATTGTTCATTTTACTTATGAAGACAATGATGACAAACATGACTCATCACGTTTTAATACCATTGAGTCAATACCAACCTTAAACTCGGCTGTAAATGGTGCTCTTGAAGGTCTTCGTGCACAAAGTAACGTATACACAATTGGTGCACGTTATGATTTTCACCCTTCCGCTGCTTTCAAAATCGACTTTAGTCGTTTTGAAGATGATATAACCGATACAGAGACGGATGTTGTAGCTGTTGGTGTAGATCTTGTCTTTTAATTGGAGCTTATGATGAAAAAATTAATTTTAGTAAGTGCACTTTCATTGTGCTCAATTAATGTATTTGCAGAAGTTGCTGTGATTATTAATCCAAGCAATGCTAGCACAGTAGATGCTGACACAATAAAAAAGATTTATCTGGGAAAAAGTAAGTCATTTAGTAATGGCGATAAAGTTAATCCTATAAATCAAGATGGTACATCTGTAGCTGATGAATTTAACGACAAAGTAGTAGGTAAGTCTAGCAGTCAGTTAAATGCATATTGGTCAAAGCTTGTATTTACAGGTAAAGGCACCCCGCCTGAAAAACTAACAACTGACCAAGCTGTTATTGATTTTGTTGCTGCTAATAACGATGCTATTGGCTATGTTGATAGCGCTAAAGTGACCGATAAAGTAAAAGTAATTGCTACCTTTTAGCAGTGAAATTGATATAAAAACCACCTAGAGGTTAATACTGATAGGTTAATAAATATTTAACTAATCAATAAACCGACCTTCTGGTCTGTTTATGAAGGCTTCTGAATTTATTCAGAGGCCTTTTTTTGCAGCCCACTACAACACTTTTTCTAGCCAATAGTTACGCATCCAATTCAGAAGACTTCTGTCAGCTGAGTGTTGCGAACTGTGCAATTAATATTATTAATTTAATTCAGACTATGTTTATTGAGAACTCAGGGAGTATCCCTATATAAATAGAGTAATAGTAAGCTAAAGTAGAGCATCACATATTACTAATAAAGCGAGAGTGGACATATACTAGGTATGTCAAACCAAATACCCAAACAAAAAAGCCAGTCAGCGGTTAACTAACTGGCATCACCCTAGGGTAGATTTATATACTGACTCAGTACTGAGCTTTACTCAATTCTAAACTTTGCGGTTGCATCTAATAGGTTATCAGATAGGTAATGTAGGTTTTTGGCTACGTCGCGTACAGCAAGTAGTGAGTCCATAGTATCTTCGAACGATACATGCATATTTGACACATTATCTACTACCATAGCTGCAACGGATGTTTGTTCCTCAGTCGCTGCTGCTATTTGCGAATTCATACCATTAATTTCTAACATTTGCTCTGCGATTTTCTCTATTGAAATACCTGTTTTTTCTGCGGCTGTAGCATTATCTGTTGCCATATCACGTGCTGAAGTCATAGCAGCTACAGATTCATTTGCGGCAGTCGTTAATGATCCCAATAGTTCACGTATTTCATTAGTAGAATGTGCAGTGCGAGAAGCCAGTTCACGAACCTCATCTGCCACTACAGCAAAGCCTCTTCCATGTTCACCTGCTCGTGCAGCTTCAATAGCAGCATTAAGAGCAAGTAAGTTTGTCTGATCTGCAATAGACGTAATTACATTCAAAATCTGCGATACATTTTTTGTATCGTCCGCAAGCTTATTAATAGTCCCTGCAGCTCGATTAATTTCATCACTGAGCGTACGAGAAGCGGTAACTGACATCTGTACTTGTGTACGACTTTGTTCAACTTCTTTCTCGGCCGTTTCAGCAGCGTGAGAAGCGTTAGCTGCAGATTCTGATATATCACCAACACTCTGCTTCATTTCTTCCATAGATTGCTTAACAATTTCAGCATCAGTGGTTTGCTTTGTTGTAGCACGCTCAGCTTGTTCCATACCTTGAACTAGTCGTGTTGAGTTTTCCATTAAAGGCTCACATACAGCAATAACTTCAAGAACTGTTTCTCTTAGTAAGGAAATAAATGCGTTAAAATTAATAGAGACTTGGCCAATTTCGTCTTCTGAGTTAACAGATAGCTGTGTGCTTAAAGAACCATTGCCGCTTGCTAATAAACTAAGGTTGTTAGCTGCATCACTCGCAGATGAGCCTATATTTTTAGCAATCCAAATAGCCATAAACAATAATAAAATTAATGAAATAATGGATACAGCTAACATTAGAGTTAATGCTTCATCAGAGCGCGCTTTAGTGTTGGCAACCAGTTCAAAAAAACGATTATCCGCTTTTTGTTGAGCGCCTTTAAAACTTTCTAAAACAGATCCATATAAACTTGTTTTAAGCTGCGCTTGTTGCTGAATCTTACTAAAATCAGCAGTACCGTTAACCATACCTTTAGCAATACTTGAGGATATTTTTTCATAATCTGACAACTCATTAATAATATCGTTATTAATGTAGGAGTTATTAAGTTGCGTTATTAAGGTAATATTAGACTCTAAAGTTTGATATACCTCGTCTGCTTTAACTATAAGATCTTGCTCACCAAACGTAACCGCTTGGGTATAAAGTTCATCAAGCTTTTCTAAAAGCCCTACGTTTTGCGACGTTATTTTTACAACTTTATACGATGAGTTACTCATTTCATCGAGAGAAACCTTATTATCATTCATAGCTAAATAGTTTATCAATACGATCACTATGAAAGCTACTACCGCAATGCATGTTATTGCATGTATTTTTTTTGTTATGCTTAGGTTTTGAAAAGAGAAGCCTGAAGCCATACTGTGCTACCTTATTTTATTGTCTATATCTATTATCGGCTTGATATCTATAAGTGTGAGCTAAATTTGTAATATTTCTAGTTTTTTCTAACAAATAGAAGAATTATTTAACAATAAACACACATCGCTCATAAAGCAATCACAATAAATTACAGATACAAAAAAACCAGTAACATTACTGCTACTGGTTTCTAAATTTGGTGCGGATGGGGGGACTTGAACCCCCATGCCCTAAAGCACCACCCCCTCAAGGTGGCGTGTCTACCAATTCCACCACATCCGCATTTTTTAAGCTTTCGCTTAATTTTTAAACATGTGATTTATTTGAGGACTATAAATCGTTTAACGATAGCTTTACGCTAAATTAGTTTGGTACGTCAGAGCTTTGCTCTTTAGTAGATGTTACTGGAACATCTTCTTCAACAGGAACTACTGTTTCTACTGCTGGAGCTGCTTCTAGGTTTTCCCATTCGTCAGTCTTTTTAATTTGACCAGCAGTTAGGTTTCCTAACACAATGCTTAATACAAAAAATACCGTTGCTAAGCTTGTGGTTGTTTTTGTCATAAAGTTACCTGCACCTGACGAACCAAAAACTGTGCCTGATGCACCAGCGCCAAATGAAGAACCCATATCTGCGCCTTTACCTTGTTGAATTAAAACCATTCCAACTAGAGCCAAAGCCACAACTAAATAAACTACTAATAAAATTTCGTACATCTTATACAGTCCCTTTTGCACTGTTACAGATTGCAGTAAAAGATTCTGCTTTTAGACTTGCGCCGCCAATTAAGCCGCCATCTATATCTGTTTGTGCAAATAATAATTCGCTATTTTTTTCATTAACGCTACCACCATATAAGATGGTAAGCCCTTGTGCTAAATTGCTATCAAGTGATGCAATTTTGTCACGGATAAATTTATGAACAGTTTGTGCCTGCTCTGGCGATGCAGTCTTACCTGTGCCTATGGCCCAAACGGGCTCGTATGCTATCACAGAATCTTTCAGTGCTGCTACACCTAATTTCTCTATTACTGCATCAATTTGTGCAGCAACTACTTGTTCGGTTTGACCGCTTTCTTGCTCACTTTCACTCTCGCCTACACATAATATTGGTGTTAACCCAACTTGCTGTGCTCTAGCAAACTTTTCAGCGACTGTTGCATTACTTTCGTTATAAATACTGCGGCGTTCAGAATGACCAACAAGTACGTAAGTTGCACCTAAATCTTTTATAAGCTGCGCATCAACTTCACCAGTAAATGCGCCAGGTGTATTTTCAGAAACAGTTTGAGCTCCTGTAGAAACACCGCTAGCTACCATTGCTGGTACAAGTGGGAATGGAGGAAATAAAACAATGTCCATCTCTTGTGATTTTACATCGTTAATAGCGTCAGACATTTGTTTAACTAACTCTAAAGAGCCATTCATTTTCCAGTTGCCTGCGACCATCGCCTTGCGTATTGCCATTATCCACTCCACATTAGAAAGCGGGCGAGATATTAACTTTTCTCGCCCAAAGTTACAAGAGATTATTGTTATTAATCAGTTTGTTTGCTCATAGATTCTACAACAGCTGCAATTTTTTGAGCGCTGTCGATTACAATCTTTTCTTGCTCGGCTTCAACCATAACACGAACCACAGGTTCAGTGCCTGACTTACGCAGTAAAACACGCCCTTTATCGCCTAAAGCAAGCTCTACTTCTGCTACAGCTGAAAGCACTTCTGGTGCTTTTGTCGGGTCAGTTCCAGCGGTATAACGCACGTTTATCATTTTCATTGGGTACTTGGTAAAACCAGCACCTAAGTCTTGTAATGTACGGTTTTGTGCAACCATAGCAGCCAGTACTTGCAAGCTTGATATAATGCCATCACCCGTGCTAATTAAATCTAGATTCAGTACATGGCCTGAGCTTTCGCCGCCAATTTTCCAGCCTTTCTGCTGTAGTAACTCCATAACATAGCGATCGCCCACTTTACTGCGAGCAAACTCGATACCTTTTGCTTTTAAAGCATTTTCAAGGCCCATGTTAGACATAACAGTACCAACTACACCACCACCCAAATTATCATCTTGGGCTGCTTGGCAAGCAATAATATAAACCAGATCATCACCATCAAAAACACGGCCATTATGATCAACCATCATCACGCGGTCACCATCACCATCGTATGCAATACCTACGTCGGCTTTAAGTTCAAGCACTTTACGTTTAAGGGTATCTACGTGAGTAGCGCCACATTCATGGTTGATATTAACGCCGTTAGGCTCACACGCATGTGTTATTACTTCTGCGCCAAGTTCACGCATAACAGAAGGTGCAATATGATAAGTTGCGCCATTTGCGCAATCGACAACAATCTTAAGACCTTCTAAAGACAGGCCTTGCGGGAACTGGCTCTTACAAAACTCTATATAGCGGCCATCCGCACTGACTAAACGCGATGCTTTGCCTAATTTATCTGAAGCAACACATGTCATTTGCTCATCAAGCATCGCTTCAATTTCAAGCTCTACTGCATCATCAAGCTTTAAGCCTTGACCATTGAAAAACTTAATACCGTTATCGTAATATGGATTATGTGAGGCACTAATTACAATACCTGCCTCAGCACGAAATGTTTGCGCTAAATAAGCAACGGCCGGTGTAGGCATAGGACCCAATAATACAACATCAATACCAGCAGCAATTAAACCAGCCTCAAGTGCGGTTTCAAGCATATAGCCCGAAATACGCGTATCTTTACCAATAATTACTTTTTTAGTACCACTTTGCGATAATACACGCCCAGCAGCCCAGCCTAGCTTCATTGCAAATTCAGGGTTTATTGGAGCAGCGCCTACAAGTCCACGCACGCCATCGGTGCCAAAATATTTTCTTTCTTTCATTGTGAAATTCCTTGTTCGCAGGCTTGATATACACCAAGTACATCTGCGGTTTCTTTTACGTCATGTACACGAATAATTTTTGCGCCATTTTGCGCTGCGATTAACGCACCCGCTAAGCTGCCCGCTAACCGTTCATTTGTATTTCTGTTTAATAAATTACCTATCATCGATTTACGAGATAATCCGGCCAATAATGGCAAACCTAATTTATTAAAATCATCAAACTTAGCCAATATTTGATAGTTATGACTAAGCGTTTTTCCAAATCCAAAACCTGGGTCTAGAATAAGTCGTTCAAACTTAATCCCAGCTGTTTCACATGCTTTAATACGTTCACTAAAAAACATACTTATATCTGCAAACAAATTATCGTAATGAGGTGACGATTGCATGCTCCGGGGCTGCCCTTGCATATGCATTAAACAAATTGCTACATCTTCATACTGCGCAACCGTTTCTAAGGCGTCTATTTCTTGCAAAGCTCTAACATCATTGACTATATCTGCCCCTGCAAGTATTGCTTGTTCCATTACTTGTGCTTTACTGGTATCAATTGAAATAACGCAATCACTGTGCTGACGTATCGCTTTAATAGCGGGGATTACTCGAGCAAGTTCATCTTCTAAGCTAACATCTGGCGCGCCTGGGCGAGTAGATTCTCCCCCTATATCTAAAATTGTCGCACCGTCATCTAATAATTGCATTGCGCGCTTTAGCGCTATTTTGGGATCTAAAAACTGCCCACCATCAGAAAATGAATCCGGCGTTACATTTAGTATTCCCATAATAACGGGCTTTTCAAGATTAAGCGTACGCCCTCTCGGAAGCTTTAATATGTTAGTCATTGCCAACCTTTATTCTTTTTCTAAATAGCTGATACAAAAAAGCCCCGAAGTTCGGGGCTTTCATTACTATTTTAACGATTATTCAGCTTTGTCATCAAGGTTTGTTTCATCTTTTTTTGATGAATCATCAGTCTTTTGATTTTCATCAGCAACTGGTTCTTGAGGTTCTTCCGCTTTTACCGGTTTAGCTTCATGACGGTCATGTGCATCACGCGGTTCACGTACTGGTTGGCGTGCCATTAAATCATCAATTTGCTTAGCATCAATAGTTTCGTATTTCATTAACGCATCTTTCATTGAGTGAAGAATATCAATATTTTCTTTTAATATTTCTTCTGCTCTTTGATAGTTACGATCTGAAAGTAATCGAACCTCTGCATCAATTACTTTTGCCGTGTCGTCCGACATGCTAGATGAACGACTACCGCCACCACCCATATACATTTCGTTCTGATCTTCAGCGTAAAGTAACGGACCTAGTTTTTCACTTAAACCCCAATGTGTAACCATTTTACGCGCTATATCTGTAGCTCGTTCAATGTCATTACTTGCACCCGTTGTTACTTTATCTGCGCCGTAAATAAGCGCTTCAGCAATACGGCCACCATAAAGGCTAGAAATCATTGATTCTAAAAGCTCTTTTGAATGACTAACACGATCTTGCTCAGGCAAGTACATTGTTACACCCAGCGCACGGCCACGTGGAATAATAGATACTTTATAAACTGGATCATGTTCTGGCACCATACGACCAACAATAGCATGGCCAGCTTCATGGTACGCTGTCATTGCTTTTTCTTGCTCGCTCATCACCATGGTCTTGCGCTCTGCGCCCATCATGATTTTATCTTTAGCAGCGTCAAATTCAGCCATACTTACAACACGTTTATTACCACGCGCTGCATAAAGTGCAGCTTCGTTTACTAAGTTAGCTAAATCCGCGCCAGAGAAACCTGGAGTACCACGTGCTATAAGAGCAGCTTCTACGTTATCGCCTAATGGCACTTTACGCATGTGTACTTTAAGTATTTGCTCACGACCACGAATATCAGGTAAACCTACTTCAACTTGACGGTCAAAACGACCTGGGCGAAGTAATGCAGGGTCTAGTACATCTGGTCGGTTAGTTGCTGCGATAACAATAATACCTTCGTTACCACCAAAACCATCCATTTCTACTAGCATTTGGTTAAGTGTTTGCTCACGTTCGTCGTTACCGCCGCCCATACCAGCACCACGTTTACGACCAACAGCGTCAATCTCATCTATAAAGATAATACAAGGCGCCGCTTTTTTAGCTTGCTCAAACATGTCTCGTACACGTGACGCACCAACACCCACAAACATTTCAACAAAATCTGAACCAGAAATTGTAAAAAATGGCACTTTAGCTTCACCAGCAACAGCCTTCGCAAGTAACGTTTTACCGGTACCTGGAGGACCAACCATTAGTACACCTTTAGGAATACTACCGCCAAGTTTTTGAAACTTAGAAGGATCTCGTAAAAAGTCTACCAGCTCAGTAACATCTTCTTTCGCTTCATCACAACCTGCAACATCAGCAAACGTTGTTTTAATTTGATCTTCACTCATTAAGCGAGCTTTACTCTTACCAAATGACATAGCGCCTTTACCGCCGCCGCCTTGCATTTGACGCATGAAGAATATCCATACACCTATAAGCAGTATCATCGGGAACCAAGAAATAAATATACTTGCTAAGAATGATTGTTCTTCAGGTTGTACACCCTTCACATTTACATCATTTTTAAGTAAATCATTTATTAAGTCTTCATCGTACATTGGCATCGTTGTTTGAAAACGCTCACCACTGCTCTTAGTACCAGTAATATTTCCTGTACCGCGGTCGATAATAACTTCTTGTAAAGAGCCACTGCGGACATCTTTTACAAATTGAGTATAACTTGTTTGACGATCAACTTGCTCGCCGCCATTAAAGCTCTGAAAGACTGACATCAGCACAACTGCAATCACCAGCCATAGTATTAAATTTTTCGCCATATCGCTCAAGGGGTTAACCTCTTGTATCCAATTAATTTAAATTCAACTAAACGCCAAGCAACTGTACTACAGTTTGTATCCAGTCGCTACTATATATACTTCCCGAGAACGGGCACGTGAGGCATCAGGTTTGCGTATTTTCACTGCTTTAAAACTATTACGTACATCTTGCAAGTATTGATCAAAGCCTTCTCCTTGGAAAACTTTAACAATAAATGCGCCATTTTTCTTTAGTACTTGACTACACATATCCAGCGCAAGTTCTACCAAATACATACTACCCGCTTGATCTACTGAGTTATTGCCACTCATATTTGGTGCCATGTCAGAGAGTACCACATCAACATTTTTACCATCAATACGTTTTAACAACGCATTTAATACAGCCTCCTCACGAAAGTCACCTTGTAAGAAGTCAACACCCGCAAGTGAATCCATCGGCAATATATCACACGCGATCACTTGGCCTTTGTCACCTACTTTTTCAGCCAAATATTGAGACCAACTTCCTGGAGCCGCCCCTAAATCAACAACTGTCATACCTGGACGAAGTATTTTATCTCTATTTTGTACTTCATCTAATTTAAAAACCGCTCGGGAACGCCAGCCTTTTTTTTGCGCTTCTTGAACATATTTATCATCAAAATGTTCTTTCAGCCATCGCTGTGAACTGGCTGACTGTTTTTTATTTGTCATAAATTAACACGCAACTAATTAGTAATATTCTCTAGATGGCGTTAGAATACCCTTAATTCAAGCCATATTCAGCAAAATTTGTATAAACATGACATTATCAAACAAACAAAAGCAGTTTTTAAAAGGTCAGGCACATAGCCTTAAGCCTGTAGTTTTACTAGGTTCTAACGGTTTAACCGAAGGCGTAGTAGTAGAAATTCAAAGTGCATTAGAAATTCACGAATTAATCAAAGTTAAAGTTCCAACTGACGATCGTGAAACAAAAGCATTAATTTTTGAAGCAATCGTACGTGAAACTGGTGCGACTAAGCTACAAACGATAGGTCACACTATTGTGCTTTATCGTCAAAGCGTTGAGAAAAAAATACATTTACCGCGTAACTAATTATTCCTGTTAAAGGATTTAGTGCGTTTAAATTAAAAAAACCAGCTTAATGCTGGTTTTTTATTATTTAACATTTTAAATCAAAAACTCATTTTATGATGGGTTACATCATATTCGCTACCATTACTACTGCGCTTCTTATTCAATATAAAGTACTGAGAAAATTGTGTTTCACTCATTGCTGGCACTTTTTCATTCGAAAGTAGCTCGGCTAGTTGCGGTGTTGTATTACTGTGCCCAATAACAACAACTACACCTTTTAGTTTTAGTAACTCATTTTTTAAATCACTTAGCTTACCTGCGTTATACACATTTATTTTGGTATTAAAATGTGCCTGCAAAGGTGCGGCTGTTTGCAACGTGCGTTTATAGTTGCTGCTAAAAAGATGTATATTTTGATGTTCTTTAAACAACGTAACTAAATTATTTGCACGTGCCTTCCCCTCTTCTGAAAGCGCTGGATTTTTACCCGTTAACTTTTCGCTATGACGAAACAAATATATCTCATCAGGTGCTGCAAACACTAAACTACAATTGAATGACATGATTAAAAAAGTGATTGCTAATATTATTTTATTATTCATATTTTTTTACCTCGTTTGTATTCTAATAGCCTGTCGATAAATTCAGTCGTTAGCTCATTGATTACGCCGGTTTCAGCATTAACTATTAAGCTAAAACCAATATTTAAGTGAGGAAATACAATCACATCACTTCTATAACCTTGCACCCAGCCACTATGATAGTAAAGTGTTTCATCAGCATAGTTATAAACGCGCCAGCCTAATCCGTAATAGGCTTCATTGAGGTGTTTTTTCCATACCCTGCGATGCATTTCTTTTTTTGTATGTGTATAAGGGCGTGTTTGTTTTGCTAGAGTATCCAATGACAAAACATCAGGGTATTGGCCCAGCTGCGCTCTTAACCAAATAGCCATATCACTTGCGCTAGCGTTCACACCAGCTGCAGGTCCCACTTTATAATAATTTTTTTTAAGCTTAGCGCTATACCAGCGTTTTTTACCCCGCACATGAGGTAGAGCATAATTATTGTCATGCACCATTTGTTCAAAACCTAAGCTCGCATCACTCATTTTTAATGGCTCAAAAATAGCTTCTCGTAACCACTGTCCGTAACTTTTATCGGTGCTTTGTAATATCACATCGCCTATAAGACTAAACATAACGTTTTGATAGCCATAACATTCGCCGGGTTTGCAAATTGGTTTGACGCTAAGCAGCTTTTCAACAATACCTGGGTAATCCATACGAGATTCAATTAAATTGTCGTATGCATTAGGAACTAATCCACTTGAATGGCTTAAAAGATGAAACACCTTTAAATCATCTTGATAAACAGTCCCTTTAAAATCAGTTATGTATTCGCTAACAGGCTTATCTAATTCCAGTAGGCCGTTAGCAGCCAATTTAGCTGATAACGAGCCTGCAAATGTCTTCGAAACAGACGCGAGTCTAAACCGAGTATGCTTATTAACTTTTTGTCCATTTCGTGATTTAGTTACGCCCATGGTGTGGATGTAGTCTGAATTGTTTATATTTACAATCGAAAGCGCTGCACCGGGTATACCTTTACTTTTTAATTTTTTTTGTGCGTAACGGCCGTACTTTTTTACAAATGCATCCCAATCAGGATCCGCTTTTGCTGCAAAACCCACAGAACTAAACAGCAAACACAAAGCAGATAGGCAATACGATAAAGAGTTGAGATACTTCATTTTTTATAAAATTTATCTTTTTAACTACATCTGCGCAGATAATATCATGAAGTTTTGTTTGTACTAACGTACAATACGACGATTATTTGGTTTTAAGCGAGTGTTTAGTACTTATGCGTTTTTTAGTTGTGTCACTTTTTATTTTATTATCAACTGGTTGTGCTATTACAAAGCAACCGGCCGAACCACTGGCTATGCCATTAAAGCCAACATTAAAAAGTCAGACCTATCAACTTGAGTACACTACAGAGCACTCATCTCCAAAAGTTAAATCGGTTCAACTTCCTGCACATAAAGTAGTTAGAAACCAAACAGTAAAAATCATTACCGATAAGGCAAGCGTAACCGATAAACTTCTATCGCAAATTAGCCAAGCACTGAACGATAAACAACTAAAAGTAACAACTAAAAATAACAGTGACTACACACTGACTATTCAGCAACTCGATTTAACTTTCACAGATGATACTAAGTACGCAATAAAGCAACCAGAGAAGCCATTTACTTTATATTCAAATGTTGCCCAGCAATACCCAACACAACAGTGCGCTGCAATATTTGCACAAGTTAGTATGCGTCTCACGCACAAGTCATCGGGTGATGTTGTTTGGTTTGCTAAATCTTCAATCGACAGTGCAAGTTTTCATCGTGAACCACTAATTTACAATTTCACCGAAGAGCAAAAAATAACAAATGAGCTTGAGGTTGTCGCTTTTATTCATCAGCAAAACACTGACGAGGCCCGAATTGAAAGACTTGGCAAAGATATTCAAATACCTCAGTACAAAACGTTGTCAAAACTATCTAGCCTTACCAAACTTAGCGGTCCATGTAATAGAACAGAAGTAAGTGCATTAACACCTATGATGCAGTTTTACTTGAGTAGTATATTAATCGATAAAATTAAAGTTCAGTAAATTAGGGTCTGTTGATCTTTACGGATTAAAATTTGTTCAAACTAGGGGCTATTTAATCGCGGCGCGAGATTTGTAACCTAGTGGGCTAAGTCAAAACCGAGCAACAAAGAGTAAATAGCCCCTAGGAAGAACCCTTTGGGCAGCGCCTGTTTGGCATTAATGCTACGTTATCGCCCATTTATGGGGAATAGCCACACTGCATAGGCTCTGCCTTACCTAAATACCAAACAGACTGCTGCAAATTTAACCTTGAAAGATCAACAGACCTAACACTTACTACATTTTTTTACAGATTAAAGGAACGAATTAACAATATACTACGCTTAATAACAAATAATAATTAGGCCCTAAGGGATGAGAAACGCTTTGCTTAACCATACTTTACTGAGCATAACACTGCTTTTTTGCTGCATTTTTAGCACGTCGAGTATGGCAAGTAACCGCTATTATGCAGATAATACGTTAGAGCCAACCCAAGGCTTTGCGTGGGATTGGAGTGCTGGTGCGGGCTTTTATATTGAAGATTCTTACCTTGTCGGCATTGAGTCTTACGATAAAGGCGTTGAGCTCGACTTAAGTCTTGCTGTTTCCTACGATAAATTTTACCTTGATTTCGATCACAATCAACTCAGTGGCGGCCTTGTAATAGGCTACAGTCTTATAGATAAATTTGATTGGGGCCTAGATATATTAGGCACAAATACTCAAGCTGGATTTGACGAAAAAGGCCTCGGATTCTATAACCATGGTGTTATAAAAGAACTCCAAGGTATAAAAAAACGTAATTACGACTTTGACGTCGGCCTTCGACTTTCTCGTCGATTTGAAAATTCTCAATTCTCTTTTGAATACCTTCATGATGTATCTGGCGCGCACAATGGCTGGGTTATAAACAGCTTTTTTAGTCACATTTTACCATGGCGAAACTGGGAGTTTAGATCTGGTGTTGGTTTAAGCGCCTACTCTGCTGACTTTACCAATTATTACTTTGGCATTGATAGCGATGAAGCCACCAGCCTTCGCCCGATTTATAGCAGCAATGCCAGTACTAGTATTATTTTTGAGTTCCATGCTGAGTACCCAATAAGCCAAGATTGGGTGTTTTTATCCGGCTGGCTTACCACATGGTTTTCAAAAGAGATTGACGACAGTCCAATTATTTCCCAAGGATATCAACACAAAGCCAAGGTAGGCCTACGTTATGTATTTTAGATGGATCTGTGTATTACTGATCTTCCCCAGTACTTTTACTGTTAAAGCTCAGGAACCTCCTGAAGCACTTATAGCAGTTCCAGACACCTGCGTTGCATTGCGCGAAGGGCGAAATTGCTATGCTGACGTAACGCTAACGTGGGAGCAACCTATCATTGGTAATTACTGCCTACGTGACGCCACCTCAAAGTACATAATGCAATGTTGGCTCAAGCAACAGAGCGGTACCTTTAATTATGCATTTGATTCACAGCAAAGTATTTCATTTGAACTATTTGACAGCAATACCTCTAAAATAATTAGTATTGCCGAAGTAAAGCTTCAATGGGTATATCAAAACAGGCAAAAAAAGCGCCGCTGGCGACTATTTTAATACCAATCGCATTAAGGATATTTTCATGGATAACTATGGCACTATTTTACTCGTTGAAGACGATGTATCACTTGCTCAATGGGTTGCTGAATACTTAACAGAGCAAGGCTACACAACGCATGTTTGTCACAGAGGTGACGAAGTAATTAGCCAAGTCAAAACGTTAAATCCAAATATCGTGCTCCTTGATATTATGCTTCCAGGGCAAGATGGTATAAGCGTGTGTAGAGAACTTCGTAGTTTTTATAATTCGCCCATCATAATG
This sequence comes from Pseudoalteromonas sp. SWYJ118, assembly GCF_015864505.1. Classification (NCBI taxonomy): domain Bacteria; kingdom Pseudomonadati; phylum Pseudomonadota; class Gammaproteobacteria; order Alteromonadales; family Pseudoalteromonadaceae; genus Pseudoalteromonas; species Pseudoalteromonas sp. SWYJ118. The sequence continues at coordinate 538,746 of NZ_JADYXC010000001.1, read as the reverse complement.
CTCACCGCACGCGATGAAGAAATGGATGAGGTCATTGGTCTAGAAGTAGGTGCAAGCGACTACATAATGAAACCTGTGCGCCCTCGTGCATTGCTAGCGCGTATAAAAGCAGCCCTTCGCCAAAACAATGAGCCAAATACCCCACACGTTAACGAGAGTGTTATTAATGTTGGTACGCTTAGTATTGATACCGAATCTAGAAATGTAAAACTCAACAAGCAAGACGTAAACATATCAAGTGCTGAGTATTTACTGCTTCATTACCTTGCGAGCAATGCAGGCCAAGTGGTCTCGCGTGACGCTGTATTTAAAGCAACCAAAGGCAGAGAATACGATGGGCTTGATAGAAGTGTTGATGTACTTATTTCTGCACTTCGTAAAAAGTTTAATGATGATCCACAAAACCCTGAAAAAATTAAAACTATTTGGGGCCGTGGATATTTACTTGTTTCTACTGCGTGGTAATAAAGTGATGAATAAATAAATGAAAAAGTTTTATATATCGCTTTTAGGCAGTGCACTTTTATCTATTGTGGTATTGGGCTGGCTTATTGATGCTTTTAGTCAACAAGCGCATACCCCACAGGATGAATTTAGTCAGCAAAGTAAAATGATTATGGGTTTTAGCAAGCAATTAGCTAACATACCCACATCTGAGCGCAGCGATTATGTAAAACAACTGGCGCTAGAATTTGATGTTTTAATTGATTATAAACCTAATGAATCACTTGCTTTACCGCCTTCTTTATTATTACAAATGCATACGCCGGGTGGGCTGATTTTAGAAGATCAGCAAGGCTTTTATATGCTTTATAGCAGCGCTGTTTTAAATCCTTTTCACTTATCAATGCGTTTAGATAAAATTTTTGATAGCGAGCAACATAACGACATTATATTAACCTTACTCTTTTACGCAGGCTTATGTGTATTTATGGGGTTTATTATTGCGCCCTTAGCTAAACGATTAACCGTGTTAAATGAAGCCGCTAAAAAGTTTGCCTCTGGTAATGTTCAAGCCCGAATAAAAGTATCTCATTTTACTTACATAAAAGACGTAGAGCTTACCTTTAACCGCATGGCCAGCCAAATAGAGAAACTTGTCGCTGAAAATAAACTAATGGCTTCAAGTTTATCTCATGATATACGCACCCCTATCGCGTGCCTGCGATTTGGTTTAGATGCGGCATTAGATAGCCATGATGAGCAAAAAGTAAAACAGTATTTAACCCGTATGGAAAATGATTTAGACCATATGGAATCGATGCTTAGTAGCTATTTAGCTTTTGCTACTTTAGAACAAAATGCTAATAAGCTGACCTATTCATCAACAAACATTAAGTCCTACCTTGAAGATATTTTAGTTCAACTTGCACCAAAACTTGAAATGCAAATGCTTAACGTACAGCTCAATAGTACAGATAAAATAATAAATGCAGATCTTCACTGGCTTGCTCGCGCAATTACTAACTTATTAACTAACGCATGTGATTTTGCAAGCCAACATATTTACCTGAGCGCAAAGTTACACGAGCAACAGCTTATAATAACGGTAGAAGATGACGGCCCGGGTATCGCTCGAGAAAATTTTAGTAATGTATTTAGCCCATTTTTTAGGGAAGAAGATCACCGTAACAGAGCTGATAAAAGTTACGGCCTTGGTCTAGCTATTGTTGAAAAAGTAGCCGACTGGCATCATGGCAGTGTTAAAGTAAGTAAAAGTACCCAGCTAGGTGGTGCGTGTTTTACTTTCACTATTGCACAGCATCATAATTCGTAAAGCAATAGTTACAGACTGTAATTAACAATTATTAAACAAAATCAACTCGTTATTTTAAACGACTCGATAACAACAATTAAAATCGATGGTTATAACACACACTTTACTTATTAAATTGTGCTAGATCAGCAAATAAGCACTTTTTATTTTTTAACATTTCCAGTAGATTGTCACCGCCGTCACACAATAGAGAAGTACAATAATATGAGCGCAGTTAGAGGCGAGTTCAGCTCTCGCTTTGGTTTTATTATGGCCGCCGCGGGTTCTGCCGTTGGTTTGGGCAATATTTGGGGATTCCCTACACAAACAGCAAGTAATGGCGGTGCTGCATTTTTAGTCGCATATTTAGTGCTTGCGTTCTTTTTAGCCTACCCCGCTTTAATGGCTGAACTTATGATTGGTCGTCATGGCCAAGCAAATGCGGTTTCATCACTTCAAAAAATATCTAATAAGCCATGGCAAAAACACTTTGCCTTTATTGTTGGTTTTGGCGGTATTTTATGTGCTGGCTTTATATTAAGTTTTTACGCCATTGTTGCTGGTTGGATGCTCAGCGCTACAGCTGAACCCATAGCCACTTTAGTTGGTGCCAACACAGCATCTACATGGTTAAGCGAGCAATCACTTACCCGAAACATTATATTCACTCTCGTCTTTATCGTACTAACTGTCGCTATTATCAGTAGAGGCGTTGAGAACGGTATTGAAAAATGGTCAAAACGTTTAATGCCCGCTCTTTTGGGGATTTTATTTGCACTTATTGCTTATGTAATGACCCAAGATGGCGCAATGGAAGGTTTAAAGGCTTACTTAGTTCCTGATTTTTCGTCTATTTTTGACGCAAAACTATTAGTTAGCGCACTAGGACAAGCTTTTTTCTCTTTATCGCTAGGTACTAGCGTAATGATTATTTACGGCTCGTACATCAGCAAAAAAGAAAATCTTGTTTCTTTAGGTGCCTATGTAACCCTTATTGATGTATTTATAGCCTTTGTAGCGGGTTTACTGATTATTCCGGCTATGTATATAGCGCAAGCTCAAGGCGTTGAAATATTCTCGGCCTCAACAGGTAAATTACTCTCTGAAGATACGTTAGTATTTCAGGTACTCCCTGCTTTATTTGATGGAATGGGCGAAGTTGGCTTATTTGTGGGCTTTTCATTTTTTGCGTTAATGAGTATTGCCGCTTTAACGTCATCTATTTCAATGTTAGAGGCGCCAGTATCATACACTGTAGAACGCTTTGGGATGAAACGCGTTCAGGCAACCTGGTTGATTGGAGCTTTAATTGCTATCGTTAGCATTATAATTGTGTGTAACCTTAGCAGCTTATTTGGCTTAGTGATTACTTTAACTACAAAAGTAGCTCAACCTTTGCTTGGCCTGATGTGTTGTATATTTGTAGGCTGGATTTGGTACAGAAGCTCATTACTTAAAGCAATTAAAGAAGGTAATCCTGAGGTCCATAACACATTGTTTTGGAAAATATGGCCTTGGTATACCAAGTTTGTGTGTCCACTTGCTATTGGTATGGTGTTTTTACACTCACTCTTGAGCTAAATAATACCTTAACCTTAAAATAGTCTTAAATTAAAATAGCCCACATTAGTGGGCTTTTTTATAACTGCTTAAATTGGATTTATACCAATCTGCTTATATACGGGGTCTATTTAACGTTAAGAAAATTACGCTAGAACTAGGCAAAAATTTTTGTATTTAGTTGTTCTAAATAAAAAATTTTTAACGACGTTATAGTGCAATTTAATTCGTTAAATTGATCAAAGATTTATGCAGGTTGGTATTATTTAGTAAGTTTTAAAATCATATCCTGATGAGGTATACCGTCTTCTAAATATTCACTTTTATAATCCTCAAAGCCAAAAGAGCGGTAAAAATCAAGTAAGTAAGTTTGTGCACCTATATAAATATCTCGCTCAGGCCATTGTGCTTTGCAGCAGTCTATAGCTTTAGTAATAAGTAAAGTAGCATACCCATTACCACGCGCTCCTTCACTCACTAGCACGCGACCTATTGCGCTGTATTGCTCACTTTTGTCATAACAACGCGCATAAGTTTGTAGTTGCTCATTATCCAATGTATATAAATGCTGTGTATTTGAAGCAATATCTACATCATCAAGTTCAGGGTAAGGACATTTTTGCTCTACAACAAACACATCAACCCGCCCACGCATAATAGTAAAAAGAGTCTGTGTATCAAGAGCGTCAAACTGCTCACATTTAAACTGCATATTAAATCCTATAAGCAAAAAACCCAGCTTAGGCTGGGTTTATTAAAATCACTCGCTAGCTTAGTTAGCTTATACTAAGTAAATAAGCGCTCTAGCTGATCACACAACTGCGATAGATTCACATGATCGTGCTCTATGGTCAAATCTACATAACCATCGCCTTTAAAGGCTCTGTCTAGCTCTATAAGCACATGTGTTTTATGTGCCTCTGGTACAAACGATAATTCAATCTCCTGAATGCCAAATAAGCTGCGGCTATTAGGTTTATACTCAAGTTCTTGGTAACACCCAGATAATGACTGAAAAGTTGAAGCCCGTAAGTGGCCTTTTTCTACGTCAGCTTTCATTAAACTAAAACCTAACTTTTCCATCGCTTGCATACACGTTTTAACCGCTTCATTAGGGTAAATGTGTAAATGATCTTTATCTGTTGGGTCAAGTGCTAAGTCTATATCTAGGCCTGTTTCTAGCCATACATGTGATTGATTATAACCTGCATTAATTTCTGTAATAGGTGTTTCAGAATGAAGACGTGCTTCAAAAAGGATGTTTTTAACTTCGCCTGGCTCAATTGTACCAATATCTGTAATTCGCCATTGCTCAATTACATGATTAGTAAAATAATCGCCATCATCACCCGCAACTTTAACACGAGTCATTAATAATAAATCTAAGCCTGCGATATCTTGGCTAACATCCCCTGCTGTGATAACTATTTGTGCGTTAAAAAGTTGACCTGGTTGTAGGTGTTCAGTTTCTAAAATAGTGTCTACTTTTGCAGCACCAATACCTACCGACGCTAAAATCTTTTTAAACATATCTCTCTCCTTAAGCTGAGCTGCTCTATTATTTGCTCTGGCTTAAACTTCTTCGTTATCGCATCTTAACCATATTTAAAAGCTAATGTCAGTGAAAAAATGTTATTTACATACTATTTACGATTAAATAAGTGTTTAATGCGCATTTTTCATACGCAGCAAGGCAAGTAATTGATTAGACGCGTTCATTTTTAGGTCTATTATATTTTCAATGGCATAAATTTTTCGTTACACTGCAACACCAAATGAAGTGATATTAAGAATTATGGAACTAATCTATTTTGCTGCCGCGTTTGTTTGTGGTTTTGCCGTTTATCAATTAAAACTACCTCCTCTTATTGGATTTTTATTAGCAGGCTTTGCTTTAAATTTATCGGGATATAAAAGTACAGAGTTGCTCGATACAATTGCAGCCCTTGGCGTTACCCTTCTTCTTTTTAGTATTGGCTTGAAACTTAAAGTTAACAGTTTAATTAAACCTCAAGTTTGGGCACCTGCAACATTGCATATCATTTTTAGCAGTGCGTTATTTAGTGGCTTTATGCTGTTACTTGGCGTATTCGCTATTCCACTATTTGTTGATTTAAGTTGGCAAAGTGCTTTATTAGTTGGGTTTGCGCTTAGCTTTTCAAGTACTGTATTTGCAGTGAAAGTGCTTGAAGAACGCGGGGAAATGGCAAGCTTACACGGTAAAATAGCCATTGGTATATTGGTAATGCAAGATATCTTTGCTGTTATCTTTTTAGCTATTAGCACCGGCAAAGTCCCAAATTTATGGGCAATTGCACTAATAATTGCTTTGCCTTTATTACGACCTGTAATGTATGGCGTATTGAACCGATCTAAACATGGTGAACTATTACCATTGTTTGGTTTTTTCTTTGCTCTAGTTGCTGGTTATCATGCATTTGAATTTGCAGGCCTAAAAGGCGATTTAGGTGCATTAATAATAGGAATGATGTTTGCCCCTCACAAAAAGGCAGGCGAGCTATCAAAATCCCTGCTTAATTTAAAGGACATATTGCTAGTTGGCTTCTTCTTAAGTATTGGTTTGAGCGCAGAGCTAACCACTAACTCCTTGATTGTTGCTATTATACTTATTTTAGTATTACCCGTTAAAATAGCGCTTTATTATGTGTTCACTAATATATTTAAACTACGCGCGCGTACATCATTACTTACTGCTTTTAGCTTATCTAACTACAGTGAGTTTGGTTTAATTGTATGTGCAGTGGCTGCAACTACAGGCATGATCACCTCTGAATGGCTAGCTGTAATGGCAATTGCTGTTTCTATTACCTTTATAATTGCCTCCCCATTAAATAAACGTTCAAACGAGTTGTACGTCAAAATTGAGCACTGGTTATTAAAGTTCGAAAGCAAAACTCGTTTAGCTGAAGAGCTACCTGTTAACCTTAACGATACTAGAATAGTCATTTTTGGTATGGGACGTATTGGTACTGGTGCTTATGAGACTATCAACGCGACTCACCCAAATGTTGTTGCAGGTATAGATATAAAACCTGAGGTGGTAGATAAGCACGTTAACAGAGGCCGCAACGTCTTAATTGCTGATGCAACCGACCCTGACTTTTGGCAACGAGTAAATCACTCACAAGTAGAAATGGTTATGCTTGCAATGCCAAAGCATATGCAAAATATCTTTGCTCTAGAGCAGCTACAAGCCTCTGGTTATAAAGGCCAAGTAACAGCTATTGCAAACTACCCTGATCAACAAAAAGAACTAGAAGAAATGGGTGTTCATTCTACTTATAACTTTTACCTAGAAGCCGGTAGTGGTTTTGCAGAGCACGTTAAACAAGAGCTATTTAACGAATAATTACTTTTTATAACGTCTATAAATAACAAGGCCTTAATTAGTTAAGGCTTTGTTATTAGTTTTTAAATAAAAAGCAATTCTATTTACATTCCTTTACAAGCCAATTCACCACAACAATGAAAAACAGGTAGACTAACTGTGTTGGTTAAATAAGAACCCACGTTCTAATAATAACTTAATTAGATCCCAGCTAATTAAAGTTCAACTAGGTTTATATCAATCAACATAAAATTATTAAATCAGAGGGCCTACTCCCTCGCAAAATAGGCTGTTTCTTGCCCGTCACAGCCTATTTTATATCTCTAAAATCCCTTACACTTACGCATACTTTAAATACATAAGTAGTTTTTATGGATCCAAAACAACTAAAAATAGCTATTAATACCATAATGCCGTTTGGAAAATATGCAGGACGGCCATTGCTTTTACTGCCAGAGCCTTATTTAGTCTGGTTTAATCAGCAAGGGTTTCCTGACTCAAAACTAGGTAGTCAACTTGCGATGATGTATGAGGTAAAACTAAATGGCCTTGAGCAAATGTTAATGCCATTACTTGAAAAAAATAAAAATAGTTGAGAACTTTTTTAAGTACTTGCGGTCTATTGTATTGCTACTTGTTGATTTTGGTTTTTAACCGCAAAAAAAGCGCCTCTAGGCGCTTTTTTTATGTCTTTAATTTGAGGGGTAAATATACAATAAATTTAGCACCACCTAAGCTTGAGCTTTCTGCTTTACACTCTCCTTGGTGCCACGACACAATTTTAGCAACTATAGCGAGTCCTAAACCAAAACCACCGGTATCCTTGCCTCTACTTTTATCTAGTCGAGTAAAAGGTTTAAATACATTTTCTCGCTCAGCGGGAGCTATCCCCTCACCATCATCTTCAACAATCAATACGATGTGTTTTGTCTCTTGTAGCAATGAAATTTTAACTTGTTTATGAGTGTATTTGAGCGCATTGCCAATTAAATTTTGAAATACTCGCGCCATAAAGTGACTATCACAGTAATAACTTAAATGCTCAGGGAGGTTTACAGAGAGCGTTGTTCGGGCTTCAAAGTTTAGCTTTTCAACAGTTGTTTTTACCAGCCCAGCTAAGTCACAGTTTATTGGCTGTAAACTAGGTTGTTGAGAGTCTAATCGCGCGTATTCGAGCATTTCAGAAACTAGTGACTCAAGCTCGCTAATGTCTGTTTGCATGTTTGTTAAGTATTTCTCACCTTTTTCGTCAAGCATTTGTTCTTGCAGCATTACAATTGCAAACTTTAAACGTGCTAGTGGTGTTCTAAACTCATGCGACACCGATGAGGTAAGTTCTTGCTGCGCACTAAGTAAAAACTCAATACGTTGCTGCATTACCTTTAATGTATCAGTAATAGGTAAAAAGAAAGACTTAGAAGAGTCGTTTAGTTGAAAGTCTTGCAAACCCTCTACCGCTTCACACGCTTTACGTAGCTTTGCAAAGTCGCGCCATAGTAAAAAGCTCCACAGCCCAACAGGTATACCTACAATAATAAGTAGTAATAAATACGGCCAAACAGAAGATGATTCCTGCGTTAATACACCTACCGGTCCTACTTGAAGTAATGAATCATTACCGAGATCTACATACCAAACAATGCGTTGTTGCTTATCGTATAAGTATAAGTAGTGGTTTTGGTTGAGCTGCGATTGTTGTTTTTGAGGGAGTATTAAATCACGTCGTTCAATCACTTTACTTTCAAAGTTGTGCTTTAATTTTTTAAGACCATTTGGAGTTTGTGAGAGCAACCAGAGTGATTGCCCAAACTCATCATCTAAGAAGACCTGTTGTTGCGACTCTTCGTAAGGCCACAATTGCTCTATAACACCGCTTACTACAAACAAAGAAACGATGATATATAAATATAAGCTGGTAAACAGTTTTCCCATTAAAGCCGACTAACCTTAAATAGTTCTAAAGATCCCATGCATCAGAAACAAATAAGTAGCCTTGTCCCCATACAGTTTTTATACGATATGGCTTATCGCTGTTGTCGCCTAATTTTTTACGAATTCGTGATACGCGTACATCCACAGTTCTATCAAGTCCATCGTATTGGCGGCCAATCATATGCTGGTGCACATGTTCTCGACTTAGTACTTCACCCGCATTTGACGCTAATAGCCATAGTAACTCAAACTCGTGCGAAGTTAATACAATCTCCGAATCACTTAGTTTTACAATACGACTTGTTTTATCAATGACTAAATCACCAAACTGGAGCTCTTCGCTTGATTTTACCATGGGTTGTCCACGACGCAGTAATGCATTAATTCGCGCTAGTAATACACGTGGCTCTGCTGGTTTTATTACATAATCATCAGCGCCAAGCTCTAAGCCAAGTACTTGGTCGAAATCTTCACCTTTAGCAGTCAACATTAAAATTGGTAGAGTAAATTTATCTCTTACTTGGCGGCAAACGCTAAAGCCATCTTTACCTGGCAGCATAACGTCTAAAATCATTAAATCGGGTGTATTGTTTTCTAAGTAATTAAACACTTCGTCACCACGGTCTAATACTTCGACTTCAAGGCCATTATGTTCAAGGTAATCTTTTGTTAGTTGTTGTAAACCGAGATCATCTTCAACAAGTAAAATTTTTGGCATTAGTTGCTCCTAAATTAAAAAAAGCTCCACGGAGAGCGAAGCCTACGCCTATTTTTTTTAGCATGGGCGCTTTGTACTTCAACCTGTGTTTTTGCTATTAACACACCCGTATGAGGATTGATTAAGGAGTATATGGTCTCCACCTGAACACGCGCTTTATAATTAAATTGCCCAGAAAGTTGTTGCTCCCAGCATTGAAGCCGTTGCTCTTGCTGATACAAACAGACATCACTGTAGGTGTTTAATTGCCATTTAAATTGTAAATCAAGATCGCAAAAACCCTGCTGTTCAGAGACAACGCAGACTTTTGGAGAAACGCTAAAAAAAGGGGTTTGTGCCACACTAAAACCACTAAAAAAAGTGGTAATAAAGACAACTAATATTAAATACTTCATATTAAAAAGTACGATCGAATCCTATAAATGCAGTCATTGAATAAGTACGTTCGAAGAGCGGACTGCCATCCATAGCCGAATAGTCGTAATATGCTACATGAAAACGAAGAGAGTCAGCCTTACTCAGAGGCCAACGGGCATCGATTTTAGCATAAGGTTGCCAACTACTACCAACGTCTATTTTGCCAAATTGAGTTTCACCCTCATTAAGTCCATAAAAATAGCTATTTAGTTCCGCAGATTTATAGTTTATTCCAAGTGTTGGCTTTATTTTGAGCTTTCCTATCACAGTATGATACTGCCACTGTAATGCTGCGCGTACACCTCGATAAACATCGGTTATATCATGCAGAGCCTGAACCGAAAAAACATGGTCTTCATTTACATAGTGATATGCAATACCCGCATCCAGTGCAATTAGCCGTTTATGTAAATTATCAATATCAACATAGCGAGAGGACGAGGCTTCATCTTGCATTACGAACTGATTGTTGAGAGCACTGCTTTGTAGTGTAAATACATTTTTAGGGTGCCAGTCTATAAAAAAGCGAGACTCAGAGTTGAGTTCACCAACTAGATTAAAGTGATGCTTAGGGGTTTGCAAAAATGAATAACCAAGACGGCCATTATCAAAAAACCATTGCTCTGCATAAAACGCAACTTGAGGAATAAGCACGAGCGGAATATTATCTCCACCATGCAAAGGGTTGGTTATAACTCCAGCCCCCACGCTTAAACTCAAATGCAGACGATCGGTTGTTATATCTTGCTCTGTATAATCGTCAGCATGCTTGCTTGCCTGTGTTGCTTGCACCGAAAGGCAAATAAACAAAGTGCTAAAACATAGAGCTGTTAATAATGAGAAGGCATACCGCATCAGCGTAAATCAAAGTATCAAAATAAGTGAGTTCCCCATACTAGCAAGGTCTTTTTAAACTAGCTCTAGCTGGTTACAATTATTCACAATTTGTATACGAAAATGTTAACTTTATGCTTTTCGGACTATTTATCTTTCAAGGTAGTTGTGTCTAAGGATTGTACTTTGAGTTGCTTGTGTAGTTTTTGACTAATAGTACTTTAAGATACTTTGAAAATGAGGCACAACGTAGCAAATGCAATTATTCAAATAAAAAATTACTAAGAGCTAACTCGCTACAGCTCTATTGGGTTTTACCTGCTTGTTTACCAAAACTGAAGTTGGATTAAATCGCCCTAAATTGAGCGGCTTTAACCCAAATAAATCAAAAACCTCTGGCACTTATTAAATATCAGGGGCTATTTCTATACGATTTCGTCCATGTGTTTTGGCAATGTATAAGGCTCTATCTGCACGTTCAACTAAAACAGAGCTATTAGTAAACGGGCGTAAAATTGCTAAACCAAAACTTGCTGAAATAGCACGCTTTGCAGTTACATCATGCTTTTTACGAATCGCCAATTTTGCAATAGCTAAACGAATACAATCTGCAAACGCTATTATATCGTTAATAGTGTCAAAATAGGCTGTTATGCAAAACTCTTCGCCGCCATATCTATATACATTTGCAGCTTCAGTTGTATTTTCTCTCACTTTTTTGGCAACCAATCTAAGTACTTCATCACCCTTTTGATGACCAAAGTCATCGTTAAAGCGCTTAAAGTGATCAATATCAAACATAATAAGAACGGCAAGAGAGTCTTCTTGCGCTTGTTCTGAGTATTCAAAGCAAAAATTTACAATATCTAGATCAAACTTACCTCGGTTATAAAAACCAGTGAGTGTGTCGGTATCGGCAGCTTCTTTTGAAATATTCAGTGCTTCTTTTAAATCTTTTATTTCATTGTAAGCAACGGCTAATTTAGTTTGAAATTCTCGAGCATAATCTTGCATCGCAATAGAATCATCAGTCAAACGTTCAACGCATCCCAGTATTTCATTGTAAGAGCTTACATCAACAAGCATATTCAACTCGTTTTGTGAGTCGACTAAACTTGTTGTAAAGCTTTTGGAGTGATCAAGCGTTGTACTTATGTCCTGCTGAACTTGTTCCATAGTTGTATGAAATTTTTCAGTTATTTCCTGAAAAAAAACGAGATCGTCTTGCGTTAAGTGTTTATCAAAAATCTCTTTTGCTTTGTCTTGTGAGCATGTTTGTTGCTCAGCAATAACATGGTCTAATTCAGCATTTAGTAAAGGGTTGCTTCCTTGGATGTAACAGTACCAAATTGCATAGTTGATAGGGGTTACCGGCATACGGTACTTTACCATCAAAGGAATCGCCTTTTTTAGGCATTGGGCAGAATGAGCAAGTGATACGGCGTGGTTCATAAATAAACTCTCAAGCGTCATTGTTTTTATTATTAGCGCTCAATGTTAAGTAATAGTAAACTTATACGCAACCTATATTCATACTATTTAACTAACTTGCTTATTCTCTGCGCGCATTAAATCGCTTTTGCATCTAAAGTTTGCGCAATATTCCACAAAGCACTGATTGCAGGGTCATTTAACTCTTTCCTTAATACTGCCAAACCAATATCAAACCCATCAGGCGCTTGCATTTTTGGTGTTAGTATTTGTACTTTATCTTGCAGCGGGCTGTTATCTAGCACTATTTTAGGGACCATTGCGACACCTAATCCTAAGCTCACCATAGATACCATTGCTTCGTGCCCAGCAACCTGTGCGTAAATTTTCCCGTGAATATTATTTTTGCGCCACCAGTGTTCTAACCTTTGGCGAGAAAAGCCTTGCTCTGGGACAATAAATTCCAAATCAGACCAATTAATATCATCACCATTTTGTGTTAGCTTTTGTGTGATCGGACATTGAATTTTTGGTCCAATTAATAAAAGCGGAGAGTGACCAATATCAACAAAAGCAATTTGCGCCGGTAATTTACTTGGCTTAGCTGCAATAGCCATTAATTCGTGTCCATCTAACACGCGGTTTATAGCAAGTGCAGGATCTCCTGTATTTAATGTTATTTCTATATACTGATGCTGCGCACGAAGTTGCTCTAATATTTGATGTAAAAAACTATAGGATGCAGTAACCGAGCAATAAATACTTACTTTTCCGTAAATATGTTGCTGTGGATCTTTTACATTCGCTTTAAAGCGCTGCCAATTAGCAAGCGTCGCTGTCGCGTAATCAATAAACGACTCACCTTCTCGCGTTAATTTAACACTGCGGTTATCACGTATAAATAATGCGACACCTACTTCCTCCTCTAAATGCTTTATATTGCGGCTTAAAGTCGGTGCACTTATATGGCAAAGCTCACTTGCACGCCCAAAGTGGAGTGTTTTAGCCAACGCTAAAAAGTAGTTTAAATGTTTATGATCCATACCTAATCCTGCATTTCATATTATGAAACACTTTAATTCAAATATATCATTTTACGCAAGCAACGATTTTACATATGGTGTTTGTAAGCGCAATAAACATTGCGCATCTAACAAACATGATTTTATAGGACACTAACAATGGCGAATTATTTCAATACCTTACCTTTACGCGAGCAATTAGCGCAATTAGCGCAATGTGAATTTATGGACGCAGGCGAATTTGCCGATGGCGTTGATGCACTTAAAGGTAAAAAGCTGGTTATTGTAGGTTGTGGCGCACAAGGCTTAAACCAAGGCTTAAATTTACGTGATTCTGGTTTAGATGTTTCTTATACATTGCGCGCATCAGCTATCTCTGAGCGTCGCCAATCATTTTTAAATGCATCTGAAAATGGTTTTACAGTAGGCACATACGAAGAATTAATTCCTACAGCTGACGTAGTACTTAACTTAACGCCAGATAAGCAACATACCGCTGTAGTAAGTGCAATTATGCCACTTATGAAAAAAGACTCTACTCTTGCTTACTCTCATGGCTTTAATATTGTTGAAGAAGGCATGCAAGTACGTGAAGACATTACTGTAATCATGGTTGCGCCTAAGTGTCCTGGTTCTGAAGTACGTGAAGAATACAAACGCGGTTTTGGTGTGCCAACTCTGATCGCGGTTCATCCAGAAAATGACCCTCAAGGTCTTGGTTTAGCGCAAGCTAAAGCGTATGCAGCTGGTACTGGCGGACATCGCGCAGGTGTACTTAAATCATCATTTATTGCTGAGGTTAAGTCTGACCTAATGGGCGAACAAACCATTTTATGTGGCATGCTACAAACCGGCTCTATTTTATGTTTTGATAAAATGATAGAAAAAGGCATTGATGCTGGTTACGCATCAAAACTAATTCAATACGGCTGGGAAGTAATTACCGAAGCACTTAAGTACGGCGGCGTTACTAACATGCTTGACCGCCTTTCAAACCCTGCAAAAGTAAAAGCGTTTGAACTAAGTGAAGAGCTAAAACTAATTATGCGCCCGCTTTATAATAAGCATCAAGATGACATCATCGACGGCACTTTCTCACGCACTATGATGGAAGACTGGAATAATGATGACGTCAACTTACTTAAATGGCGCGCAGAAACAGCAGAAACCAACTTTGAAAAGACCCCTGCTGGCGATGTAGAAATCTCAGAACAAGAATTTTTTGATAACGGTATTTTAATGGTAGCAATGGTTAAAGCAGGTGTTGAACTTGCATTTGAAACCATGACTGCAGCCGGTATTATTGAAGAGTCAGCTTACTACGAGTCATTACACGAAACGCCATTAATCGCCAATACTATTGCGCGTAAAAAGCTTTTCGAAATGAACCGTACTATTTCTGATACTGCAGAATATGGTTGTTACTTATATAACCATGCATGTTTACCACTATTAGCTGACTTTATGAAAAACGTTGATACCGACATTATTGGTAAAGGCCTTGGCGATCACAGTAACCAAGTTGATAACCAAACATTAATTCAAATCAATGCCGCACTGCGTGAACACCCTGTTGAAAAAGTAGGTGCTAAATTACGTGGCTACATGTCAGCAATGAAAAAAATTGTTTAACCCTAAACAATAAAAGTTTCGCTTGTTAGAAACCAAGCCCGTATGCTTTTTGCATGTGGGCTTTTTTATGTCTGTTAATAAAACTTTAACCAATCTGGTATATCTTTGCCTATTCTGCTTAGCCAATATTTAGTTCCAAATAAATAATGTGCTAATATGTTTTTCTATTTAGTTGTAAAATTAATTAATATCATGACGATACAAAATCTTTCGATCACTCAAAAAATCACAGCTTTAGGCAGTGTTATTGCTATATGCGTAGCCGCACTGATTGGTTTGACTTCCCTACACAGCTCAGAGGATATTATCGAGCGACGTATGATTGAGTCAGAGCTCCCTAGTAAACTGCAAACAATCAGTAATCACATAGGCGGTGAAATCAACGAGTTACTCGGTGCTGCTCAGCAACTATCATCAAACGAATTTATTTTACAATGGGCTCAATCAAACAACCAAGACGATACATTACTATTAAAAGAATTAAATCGCGTTGCCCAGCAATACGATTTAGCCACAGCATCTTGGGCAAATAGAGACACTGCACAGTACTGGAACCAGAATGGGTTTTTGCGTGTGTTAAAAAACGATGCAGCCGATGGCTGGTTCTTTGCTTTTAAGCAATCAAAACAACCTTACTCTATCAGTATTTATCAAGAGTCAGCCAATGATGTGAAAATGTTTGTAAATCATCAGCAAGCTAATGGGACTGGTTTAGCAGGTCTTGCAAAAAGCATCACTGATATGCAAAAGCTATTACAGCAATTTAAAATTGAGCAAACAGGCTTTGTATTCATTGCAGATAAAAGTGGATTGATTCAGCTTCATAAAGATGCAAGTAAAGTAGCTAAAGCAAACATTGATGATTTATATACTGCAAATATTCACAGCCAACTATTTAATAGTAATGGCTTTGCACTAGAAGAAATTAATTTAAATGGCGAACCGACACTTGTAGCTGCTATGCCTATTAAAAACACCGATTTATATGTTGTAGCCCAAGTGCCAAAAAGTGAAGTTTTCGCAAGCGTAAACACCCTGCAATGGCAAATATTTACTTTTACGGTAATTACAGCATTGGTTGCGAGTTTAATCAGTTATTTGCTTGCTCGCTCACTTTCATCTCCACTTTCTAAAATGGCTGAGTTATTTTCACGCTTAGGCTCTGGCGATGCAAATTTAGCATACCGCTTACCAGAATCGAGCCAACCAGAGCTTAACAATCTAAGTAACGGCTTTAACCAGTTTATAAATAAAATAGAAACAGCGATTACTCAAGTTGCGAGCGAAAGTCACGATATTAGAAAAAGCTCTGATCATGTATTTGAACAAGCAAAACGGAACTCCCAAGCAATAGACAACCAAAAAGAACAAACAATATCTGTCGCAGCAGCAATCAACGAAATGGGCGCTACAGTACAAGAAATAGCGCAAAGCGCAGCAAATACAGCTAAGTTAACCGATAACAGCCGCGAAAATACTATTCAAAGCCATAAACAAGTACTCCAAAGCCAAGCAACTATATCAGCCCTTGCCAGCGATATTGATGGCATAACAGAGCAAGTTACTTTGCTTTCTAAAAAAACGGTTGATATTGCAAGTATTGTTGACTCAATTAGAGGCATATCGGATCAAACTAATCTACTTGCTTTAAATGCTGCAATTGAATCTGCTCGCGCAGGTGAACACGGACGCGGCTTTGCTGTTGTTGCTGATGAAGTACGTGCACTGGCAAACCGTACATCGCAATCAACCACCGAAATTCAATCTATGATTGAAGAGCTTACAAAAATATCTGATGATGTAGTTAATGATATTAGCCAATCGAAAGATAAAGCTCAGCAAAGCGTTGGTGCAATGCAAAGCTCTGTTGAATTACTTGATACGATAACCGAAACAGCAAATCAAATAAACGATATGGCTACGCTTATAGCGACTGCAACTGAGCAGCAAAGTAATGTGGTTGCCGATGTAAGTCGTAATATTGAGCAAATTAGCGAAATTAGCGATAAAGCAATGAGCGAACAAATCAATACAGAGCAAGCGATTCGCGACTTAGCCAACAGTGCACAAACACTTGATGCGCTTGTAGCTACCTTTGAACAGCATCGCTAAGCAGCTCTGATATTACACGCCAGCTATGAGCATAAGCTATATTCGAAGATAGTTTTTGCTCATAACGAATATGCTTAATTTACACAAACTAAGTACTTTTGCTATCGCCAGTATTAAATGCTAAAACGTACGCTTCCTTTTTAGCTCTAGGGAGCTTTTTTAATTGATACTCAAGCTTACTTGCTTCACTTTTATTACCTACTTGTTGTTGATGGATAAGTAAAAGAGGCCCTTTTCCTCTAAGGTTTTTAGCCCCTTTACCAGCTTGATGAGTTGCAAAGCGTTTTTCAACATTAGTCGTGATCCCTGTGTACCAATGACCAAATCGTGTTTCAACTATATATAAAAACCAAGTAGACTCAGTTTTTAAAATATTCGTTTCAATATGCTGTAAACTTTTTTCATTATCAGTGGTCAAAACATTACCTTAACGCCCTTAACATAAAACAATTGCTTAAAAGGGTTTTACCTTCAGTGACTAATCGGTATCATGCAGATTATAAAAAATAAGGATCACAACTAACAATGCAGTCGTTAAAAACTTTTTCTCTTTGGCTTATCGTCGCTTTAACACTTAGCTCAGCAGCAGGTTGCTCTAGCTGGGTATACCGAATTAACATTCCACAAGGTAACTTTTTAGAGCAATCGGATGTTGAAAAACTTCGTGTAAATATGACCCGAGAGCAAGTTGTTTATGTATTAGGTAGACCTATTGCCGAGGACGCCTTTGATAACAATACTTGGCGCTATATTTACAGCTTTAATAAAGGCCGTAAAAACGAACAAAATAAAGAGTTAGTAATTAACTTTGAAAATGAAAAGTTAGTTTCAATCTCAGGTGATTATGACCAACCTGAAAACTTTACTACACCGCTAGAGCAATAAACGTCTCAGGTAGTAAAAAAGGTGAGCATGGCTCACCTTTTTTATTGGTTTACTTAAAAAGCTTTTACCATTTTAAAAGACGTTAGCGTGTGATTTAATCTGTTAAATTGTTCGAAGTTTATGCCGATTGGTATTACTTCTCGAGTGGGCGACCACCCGTTATTTTATTTGCACGCCCCTCTTCTTTTGCTTTTTCTGCACGTTTTCTGCGGGCATCTTTAGGATCTGCAATTAGTGGACGGTATATTTCTATACGGTCACCGTCTTTTAATTCATAGTTAGCTTTTACAGTTCGATTCCACACACCTAACGTTAGCGATGTGGCATCTATTTCTGGGCACTTTTCTATAATACCTGACTGAATAACAGCTTGCTCGACTGTAGTCCCTTGTGGCACTTCAATTGATAAACACGTGGCCGTGGTCGGTAATGCAAAGACCACTTCAACATTAATCATACTCGCGCTCCATAAACCTGTTTTGCACGTTGAGTAAATGCACTCACCATATTTTTTGCTACATCGTTAAAAATCTTTCCAAAGGCAAGCTCTATTAACTTACTTGAAAATTCAAACTCTAGGTGCAAATGAACCTTACATGCTTTGGCGTCAAGCTCTTGAAAATGCCAGCGCCCTTTTAAGGTCTTAAACGGACCATCAACAAGGCGCAGTAACACGGTTTGCTCATCAACAAAGGTGTTTTCGGTGGTAAACCACTTTTTTATACCCGCCTTAGATATTTCTAAACTCGCGGTCATGTTATTATCGTGCTGTGAAACAATTTTTGAGTCTGAGCAATTTGGTAAAAACTGTGAATAAGCTTCTACATCATTAACTAGATCAAACATCTCTTTAGTGCTGTACATAACCAGCGCACTTTTTTCTATTTGTGGCATACTCACTCCCAACTGTGTGGGCGAATTTTAGCAAGCTTTGCGCGTTTCCCCAAATTTTCATGCTGCTTAAATTAAAGCTAAATTTTTAAAAGCATTATTAAAAAAATCGATGTAAAACATCTCACATTACGTATATTATAGGGCACTATGGCTAAGAAAAATTCATCAAAATCGACAAGTAATACCATCGCGCTAAACAAAAAAGCGCGACATGAGTATTTTTTACACGATAAGTTTGAAGCGGGTGTTGAACTACAAGGCTGGGAAGTTAAAAGTATCCGAGCTGGTAAAGTAAATATCACAGAAACTTATATTCATCTTAAAAATGGCGAAGCATTTTTACTTGGCAGTCAAATTCAGCCACTTATAAGTGCATCGACCCATGTAATTTGCGACCCGCTACGTTATCGTAAATTGCTATTAAGCAGACGCGAACTTGACCGTTTATTCGGTGCAACAGAGCGCGATGGCTATTCTTTAATAGCTACAGCGATGTACTGGAAAAAATGCTGGGTAAAACTTGAGTTTCATTTGGCAAAAGGTAAGAAATTACACGACAAACGCGAAGACGGTAAAGATAAAGACTGGTCGCGTGAAAAAGAACGCTTAATGAAGCATAAAGCATAATTAAAAACGCCTAATTTATTAGGCGTTTTTAATTTCACCTATATAAAAGCTCAAATAATACCAATTCTCTTAATTAAATAATCTACTTTGAAATAAGAAAATCGTATCGATAACAAGACAAAACTTGTTATACCAATCTGCTTATATATGGGGTCTATTTAACGTTAAGAAAATTACGCTAGAACTAGGCAAAAATTTTTATATCTAGTTGTTCTAAATAAAAAATTTTTAACGACGTTATAGTGCAATTTAATTCGTTAAATTGATCAAAGATTTATGCAGGTTGGTATTACTTAGCCATTATCAGCAATTACTCCTGCATTACCCCACCTCCTGTATCTAGCAGTCGTAAATCAGAAAATTTCAATGCCTTTAGCATCAACTTTAACCCCTCAAATTGATTAAGTATTACTGCGAATTGGTATTACATAATTGAATAAATTAAAAGTATAAAAACAAACATAAGTTTTAATTTATAGAAATAAATTATTACAAATTATTTCTATCATTAGCTATTCCACACATGGCTTCATGTAGCTATATGACAATTATTAACCCTATGTCCTATTCACGCTTAGTTTCACCTAGAAAACAAAGTATAAATAAGGTCATAAAACCCACAAAAAAGCATTGAAACTAATACTTAAATCACAAATTAAGCCAATTGCTAACACTTAAGTTACATGATATTAATACCCGCGCTTGTTAAGCAAATAATTTTATAATATATCAACAAGGACTTAAGGATGAAGCAATCAACTGCATTTACACCAAGCATTATTGTGGGCGCAACACTCGCATTATCAGCAGGTTTTACAACAACAGCCTACGCAGCAGAAGAAGCTAAAAAAGTAGAGCGAATTCAGGTTACTGGTTCTCGTATTAAGCGAACTGATATTGAAGGGCCTTCTCCGGTACAATCAATCGGTAGAGCTGAAATCGAAAACATGGGTTACGATAATTTACAGCAACTTCTAGAAAGAATGCCTGTAGCAGGTAGCGGTACTTTCTCTACTCGTGGTAACAACCAAGATTCAACCGCTAACGGTTCAGCTGCAGTAAGCTTACGTGGCTTAGGAGCCGATGCAACACTGGTATTAATTAATGGTCGCCGTGTATCAATTAGTGCCTTTGCTGAAGGTATCACCAACTCATTTGTAGATATTAACAGTATTCCTGTTTCTGCTATTGAGCGTATCGACATACTAAAAGATGGCGCTTCAGCTATCTATGGCTCAGATGCAGTAGCGGGTGTAGTTAACGTTATCTTAAAGAAAGATATTGATGGTGTTGAGATTAACCTAGGCTATGGCGGTACGGATGGTCCAAATTATGAAGAAACAACAGCAAGCCTAGTTTGGGGTACAACAAGCGAAAAAAGTAGTGCATCTGTTATTATCGATTACTTTAAAAACACATCTCTTTCTTCTGATGAAATGGGCAGCCTTGGCACTGCAAACCAAGCACCTTATGGTGGTGAAGATTTCCGTTCATCTCGTGGTTTCCCAGGCTACTTTTATGTGGATGGCGTTAAAACAATCGACCCTGCCTGTCCTGCTGAAAATGCAACTTCAAGTGGTAGCTGTTTATTTGATTACGGCCCATATGGATATGTTGCCCCAGCATCTGAGCGTGTAGGCGCTATTTCACAATTTGAATACCGCTTTGATAACGGCATTACTGGCTTTTTAGAAATGGCTGTTCAGCATAACAGCTCTGTCGCTGCAGGTGCACCAACACCACTTGATGAAGATGCAGGCCTTACGGTACCCGCTAATCACCCAAACAATCCATTTGGTGAAGACATTCAAATTGGTCGTTACCGTACAGTAGATGCAGGCGCTCGCCAATGGGACATTGAGTCAGACACCTTACGCTTTGTTGCAGGGTTAAAAGGCGAAATAAACGATTGGAGCTGGGAGACAGCGGTACAAAAAGGTCGCAGTAAATCACTACAAACAGGCGATCGTACACAAGGCTGGGTACGCACCGATTTCTTACAACAAGAAATTGATGCCGGTAACTATAATCCATTCGGTGGCACATATAACGACCCAGCTGTAATTGACAGAATCACAACTAGCTTAGTGCGTCGCGGTGAGTCTCATATGACCTCTTTTGACGCTAACATTACAGGTGAAGCGTTTAGTTTTGGTGGCGAAGCTGTAATGATGGCCGCCGGTATTGAGTACCGTGAAGAAGATGTAAATGATATCCCTGATGATCAATTTCAACGTGGCTTAATATTTGGTACTGAATCAGTATCAGCTTCTGCTGATCGTGAACAATACGCTGCATATGTTGAGTTCTCAATCCCACTTGCTGAAAACCTCGAACTACAATTAGCCGGTCGTTACGATGATTATAGCGACTTTGGTACAACAACAAATCCAAAAATAGCTCTGCGCTGGGCACCGACTGATGAAGTAACGGTTCGTGGTTCTTGGGCGCAAGGCTTTAGAGCGCCTTCGTTAGCGCAAATAGGCTTAGGTCCATCACAAAAAAGCCAATTTTTTGTTGATACACAGCGCTGTGAACAAACAGGATTAGATTGCCAAGCACTTGATTACAACATTGAGTTCTCTGGTAACCCTGATTTACAAGCAGAAGAGTCAGAATCATGGAACGTGGGCGTTATCTGGGCACCAACAGCTGAGTTTGGTTTAAGTGTTGATGTATGGAGCATTACTCAAGATAATAAAATCGATGAAGAAGAATTTGGTCCTATTTATGCTGCAGAATGTGGTAACCAAAATAGTACCGTATGTGTTCGTTTAGCTCCTACAGGCGGAGCAAGCTTAGGCACAATACAAAAAATACACAGCACATTTAAAAATTTATCATCGCAAGAAGTGTCTGGTGTTGATGTTTCAGCAAACTATAACCACTCTCTTGATGACTTAGGTTTACTTAAATTTAATTTAGAGTGGGCATATCAAGATAAGTTTGAAAAAGATGGTCGTGATTACACGGGTGAATATGGCTACCCAGAGCATCGCTTTATTTTCTCAACCAACTGGGAAATTGGTGAGTTTAACACCAATGTAAATATCAGTTATGTAGGCGAATTTGAAGATACGCCTGATATCGACTTTGATGGCAATTTAGACTTTGATAGCAATACTTCACGTATGATTGACTCGCAAACGCTTGTTGATTTACAAACGTCGTACCGTATTACTGAATCAGCTAAAATATCTTTAGGTGTTAATAACTTATTTGATGAAGAGCCACCATTTGCAATTGGTGATGGCGATGGCGATTTATACGGTTATGCATCAGCTGTGCATAATCCTCGTGGCCGCTACTTGTACACTAAAGTAAGCTTTTCTTTCTAAATAAAAGACACAAAAAAACCGCCAATTGGCGGTTTTTTTATTTAAAACTAAGGGCTAAATTATAGCTCGCCTTCGTTTTCAGATAAGAACTTAGCAACGCCTTCAGGGCTTGCGTCCATACCTTTTTTACCTTCAGTCCAACCAGCAGGACATACTTCACCGTGTTCAGTGTGGAACGCTAGCGCGTCAACCATGCGAAGCATTTCGTCGATGTTACGACCTAGTGGTAAATCGTTCACTACTTGGTGACGTACATTGCCTTCTTCGTCGATTAAGAATGAACCACGAAATGCAACACCTGCTTCTGGATGCTCAACGTCATACGCTTTACAAATTTCGTGTTTAACATCTGCAACTAGTGCGTATTGAACTTTACCAATACCGCCGTCTGCAACAGCAGTGTTACGCCATGCGTTATGTGAGAATTGTGAATCGATAGAAACACCAATTACTTCTACGCCACGCTTTTGAAACTCTTCAAAACGCTTATCAAATGCAATAAGTTCAGAAGGACATACAAACGTGAAATCTAGTGGGTAAAAGAAGATAACTGCTTTTTTACCTTTAATTGTTTCATGAAGGTTATAGCTATCTACAATTTCACCGTTACCAAGAACAGCTGCAGCGGTAAAGTCTGGTGCCTGGCGGCCTACTAATACACCCATTTTATTCTCCAAATATTTTGAGTTTGTTTTCAATTGCTTTCGCAATGCTGGTACTTATATGGGCGCTAAAAATTAAAAACCAATAGCGAACACATATAATTAATTGGCATTCTAAAGTTATTCACTACAAAAGAACAATCGCATTTAACGATGTGAGCAATCGAAAATAACGAACACTTACAACTTGCACTAATCTGCTTGAATAATAGGTCTATTTTGAAGTGTAAATTGCGTTGTAATTAGATAGAACTTTTGACGTTACTGAAGAAAGCTTAATACATTAAATTGTTTAAAAATTCATATAATGCGGTATTAATTTTTACAGCTACAAAAAAACCTGCAAATGCAGGTTTCTCGTTTAAATTTAATCCATTATATCTGAGGGCATATCGCCTCGAATTTTTTGCCAAATCTCACCTGTTTGATGACCGTATTTACGCATCATCGAAATAGCACCATCGTGCTCTTTATTTTCTGCCAAGATTGTTAAATCTTTATAAAACTGACGAGCAAGTTCACGAGTTCCGGCATCAGAGAAGTAATGACAACCAATCTTTGAATAAAAGCCTCTAAAACCGTTGAGTATTAATACATAAATACGGTTATTACCCGCAACGGCTAATTCGTGATGAACTTTATAATCGTAGTCAGCAAATGCCTGCGCAGTGTCTTCTAGCTCATGACTTTGTGATAAAATTTCAATTACACGTTCAGGATTTAACTTAATTGCAGCACGTGTATAAATAGCACTGATATTAGTACGTGCAGATAAAAGCTGATCTGTCAGCTCTGGCATCTTGTCTTCATCTAAGCGCGCTAGTGTTTCAAGAATATTTAAGCCAGACGTCTCCCAAAAGTTATTTACTTTTGTTGGTTTACCATGCTGAATTGTTAACCAACCATCACGTGCTAAACGCTGTAATACTTCTCTCAAGGTCGTTCTTGTTACACCAATTAACTCTGAAAGTTCTCGCTCGGCAGGTAGAATTGAACCTGGAGGGAAATCGCCGTTCCAAATAGATTCAACTATATATTCTTCAGCAAATCCTGCTGGGCTTTTCGCTTTAAAAATTCTCATCCAGTTCCCACTCGAATTAATCAACACTCATCGTTTTACACGAATAACTGACTGATTGTACCAGACGAAGCATAACTAACAAGTAAAGTCAGATATATTAATAAGCAAATGAGTAGAAATTAAAGATTAATAAATAATAAAATTTAGGTTTTTCTAATATCGCTACAATGTATAAATATACAGAGCAATATTCATTGTAGGTACATTGTAATTATTGGTATTTTTATTTACACCATACTTAGCTGAATCAACTTAATACACATAAGTACATTAAAAAGGAACACCTATGCAACAGAGCGTTCTAACAGCAACTTTAAAGAAGTGATTAGGCAATGCACCAATGTTGTATAAGTAAGCGATATAACTTAGCTTATGTATCAATGGGAACTAAGTAGAGCGCCATGTAACCTCTGCTGAGGCTGTATTGAGTAGTCAATAATTTCATCTTATAAAAAGCGACTTCGGTAGCTTTTTTTTCCTTTTTGTTGCCGCATACATTATCCTAGGTCATAATCTAACATCTTATTTAAACGCGGAATTTTTATGAACTGGCTTGCGCAATTACCCACCCAACGTACCCCGTGGCTTTTATTTACAGCTATCGTTTTTTTACTTGAAGTGACCGCCCTTTTCTTTCAATACCAAATGGGATTGGCGCCTTGCATAATGTGCATATATCAACGTACCGCTGTACTGGGTTTATTAGGTGCAGGCATTGTAGGTTCGACTAAACCACAGAGCAAAGCAGTTCGTATATTAGCGTATGTAATTTGGGGTGTATCGAGTGTTTGGGGATACCTTATAGCTCGCGAGCATATTGATATGCAAACCACCACAGACCCTTTTGCATTTAGCTGTGAGTTTGAACCAAACTTCCCATCGTTTATGCCGTTACACGAATGGATACCTAGCTTTTTTCAGGCGACCGGGGATTGTGGAAATATAGATTGGCAGTTTATTGGTTTGAGCATGCCTGCTTGGATGGAAATTATATTTGCGCTATTCTCAATCACTTTGTTTGCTTTAGTGATTAGCCGCTTAATAACAAAAAAATCGATTTAATATGTTTACCTTTTTTTCAAGCCAATTAGATGATCTTAAACACTTAAAAGTGCGCAAGCGCCAGGACGTAATAGCACTTTCGTTAAGTATGTTATCGCCAACTGATAAAGTGTTACTACGTATTATTAAATTAATATTACTAAGTCCACTATTTTTAATATTCACGGTATTTAAAGGTTGGATATTAATCCCGTTTTTGATACTTGGTGGGCTTTGCTATCCGCTATTAACAACACCTATTGAAATTAACTTTGCTAAAAAGCACTTAAGCGATGCATTAAAACAATTTAATCAGGGCGCATAGCGCCCTGATTATTACTTAATAGCTTTAAAGTGAAATTTTCCCCTCTAATTTAGCTAATAGTTTTTTACCAATTCCTTTAACTTGCGATAAATCACTGACGCTTTTAAATTCACCGTTTTCTTCACGATAATCCACAATTGCCTGCGCTTTTTTCTTACCTATACCCGGTAGCTTAGCAAGCATATCTGCATCAGCATTATTTATACTAATTGTCTCAACTTGAGGCATTTGCTTGGTTACTTCCGATAGTTGTGCATATACGGTAGTTGCAGGTAGTAAGCATAATAAGCTTATGATGAGTAAATTTTTTAACGTTTTCATTAAACTTGCCCTTATTCTTCTTTTCTTAATTTTGAGTATTGCTCAGGAAATCAATAAATAAGGAACTGTAAAGTTCATCACTTAAAGTGTACCTAAGCGCATTATCACTATGATCCGAAATCCTGAAAATGCAGCTGGTACAACAAGTGATTGCTTAACTAAAGTAAAGTTACCGTTTTTTGTCAAATTTAAGACACCTAAAAATTAATACTTCGCGCTTGCAAATTTACGCCCAAACCATTACTGTACATAAAAACAGTAATCTAATGGTTTTTACAAACCACGGTGCCAAGCAATTTTGCAGGAGAAATCATGGCTGTTGTTGTTAAATATGTTGTAGAACGAAACGGAGTCGAGCGTATGACGTTTACTACCAAAAAAGAAGCTGATGCTTATGACAAGATGCTCGATATAGCAGAATCACTTGAGCTAATGCTAGAAAAGGTAGACGTACCGCTTAGTGAGCAACAAATTGAATCACTTGCTTTAGAAATAGCGAAAAGCAAAGATGACTTTATGACCATATTAAAGGGCGGCAAAGATCCAGTTGTTACCAAAGCGCCAGCAAAAAGTAAAAAGTCAGATAATGTTGCATCAATTGAAGATAGCAACGATAAAAAAGCAAGTTAATTCGTAGATTGCCCTTTCCTCGGACGGGACAAACTAAATAAAAAAGGGAGCAACTAAGTTGCTCCCTTTTTTATTATACCAATTCACTTAATTAAGTGATCTATTTTGAGGGTAAAAAAACGTGTTGATAGCTAGGCAAAAAATTCGATATTTAGTTGTTCTAAATGATAATTTTTTAACGCCAGTAGCGACACATTAGCCCCGCAAAATGATTAAGTATTATTGCGGATTGGTATTAATTACTACTCATTCAAAAATGAGTAGTAATTGCTATTTAAAGCTCTTTTTCTACTTCATCAAATAAAGCGGTAATGTTTTGCTCTGGCTCTTTTGTAGCTAAGCTAACAACAACAATTGCGATACTAGATAAAATAAAGCCAGGTACTATTTCGTACATAAAGCTACTTAAGCTTTCACCATTAATAGTAAACGGACCATAAACCCAAACAAGCACTGTAAACGCACCTACTAACATACCCGATAACGCACCGGCAAAATTCATACGTTTCCAGTAAAGGCTGAACAGTACCAATGGACCGAAAGCAGCACCAAAGCCTGCCCATGCATTACTTACTAGGTCTAAAATAGAGCTATCTCTGTCGTAAGCTAAGTAAATAGCAAACATAGCCACTACGGCAACGCTAATTCGACCAACAGTAACTAATTCAAAGTCGCTAGCATCTTTACGTAAAAATGTTTTATATAAATCTTCAGTCAATGAACTTGAGCTTACTAGCAATTGCGATGAGATAGTACTCATGATAGCAGCCAAAATTGCAGCGAGTAAAAAGCCAGCAATAAGTGGGTGGAACAATAACTCAGAAAGAATTAGGAAAATCGTTTCAGGATCTTCAACTACAATATTATTTTCATAAGTATAAGCAGCACCAAATATACCAGTACCAACAGCACCAAGGGCAGCAACAATCATCCATGTCATACCAATACGGCGAGCTTTAGGCATATCCTTAACACTACGTACCGACATAAAACGAACGATGATATGTGGTTGACCAAAATAACCTAAACCCCATGCCATTGCAGAAATAATACCCAATGCAGAGCCTGCTCCAATCCAGTTAAGCATATCTGGATTTACACTATGTAAAGTAGATTCTAGAGGTTGTTCAAGTAAAGAGTATGCAACAGTAGGCACTAGAATCAGTGCGATGAACATAATACAACCTTGCACGAAATCAGTTAAGCTAACCGCTAAAAAACCACCAAACAAAGTGTATAAAACAACGACACCCGTTGTAATGTATAAACCCACTTCATAACTTAAACCAAATGAGCTTTCAAACAATTTTCCGCCGGCTACAACACCAGATGACGTGTAAAGAGTAAAGAAGACTATAATCACAACAGCTGATACAACACGTAATAAGTTTGACTTATCATTGAAGCGATTTGAGAAGTAATCTGGGATTGTTATAGAGTCATTTGCTTTTTCAGTGTACACACGTAATCTAGGTGCAACTAACAGATAATTTAACCAAGCACCAATCACCAAACCAATTGCTATCCATGTACTACTAAAACCAGTAACAAACATCGCACCAGGTAGGCCCATTAAAATCCAGCCACTCATGTCAGATGCACCTGCAGATAGTGCAGCAACACTTGGTGATAGATTTCGTCCACCTAACATGTAACCTGATACATCGCCAGTAGATTGCTTATATGCATATAGTCCGATACCTAACATTACAACAAAATATAATGCTAGTGAAATAATCATTCCTGTTTCCAAATTAGCCTCCGCATAATTATTAATAACAGGCTCTTGATCCGAATATTGACTCTTAAAATATTATAATAAAGACACTATTAGGATAAAAACCATTCTCGCTGACTATATCATGCCTAACAATAAAATCTCCAACTTGTTGCTTCCAGCTGATACAAAAATACTCATGTTGAATAATTTTAAAGCGAATTGGTAAAATATAATGAATTAAATAGAAGAAACACCTTAATTTATAATGATAATTTATTAATCATGCAAATATACGTAATGCTATTTTGAATCTTTTGCCATATATTATTACAATACCCAATTACATCACTCTTACGGAACTGTTTATGTATTTTTACGCTGCACGTCAACCGATTTTAGATAGAGATAAAAAACTTATCGGTTATGAGCTTTTATTTCGTGATGGCGTTGATAACGTATTTCCCGATATAGATGGTGACGAAGCAACAACACGACTTATAGAGGGTAGTCAGTTTAATTTTGGTTTAGAAGATTTAACTGACAATAAACCTGCCTATATAAACTTCACCCTAGAAACACTATCAAAGGGTTACCCTACACTACTAGGTAAAGACACTATAGTTGTAGAAATACTTGAAACTATCCAGCCTGGTAAGCGTTTATTAGCTATCGTTAAAGATTTAAAAGATAAAGGTTACACTATTGCTCTTGATGACTATATTCATCAACCTGTATGGCGTCATTTTTACCCATTTATTGATATTATTAAAATAGACTTTTTAGCATCCGATATAGATACAATAAAAACGGTTCTAAACGATTTAAAACCGCACTCACATATTAAGTTACTTGCCGAAAAAGTAGAAACCTATGAAATTTACCAACAAGCTTTAGAGCTTGGGTTTGATTATTTCCAAGGATTTTTCTTCTCAAAACCTGAAATGGTACAAAGTAAGGCTCTACCACCTTCAGAAATGGCATTAGCTGAATTACTTTACGAAACATCAAGTGTTGATATGGATCTTAAGAAAATCACTGATGTGTTTGAACGTGATGTAAACCTATCTTATAAATTACTTAGGTATTCAAATTCTGCCGCATTTGCAAGACGCGCAGAAATAAGTACCATTAAGCAAGCTCTTATAGTGCTTGGCGCCAATGAAATTAAAAAGCTATTGTCACTACTGTTTGCAGCACAAGTATCAGCAGACAAACCTGTAGAGCTAATTAGGCTATCGCTTACGCGCGCTCGATTTGCTGAATTGCTCGCTATATCCCATGGGCAGTTTAAAGATACCGGCATGGCATTTTTAACCGGTATGATGTCGCTAATGGATGCTATTTTAGATGAGAGTATGGAAAGCGTAATGAAAAAGCTTCCACTTTCTAATGATATAAAAGCAGCGCTATTAAACGATGAAGGCTTGCTAGCAAAATATTTAAACTTAGTTAAATACTACGAACAAGCAAACTGGTCAGCTGCAAACGAGCTAACGAAAGAGCTAAATCTAGGTGAAAAAGTTCCCGATGCTTATCATGAAGCGCTAGCTTGGGTTAATGAACAAATGCAGTTAGTAGTGAACGAAAAATAAACTACCTGAACTCTGGTTAAGATATTTACTAATATATTAAATCATAATGATATTTAAATTTATTTTTCTCTAGCCAGAGATTTTCAGTGAAAACAAGGCGAACTTACGCGTCAATAGTTAGCCTATTGCAAGTAAATTCAACGTAGTTAGCGCTGAAAATAACTGCTCGAGATAGATTTATTATCCAGAGTTCAGGTTAAATATATAAACAGCAAATAAAAACGCCAGCATTTAGCTGGCGTTTTTATGAGTGGCTTTTCAATTATAAACTTTCTAAAAAGTCTTCATCAAAATCAGCTGGCTCTTCTTTTATTGGTGGGTTGCCATCGTACAGCTCATAAATCTGACGCTGGAAGTAAATATCTTTTACAAATAAGTACGGATCAAGTGAATCATTTAATAACCCTTCTTGTGGGATTAATGATGCACGCGCCTCAACTGCTTTTAAAACAAACACTAGAATAGTTTGTGGAGTCGTTAGCGCAACTTCAGGTAATACAAAGTTGTCGACTACATCACCGGTCAGGTTACGTGCTGTTGTAGGACCCATGCCAGGTAGCATTAAATAAGCACCATCACCCACGCCCCATACACCTAACGTTTGTCCAAAGTCTTCATCTACAATTTCAAGACCAAGTGAACTGGCTACATCAAAAATACCAAAAATACCAACCGTAGAGTTAACTAAAAAACGCGCTAAGCTCACACTTGCATTACCCGGTTTACCTTGCAAACCCGCATTAATTATATCGACAGGTGCTGTAATATTACCTGTAAAATTAACAATACCGTTTCTTACCGGTACAGGCGTTACTTCAACATAACCTACAGCAACTGGGCGCAATAAATAAGCATCCAGTACATCCATATTAAAGTCGTATAACGGACGATTAATACTTTGCAGCGGATCTCTGTCATCTACTTTGCTTTGTGGTACTTGAGCACACCCGGCTAGTATCAATAAACATAAAAAAGTAAAACTGTGTTTTAACATCTAACGTCCTTAAGGTATTAATGTATCAATTTGAAGTTGGTAGTCACTTACACTTTCACGCTTTAACGACTCTGAATGACCTTCTAGCTCACCAGAACTTGGCATAACCGAGTCATCTATAGAAATACGCGCCGAAATAATAATATTTTCTGCACTAGATAAGTTAAGCCCTGCAACCATTGCACTACTATCACTCAACTCAACTGTAATTGGAAATGAATAATTAGCGAGTTTAACAGCAGCTAATGGCATTGGCGAACCACTTGCTGCTTTTGCAAATATAAACAAGATACCGTCTTTTGGCTGTTTATCTATAAGCTCTTTTGCAATGTCGACTGTAACTGCAATAGCACCCGTTGTAGTAACTGGCATAACAGAGCCTTCCGTTTGCATTTGCTTCTCTATATCAGCGATACGCTCAGAGATCATGCTATAACGAGAATCATTTTTTTCCATACTCGCAAGTAAAACTTCAAATGCAGCTTTGGCTTGAGGCCAATCTTTACGTTCATAAGCAATGAGTGCTAATAACGAAATTGCATCTAAATTGGTAGGCTCAACTTTTAGTACTTTTGAGAGCATACCTGCCGCACGAGTCATATTAGCTTCGCTACCTTCTAGTAATAAAACTTGGCTATAACTAATAAGTACCTGCATATTATCAGGATTCATACGAAGTGCTTTATCAAATGACTGCTGCGCCATGTCAAATTCATTAAGCGACATAGCAACTCGTCCAAGTAGCATCCAAGCAACTTCATCATCACCTGAGCGGCTAAGCTTTGTACGAAGTGCCAATGCAAAAGCCTGCAGCTCATTTTGGCTAAGCGGCTCACCTTTTTGCATTACAGCACGCTCGCCGTAATCAGCTAAATTATCCATTGCATCATGCCAAGCCGAAATTTGCTGCTGACTACCCGTTAAACCATAAAAAACACCTGTTAGAGCAAGAACAAATGCGCCACCAGTTAAAGCAAAAATACGATTATTACCTTTGCTGTTTAGTGATTTTTCTGGTGATAACTCATTCAATAAACGGCGTTTTAATTCAATAATTGATTCTGCATGATTTACGGTATCAATACGCTGATTGTCTAAATCGGTTTGTAAATCAACTAAACGCTGCTCATAAATGTTAATTAACTCAGCATTGGCGTTATGAGTAATTGTTTGAACGCGCTCTTTTTTTAAAAAAGGCAACATCACAAACCCAAGAGCAACCAGTGTGAGTAAAGCAAAACACGCCCACATTAAAATCATTTAACTTTGCTCCTGACGTTTATTTTGTTCAATTAGCTTAGCTAACAACATTTCGTCGTCACTGCTCCACGTTTGTTTTACTGATGCTTTTCGCTGGCGAATAACAATAAAACCAAAGCCGACTATGACAATTAATACAGGTAATACCCAAAGTACTAAAGTCGCTGGTGTAACTGGTGGGTCGTAATGAACAAAATAGCCAAAGCGGTCAATCATGTAATCAATCACTTCGTCTTTGCTCTTACCTTCTTTAACCAATACGAGTACTTTATCGCGCAAGTCTTTAGCAACCACAGCGTCAGAGTCCGCAATGTTTTGATTTTGACACTTAGGACAGCGCAGCTCTTTAGTTAGCTCTTCAAACAATATTGCTTGTTTGTTGTTATCAAATTGATAGCGATCTTGCTCTGCAAACGCACAGATGCTTACAAAAAGGCTAAGCGTAAGTAGTAACCATTTCATTATTTAAGCTCCTGCATAATTGGCGCAAATTTAGCACGCCATACTCGCGGGTTTATATCGCCCGTGTGATGCAATAAAATAGTGCCGTTTTTATCGACTAAAAATGTTTCAGGCGCACCTGAAACACCTAAATCCAACGACAAAGTACGATGTAAATCTAAGATATTAAATTGATATGGGTCACCCGCACGTTGCAGCATATCGCTCACTTCACTGCGAAGTGATTGCATATCAAAAGGGCCATCAAAGTCAGCATCGTAACCTTGTACGTAATAAAGCCCAATAATTTTAACGCCTTGCTCACGTAACTTAGTTAAATAACCAAGTTCAACTAAACATGTTGGGCACCAAGTACCCCATACATTTAGTAAGTAAACTTCGCCTTTTAAAGACTCGTTGGTCCACGGCTTAATATCTTGCATTAAATCAGGTAGATTAAATGCTGGCATTTCTTGACCTAACCGACCCGTTTGAATTTCACGAGGATTAGCAAAAAGGCCTTGGTATAAAAATACACATACAAAAGCAAATACTAAAAGCGGCGCAATAGCTAAAATTTTACGGTTCATAAAACATTCTCCGATGCAGCTCTACGCGCTGTTTTAGCTGATGTGCGGTAGCGTTTATCAAATAAAATCATAAATCCAGCTAGGGAAATAAGCACACCACCAATCCACATCCAACGAACAAACGGTTTATGATAAATGCGAAGTGACCATGCACCTTGGCTCAACTGCTCACCTAACGCTAAGTATAAATCACGTGTAAAGCCTGCATCTATGGCCGCCTCGGTCATAAACTGCATACCAATATCATACTTACGTTTTTCGGCATGTAAGCGTGTTACTAGCTCATTGTTTTTAAGCACCGATACAACACCCGCATGACCACTGTAGTTCGGCCCGCGAATAGTTTTAACACCATCAAAACGGTATTCATACTCGTTAAGCTGAACTGTATCGCCTTGCTTCATCGATACGTCACGCTCAACTGAATACGCCGATGTAAGCGTTACACCTGCAATAACAAACGAAATACCAATATGCCCAAGCACCATAGCCCAGTAACTTACACCTAAGCGTTTTAAACCTTCTTTTAAGGTGCCATGCACTGCGGCTTTAGTGTAAATGTCGATCCCAGTTGATATTGCAATCCAAACCGCAAGCGTAGTGGCCAGTAGCGTAAGTGGTTTTACTAAATCGTAACTTGAAAACAACCAAGCACAGGTAATCACTACACTGGCTAATACGCCCATTAATATTTTGTTTTGTAAGAAAGCCCATTTATTTTGCTTCCAGCGTAAAAATGGTCCTATACCCATCAAAATAGCAAATGGTACTAAAATTATTGCAAACATCTTATTAAAAAATGGTTCGCCAATAGAAATACTGCCCAAGCCCATTTCTTTATGAACCATAGGTAATAACGTACCCAGCAATACGATTAATGTAGCAACTACTAAAAATATATTATTGAGCCATAACGCCACTTCGCGTGATACAAACTTGTATCGGCCTTCACTATGTACTTGCGATACACGCAGTGCATATAACGCTAAGCCACCACCTACAACGATGCCTAAAAAGGCGAGTATAAATAAGCCTCTATCAGGGTCTGTTGCAAAAGCATGCACCGATACAATAATACCCGAGCGCACAATAAAGGTGCCTAACAAGCTTAATGAAAATGCTGCGATAGCAAGTAGTACGGTCCACGATTTAAATACACCACGTTTTTCGGTTACGCTTAATGAGTGTAGTAATGCTGTAGCTACAAGCCATGGCATTAATGATGCGTTTTCGACTGGATCCCAAAACCACCAGCCGCCCCAGCCAAGCTCTGAATATGCCCACCAGCTACCAATTGTGATTCCTAGAGTTAAAAAGCCCCATGCAGTCATTGTCCACGGACGTGACCACTTAGCCCATGTGTTATCAAGCTTACCGGTTAACAACGCAGCAATAGCAAAAGAGAAAGCAACTGATAGCCCTACATAACCCATGTACAGTAATGGCGGGTGAATAATCATGCCCGGATCTTGAAGTAACGGATTTAAATCACGCCCTTCAACAGGGAAATAAGGGAGTAGGCGCTCAAACGGGCTTGAAAGTAGTAAGGTGTACATCATAAAACCTACACCTAAAAAACCAAGTACGCCCAATACGCGAGCACGTAGCACCCAAGGTAATGATTTAGAACGCGCAGCGACAACGGCAGTCCAACCAGCTTGCATTACTAACCACAGTAAAATAGCGCCTTCATGGCCGCCCCATGTAGAGGTGATTTTGTAATACCAAGGCAGTGTACTACTTGAATGATATGCCACATATGATACGGTAAAATCATCCGTTACACTGGCGTAAATAAGTGCTGCAAAAGAGATTAAAACAAAAGCGAATTGCCCAATTGCTAAAGAGGGAGCTGCACGCATTAATCGAAGATTACCGGTATGCGCGCCCCAAAGAGGAAAAATACACAGTAAAACGCTTAGCACCATGGCAAGCGTTAAAGAAAAATAACCAATTTCTGGGATCATAGCTAATTACCACTATCTAAGTTGTATTTTGGTTTTTCGTGCTTAATACCTTTAACTGCCTCTGCAACTTCTGCTGGCATATATTCTTCGTCATGCTTTGCAAGTACTTCAAATGCTTCAATAACATTAGGTTCGATTAATACGCCCTGCGCTACAATGCCTTGCCCCTCACGAAACAAGTCTGGCAATATGCCTTGATAACGCACGGTCACTAATGGACCTGTATCAATTAGCTTAAAGCTTACTTGTAAGCTCTGTTCATTACGCTCAACCGTGCCTGGTACAACCATGCCACCAATACGTAGCTTTTGGCCAATGAATGGTTTTTCTTTATTAGGCCCTTTGCCATCAATAAGTTCGCTTGGCGTATAAAAAAGATTAATATTTTCTTGAAGTGCATAAAGCACTAAACCAATTGATCCACCAATACCAAACAGTACGGCAATAATTACCAATAGGCGCTTTTTACGTCTTGGATTCATGAGGCTTGTTCCTGTTTAGCTTTTTTAATTCGCGCTTCACGTATTATTTGTTGCTCAACTGAAGCCATAATACGTTTAGTATCTCTTAAAGAGTTCACTAAAATACCAAGTAAAATAAGAGCGCATGTACCAAAAGAAAGCCAGATATAGAACCCATAGCCTCCCATTGCAATAAAATCAGAAAAAGAGTCAAACTGCATAATTACCCCTTATTTAACAACAAACGCACCCACGGTCGGTGCTTTTCGCGTTGCAAAATTTCATTTTTAAGACGAATTAAAGTTACTGTTCCTACAAAAGCAGCAAAGGCTAAAATATTAACCATAAGTGGCCAAAACATACTTGGGTCTATTGCTTTGGTGTCTAGTTTTGTAATGCTTGCGCCTTGGTGTAGCGTATTCCACCACTCAACTGAGTAATGAATAATAGGTAAGTTGATTACGCCCACAATAGCTAAAATAGAAGCCGCACGCCCTGCTGACTTCTTATCTTCAAATGCATGATAAAGCGAAAGCACGCCAAGATATAAAAATAATAAAATAAGTTCCGACGTTAAACGCGCATCCCATACCCACCAAGCACCCCACATAGGTTTACCCCATGCAGCGCCAGTAATAAGCGCTATAGCTGTAATACAAGCACCAACAGGCGCTATAGCAATAACGGCAAGTTCGGCATTTCGTAGTTGCCATACAAGTGCAACAACAGCTGCAATAGCCATTGATGAGTAAGCGCCCATAGATAAAATGGCGGAAGGAACATGAATAAAAATGATACGGTAGCTGTCTTTTTGTTGGTAATCGGCAGGTGCAAAACCAAGCCCCCATACCCATCCAACAATCATACTAACTACAGTAACTACGGCAAAATAAGGCAGTAACGTATTGCATAACTGGTATGCACGCTCTGCTTTAGCATAGGGATGTAACCACTTCCACATTAACTTACACTCACTTTTAAAGCTGACGATATGGCAATTGGTGCGCTAATAATAGCAATAAGTAACATTGCACCAAGGATGGCAAGCTGCCCACTATAATCCAGCGACATAGAGCTGGTATCGATAGCCGACGTTGCAAAAATCAAAACAGGAATATACAAAGGCAGTACGAGTAAACTCATCAAAATACCCCCTTTTTGTAATCCTACAGTAAGCCCTGCGCCTATTGCGCCAATAAAGCTCAATAGTGGAGTGCCTAATAATAATGTTAAAACAGTCGCTGTTAACGCCGTACTTTCTAGGTTTAACAACAATGCAAATAGCGGCGTCATTAATACAAGCGGTAAACCTGTTACCACCCAGTGAGCAGCCACTTTAGCAAGTACGGTTAACGATAACGGGTAAGACGATGCAATTAACTGCTCCAATGAGCCATCATTAAAATCATCTCTAAACAGTTTATCCAAGCCCAGCATGGTAGAAAGTAATGCGGCAACCCAAATAATTCCCGGTGCCATTCTCGCTAGTAAACCAGGCTCAGGCCCGATTGCTAACGGAAATAATGAAATTACAATTAAGAAGAACAAAATAGGATTTACAATTTCAGCGCGCTGGCGAAACGCAAGTTTTACATCTTTGGTAAATACCGCACTAAATAGCAACCAATAAGAATGTTGACGAGTCATTAGTGACGATACTCCAGTGTAACCGTTTGCAAGTTACTAAAATGGGTCGTTAAGTCTTGGTGAGTCGTTAATAAAATAGCACCACCGCTTTGTAAGTGTTCAGTAAATCGGTGCTGCAAAAAAGCAACACCGCTTTTATCAAGCGCGGTAAATGGCTCATCAAGTACCCATAATTTAGAATCACTTAACCAAAGCCTAACCAAAGCTACACGTCTTTGTTGTCCAGCAGATAACATTCTAACCGGTACATCTTCAAGTCCAACAAGGCCAAGTTGCGCTAAAATGGGATACAAGTCAGGCTGGTTTATGTAGCCATTAATTTGTAACCAATGACGAACATTTTCAACGGCACTAAGCTGAGTAT
This sequence comes from Pseudoalteromonas sp. SWYJ118, assembly GCF_015864505.1. Classification (NCBI taxonomy): domain Bacteria; kingdom Pseudomonadati; phylum Pseudomonadota; class Gammaproteobacteria; order Alteromonadales; family Pseudoalteromonadaceae; genus Pseudoalteromonas; species Pseudoalteromonas sp. SWYJ118. The sequence goes on along the minus strand of NZ_JADYXC010000001.1, from coordinate 501,143 downwards.
TTACACCTGTTTTGTGGCCTATAAAGAGTAGTTCTCTGGCATACTCTTCGTAATACTTAGATATAGGCTGTTCTTGAAATAAAACAGCTCCTTCATCAGGCACAGAAAAGCCTGCGATAATACGCAATAGCGATGTTTTACCAGCCCCATTAGGGCCCGCTAATTGCATGATTTGACCGCTATTAAGGCTAAAATTAAGATCCGCAAACAAACAACGATCTTGCTTGATGCAGGTGACGGACTTAATGTGTAACAAGATGACGATTCTCTCTGCCAAAAATTAGGCGTTAGTCTACCATAATGATAGGGTAATACGAATATTGCTTTAAAATCGATTCACTTAAAATAGAGAAAACTTGATTTAAAATAATGAATACGCCAACGCAAATAACATTATCTAATTCATTGGTTATCAATCAATCGACGAACCCTCAAACCAATGAGTTATCGCAATTACCTAATGAGGTACTTGCGGCTAAAAACATTCAATTTTCGAAAGACTCGATTACGCTTGATGTATTTATTGATAAACATTGGCAGACATTAAGACTTGGCACTACAAGCGCACCTCAAAATTTACAAAAAATAGCCAGTGCTAACATACAACTTAATCCCGATGGCAAACAGCTCAACATCACGCCAAACACTACAACCCTTACTTTAAATCAACCAGTACAATTACAGCGTTTATTAAATTATGTAAGCACGGGCACTGAGGTACAAAGCCAACCAATGGATTTACAAGTGGTTATGTCCCCTACCCCAAAATTAGTAATTGATAAACTTAACGCCAGTATTGCCATAAATAAAGACGTAGCGCAGTTACTTTTAACCGAGCAGCCTTTAAAAGTAGTTGTTAGTACTACTAACAAAGGCGCACAGCTTAATGTTATTAATCGCTTTGCAGATACAATTCATACGCAACCACTTAGCCAAACTAAACTTACTAAATTACTCGTGGCCTTATTACCTAGTGCGCAACTTCAAGCAACACCTAAACTAGCTATTTTGACCCATCCTCAAAAGTCAGGTTCGTTTACAACGCCTATTACTAATCAACAAGTTAGTGAACTACCCAATACCCCCATTAAGGTAAATTTAATAAATCAGGCTGATAAATTACTTATTAAAACCGATACTAATAATATAAAAGTGACGCTTAATAACTCATTTTCTAAACCGTTTAACGAGTTACTTTTAGCTCAAAAAAGCAGTGTCCCTGAAATACCTTTTTCTGCGTCCACTATTAAAGCAAGCCCACTGCTTACACCTAATAGCCCAATAAAATCGTGGCTACAAAATAGCTTTAGTGATTTAAAAACGCGAATTAATGATGCAGTTAAATATTTTGAAAGTAAGCCCTTTGCAGCAGCAAATAAATCTGAGTTAATGCCGCCGTCTGCATCATCTGCGATACAAAGGCCGAGCTTAGTTATGCAATTAACAGTATCACCGTTGAATAGAGTGAATATTACCCAAAATGTAAGTACTGCGTTAAATAGTAATACGAGCAATACTTTACCAGAGCACTTTTCAAGACTTCCGCCACTTGTACAATTAACTCAGCAAATAAAAGGAAGTGTTAGTGTTTGGCAATCATCTACAAATATAACAACAGCTAACACGCCAACGCCAAATAATATTACTCAAAATGGAGTGGCGAGCGCTAAGCCAAGTAATTTAAACGCGAGTCAATTGAGTGCTCTGAATATTAGTACTAACAGTAAAGTTGATACGTTAATTAAGCCTACAAGTGAAATTGTTACTAAAGGGCAAATAACCTCTTCAGTGCAACCAGTAATAAACGGCAACAATCAAAACAGTGCAAACTCAGCCACGATTAAAAACATTCTCCCATTAGCAGAGCCGTTATCTAATATTGCCTCTCGTAGTCAAATGCTACAACCAATAGAAGCAAAGCTATTAAGCACATTATTAAAGCTTCCTGATACCACAATCCCTACGGATAGATTAGCTGGTAACAAACAGCTTTTAAGTAGTCAAATTACTGACATTACAAATAGAGCAACAAAAGACACGCCCGATTTAACTCGCTTAATTAACCAAGCATTTAATCGCATGGTCTCAAGTAATAATGTTAACCCTGCGACCATACAGCGTGAAGTATTAGCCACCTTACAACCATCTCAATTAACGGGTGATACACTACAAAGTAGCTTCACTAAAGGACTTGAACACGTTGCAGTGAGTATTTTAGCAGCCCCTATAATTAGCCAATCAGTAACACCGATAAGCTTTAATAACCAAACTGGCTTAGATGCACTTTTACAAGTACTCATACCTACTTTTAAAACAGGAAACGCGGGAGCAAAAATACTTGAGCAACTGCAGCAAGCTCAAGTTCAAGCATTGGCTAGCGAAATCGTACAAGTTAAAAACACACTTACCCAAGTAAGTGTTTCAACACCAAGTCAACAACCAGACACAAACCCGCTTGCACAATTTTTATTACCAATGAAATTGCCGCCTGAGGCCGCCCAAACAGAAATAACATTGGGGCAATATAAAAAGCCAAGCGCAGATAAATTAGAAGATAAAAATGTATGGTTTGTCAGGCTAAACTTTGATTATGCACAGATTGGGCAATTACAGATTACCGCTGAGTTAATGGATAAAGCACTCGATTGCCAGCTATTAGCCTCAAGCCAAGAAGTAAGCGCAATTGCTCACCCTCACTTAGATAATTTAAGATCCAAACTAGCTAAGCATGGTTTACAGGTTGGAGAGCTCAACTTAAAGCGAGGCGATGCAAATAATCAGGCATTTTATAAATCTCATGCAATTATTAATATTAAGGTTTAGTAATGAGTGATACACCTATTAATAAGTCAGCCATTGGGCTTTTATACGAAGCTGGCAACACCCCCACTGTAAGCGTAAAAGGGTTTGGTGAGTTAGCTGACGAAATAATTGCAGCGGCAAAATTAAAAGGAATTATGATCCACGAAGATGCAGCGCTTGCTAAAACGTTGTCGCATTTAAGCTTAGGGGAAGAAATCCCTAAAGAGCTTTATTATGTAATTGCAGAGCTTATTGCGTTTTCGTATGTATTAAGAGGTCAATTTCCGCCAGGCTGGCAAGACTTTCAAGGTAAGTTAAATATTAAAGCGTGAGATTATTTACACGCTTATAACTAAAAAGGCGCTAAGCGCCTTTTTGTTTATGTAGTGAAAATAGTAATTCGGCTTCTGCTCGCGGTAATTCGCATTCGCGTATCACCTCATCGAGGTCCGCACCTAACTCAACCATTTTTACTGCACGAGAGTAAATTTTAGCATCAGGGTCATCGTATTTTTGCGCAGCTTGTTGTTGTATTAAATCTTGATTTTGTTGCTCAACCTCAAGCACTCGCTTACCAATACTTAAAAGCCCTGTTCTAAGCTCTGAAATTTCACTTCGCAAAATATGAGTTTGCTCTGAGCTATCTTTAAGCTGCTGTAATACAGCATTAACTTCATTCACTTGTTTGTTTTTTAATGCAATTATTAGCGCAAGCGATATAAGTCCTACCGCTAACGCTGATATAGCTATACTAAGTAACAGCATAATTTATTTGGTAAAGCTTATATATCGCTTAACTCATCCCATTCATCATCGCTGAGTAACTTGTTTAAATCGACTAAAATCAGTAGCTCATTATCACGATTACAAACGCCTTGAATAAACTTAGCACTTTCTTCAGTACCAACATTTGGTGCACTATCGATCTCAGAGCTGCGTAAATAAACGACTTCAGATACGCTGTCGGCTAAAATGCCGATAACTTGCTCTTCAGCTTCAATAATTAATATACGAGAATTATCGGTTGCATCAGCAGCTAACAAACCAAAACGTGCACGAGTATCAATAACAGTTACAACGTTACCGCGTAAGTTAATAATACCAATAACGTAAGAAGGTGCACCTGGTACAGGGGCTATCTCTGTATAACGAAGTATTTCTTGTACTTGCATTACATTTACGCCGTAGGTTTCTTCCTCTAGCTTAAACGTAACCCACTGTAAAATTTCATCATTATTATCTGCGTTTTTATTTGCTGACAGTAATTTATCTTGATTCATGCTATTACCCCGTAATGGTCATTACTACTGACGGCTATCTAAGCCTTTCTCTAATAATATATTTAAATTATCTACATCTATTAAAGCACACATTTTTTCTTTTATAACACCAGCAAGCCATGGGCGCTTACTTTTATTTGTACGCCATTTTACATCTTCTTTACTCAATGTAATGTTATTTATCAACTTTTCAGCTAATAAGCCCCACTGGCTATCACCTAAGGTAATTAAATACTGATAATCTAAAGACGCCTCTAATTTATCATCATACTTTTCTGGCATTACCCAACGAGCAGTATCAACAACATTAAGCTTTTCTTCTCTGTTGAGCATAACGCCTTTAAACCACTTTGGCTTACCAAATAAATGATTTACTTCACCTAGTTGATGTATACCGCCTAATGCTTTTAATGGCACAGCCAATGTTAAACCAGCAACTTCAAAAAATAATGCCTGAAATTCACCATCAAAATAGTCAGATTGGCTAGTGGTTATAATCTGTGGTTCTGGTTCTTCTGTAATCGTACTTATCGGCTCTATTACTTCATCGTCAATGGCTTTATTAACTTTTTCGGCTTCAAAAATAGGTTCAACTATTGGCTTAATTTCAGAATTAAGTAAGTCTTGATCAAATATTTTTTCTGCCGCTTTTATCTGTTCTTTTGGTTTTAAATGAATATGTTCTTGCTGCGAGTCGTGTGGCATTTGCTCAAGTAATTTTGCGACTGGCTCAAGGTTATCTACAGGCTCGTCTTCACATAACAAAGCCCCTAGGTATTGTTTCATTACTTTTTCATTAGCAAATAATTGCTTACTCATTCATTAACCTTGTTCAATTAAATATTCTAGCAGTGCTTTATATGCGTATACACCACGCGAACGAGGACAATACTCTACAGGCACTTTTTGCGCAAAGCTTGCATCTCTAAATTTAGTATCTACCGGTATCACACCTGGCCAGACTTTATCACCATACGTACTTTGCAGTGTTTTATATGCTTCTAACGATGCTTTAGTACGTTTATCATACATAGTAGGGATTATAGTATATTGATAATCTTTCGCTTGAGAGGTTTGCATTAATTCCATAGTGCGCATCATTCTATCAAGCCCTTTCAGTGCTAAAAATTCCGTTTGCACTGGCACTAAAATTCGCTCACTTGCTGCAAGCGCATTAACCATTAACACTCCTAAAACTGGGGGGCAATCTAAAATGGCATAATCGTAATGTTCACTGATTTTTGCAAGCGCTTTTTTTAGTATTAATCCCATACCTGTTTTATTACCCATGCTTCTATCAAGCGTGGCTATCGCCATTGTTGCGGGTAAAATATCTAGGTTTTCAAGCGTTGATGGGCATAAAGCTTGAAGTATCTCTTCACTTTGCATGCTCGTGCCACGCGCAAAAATATCATATACGCTGACTTCCAAATCTTCTGAGTCAATGCCAAAGTAATAAGTGAGTGATGCATGAGGGTCTGTATCAATAAGCAACACACGCTTACCCTGCAAAGCTAAAATACCAGCAAGGCTCACTGCTGTTGTTGTTTTACCAACACCACCTTTTTGATTTGCGACAGTCCAAATCTTCACATTACATCCTAATTACTGTTCATTGCGCGTTGTTATGCGAATACCACCATGAGGCAAACGAATTATTTTTATTGTATCGTCATCTGAAGGGAGCTCAATTTCAGGCTCTTCCGCTACTGGCTTAACGGCTTGTTCATCACCTTTAATGTCTTGTATCGGTGGTAAACCATACTTAGAAAGTGCAATAACAACTTTACGATTTTCTGCTCGCCCTTGTTCTGTATCGTTACTTACAAAAGGTGAATATTGACCATAACCTTCTATCGCCATTCTGGCAGAATTAATACCTAATGCTTCCAGCTCTACTAAAATAGATGTTGCTCTAGCAACCGAGAGTTCCCAATTTGAGCGAAATATTTCATTGCGAATACTTTCATCATCAGTATAGCCACGCACCCTAATATAGTTATCTACTGGAGCAATAATATCTTTAACAATTTTGACGACTTGCTTTGCCCTAGAGTGTGCAACTGAGCTACCACTTGAAAATAACATACCTGAGCTTAGCTCTATAATCAGCCAATCTTGATTAAGCTCTAAACTGGCTTCTCCATCACGAATTTCATCAATAAGCGCTGACTGCAGCTTAGCAAGTAAGCTATCGAGTGGTTTTCCTAAATATTTTTGTTGTATGTTACTTGTATCACTTTGACCGTCGAGTAACTCTGGACCTTGTTCTTCTTTTAAAATACTTTCACCATAAAGAACTTCTTGTTCAGGTGTCACTCTATCAGTCAATATTCCATTACCATTGACGCCCTCACCTTGCTGGGAGTGCTGGCGGGCAGATTTATCAAAAACGTGTTCAAGGGAGTCTGACAATATTTGAAATTGTTCTTCTTTGTTAATCGCTATCGCATACAGCACCACAAAAAAAGCAAACATAATGGTCATGTAATCGGCATACGATACAAGCCAACGCTCTGTATGTTGACTTTTAGGAGCAGAGTGACGAAGTCGTCGGCGTAGCATGTTATTCGTCCACTAAATTAGGACGCTCTACACGGTAGGCTTCAAGCTTTAATTCTATATTTACTGGGCTTTCGCCAACGCTTATCGCAATCACACCTTCGGCAAGCATTTCATGGTAAAGCATTTTTTGCTCTACACGCTGTTTTAACTTATTTGCCATAGGTAAAAACAATAAATTAGCTAAACCAACACCATAAATGGTCGCGATAAATGCCGTTGCAACGCCTGCACCAAGCATTTGTGGATCGGTAATAAACGACATTGCCTGTATTAAACCAAGCACAGCACCTAAAATACCAATGGTAGGACTGTAGCCCCCCATCGCTTCATAAACACGTGCGGCTTCAAGCAAGCGATCGCGTTCTAGCAGTAAATCAATTTCAAGCGTGTCACGTATTTTTTGCTCTGAGCAGCCATCTACAAGCAAGCTTAAACCTTTTGCTGCATATGCATCTGGGTGAGCTAGCGCTTCGTTTTCAAGCGCTAAGTAACCTTCTTGACGTGCCTTATGAGACCATCGCTTAACTTGCTCTATTGCATCTTCAATATCATATTGTGGCGCAACAAAAACCCAAGAGCTCATATTTAGCATTTTTTTAAAGGTACTTGCTGATGTTTGTAACATAACAGCGCCAAGCGTGCCGCCTAATACAATAATAAGGGCAGGACCATTAAATAAAGCAGAAACAACGCCGCCTTCTAAAGAGTAACCTAGACCTATTGCACCCAGTGCTACAAATAGTCCAAATATTGAGAGTTTATCCACAACCTACCTCTCTCTTGATACGTGCTGCAACATCGCTTAATGCTAAGCTTTCACTCGAAAGCCCCGCATTAGCAATGGCTTGAGGCATTCCATAAACAACACAGCTTTTCTCATCCTGTGCCCAAATAGTTGCACCCGTTTGCTTTAACATTCTTGCACCGTCACGTCCATCAGCGCCCATGCCTGTTAAAACAATAGCAAGCACATCGCCTTGATACGTTTTTGCTGCACTGGCAAACGTTACATCTACACTCGGTTTATAACTTATTCTCTCGCTATGATCTTCAAATACGCGCAGTGTTCTATTTGCACCACGCCCTTCTACCATCATCTGCTGTCCGCCAGGCGCTAGATAAGCCGTTCCTGGTTGTAAGCGGTCACCTTGTTGCGCTTCTTTCACTTTTATTTGGCACAGACCATTTAAGCGTGCTGCGAAAGCAGGTGTAAAAGCCGCAGGCATATGCTGAATAAGTAAAATAGGGTGAGGGAAATTAGCTGGCAATTGAGTCAGTATAGTTTGTAGTGCAACAGGGCCACCTGTAGAAGTGCCAATAGCCACAAGCTGGTATTGCTTTCCACTTGCTCGCATTGAGGCAATATTTGAACCTGACGATGTTGTAGGGGCTGCTCTTTGAAAGCTTCTATCGGGTTGTTTTATCGAAGGTGTTAGTGTGTTTGTTCTTTGCGAAAGTGAGCTTGTTATCGGTTTAGTTGATATTACTGGCTTAGGTGGTGTTGCAGCTTTAAACGTTCGCGGTAAACGTCTTCGCCCTATATCTTTCACTTTATTTTGTAAAAGCTTTATAGCGTCTTCATTATTGCGAGCGATGTCTTCAAATTTTTTCGGTAAAAAATCCATTGCTCCAGCATCTAGCGCATCAAACGTTGCTGTTGCGCCATCACGTGTTAGTGATGAAAACATTAAGATCGGGGTTGGATTACTCGCCATTATCTCTTTAACTGCACTAATACCATCAAGCACAGGCATTTCGACATCCATAGTGATCATATCTGGACGTAGCTGAGCTGCTTTTTCAACAGCTTCTCTGCCATTCACAGCAAAGCCTATAACTTGTATGTCGCTATCTTGCTCAAGAATTTCGCTTACCCTGCGGCGAAAAAAGCTTGAATCATCAACAACTAAAACTTTAACGGCCATTTAGCTCTCTTATTAAATTTATGCGTAGGTATATATTAAATATATACCTACTTTATTATTAGCCTGCGTAATGTTTTAACATGTTTGGAACGTCTAAAATCAGTGCAATGCCACCATCCGAAGTTATTGTAGCACCTGCCATACCTGGTGTTCCTTGAAGTAACGCATCAAGCGGCTTAATCACTACTTCTTCTTGGCCAATTAATGAGTCAACAACAAAACCAATTTGCTGCGTACCAATTTGCACAATAACTACATGGCCTTTTGCTTTTCGCTGTGAACGATCTGAGCCTTTAACTAACCAGTGCTCGAGGTAGAATAACGGTATTGCCTTTTTACGCACAATAATTGTTAATTGCCCATCAACCACATTTGTTTTCGTTAAATCTAAGTTGAATATTTCACTAACACCTGCAAGTGGTAACGCAAATGTTTGTGCGCCAACAATTACCATTAAGGTCGGTAATATGGCTAAGGTAAGTGGTACTTTTATCTCTAAAATAGTACCTACACCTAACTCAGATTGAATACTTACAGAGCCGTTTAATTGGGTGATTTTAGTTTTCACCACATCCATTCCAACACCACGACCTGAAATGTCAGATATCTCTTCTTTTGTAGAAAAGCCAGGTGCAAAAATTAGGTTGTATGCTTCAGTGTCAGAAAGTCGACTCGCTTGATCGTGATCGAGCACGCCTTTACTAATTGCTATTTTTTTCAGTTTCTCAGCATCCATACCAGCGCCATCATCTTTAATGGTCAACAAAATATGGTCGCCTTCCTGAGACGCTGATAAAGTAACATTACCTGTTCTAGGCTTACCGGCAGCCTCACGAACAGCTGGCATTTCAATACCGTGGTCAACTGAGTTTCGAACTAAATGCACAAGCGGATCGGCTAGTGCTTCCACTAAGTTTTTATCTAAATCGGTTTCTTCACCTACAAGTTGTAAGTCAATGTCTTTGTTTAAGCTGCGTGCTAAATCGCGTACTACGCGAGGGAAACGACCAAATACCTTTTTAATTGGTTGCATTCGCGTTTGCATAACCGCGCCTTGAATATCAGCAGTCACTACATCTAAGTTAGAGATTGCTTTACCCATTGCTTCACTGTCTGAATTGGTCGCTAAACTAACCAAACGATTTCGCACAAGTACTAACTCACCAACCATATTCATAATTTGGTCAAGTCGTTTTGTATCTACGCGAACTGTCGTCTCTGCTGCTGGTGGCGCTGATTTTTTAGGCGTTGCTGGCGCTGCTTTAGCAACCGGTTTTTCTACCGGTTTAGAAGCGGGTGCTTTTACAGGTTCTGGTTTTTTTACAGGCACACTCGCTTTTGCAGCTGGTTTAGCTGGGATATTGGGCTGTTTCACAGCTGGAGTGCTTTCTATTGATTTAGGTGCAGTGCCTTTACCATGAAGTTCATCAAGAAGCGCTTCAAATTCATCATCACTAATTTCATCATCTGATGAATTAGCAGTATTTGACGCTGGTTTAGCTGGTTCTACAGGTGCTTTAACTACACTACTTTGGTCAGGTGCTTTACTCTCAACCTCACCAAAACTGCCAACTCCATGTAACTCGTCTAATAAGCTGTCAAATTCATCATCAGTAATATCACCATTAAAATCACTGCTACTTGCTACTGGCTTTTCAACTGCAGGACCTTGTCCTTTACCGTGTAGTTCATCAAGTAAGTTTTCAAATTCATCTTCAGTGATTTCGTTTATTTCAGCATCACTAACCGAAGGAGTTCCGCTAAACATTTCATCAAATGCAAATGGATCTTCCTCATCAGCTATTGGCGTATCAACTACTTCATCAAGAGGTTGTTCAACGTCAGTTTCTGAAGCGACTCCGTTAAGCTCGGCTTCTGTTGGAGGTAGGCCCAAAATATGGAGGGTTTGAAGTAACTCAGGATCTGCTGGTTCTGGCTTATCCCTATTTTGGATAGTCGCGAACATTTCATTAATGGTGTCGAGCGCTTGTAAAATAACATCCATTAACTCTGAATTGACCGTTCGCACGCCTTGACGTAGTAAATCAAATACGTTTTCAGCGCCGTGGCAAGCATCAACAAGTTCTGTCATAGCTAAAAAACCTGCACCACCTTTTACAGTGTGAAAGCCTCTAAATATGGCATTTAGTAACTCGGTATCTTCTGGATTATTTTCCAGTTCAACTAACTGTTCAGATAAAAGCTCTAGGATTTCTCCTGCCTCTACAAGAAAGTCTTGTAAAATATCTTCATCGACTTCAAACATGCAGTTACTCTCCTCTTAGAAGCCCAAACTTGATAAAAGATCATCGACTTCATCTTGATCAGATACAACATCATTACGCGATTCTTTATCAATAATAGGGCCTTCAGGACCTGCTAAAGTTTGTGTGGCAACTGGTTCTTTTATTTTTTGTTGTTCTACTTTATTCGCTGTGTTGTCACTGTCATCTTGTTCAGCAAACGCTGTTAAAAGATGAAGTAAGCTTTCTTCTACTTCTCTAACAAGTTCTATAACACGGCGAATAACTTGACCTGTTAAGTCTTGATAGTCTTGAGCCATTAGTACATTTGTCATTAAGCTTTGAAGCTCATCCGTTTTATGATGAGAGTTATTCATAAACTTATCGATACTATGGCAAAGTTGTTTAAACTCACCAAGCTCAATCTCCCGGCTCATTAAACGATCCCATGTCGGTTTGATATGAGATATTTCATCTGCAAGTTGCTGAGCTATAGGTAAACTAGCCTCAACAGCATCCATTGTTTTATTAGCCGCATTTTCTGTCATTTCTATAACATAATTAAGCCGCTTTTTAGCATCTGGAATCGCATCTGTCGTTATGTTAGTTAAGCGAGTATCAAGCTCAAAGCTTTTAAGTGCTTCGTGCAGTTGACGAGTCAACTTCCCAACTTCAGCAAATAATTTAGACTGCTCTTGCGAAGCTGTCTCTAAAATCAACTGATTAGCTTTATCTTGCTCATCGTTTTCTAAATAAATGACGAGTTGACGAGCTTGTTCTAACGTTATTTGAGGCGCAGCTGGTGCTGACATAAGCCTCTCCCCCATCATTAGCCTAAGCGTTCAAATACTTTTTCTAATTTAGTTTTTAATGTTCCAGCCGTAAATGGCTTAACAATATAACCATTAACGCCAGCTTGCGCTGCAGCTATTATTTGTTCTTTTTTAGCTTCTGCCGTTACCATCAATACAGGGATATGTTTTAACTTATCATCTGCACGAATTGCTCTTAAAAGGTCAATACCTTGCATTCCCGGCATATTCCAATCTGTAACCACAAAATCAAATACTTGATTTTGTAACATAGGCAAAGCTGTAGACCCGTCATCAGCTTCTTGAACATTAGTGAAACCTAAGTCACGTAATAGGTTTTTTATAATTCGTCTCATCGTTGAAAAATCATCAACTACAAGAATTTTCATGTTTTTATCCAAAACATCCCCCAGTGAGGTATTAACCTTAGTTTACTTACTACTAGTTTATCCAGTCATTGATTTTAGCTTTAAGCTTAATCATCGCCTGACCATGTATCTGACTTACACGCGATTCGCTTACATCGAGTATATGTCCTATTTCTTTTAAATTCATTTCATCGTTATAGTATAAAGAAAGTACCATTGCATCACGCTCTGGTAATGACTTTATTGCATTTAGCAAAGACTCATTAAACCGATCATTTTTAACATTATTAAAAGGTTTGTCTAGCGCTAAATCTTGGCCTACGGGAGTAATAACATCCTCATCTACACCAAGGTCTTCTATGCCTAATACTTTACTGGTATTAACATCATTTAAAATATGATGGTACTCATTGAGTGAAATTTCAAGTTTTTCAGCAACTTCTATATCTGTTGGTTCGCGATTCAAACTGCTTTCGAGCCCAGTAATTGCTTCTGCAACTTGTCGGCTTTTACGGTGTACTGAACGAGGAGCCCAATCACCACGGCGCATTTCATCAAGCATAGCCCCGCGAATACGAATACCGGCGAAGGTTTCAAAGCTTGCGCCTTTTGTTGCATCAAAGTTTTTTGAAGCTTCTATTAAACCTATCATTCCTGATTGAATTAAATCATCAAGCTGAACGCTAGGTGGTAATCGAGCAATTAGATGACATGCCACTTTTTTAACAAGTGATGCATGTTTCTCAACAATCACATTTAAGTTTTGTGTTGATTGATATCCCATAGCTCTATTCACCAATGTTGTCATAATTAGCCGTTTACTAGTTTCTCAATGAAAAACTCTAAATGCCCAGATGGTTGATTTGGTATTGGCCATTTAACTGCTTTTGTCGCCAGCGCTTTAAACGCGAGAGCGGCTGGCGAACTTGGAAAGAGCTCAACAATCACCTTTTGGCGACGTGTTGCTTTGCGCATATTTTCGTCATAAGGAACCGTTGCTACTAGCTCCATTGAAACATCTAAAAAGCGATCGGTAACTTTAGATAGTTTTGCAAACAATTCAGTGCCTTCACGCATACTGCGGACCATATTGGCAACAATTTTGAACTTATAAACACCGTGCTCGCGGCTTAATACTTTAATAAGTGCGTAAGCATCGGTTATTGATGTTGGTTCATCGCACACTACAACCATTACATCTTGTGCTGCTCGTGAGAAGCTTAGCACCATGTCTGAAATACCAGCGGCTGTATCTACAATTAAAATATCAAATTCGGTATTCAATTCGCTAAATGCACGAATTAGCCCGGCATGCTCAGATGGCGATAATTCAACCATACTTTGCGAGCCCGATGTAGCAGGTACAATTTTAATACCAGCAGGCCCTTCAACTAAAATCTCGTCAAGCTCACATTCACCTGACAAAACGTGTGATAAATTGCGCTCTACACGTAAACCAAGCATCACATCACAGTTTGCTAAACCTAGGTCAGCATCCAGCACTAATACTCTATTACCTTGTTGCCCTAGTGCAATAGCGGTATTTAGAGAAACATTTGTTTTCCCCACCCCACCTTTACCACCGGTTACAGCGATAACTTTTACGCCGTTGTTATTGTTTTGACTCATTTTGCGCAGGCCGCTTGCTTGATCTAATACTGTGTTAATCATACATCCCTACTGTACTTGGCGCCACTGCTTGGTGCCTTGAATGTTGTGCTTTTGTTCTTTTTAAATATAACTGCTCAGCCTTTTTCACTAGTTTTTCAGCATTTGCAACACGAATATCTTCTGGCACTCGTTGACCGTTAGTAAGATACCCTATTGGAAGGCGATTTTGAATCGCAATACTAATAATCTCACCCAAACTTAATGATTCATCTAACTTAGTGAAAATACAACCACTTAACTGTACTTTTTTAAAGTGACGTACTGTTTCTTGTAATACATTAATTTGTGCCGTCGCGCTTAGTACTAAGTAGCTGCGAATATCCACACGTTGGTTACGCATTAACGTGTTTAACTGCTCAGTTAAACGTAAATCTCGCTGACTCATACCTGCTGTATCAATTAATACTAGACGTTTATTTCGTAAATGATATAAAACTTCAGCTAATTCATTAGCATCTTTAACTTGCTTTACACCACAACCAATAATACGGCCGTAAGTAGCAAGCTGTTCATAAGCACCAATTCTGTATGTATCAGTGGTTATTAAGGCCACTTTATCAGCGCCATATTTTTGTGCGCCTAACGCTGCAAGCTTAGCAACTGTTGTTGTTTTACCAACACCTGTTGGACCCACTAACGCATATACACCACCTTGGCGAAGTATTTCATTATTGGTTGTTTGCATTTGATCTTCGACCATCGTTAACAACGCTTTCCAGCCTTGCTTACGAGATACATCATCAGGTACAAAACATGCCATTTGTTGCGCTACTTCTTTATCAATACCCATACCGACTAAGCGGTCAACCATGCAAGCGCGTGTTGGATCGCGACGCGCCATATCTTGCTGCATTAAGCCCGATACTTGATGCTCAAGCAATTGACGAATTGCGTTCATTTCTTCACGCATTGTTGTCATTTCTTCGCTTTCATTATTGGGTGTTTGTTGGCGAGCAGTTACTGGACTATCTAAATCATCAAAGTCGCTGTCTAAATCATCAAAACCTAAGCTATCCGCTTGAGTTTGTGGACGAACTGGCGCTGCATTTTCAGGAGCAAACATATTTTTAGTACGCTGTTCCATAACTGGTTCTTGATAGTTATCTGTAGTATCAATACCTGATTGTGAAAACATTGATGCAAGTTCAGGGGAGCGAGGACGCGGTGATTGGCGCTCTAATAAAGCTTGTAGGCTGTCAGCCACTTTTGCCTGCGGCTCTGGTTTGGCACGCTGAGGCTCTGGTTTTACAAAATTATGCATACTTTGCTGTGGAGCTTGAGCACGCGGCTCTGCAGTACGTTGTGGTTGCGCTGCTACTTTAGGGGCTGCTTTGTCATAATCAACTGCCGCTACAATTTCTACACCGTTAGCCAGCTTCTTATTTGACATAATAACCGCATCAACACCTAACTCATCTTTAACTTCTTTAAGTGCTGTGCGCATATCTTTAGCAAAAAAACGTTTAATTTTCATGATTCAACCCCTGTTAAAATCTTATTGTTGGCCTACAGAGCTAACAATCTTGATCTGTCTTTCGTCTGGTACCTCTTGATAAGACATCACTCTCAATCCTGGAATGGTGTACTTAACAAAACGAGATAACACAGTGCGTAACATTCCTGACGTTAGCAATATAGAAGGTTCACCGGCCATTTCTTGATTTTGATGCGCTTGTGTCAATGACACTTGAAGTCGCTCTGCAAGTCCAGGCTCAATACCGGCACCTTCATCGCCTGCATTTTGTAATGACTGATGCAACATCTGTTCCAACTCAGGTGCCAAGGTTATGACAGGGATTTCTGATGACATGCCCACCGCATCTTGAACAATTAACCTACGCAGAGAAATACGCACTGCAGCCGTTAATACATCAGGGTCTTGGCTACGCGGACCATACTCAACAAGGGTTTGAACAATTGAGCGCATATCGCGAATAGCTACACCTTCATTCAATAAATTTTGCAGTACTTTTACAATTGCAGTTAATGGCAGCACATCAGGTACTAGTCCTTCTACTAAGCGAGGATGGCTTTTAGCAAGCATATCAAGCAGGTTTTGAACTTCTTCATGCCCTAGTAGCAACGCCGCACTGTTAGTTAATAACTGGCTAATATGAGTGGCGACTACCGTGGCTGAATCTACAACGGTATAACCTAGTGATTGCGCTTCATCTTTTTGATCAGGCTTGATCCATACTGCATCAAGGCCAAACGCAGGATCTTTAGTTTCAACCCCTTTAATAGGACCAAATACTTGCCCTGGGTTAATCGCTAGCTCGTCGCCATGTTTAAGTTCGCTTTCACCGGTTGAAACACCCATTAGCGTTATTCTGTAAGCATTTGGATCAAGCTCTAAATTATCGCGAATATGAACAGGTGGTACTAAAAAACCAAGTTCTTGAGAAAGCTTTTTACGTACACCTTTAATACGATTAAGTAGCTCACCACCTTGAGATTGATCTACCAACGGAATTAATCTGTAACCTACTTCTAGGCCAATTACGTCAACCTGCTGAACATCATCCCAACCAAGTTCTTTTTGCTCTTGTTTATTGGCAATACCTGTTGCAGCGCTTCCGCCACTGGCGGCTTCTTCGGCTTCTGCTGCAGCGGCTTTTAACTTAGTTTGCTGTGTGTAGTAAGCTAAATAACCCAATAACGCACCTAAACTTAAAAAAGCAAAATGCGGCATACCAGGCACTAAACCCATGATGATCAAAATACCTGAAGCAATAAAGAGTGATTTTTCGTTACCTAGTTGTTTCTTAAATTGATCACCCATATTGAGCGACTCATTTTGACGTGTTACAACAATCGCGGTACCAATTGAAAGCAGTAAAGAAGGGAGTTGAGCAACTAAGCCATCACCAATGGTAAGTAATGTATATACTTCCATTGCGTTGCCAAAACTCAAATTATGTTGAATCATACCGACAAATAAACCACCAACAATATTGATGATTAATATAACAATACCTGCAATGGCATCGCCTTTTACAAATTTACTCGCACCATCCATTGAGCCGTAAAAATCGGCTTCGCGAGTTACTTCCTCGCGGCGGTCACGCGCTTGCTCAGCACTGATAAAACCAGCGTTTAAATCGGCGTCGATTGCCATTTGTTTACCCGGCATTGCATCAAGGGTGAAACGTGCAGATACCTCAGAAATACGCCCAGCACCTTTGGTAATTACCACAAAGTTAATAATAATAAGGATTAAAAATACGACCAAACCAACTGCGTAGTTACCACCAATAACAACTGAGCCAAACGCTTCAATTACTTTACCGGCAGAATCACCACCATTATGACCTTCAAGTAATACAACTCGAGTGCTGGCAACGTTAAGCGCTAAACGCATAATCGTAGCGATTAGTAATACAGAGGGGAATATACCAAACTCAACCGGCTTCATCGTGTAAACAGTCACGAGTAAAACCACTAATGCGAGGGCAATATTAAACGAGAAAAGGATATCGAGTAAAAATGGCGGTAACGGTAAGATCACCATTCCCAAGGCTGCAAGCACAAGCAAAGGAGTACCTACCCCTTTGGCATAGTCTTTTTTGTCTCTGTTAAGTTGTTGTAATACCGCTTTAAAACTCATAATTCTACAATTTCAAAAAATTGACACTACGTAGAATTAGCAATAACTATTCCAAGTTACTAAGTTAACGGTTTAATACTTGTAGGCATCGGGGATTGGGAGCTTGTTATTGAGCTTAGTTGGACGTTTACCGCGCCCTTTATTAAAGCGCTTAAGCTGAAATACATACGCTAAAACTTGCGCTACTGCAGTAAATAGCTGATCAGGTATTTGCTCTCCTACTTCAGCCGTATGATAAAGCGCTCGGGTCAACATAGGGGATTCTAAAATAGGTACTTCATTCCCTATTGCTACTTTTCTAATTTGCATCGCCATTTCATCGATACCCTTAGCAAGCACTATTGGCGCTCCTGCGCGCTCTGTATCGTATTTTAATGCTACTGAGTAGTGAGTTGGGTTGGTAACAATAACATCAGCGTCAGGGACATCTTGCATCATACGATTTTGCGACATTTGCCTTTGTGTTTGCCTAATACGCGCTTTTATTTGTGGGTCACCTTCAGAGTTTTTATACTCATCTTTAATCTCTTGCATTGTCATTTTAAGTTGTTTGTTATGGTTATAACTTTGAAATGGTGCATCAATAGCCGCAATAATAATTAAAGTGCATGAAAGGCCTAAAAACATCCAGCCTAAAATCTCTAAGGCATGGATAATATTACCTGGTGCACTTTCTAAACTTAAATGCAGT
Organism: Pseudoalteromonas sp. SWYJ118; assembly: GCF_015864505.1. NCBI lineage: Bacteria > Pseudomonadati > Pseudomonadota > Gammaproteobacteria > Alteromonadales > Pseudoalteromonadaceae > Pseudoalteromonas > Pseudoalteromonas sp. SWYJ118. Next base: position 483,179 of record NZ_JADYXC010000001.1, on the reverse strand, counting down.
ATTTCATCAAAATAGGTATTAATTAAAAATATAGCAAAACTTGCAACCAAACCAAATTTTAAAAGTGACTTTACAAGCTCAATAGCCGCTTGCGGGCCAAACATACGTTTAAAGCCTTTCATTGGCGACATTTTACTTGCTTTAGGTGCAGCGGCTTCCCAGCTAAAATTAAAACCACCTAATAACGTATTACCAATAAATGCAGCCAAAACTATAATTAATACAAACATAGCCATAGGAAACATTAAAGCGTCTGCAACCTCTCCCCATACGGCAAACATTTTAGTGGTATCAAAGGCTTCGTTGCGATTTAAGCTAAGGGTTCGGCCCATTACATTGTATAAACCTTTGCCAATTTCTGGCCCATACATCAAAAGCGATATAGCCGAAAAAATAAGTACAAACATGGTGCCTAGCTCTTTTGAGCGCGCTATTTGGCCTTTCTTTTTAGATTCTTCAAGTTTTTTGGATGTGGGTTCTTCTGTTTTTTCTTGTCCTGAGTCTTCAGACATGACTTTCTCCTAAGGTGAGCAACCAACTAAAGTACACATTAGCTCAACCATTTTTAACCATTGAAACTCAAACTGAGTAACAAAGTTACCTAGTGTCGCCCAAATAATAATAAGTCCCGCTACCAAGGTAAACGGAAAACCAATAGAGAAAATATTTAATTGCGGTGCTGCACGCGTCATAATACCAAACGACATATTAATAACGAGCATCGCGGTAAGCGGCGCAAGTGAGAGTACAAGTGCTGTAGTAAACATCCAGCCACCCCAGGTCACTATGTCCCAGTAATGATCTACAGACCACCATGTGCCATCAATGGGTAGCACTTGAAAACTATGCACCACCATTTGAATCATCATTAAATGACCGTTAAAAGCAAAAAATAATAGGGTGGCCAAAATAAGGAAAAACTGGCCCACAGCAGGCACACTCGCGCCATTAGAAGGGTCAATAACCGAAGCAAAACCTAAACCGGTTTGCATCGCGAGTATTTGCCCTGCTAACACAAAGGTATTTAATAAAAGTATAGATGCAAAACCAATAGCAACACCAATCAGCATTTGTTGAATAACGACTAAAATCATCTCAAACGAAAATAAATTAGTGAATGTAGCTGGCGGCAGAACAGGAACTACAACAAAAGTTACAACAACCGATAAACCCATTTTTATACGTGTAGGAACATTTTTAGCCCCCAAACCAGCCATAATCATAATCATTGAGCTAATGCGTACCAGCGGCAACAAAAAATCGCTCAACCATTGAATAACGACAGCAAAGGGGTATTCCACGTTTAACCTGCAATTTCAGGAATAAGTAATACTAGGCGAGTAAAAAAGTCCATTAGCTCTTGAGTAAGCCAATGCCCACCCACAATAAGCGCACTAATGGTAATTAATAAACGAGGTAAAAAGCTCAATGTTTGTTCATTGATAGACGTTGCGGCCTGAAACACAGCAACAACTAAACCAATAATTAAGCCTGGGACTACAATTGCAGACACCAGCTTAATAACTAAAAAAAGAGCGTCACTTAGGATATCAACAAAAATTTCCGGTTCCATGTTGTACTCCTATTGTTGGGTCATGTTAATGCTTTGCATACTAAGTCCCTAAACCAAAGCTTTTGGCTAGAGTCCCCATCACTAAGCTCCAACCGTCTACAAGTACAAATAACATAATTTTAAACGGTAAGGACACAATCATGGGTGAAAGCATCATCATACCCATCGCCATTAATACCGAGGCGACCACTAAATCAACAATTAAAAATGGGATAAAAAACATAAACCCTATTATAAATGCGGTTTGCAATTCGCTGGTTACAAAGGCAGGTATAAGCACTATTAACGGTGTATCTTGTGGCGAATCTAGCTGATCATAACCGGCAATTTTAGCAAACGTTTCTAAATCCTTTAAACGCACTTGTGAAAGCATAAAGGCTTTCATTGGCTCTTTAGCCAGCTCTAAAGCTTGTACTGAAGTAACCTGCTCATTTAAGTAAGGTTCTATAGCTCGCTCGTTTACCTGCTGATAAATAGGCGACATTATAAAAATACTTAGAAAAAGCGACATCCCTAATAACACTTGGTTCGACGGTGTTTGCTGCAAACCAATCGCTTGGCGCAAAATGGCGAGTACAACAATTATTCGTGTAAAGGAGGTCATCATAATTATGGCAGCCGGTATAAAACTCAGCGCCGTCATAATTGCTAAAACTTGTAACGTTACTGAGTAATCTTGTGTGCCATCAGCGTTTGTTGTAATAGTAAGCGCATCAATTCCTTCTGCGCTTACATTTGGTACAAACACCATGGCAAAAATAATAAGCAGCCACTTTGTCATAGGTTTAATTCTTTTTATTTTGGTTTGATTGCGGGTTTAAAAGTTTACCAAATCGTTTAGCTAATTCAGGTAGTTCTTTTTCACTTAATGGAGTTTCTAACTTGTGTAAGTAATTAATACTGTGGGGAGTTACACCAAGTAAATGCTGAGCATTATCTATCTCAACAACCATTAAACGCTCGCGAGAACCCAAAGGTAGACTTCTGACTACTTTAAATTCATCGCTGTTTGCTAAATTTGGATTAAGCTTTTTAACAAAAAATGCCAGCACAATAATTAGTACTAGCACCATTACAAGCGACAGCACCATAGAGAGTATATCTCCAGTAGGTGTTGCCACATCTGCTTTTGAAAAAACGGAACTCGTTAAAGCAACTAATAAGCTCATCGTAGTTTTTTGATCCGCTCTACTTGGCTTATCACGTCAGTTAAGCGAATACCAAACTTGTCGTTTACTACAACTACTTCACCATGGGCTATCAAAGTACCATTAACTAGCACGTCTAGCGGCTCGCCCGCAACACGGTCAAGCTCAACAACAGAGCCTTGGTTAAGTTGCAATAAGTTACGAATATTAATTTTAGAGCGTCCTACTTCCATTGAAATAGTAACGGGGATATCTAAAATAGTGTCGAGTTTTCGTTTTTCATCGCCACTCATTTCGTGTTTTGAATCACTTAACTCATCAAGCTCTGCAACATGTGCTTCGCTACTATCATCTGGAGCTTCGGCTTCTGCTAATGCTGCTGCCCATTCATCCATTGTGTCTTGATCATCGCTCATACTTTTAACCTTTTAATCAATTACCAGTCTAAGTCTACACCGTCAGAGAGGTGTAAATCATCTTCTAGTTCTGCTAATTCTGCATCTGAGTCAATTTTCTTGCCGCCTTTGGTAAATACATGCAGCTCAGATTTAACTGAATCAGGTCGTTTAATTTTTTCACTAATTTGAAGCGCAACATTATCGCGAGAGCGACCCATTTTGGCTCTAAATGTAGGTAGTTCTTCAACAAACACGGTTATATGCTCAGGCATTTCAACCGGAATAATATCACCGGCTTTGAGTTCCATAATTTGTTTTAAGGTTAAATCAACTTCAAGTAACTGAGTTGATATTTCAACCTCTACATCCATTATTTCATCGCGAAGCGCTTTGCTCCAACGTAAATCAGTATCTTCAGTATCAGACTGAACACCCGCATCTAACAGCTCTCGAATTGGCTCAAGCATTGAATACGGAAGTGCAATATGAAAATCGCCACCGCCACCATCGAGCTCAATATGAAAAGAACTAATAACCACAACCTCAGTTGGGCTTACAATATTAGCCATAGCTGGGTTTACTTCAGAATCGAGATATTCAAACGATACATCCATAACCGGTGCCCAAGCTTCTTTATAATCTTCAAAGATTATTTTAAGGAGCATTTGTACAATTCGGCGCTCTGTTGGCGTAAATTCTCGGCCTTCTATTTTTGCATGATAACGCCCGTCACCACCAAAAAAGTTATCTACCAAAATAAACACAAGTCGTGCTTCCATGGTAATCAGGCCAGTGCCTTTTAAAGGTCTAAAACGCACCATATTTAAACTGGTTGGAACAAATAAAGTATGAATATACTCGCCAAACTTAATCATTTGCACGCCGTTAATAGACACCTCTGCGGTGCGGCGCATCATGTTAAATAGGCTAATTCGCATATGACGAGCAAAGCGTTCATTAACAATTTCCAGCGTCGGCATACGACCACGCACGATCCGATCTTGCGAAGAAAAATCGTACTGAAGCGTACTTCCCCCGCCATCTTCACCTTCGTGTATATCTTCCTCTTCAACGTCATCAACGCCATGTAATAGCGCATCAATTTCGTCTTGGGATAATAAATCGCTCACGCTAACCCCTTATTGCATCACAAAGCCGGTAAACAATACCCGCTCAATTACTTTGCTGCCTTCAACATCCATTAAGGCTTTTTGTACCTTTTCAAGTGCAGAAAAACGAAGTGTTTCTTTACCAGAGCTCGTACTTAACTCATCAGCAGTTGTAGTAGAAAATACGCTTAGTAGCGTCCCTTCTATTAGTGGAATGTGTTTTTTGGCTGTTTCTTCATTTACTTCGCCACGTACTAATAACTGTACTTTAATTTGCACAATTCTGTCGCGACTTGAACCGGGAACGTTAAATACAAATGGGCGTGGCATTGACACATATAAAGCACTGCCTATTTCAGCTGAATCACCAACAGCAGCAGAAGGAGCATCTGCTGACATCGCAGTCTCTTCATCTAAGGTTTCAACTGGCGCATCCGAACCCGACATAAAAAAGTAACCTGCAGCACCGCCTACGATAAGTAGTACAGCTACTATGATTATTATTAGTTTCTTTTTGCTTTTACCGGTTTCTTCAATTTCTAAACTTGTTTCTTCAGCCATCATGATTCCTTTAATCGCAAAGGTACTTGCTTGTTTTAGTTATTATAATAGCAGCACTTAGGCATAGTAATCTATTGATGATGAAGTTTGTTGTCGAGAACTTTGTGCAGTGTTATTTGCTTGCTCGTCGTTTTCATCATTAACTGACTTATTATTAGCCATATTACCTTGGGGTCCACTCTCACTTTGCTCGGCAGTTTCACCACCTGATTGCCCATAAGAAATAGTACTTTCACCAAGCTCTAACCCTTGTTGCGCTAACATTTCACGTAAGCGCGGCATTGATTGTTCAAGTGCTTCTTTGGCTTGCTGGTTTTGTACTACAAAGTTTATATGTGCTTGTTCTGCATCGCTACGAATACGTATTTGCATACTGCCCATTTCAGGAGGATCTAGGCGAATTTCTGCTTCTTTGTTATTAATGCTCAGCATTGAGCTAACGCGCTCTTGCAGTAATTTAGCTGCATCACTTTTAACAATATTAATTGCCTGCATTACACCAGGATCAATACTTACTTGCTTAACTTGCGATGTACTTTGTAATTGTTGAGTTTGTACTATTTGGGTATCAAGTAAGCTCTGCTCATAACTTAATGAGTCGTATTGGCTTAATGTGCTCACTTGCTGAGTATTTAAAGCAGCTGTAATTTGCGTAAATATTTGTGCTACGCGTGCAGGTGTTTGTTCTGCAGTTATTTTCTTAAGGCCATCTTTTTGTAATTCTTCAAGTGATTTTAATAAATCATCACGCTTAGTTGAGGTTGTTACGGCTTTATTTAAATCAGCCTCTTCGTTTGTTGATGTCTTTAAGCTTAACTTTTGTGGATTATATACTGTGTTAGGAGTCTCTGACGCTACAAACGTTTTTGAGTCGGTCTTAGCGGTATCGGCAAGTCCTATTTCAATTGAAGCTTTTAATTCATTAACTGTTTGCTTAAGCACTGCCAATTGCTCGCCTTTAGGCTGCTCTGTTTTAATATAAGCGTTTAATTGCGTTAATAAGCTTTGTTTTTCAGTTGTATTAAGTGAATTGATTTCTGCGCTAAAAGAGTGTTTAGCTACGCTACCCTGTGCTTCTTCATTATCAGTAATAAATTGCGCAAGCATTTGCTTAAGATTTGAAGTGCTACTAGTTGCGTTACTGGTTGAATCAGTATTTTCTAATACCTTAATTTGCGCGTTAAGTTGTGAGCGCTGCTCAGGCGTTAAACTAGCAATAACATCATTAGCTTTAATTAAGCTCGTATCTTTAGTCATTAACGTATCTATTGCTGCATTATTATCAGCTTCAGTTGCGGCTGAAGAAGACTGAGTAACGCCCGCTTTGTCGGTGAGTGTTGGCAAAACTATATTATTTTCATCAGCAGACTTATTTTGTCCTATTTGCTCTCTAGAACTCATTGAGGTTGAGACAACTTCAGGTTTTTCTAATATAGGGCCAATGCTGTCATCGGACTTTTTATTTATAGAATTTAATGGCCCTTCACTAGCTTCAGCAACACCACTTTTACGATGCTTGCCTTCATTTAATGGTAACGAATTCAAAGATGGTGAGCTAAAGTTATCGCTTTTTGAATCAGTTAATTTAGCCGTTTTAGAGTCTACATTAGTGGCAATTGGATTTTGCACTACACTGGCTGTATTCGCTTCTTTAGCCGATACTTCATCACTTGTATTAGTGGATGCAATTACTTGTGTGCTTTGTAATTGTGTATTCTCTATTTTGGTATTCTCTGCTTGTGTAGCTTCTAGCTCTGCATTTTCTGATTCTAAACTGTTAGTTGCATCGAACGGCTTATTAACCGAAGTGCTCATTGCTTGTGCTGAATTAATTTGATCAAGGATCTCAGCAGACACAAAAGTAACTTCGTCCGTTGTTACTTCATCTCGCTTTACGATCAGATTTTCATTTTCTTCTGGCTGTTTATGCTTAGGAATGGCAATCGAATTTTCGGCATTAGGATTTTTATTGCCTTTTAGCAAAGGCTCCATAGAGTTATGCGCTTCGTTTAGTTGGCTTAAAAATTCATCGCCTAAATTTCCTTCGCCATTAGCTAAGCTATTGTCTTTAAAAGCTAACAAAGAGTCTTTTTCAGAAGAAACTAAAAACGAAATGTTATTCATCGCCATAAATCACCTAATACCATTACGGCAATATGCCACCGCATACCGCCAAAAGTTAAATTCCACTAAGTAACAAAGCAATTAACGTGCCTGAATTACAAAGCTTTACGGCGTTGAAAAAACTGATTAGCAGAAAATTCATCTAACATTTTTTGCTCATTTTTTGCCATTAACACATTTGCTTTGATCTTTTGATTTTCGATTAATTTGGCGACTGCTTTAGCTTTAATTTGCTGCTTAAGCCACAGCGTTTTACGTTGAGTAACAACTTGTTTAGCCGTATTTACGGTACTTGCTTGTTGACGAATTGCTTCTTCAATTTTAGCTATAAAGGCATGGTACTGCCCAAACCCGGCGCTGGATAAACCCGACTTACCTTTTAGGTGTAACTGCTGAGAGTATTCAAGTCTAAAATTATTTAAACCTTGTAGCTTTTGTTGATTCGATTGCAAGTTTTGATTAGCTTGTAAGTAACTCATGCGCAAATTTTCTTCTTTATCATTTTCAATTTTGAGCAATAAATCGAGTTTGTTTTTAGCCATTATGCTTGTCCTAGTAACTGAGCAAGACCTTGCAGACCATCATCGTAACTAATGACATCTCGCATACCTTGTTGTAAAAATGCATTTACTCTTGGCATCATGTTTATGGCTTGGTCGAGCATTTGATCGGTCCCTTTTTGATAAGCGCCTAACGTAATCATATCTTTGTTTTGTTGATACATTGAATACACTTGCTTAAGCACTCGGGCTTGTTGCATATGCGGCTCAGAAACAACTTGAGGCATAACACGCGAAATCGACTTTTCTATATCTATAGCGGGATAGTGTCCGCTGTCAGCTAAATCACGCGATAGTACAATGTGGCCATCTAATATCGCTCGCGCGGCATCAGCAATCGGGTCTTGCATATCATCGCCTTCACTTAACACCGTAAAAAAAGCCGTTATTGAGCCTTGCCCTTCACCACCATTACCAGCACGCTCCACCAGCGCAGGTAATTTAGCAAACACCGAAGGCGGGTAACCTTTTGTAGCGGGCGGCTCGCCTACAGCAAGTGCAATTTCACGTTGCGCCATTGCGTAACGCGTTACCGAATCAAGTAACAATAGTACGTTTAAGCCCTGATCTCTAAAATACTCAGCAATAGTTACTGCGCTCTCACAGCCTTTTAAGCGCATAAGCGGTGATGAATCAGCTGGCGCTGCGACAACAACTGAACGTTTACGCCCTTCTACACCGAGTATTTCTTCAATAAATTCTTTTACTTCGCGGCCACGCTCACCTACTAGGCCAACAACAATCACATCGGCTTCGCTACCACGGGTCATCATACCCAGTAATACAGATTTACCCACACCAGAGCCTGCAAACAAACCCATACGCTGGCCTTGCCCTACTGTAATTACCGAGTTAATAGCACGCACACCTACGTCCATAGGCTTAGTGATTGGTCTTCTTGAAAGCGGGTTTATAGTGTTTTGCGCAAACTTTAAATGATGCTCAGCATTTATTTTACCCAAACCATCTAGCGGTCGACCTAAGCCATCCACCACGCGCCCCAATAAGCTCATGCCTACAGGCAAACCTAAATTATTAACTTGGGGAATAACACGCGCACCAGGTAATACACCAGAGATGTGGTCGTTAGGCATTAAGTACAAAGTTTGATCGTTAAAACCGACTATTTCGGCATCTACAAAGCCGTTCATGGTTTCTATTTTACATTGGCTACCAACGGGCGCACGTAAACCTCTAGCCTCAAGGGTAAGGCCAACAACACGCGTTAAAATACCTGCCACAGCAGGCGCTGGGGTTTTAATATGTTGTTGATATTGAGATAAGCGTTCGCTTAAAGGTGCACGTTGAGTTGACATAACACGCCAATAAAGTAGTTAGATACCACTATTATGCAAAAAACTATCCAACGTTTCTTTGACACGTGTTTTAAGAGTCATATCAAGTGACGATTGCGCTGTTTTAACTTCACAGCCACCGCGATCAAGTGTCGGTTCTGCCATTAATTGCCAGTTATTATCAATAATGGTTTGTTCGCCGTAGCTCTCTTTTATGAGTTCTAAGTCTTCGGGGTTTAAATGGATTCGTACTTTTTCTTGCTCCGCATTAAGTGAATCAATACTTTGCTTTAACGTGTGTAAAATCACATCAGGCGATGTTTTTACCTCTTGATAAATAACAGCCTCGGCTAACATGCTAGCAAGTTGTACTAATTGCTTTTCAGCTTGTTCGTCCACTTTATCTAGCGGTGCAGTTAGCCCCTCTAAAATGGCTTTTAAACTTGTTAACTGCTCTTCAATTAATGGTTTTACATCTTCAAGGCCTTGTGTTTTACCTTGTTCTAAGCCTTCTTTGTAGCCAGCTTCTTTACCTTCGCCAACGCCTTTTTCAAAACCGTCTATGTAGCCTTGCTCATGACCTTGCTTAAGGCCTTCTTCGTACGCGTCTTGTCTAATGCGTTCAAGCTCAACCATGGTAAGCGCAGGAAGTTCTGGTTCTTGCGGCTCATCAACCGGCATTTCTTCAGCTAATTCTTTTTTATAAAGCTCACTAAGTGGAGTGCCATAAGCTGTAGAGCGATTACCAAAGCTGCTCTCATCTGGTGCTACATCTGGAATAGCCCAGTTTTTTAATAATTCATCTGCTTCATCAGCCCGAAGTGTGCGTCCTTTGAGTTTGCTCATGGTTTACAGGAACTCCTCGCCACCGCCGCCGCCGAGCTGAATTTCACCTGAGTCAGATAAACGACGCGCTGTTGATAAAATCTCTTTTTGCGCCGCTTCTACTTCGCTTATACGTACCGGTGCCATAGCTTCTAAATCATCAGCAAGCATTTCGGCTGCACGCTTAGACATATTGCCCAGTATTTTGTCTTTAAGCGCATCGTCGGTGCCCTTAATTGCTTTCATTAATACGTCTTGTTGTACTTCTCGTAGGATTGCTTGAATACCACGGTCTTCAACATCCATTAAGTTTTCAAACACAAACATAAGATCTTGAATCTGCTGCGACATCTCTTCGTCATGTTCACGAATAGAGTCCATTAACTGCCCTTCTACGTTGGTATCTAGGTAGTTCATAATATCTGCAGCTGCTTTTAAGCCACCCATTTTAGCGGCTTGTGCACCTGCTTGGCCGGCAAATTGTTTTTCCATAATTTCGTTTAGCTCTTGCAGTGCTGCCGGCTGAACTTCTTCAAGGTTTGCAATACGCATGGTTAAATCTAAGCGCACTTTTTCAGGGAACTGAGCAATAATCTCAGCAGACTGCTCTGGCTCTAAGTACGATAATACAATGGTTTGAATTTGTGGATGCTCATTACGAATAATGTTTGCTACCTGCTTAGAGTCCATCCATTTTAATGAATCCAAGCCTTTAGCGCCTGAGCCCATAACAATTTGGTCAATAAGGCTAGCGGCTTTGTCTTCACCAAGTGCTGCAGTAAGCGCTTTTTTAATAAAGTCTTCTGACTGAAAACCAATGGTACTAAAGCTTTGAATTTGTTCTATAAACAAGTTGTGTACAGCGCTAATCTTAGCTTGTGATAAGTCCTGTAACCCAGCCATAGCCATACCCACTTTTTGTACCTGTTTAGGTTCTAAGTGTTTAAGGATTTGCGCGGCATCTTCTTCTGATAAACTCAAAAGTAATATAGCGGCTTTATCTACCCCATCTAGCTTATCAACATCAAAGGCTGGCGGGAGTTGTTTTTGTTCTTGATCAGTCATCTTCTGTTAACCACGCTTTGACTACTTGTGATGATAGTTCTGGTTCGTTAGCTACAAGGGCACGAATTGCTTTAAGTAAATCTTCGTCGCCATGTAAATCCGGTAACTGCAGTGTACCATCACTTGAGAAACCAACCGAAGCAGAATCAAAGTCTTTATTTAGCATATCAAGTGTATTGTCGCCAATATCTACGCCTGAACTTAATGCATCTTCGTCGTATTCTTCTAGTGTATCGTCTGGGTAAATTAAGCGTTTAAGCATTGGTTTTACTACTGCCATTATCAATACAATGATAACTAAGGCGCCTAATACAAGGCGGGCTATTTTCATAAACCAGTCTTGTTCCCACAGTGGCACTTCTATTGCTAAATTTGTTTCTTCACGTACAAACGGCACTGTTACGACTTCAAGTGCATCACCACGTTGCATATCAAAACCTACACCACCTTGTAGTAAGCGACGAATATTTGACAATGCCTCTACCGAACGTGGAGTCATGGTTGTTTCACCGTTTTCTCCCACTTTAGCAATGTAGTCAACAGCAACTGATACGCTTATTCTACGTATTACACCACTTTGCTGGCGCTTATGAGAAATTGTAGTGTCGAGTTCATAATTACGCGTTGCTTCTTTGTGGCTGCGTGTTGGTGATGTAGCTGTGCCTGCACCACCTTGCCCCGCAACCTCAGGAATGTTCGAGTTTAACGGTGGCTGATTTGTAAGCGCACCTGGAATACCAACAGCTAGGCCGCCAATGTTATTTTCTTCAAATGTGGTTTCGCTTCTAACCGCTGGTAGGTCTGGGTTATAACGCTTTTGAGTTTCCTCAATCGAGCTAAAGTCCATACTCAAATCAACTTGAGCGGTATAGTTTGCAAGTCCAACAACCGGTATTAAAATACTGTCTATTTTTTCAAGGTACTCTTGTTCGCGCTTACGTTCTAAATCGTATTCTTTACGAGAGCGTGCTGCTAATGAGCTTTGCGAACCTGAATTTAGTAATCGACCATTTTGATCGGTAACAGTAACTCGCATAGGCTCTAAACCCTGTACTGCCGAGGCAATCATATCAACAACAGAGTCTACTTCTTCACGGTCGAGTGAGCGACCACGCTTAAGCGTTAATACAACAGTTGCTGATGGTTTTTTCTCTCTACGCGCAAATACGTTTTCTTTAGGAATAGCTAACAATACTTTGGCGCGAGTAATGTTGTTAAGTTCTTCAATGGTGCGGGCAAGTTGTTGCTCGCGGCCATGTTTTAGGCGTTCGCGCTCTAAGCGTTGGCTTACACCAAAGCCCATATCTTGCATAATTATATCAGAGCCCGACGCTGGCCCTTGCTCTAACCCTTCGCGGGTCATTAACAATTTAATATTTTGGTATTCGCTTTCATCAACCGATACAACATTACCATCTAGTTGATATTCAATTTGTTGCGCATCTAAAAAGTCGAGCGTTTGAATAAGCTCTTCAGTTTGCATTTTGCCTAACGGGCGCATATCTGGCTGACGAGCCCAAATAATAATAAAAATCGCGATAGCTAAACAAATAGCCAATGCTATAACCAATGTTACTTGGCGCAATACATCAACACCATTTAAAGCACTTAAGTAGCCTGACTTTTGTTCTTGTTGATCATCACCACCACTTTGGTCAATACCGCCACCAGCAAGTGCTAGGTCTGTAGATTGGTTAGATTGCGCCACAATAATTCTCCACTACCTAATTAAACAGGCATGTTCATGATTTCTTTATAAGCTTCAACAAGTTTATTACGAACCTGTACTGTAGCCTCAAAAGCAACTGACGATTTTTGAGAAGCAATCATCGCCTCAGCAAGCGATACACTTCGATCACCCATCTCAACTGCTGTTACTTTTTGAGCGGCATCTTGTTGTAATCCATGCACTGAATTTAGTGCATCACTTAGCATGTCGCCAAACTGGGAAGTAGAAGTAGGTTGAACTTGAGTCGGCAATTTATTTATTTGATTATTACGGCCGGCTTCTAAAGCCATTGATTGCATTTCTTGAAATACAGCACTGTTTTGAATTTTCATAATTTATCTCTGACACGCAGTGAACTCTTACAAGTAATAAAGCACAAAGCATGCCAAATAATTAATCATTAAAATACAATAGGTTAACTTTAATTTGTGTTAGTCAGAGTTTTGACAACCCTAAGTTCGTAGCGCAAACTTAGGGTTTATAGGAGGTTATGCAGGAAGTGAAATACCTAAATCGCGCATTTGCGCTAGTTTATAACGTAAAGTTCGTGGGCTTATGCCCAACGTTTCGGCAACGTCTTTACGCTTGCCTTGGCAACGTGCAAGGGTTTCTAAAATAATGCGATGCTCTTTGTCTTTAAGCTCATCTTTATAGCTACCGGTATCTGCCGCTAGTAAACCTTGCTTAGGCTCATCCTCTGCATGCGATTTTTCATCATAATATGCAGAGCTTAGCGTGCTTTTATCAACGCCTTTATCTGCGTGAGCTAATTCTGTTGGCGATACTGTTTGCGCTGGTGCCAATGATGGCTCCATAACAAAGTTATTAGATACTAAGTTTTCGATAAAAATAGCATGCTCGTTTATTGTATCGCCACTTCGCAATATAAGTGCACGCTGTATAACGTTATCAAGTTCGCGCACATTGCCAGGCCACGCATGAGCCAATAACTTTTGCTCAGCAGCTTTATCTAAATATGCCATGGGCTCTTTGCTTTTACTTATATGGCGCTCAATTAAATGCTTAGCCAATACAATAATATCGCCAGGGCGTTGGCACAACGGTCGCCACATTAGTGGAAAAACATTAAGCCTGTAATATAAATCTTCTCTAAACTGATTTTCAGACACGGCTTCTTTTAAATCACGATTACTGGTTGCCAAAATACGTACATCGAGCTGGATTGTTTTACGACCCCCTAAACGCTCTACTTCACGTTCTTGCAGTACGCGTAACAGCTTTGCTTGTAGCCCTAAGTCCATCTCAGTAATTTCATCAAGTAAAATAGTCCCGCCCTGTGCTTGCTCAAACTTACCCGGACATGCTTGAATCGCCCCCGTAAAAGCCCCTTTTTCATAACCAAATAAAGTGGCTTCGAGCATATTTTCAGGAATAGCCGCGCAGTTAATCGCCACAAATGGCTCATTACATCGGCTCGACTTATCATGAATATAACGAGCGAGTACTTCCTTACCTGAACCACTTGGGCCAAGTACCATTACACTTGCATCAGAGCGTGCTACTTTACTTGCAAGCTCCAATAATTGAATACTAGTTGGGTCGGCAACAATGGGGCCGTCGGTTTCTTTTGCTTTTTCAGGCAAATAACGACTCACCATATTTAACAGCACTTCAGGTGCAAATGGTTTAGCCATGTAGTCAATTGCACCTAGGCGCATGGCTTCTACCGCATCGTCAATTGTGGCGTACGCCGTCATCATCAATACAGGTAAATCAGGGTGGTTTAATTTAATACTGCGTAGTAAATCAAGGCCACTCATTGCGCCCATTTGCACGTCGCTTACAACAAGCGAAAATTGATCTTTTTTAAGCAGTAACATTGCTTGCTCAGCACTGTTAGCTGCAACACATTCAATACCCGATATTTCAAGGGTATCTATTAAGGCTTCACGAAGCCCAGCGTCATCTTCGACAACTAAAATAGTGTTACTCATAATGATCCCTCTAATTTAGATGTTGCCTTAATAGGCAGTAACAAGCTAAAGCAGGCACCACCCTGCGTATTATTGGTCACATCAACACGGCCTTGGTGCGCACTAGCCACCGAACTCACTACAGCAAGTCCTAAACCTGTGCCCTGACTTTTTGTAGTAAAAAATGGTTCAAAAATTTTATCGCTTTGGCTTAAATCAACACCTGGGCCATTGTCGCTCACACTAATACGAACCATATCTAAATCTTTTAAATCTCTTTGTGCGCTAATTTTTACTTTTGCACCGCCGCCAATAACTTGAATACTATTGTGCACAAGATTTTGAATAGCACTGGCCAATGCCGTTTTATTACCGACTATTTGTATATCTGGCTCTGGTAAGCTTACATCCAGCTCACTTTCATTAAGTGCGACCATCGCATCAGCGCCCGCTTTAACTTCTGTTAAAAGCTGCTGCATTGAAACTTGCTCAACAACTTGCTGATCGCCACTTTTAGCAAATAACAGCATGTCGTTTACTTGAGTTTCTAAATCTTTTAAACGCGACATTAACTTTGTTTGAAAGTTATCGCGAGATGCTTCGGGTAAGCGCTTAGACCCTAAATTAGCAGCGTACAGCATAGCGGCTGAGAGCGGCGTACGGACTTGATGCGCCAGTGACGCAACCATTTTACCCAGCGCGCTTAATCGCTGCATATGTGCAACACGTTTTTGTAAACGGCGAGTTTCGGTTAAATCCGTCATTAAAATAAGTTGCCCAGGCTCTGGTGCTAAAGCAGTAATATCAAGTTTTATTAGGCGCCCGTCTTTTAAAGACACTTCGTGACCATCATCTTGATGTGGCCTAAAAGAGCGCTGAATAACATTAAACCAGCGTTCGCCTTCAAGTGGCTCGCCAAGCATATCAATCGCTATTTGATTCGCTTTTGCAATCAACCCTTTGCCATCAAGTACAACCACGCCTGCTGGCATGGTATCAACCAAATGCGAAAGCCAACTTGCTTGCTTGCGCAGATCGCTTAATTCACCAATGTACTCCTCTTGAAGTAAACATGGGTTATACTGATTTGCAGAAAAAAACTGTGGTTTTAGCACGCTAGCAAGGGCCATAATCAAATCTCGAATTGATGTAGATACATGTCTAAATGCACGATTTATACCAAAATTTATTTACATACTTATCATTAAGTTACATCAATAATTTGAGCGACATAAAAATGACGCACGCAAAAAGGAATAATAATGAGTGAGCAAATAAAGTGCCGTTGCCCGTGGCTCGACACCACTAAACCCGACTACGTTATTTACCATGATGAAGAATGGGGCGTCCCCCTTTATGATGATACAAAGCTGTTTGAATTTATCACTCTTGAATCCGCGCAAGCCGGCTTAAGCTGGTACACAATTTTAAAAAAGCGCAGCGGTTACAAAAAAGCATTTGCTAATTTTGATGTAAAAAAAGTAGCCCAATTCACACAGGATGACATTGAGAGACTAATGCTTAATGAGGGTATTGTGCGCAATCGCTTAAAAATTGCGGCAACTGTTAACAACGCTAAACGCTTTATAGAAATACAAAAAGAATTTGGAAGTTTTAGTAACTACCAATGGCAGTTTGTGGGTAATAAACCGATTATAAGTAATTTAAATAACGTTGAGGACTACCCAGCAATTACAGAGGCATCAACTGCATTTGCGAAAGATTTAAAAAAACGGGGTTTTAAGTTTTTAGGACCAACCACGGTTTATGCCCATATGCAGGCCTGCGGTATGGTTAACGATCACAGTAATGATTGTTTTAGAAAAGAAGA
The DNA here is from genome assembly GCF_015864505.1 of Pseudoalteromonas sp. SWYJ118. Lineage (NCBI taxonomy): Bacteria > Pseudomonadati > Pseudomonadota > Gammaproteobacteria > Alteromonadales > Pseudoalteromonadaceae > Pseudoalteromonas > Pseudoalteromonas sp. SWYJ118. Next base: position 467,027 of record NZ_JADYXC010000001.1, on the reverse strand, counting down.
AATTATTGAGGCTTTTAGTAGTAAGTGATTAAAAGCCATAAAAGTAATTTGTTCACAAAGAGGTTAAGAGACGCTGCGCTATAGAGAAGTAACGCGTAAGTTGGCTATGGTTTCTCATTTATCCTCGTTTTTCACGCGAGCAGTCTAGCGTCTACAACAAAAGTAAAAACCGTGTAGGTGCGAATTTACTTCGCGCTCTTGCTAATATTTTTTAAGTAAAGTGCGGTATAAAACCGCACCTACAAAACGAGGGGTTATTTATCTACTGTGTTTGGCCAATTTATAACTAAACACTGACAGCTGCTTTTAAACCTTAATCTCTTGAAAGATTATACTTTTTCATTTTCTCAACGAGTGTGGTTCTGCGAACACCCAATATCTCTGCAGCGCGAGCCACAACGTAATCATAGCGCTCTAACGCTTGGGTTATTAAGCTTATTTCGAGCTCGGCTAAATAATCTTTAAGTTCAATGCCATCATCAGGCAACAGCCCACTACCCGTTTGGCTAAACTCAGCATCTGGCTCAGTTTCGTAATCGCTAAAACCGGTGCTAAATATATCGTTAAAGGCGTCTTTTTCCATTAACTCTTCAGGGTATTCAGGCTCGTAGGCTTCAACTTCAATGTAACGATATTTATTAGGTAAATCGGGAATATCAACCACTTTCTCAGGAAACATAATAACCATTCGTTCCACTAAGTTAGCAAGCTCACGAATATTACCAGGCCAAGCATGTTCTTTTAAGCTCTCAACTGCGCGCTCGGTAAACTTAGCGGTAGAACCTGTTTGGTCGTTAACTCGGCGCATTAACTCCTTTAAAAGCAGCGGTATATCATCAGCACGTTCACTCAGCGATGGGTTTTCGATAGGAAATACATTTAAGCGGTAATATAAATCTTCCCTAAAACTGCCCTCTTCAATCATTGTTTCAAGATTACGATGCGTGGCCGCAATAACGCGTACATCAGCCTGAATGGCCTTTGTACCACCAACACGCTCGTAGCTGCGTTCTTGCAATACTCGCAGCAACTTAACTTGCATTTGCAGTGGCATATCGCCTATTTCATCTAAAAATAGCGTTCCACCTTGAGCTAGTTCAAACCGCCCTTTACGAGCCGATATAGCACCAGTGAACGCGCCTTTTTCGTGGCCAAATAGTTCACTTTCGAGCAGCTCAGCCGGTATAGCACCACAGTTAACTGGTACAAACGGTCCATTAATACGCTTTGAAAGCAAGTGTACATTACGGGCAACCACTTCTTTGCCTGTGCCTGATTCGCCTAAAATTAAAACATTAGCGTCGGTTTTTGCCACTTGTTCAATTAAAAAGCGAACATCTTTTACGGCCTCTGTTTCACCAACAAGTCCATCAAAAATTTTATGTGGTTTAGTATGCTTATGCTCGTTTGGCAGCATACGCTGATACTGCTGGCAATCGTGAAGTAACTGAGTTGTCACTTCGTGATTAAATGGCTCGCAAATAAGCCCCACCACATTAGCTATACTTAATAGTGGTTTTAGCGTTTCGCCAATTAATAAAAACGGTAATGTTGGATAGCGTTTAATTAAGCTTTCGTGGTCAAGTGATTGCAACGCTCCTAAAATAATCATGCATTCTTGCTGCTGATATTTTTTGCATTCTTGTTCAAAGCAGTCTTCGCTTAATAGTTCAGCAGCTTCACCAATAAAGCCAAGTGAAGCATTTAATCCTATTGCGCGGTTGTTATTATTATCTAAAATCAAGATCATATTTAGCGAGCCGTACTTTCACTAATTTGTATAATTAGTTAAATTGTAAGCCAGTTCAGCATGGATGCAAGTGATAGCGGCAGTTTTTTGACATAAACGCCAAAAAACAGACGGGTTAGTTAAGTCAATCATACTTAATGGTTAATCATTAAGTATGGGTTATAGTTTTAACTTAGTTATTACTTAGCCATTACCTAGCTATTACTTAACTGTAACTTAGCCCTAAAAATTAATTTACTCGGCAATAAAAATGCTATTGTTAGTAAATAAACTCAATTATAAATTTAAGTTGAAGTTACAAATGCCGATATATAGATAAGTGAAAATGCTTGGCATTAATATTGCTTTGTTTTTATAAAAGTATAAAAGCTTTATTAGATTTTTATATAAGTTTTTATATTAGCTTTCACATAATTTTATCGTTTTAAATTTTAGGATTTTCCCATGGCTCATGTCTCAGTAAAAAAATACAGTCAAGTTCGTGCTAGCAGCATTGCCGAAATGGCACCTTACGAACAAATAAACCTTATATTCAGTAATATTATTGGTCGTTTAGCTGCAACAAAGGGCTTTATTGAGCGCAAAGAAATAGCAAAAAAAGGTGAAAATATTTCAGCATGTATTTTGTTATTTGGTGCACTGCAAGATGCACTTAATTTAGAAGTAGAACAAGACCCTAGTATTTCTAACAATTTATTGGCACTTTACGATTACTGCCAACGTCGCTTAACGCAAGCTAACCTACATAACGATATTGAAGCAATTACTGAAGTATCAAGTATAGTTAAAGAAATTAAAGAAGGTTGGGATAATATCCCACTAGATCAACGCAACCCTGCGGTTTAATTTTAATTATGGATTCGCAAACACCAATAAGCCATGCTGAGCAGATACAAGCATTACTTAGTAACATTGAAGTGTTGGTAAATGATAATAATGCAGACGAAGCTCAGCCTCTTTTAGACACTTTAAATACTAAACTAAAGCAATGGTGCGAAAGCAGCGGCGGCCCAAGTGCAGAGCAATTAGAATTAATTCAGCTTCGTATCAACACTATTTTAGTAACAGCGAATGGTGCAAAAAACGAATCTTCTAAAGCTATTATTAAACATAAAAAGTCAGGAAAGGCGATAAAAGCTTATAAAGCCATCTAGTGAATAGGTTTAATAAACTACCTTTATTCAAACTAAATACATGGCTATATCTTACTATTTGAATCAAAGAGCAATACACAAAAAAAACCGCTAAGTTTAAACTTAGCGGTTTTTTATTAAATCTATAATATTCTTACTCAGCTATTAATTTGATTGCCTAACTACGCCTGGCATGTTCTCTAATTGAGCTTGGACATAGCTGCTGGTGTTATTAAGGCTCGCCACCAATAAATCCATCGCATTATATTGAGAATATAAACGAGCTGATAACGACTCCATTTTACTTGTTAAACTTTCTCTTTGATCATCTAAATCATCTAACTGATTTGTTTTACTATCAATTCTGTTTTGGATAATACCGTCAGAATCTGTATAAAAACTAACTAAATCATCAAACGACTGTGCAAAGCCATCATCATTACTACCAACAAAAAATTGCTGTACTAAACTAACATCGGATTTAATTTGATCATTCAATGTGTCACTATCCAAGCTAAGCACACCATACCGGTCAGTTGTTACTCCTAATTGTGAAAGTGATAACGAACTCCCTCCTACATTTACTGAATCTGTTATTGTATCTCGCAGTTTAGACATTACACCACGTAATAATGAGTCCCCAGCCATTACGCCAACGCCATCTTCACCTGACGCACCTAAGGTGTTACTAAGCTCTAACAACTCGTTGTAACTACTGATAAAACTATTTAAACCTGTTTTAATATTATTATTGTTCTCAGTAACTGATATGTCGCTTATGTCGTCATCGATGTCATGCAGTTTCTTAACATTAATGTCAACACCATCAATAACATTGCTAAACTCATTAGTATTACTTGATACAGTCAACGCACCATCAATTGTTATCTGTGCATTTTGTGCAGCGTTTACTTCAGTTAGATTAGTAGTATGGTTAGCTGGATCTGCATCTGATACGTCATAAGCTAATCGAGATAATCCGCCAGTATCAGTATTATTACCGTCATCGTCTTGTACGGAAATTGTAATTGCGTTGTCTTCACCGGTTTCTTTACTTGTAAGTACTAAATGCTGACCTGTATCACTCGTGACTATAGTGGCCACAACTGAATCATTACTATCATTGTCAGTAAAAGGGCCGTTATTAATTTGGTCTCGTAAATCTTCTAACGTGTTTGTAGCCGATAAAACCGTAGAAAAACTATTTGTGCCAGAGCCTATCGTGATTACACCCGCACCTATAGCCTCGTCTGCAGCAAACGCAGGGGAAGATAACTTATGAGCTTGTGCTAATGCGTCTACTTTTACGTTATAGCTTCCAGGCTGCGCGTTTTCATCTGCGCTAATAGAGATAAAGTCATCAGTACCTGATGTACTACGCTGCTGGTATTTATCACTATCCCCCAAAGCTTCCATTGAGGTTTGCACTTTTTCGAGCGCTGACTTAAGTGCGCCAACAGCTGAAATATCTGTTGTTAAATTAGCTTCTTTAGTATTTAAACGAGCTTCAGCAGGTGCTTGTTCAGCATTAACTAATGCATCAACAATATCTGATACGGCTAAACCTGAGCCTAAGCCATTAAACGAAATAGACATACTTCACCTCTTAAATACTCAAAAATAAACTAACTTATTATTAGTGATTGGAACTACTCACTAAACCGTTTGATCAATCAAAATACCTGCCGATTCAGATAATTTAGACACTAAACTTAACACTTCCTCAGAAGGATATTGTTTAATGACTTCACCACTGTTTTTATCAAGAACTTTAATTACATCGCGGCCTGAATCTTCATCAACTTTAAATTGTAAACTTCGGTTCATTTCGCCCATAAAGTCCTGCAATTGTTGCGCCATCTCTTCTAACTGTTCACGCTCTAAAGGCTGCTTTTCCGTAGGGTTTATATCGTATTGGTTTTTCTGTAATTGCTGTTGATTTTGTTTATCCACTTGATTTACATCATCAACAGCTCGTTCGGTTAAAGAGTGAACAACCTGTCCTACCTGCTTGTCATTTCCAGCGGTTAGATTAGATAACGTTGTAACCTCTGCATTTGAAGTAATTGTATTCATAACAGATTCCTATGTGTATTTAATTAAACCAACAATAGCTTAATTTTAGCCCTTGAACCATAAAAGGAGGTAGCTAAAGCCACCTCCTTTTATTGTAAAACTAATACTGACTTTATGTACTAGCTAACCATTAAGCTAACGCTTGACTTATTAACCTAATAAGCTAAGTGCTGTTTGTGGCAACTGATTTGCTTGCGACAAGATTGATGTACCTGCTTGTTGCAATATCTGGTTCTTCGTCATCTCAGCGGTTTCTGTTGCGAAGTCAGTATCTTGAATTCGACTACGTGATGCAGACACGTTCTCAGAAATATTCGCTAAGTTACTTATTGTATGGTCAAAACGGTTTTGAACCGCACCTAAGCTCGCTCGTTGTGAGTCGATGTTTGCAATCGCGTTATCGATAATTGCTAACGCATCTTGTGAGCCTTTCTGGCTTGTAATATCAACGTCAGCAACATCATTTAGCTTACTTGTTACATCAGTTACACCAGCGGCTAAAGACGCATCGCTTGCTTTAGCACTAAATGTTTCTGAGGAATTCAACTGAACAGCACCTGATACTCTAGTTGCACCAGCGGCTGTATTTAATGTTACGGCTGCACCAGCAGCCCCATTATAACCTTCTGGAGTAACATCAAGTTCAACTGATGGCGTACCAGCGCTGTCGGTTAAACCCGCAAATGTAATATCTGCACCGTTGTTGTTTGATACAGAAAGAGCACCATTTTCAATTGTTGCTGTAACACCATGCTCATCAGTTGCACTGTTAATAGCCTCAGCTAGTGCTTGCTCATCACCAGCTTTAGTGCCAGTACCAACAAATGATAGCTTTTCGCCATTAAGTTCAAAACTTACAGATTCATCTGCAGTAGCTAGCGCAGAAAGAGATAAGCCAGCTTCAGTTCTTGCTTGAGCTGTAACGCCTGTAGAACTCGTTACACTGTTAATCGCAGCAGCGGCATCTTCAGCACTCGCACCAGCAGCAATAGTAACTTGAGCATCATTACGTCCAGATATATCATATGTACCACCAGCAACAGCACTATTAGCTAAAGTTGCTGTGGCAGCTGCAGCTTGTCCAAAACCATCTGCTGCTGCTGATTGTAAATTAACTTGGTTAGAACCAATTTTCNTGCAGATACGTTCTCTGATATGTTCGCTAAGTTACTTATTGTGTGGTCAAAACGATTTTGAACCGCACCTAAGCTCGCTCGTTGTGAGTCGATGTTTGCAATCGCGTTATCAATAATTGCTAGCGCATCTTGCGAGCCCTTCTGGCTTGTAATATCAACGTCAGAAACATCATTTAGCTTACTTGTTACAGATGCAACCGCGGATAAAGTTGTATTTGCACTAGCTGCAGTAAATGTTTCTGAAGAGTTTAATTGAATTCCCCCTGTAATGTTTACAGCTACAGTTGTACCACTTACCAAATCAAAATCAGTATCATCTTTACCATCGTAACCTTGGGCTTTAACAGCTACTTCGGTAGCAACATTAGCACCTGCAGAATCTAAAGCACTAAAATTAGTAAGAGCAATATCCTCCCCTTCGTTATTAGATACTGTAAATACTCCATTATCGATTGAAGCAGTTACACCATGCTCATCGGTTGATGCATTAATTGCTTCAGCCATTGCTTGCTGATCACTGGTAACATTACCTGTTGTTGCGTAAGATACTTTTTCATCATTTAAAGAGAAACTTACAGTTCCATCGGCAGCGCCAGGAACTGATATTACTAACTCAGCTTCAGTTCTTGCCTGTGCTGTAACGCCTGTAGAAGATGAAAATTCATTGATAGATGCTGCACCAGCTTTAGCGCTAGAGCCTGCTGCAATATTAACAGTTGCACTATTTCGGCCATCAATTGTATAGGCAGCTGCTCCAACCGAATTTGCTGCACTAGCAGAACCAAAGCCAGTATTAGCCGCGCCTTGTAAATTAACTTGGTTAGAACCAATTTTCTCTGCCGCTACACTAGACAGNTGCAGATACGTTCTCTGATATGTTCGCTAAGTTACTTATTGTGTGGTCAAAACGATTTTGAACCGCACCTAAGCTCGCTCGTTGTGAGTCGATGTTTGCAATCGCGTTATCAATAATTGCTAACGCATCTTGTGAGCCTTTCTGGCTTGTAATATCAACATCAGCAACATCATTTAGCTTACTTGTTGTTTCTGTAACTACACTAGCTAGTGAATCATCAGACGCTTTCACACTGAATGTTTCTGGAGAGTTTAATTGAATACCGCCCGAAATTCGCGTTGAATCAGTCGCAGTACCTGCTACTCCACTTGTTAGTACAACAGGAACAGCTGTACCCGTTGCGCCATCATCTTCAACACCTGCATAAGACAGAGCTGTCACTGATAATGTACTCGCTACAGCAGCACCAGCGGCATCTGCTGTTGCATAGCCTTCTAACGTTATATCTGCACCCGTATTATTAGATACTGATAATATACCGTTTTCAATACTCGCTGTTACGCCATGTTCATCAGTTGCACCATTAATAGCTTCAGCCATTGCTTGCTGGTCGCCATCTGCATTACCTGTAGCTACGTATGAAACCTTCTCGTCGTTAAGCTCAAAACTAACCGTCTCGCCAGAAACTGTTGCAGCACCACCAACAACTACCGTGGCCTCTGTTCTAGCTTGCGCACTAACACCTGTAGAGCTCGTTACACTGTTAATTGCAGCAGCTGTATCTTCTGCGCTAGCGCCTGCAGCAATAGTAACTTTAGCGTCATTACGTCCAGAAATATCATACGTACCGCCTGCATTTGTACTTACCGCAGCGGTAGAAGCAGCAGCTGCTGTAGCAGTACCAAAACCTTCGTTAGCAGTACCACCTTGTAAATCCACTTGGTTAGACCCAATTTTTTCTGCCGCTACACTAGACAATGATACGTTAATTGTTTCGTTTGCATTTGAACCAATTTGGAATGATTTTGAACCGAAGCTGCCGTTCAATAATTGCTGACCACCAAACGAAGTCGTATCTGAAATACGTGTTAGCTCTGTTGATAAAGCTGATACTTCTTTTTGTAGCGCTTCACGGTCTTCTGATGAGTTTGAGCCATTCGCTGATTGTAGAGCTAATTCACGCATACGTTGTAAAATACTTGTAGACTCACTCATTGCGCCTTCAGCTGTTTGCGCCATTGAAATACCATCGTTTGCATTTCTTTGAGCTACGCCTAAACCATTTACTTGTGATGTTAAACGATTTGAAATTTGTAGGCCTGCCGCATCATCTTTTGCGCTGTTAATACGCATACCCGATGATAAACGCTCCATTGATGTCGCTAAATCAGAACCTGATTGAGATAGGTTACGTTGTGCGTTTAATGAAGATACATTTGTGTTTACTGAAATCATAAGAAAACTCCTGATTACTTTCGTAAAAGTACTGTTTTGATTTAACCAAGAGCCGTAACAAATTTATGTACAAGCCCCTTACTGATTAACTTAACGGCAGGAAGTAAAATACCTTTAGTTTTTATTTAATAAATTGTACAAAAGTAAGTTAAACGCATAATTCAAAATGGTTTAATAAAAAATCAAATAATAAAAAACAAAAAAAGCGCAATAAATTGCGCTTTTCTAATACAAAAAAATGCTGTTAGTTTAATTAACCGCCTAGTAAACTAATCGCGGCTTGTGGCACTTGGTTTGCTTGCGATAAGATTGACGTGCCCGCCTGTTGCAAGATTTGATTTTTAGTCATATGCGCAGTCTCTACTGCGAAGTCGGTATCTTGAATACGGCTGCGTGATGCAGATACATTTTCAGCAATATTAGCAAGGTTACTAATTGTATGACTAAAGCGGTTTTGTACCGCACCTAAACCTGCACGTTGAGAGTCAATATTAGCTATTGCGTTATCAATTACTGATAATGCATCCTGCGACCCTTTTTGGCTGGTAATATCAATATCCGCTGCATTTTCTAAAGCACTTGTTACTTTAGTATTAACAGCATCAACAAAAGTAGTACCTGTTGTGCTAAAGGTATCTGATGAATTTAATTGGATAGCTCCAGCTATTCTGCCTGAGTCAGTTCCGCCTGTTGCAATAGTAACTGTATCACCATCTGTGCCATCATAGCCTTGGGGGATAATACCTAAGGTAGAACCCGTGCCGCCAGTAAAACCAACAATTTCAATATCTGCACCACTATTATCTGAAACAGACAGCACACCATTATCAATAGTTGCTGTAACACCATGCTCATCTGTTCTACTGTTAATAGCTTCAGCCATTGCTTGTTCGTCACCTGTTGCAGTTCCTGTTGCTACAAATGACACTTTTTCGCCGTTCAACTCAAAACTGACAGACTCACCTGCTGTCGTTTGTGTGCCCGTAATATCTAAACGCGCTTCTGTTCTGGCTTGTGCTGAAACACCTGTAGCACCTGTTACCTGATTTATTAAATCAGCAGCCTCTTCAGCACTAGCGCCAGCTGGAATAGCTACAGTAGAGTCTTCTCTTCCAGAGATTGCTAAATTACCATATGCTATTGTACTTGCAGCAAGCGTACCGGTGCCCGTTTCATTTACTTGACCAAAACCATCGACAGTAGTTGCAGATTGCAGGTTAGTTTGATTTGCACCGATTTTTTCTGCTGCCACACTTGAAAGTGATACATTTATTGTTTCGTTAGCGTTAGCGCCAACCTGAAATGTTTTGCTACCGTAGCTGCCATCTAATAATTGTTGTCCACCAAATGAGGTGGTATCGGCTATACGTGTCAATTCAACCTGTAAAGCTGATACTTCTTTTTGCAGCGCTTCACGATCTTCTGGTGAATTAGATCCGTTTGCTGATTGAAGTGCAAGTTCACGCATTCTTTGTAAAATACTTGTTGATTCACTCATTGCACCTTCAGCTGTTTGCGCCATTGAAATACCATCATTAGCATTTCGTTGAGCAACTGCTAGGCCATTTATTTGCGATGTTAATCTGTTTGAAATTTGTAGACCTGCGGCATCATCTTTTGCGCTATTGATACGCATACCTGATGATAAACGCTCCATCGAAGTTGCTAAGCCTTCACCTGATTTAGTTAAGTTACGTTGTGCGTTTAGTGACGACACATTAGTATTTACTGTTAATGCCATTTTACCATCTCCTAGGTTTAAACAGAGTGTGGTTCAACACGATTTAACAGGAACCACTGTTCGATAATTTCTTATAATAAGAAAAGCATTTACTGTGCCAACTTTAATTTATTTATAACTCATTGTTTTTAATGGCAAATATACAGCTTGTTAAATTGTAAATAAAGAGTGAAGTTGTTTCGGTGGGAGTGACATTTTTTTGCCGCAATTTTGTAGATAGTTATTGCCGCTTTAAAGTAGGTAAAGCGGCAAGGTATTTCTGCTTATAATCTGCTTATAACTTGCTTATAAGTAATCGAATAACGAGAGGTTAGTTAAACGGCCAAAAGTTGCTTGCGATGCTTGCAGTGCCGTTTCTTGTTTGGTTAGTTCGCTAATAGCTTCTGCCATGTCTACTTCGACTAAATCAGAAAGGTTACTTTTGTTTTGAATATCTTGTGCAAGGTTAGAGTCGCTAACGCTATCAACTGCGTTCATACGCCCACCTAAACTTGCTTGGGTAAACACAACTTGTTCACTGGCATTTTGTAATTGCACTAAGCCATCGGCTAACACTTCTTGAAAATCATCACCTTCAAGTGTGCCATCATTTAAACCTGTAATAAGTGATTGTAATGTATTGAGTACGTTTTCTTTGCCTGGCTTTTCAAGGCTAAAATCAAGCTGCCCAGGTGCTGAACCTTCAAATTCAATCTTCATACCTGCAAAATCGATTGGCTCATCTGTAACCTCACCCGTTACTGCGGGGGTTAGTGCTGCGCCGTCTCGGTATATTTCGTAGGTTTGTGGATCAGTTGCTGTAGCACCTGGGCTTACTAATACACTATAAGTATTTGCTGTTGCTGAAGCTGTTGGGTCTGCGTTGTAATTTGCTTGATGAAATTTATCAAACTCAGCTTGGCCGTCAACATATACACTTGCCGCTGTAATAGAGCCTGAAACACTTGCCGTGTTAGATTCTACATTTAATCGCGCGTTAGTTTTTTCAAACGTATCAAAACCGTTATCACTCGCTTTAATCGATACACCTTCAGCTATAGTTATTTGGTGCTGGCCTTGGTCGCCATTATAGGTGTACTCACCCGCTGCAGAATCAAACTGATATGGCTGCGTACTGTCTTGGTATCCTGAAAATATGAATTTTCCGTCTTCTGATCGGGTGTTCATTAAGTTAGCTAACGTTTGTTGAATGCCGCTAAGTTCTGATGCAATCGATTTTAAATCGTCTTTAGTGTACGCACCATTACCAGCTTGAATAGTGAGTTCTTGCGCTTGTTGAATATTGGTATTTATACTTTGCAATATGGTTTCCTCTGTTTCGAGGCGTCCACTTAGCTGAGCAATATTTTTTGTATATTGCTCGTTTGTTTGTATTTTATTTGAATATAGCATTCCTTGCGAAATAGCAGCTGGCGCTTCTGAGGTAGTTAAATACTTTTCACCTGTAGTTACTCGCTCTTGAGCATTTGCAACACCTTGTTGGTTGTCGAGTATTTTATTTATGTTGTTTTGGTACATTAAATTATTTGATAAACGCATAATTACCTCGCCGCATTTAATAAGGTGTCAAAAATTTCTTGAGCTGCTGCTAAAACTTGTGCTGATGCTGAATATGATTGTTGAAAACGCAGTAAATTTGCGGCCTCTTCATCAAGGTTTACTCCAGATAGTGATTCATACCATGCCTCAGATTGCTGTGCTAGAGCGTCAAATGCAGCCCCACTTGTGATTGCTTGGCCAGTTATAACACCTATATCACTCACTAATCCTGAATAAGCTTGGTTGAACGTTTTATGGTTGTCGGCCGTTGCTGTTGTTTCTACGTTTAGACGGACTAATTCACCATTTTGTAAATCAGCTAATTTTAAACCATTTCGGTTATCATCAAAGCCGCCTTCGTTAAACTCAAGTGTAAAGGTGTCGCCTGTTGCAGGTGTGCCTTCTATATCAAAATCGAATCCGTAGGTATCAAATGGAGCACCCGCTTGCGATAACATTCCTTTTGCAGGAGGCGTAATAGTAAAAGTACTCGTTCCGCTATTATCAGTAATTTGATATTCATTAGCATTACCTGTTTTAACAAGCGTTATTTCACCGTTTGTTAAGCTTGGTGTTGAAGTAAATCCACCGGAGGTAACACTTGTTACTTCTCCCGCTGAAATAGTAGCGGTACCTATATTATTTAAATCATTAGCAGTACGAATAGGCGATGCTAGTGCTAAATCTTCTGCGCGCCCTGTTGCAAGTGTAATGCTTGAAGCAGCATCTGAATTAAGCTTTATTTGAAATTGATCACCCTCAACACCTGCCCCAGACACATTTACTTGAAGGCCAAATGATTCTCCGGTAGTAATAGTCGATGAATCAATAACACCTGTCGATATATCAGCAAGTGAAGGCTGCCCTAACGGATCGCCTTTGTTATCTATAGGCTGAATACTTACTTCATTAGCATTGCCTGTATAGGTAATAATAAAGTCACTGGCAGGGAGTTCACTGCCCTTACCTGGCTCTACCGTTGCAGTCATACCGGCAGTACCTGTGTTAGCTTGATACGCATAAGCGCCAACGGTAGGAATATTAAAAATATTACCCCCTAGCTGACCTGTTGCATCCATACCCAATTTGTTTTGTTCGTTAAATGCATCAGCTATCGCTAAGCCCATTTGACCAATTTGGTTTTGCGCAGGGACTAATATGTCATCTCTAAAAGCAAGTAAGCCGCCAATTTTTCCTTTAAGCTTACTTACATCAACTTCAAGCGGCACTGCTTTGCCACCATTAACGTCAAGCGTGAATTCTTTAAAATTAGGATCGGGGTCGCCTGTCATCGAAAATAAGTTAAATGCGCCATTTTGCATAACCACCGCTTCGCCTGTGCCCATAAAAACGAGTTTTTCGCCATTTGGACCATCAAGCGTTTCTATGTCTATTAGCTCTGATAAGTCGCGTATTGCTTTATCGCGTTCGTTATAGGTAGAGCTCGCATCTGCGGCGTTATTAGTGCCATTAACTGCTGCAATATTTTGATTTAGCGTGCTAATACTTTGAATTAGTGAGTTTGCTTCATCTGAAAATATTTCGAGCTGCTCGTTCACTACACTTTTTTGATCAAGCACGATGCCCGAAAGTCTATCCATTTGATCAATTAAGCTTTGCGCATCTGTCATTACTAATGAGCGGGCAACGGTAGATGACGGCTGATTAAGCGCTTCTTGCACGTTATTAAATAAAGAGTTAATTCCGGTCGAAAGGTTGTTCGACTCTTCAGAAAAAATAGTATCAACTCGATTAGCCTCAGTAATAAACTGATCGAAAAACGATTTATTAGAGGTGTCACGATTTAGCTGTGACTGAGCAAACTCGTTTAGTAATCGGTATGTTTCGCCTCGCCCTACTTGGTTATCAACCATAGTGGTAAATTCAGTACGCTCACGTACGTAGCCTACGGTATTTACATTGGCGATATTTTTACTTGTCGTTTGCAATAGCTCCGAGCTTGCTCTAACCCCAGAACTGGCAATGTTTAATAAATTAAACGACATGTTACTCTACTCCTTGGCGGATCACGTTTGCCGCAATGTCTTTTAGCTGACTGCTATTGAGTACTTTTTTTATTTTGCTGGCATAATTTGGATCGGTTGCATAACCTGCTTTTTGTAATGAATCTAAAAAGTCATTTGGTTTTGCTGTATTTTGTAATGCTTCTTTGTAGCGTGGGTTTTGCGTTAAAAAATCAACGAAGTCGTTCACGCTATCTTTAATTGAATCGTAGGCTCTAAAGCTGGCTTGTTTTTTAACGGGTGTGCCTTGTTCAAACTCAAGCGTTACTTTACTTGCTTTGTCACCTTCCCAGCTTTTATCTGACTTAATATTAAATAAGTTATTTGAGCTGCCACCGTCACTTTTATTAATAATGTGTTTACCCCAACCGGTTTCAAGTGCCGCTTGTGCGACCATTACCGCTGGGTTTAAACCAATTTTTTGCGCTGCAGTTTTAGCGTGTTCCCATACTGAACTTACAAACTCTTCTGCATTTTTAAATGTTGGGCTATCGGTTTTAGACTCTGCAGTATTAACCTTAGGCTCAGCAATATCGGCTTTAGTACTCTTAACGATAAGATCGGGTTGCTTATTTTTTTGCTCATGAGGAAGAGCTGATCCGACTTGCGTATCGCTGAAAATATCGTTGGTTGTTCTAAGCACCGAGCCTGGCATAAAGTTTTTAGACTCAGGCGATAACTGCTGAACAATTAAATCGGCAAGGCCTAACGAGCCATTTGATGAAAGCTCTGTAGAAAGTTGCTGATCGTGCATTTCTTCAAAAAACTTTACGCCACTTGAATTAAATGGACTGTCTTTATCTTCAAATGCTTCGTTAGCTTTGCGCATTCCTTTGAGCAACATTTGCGTAAAAATAGCTTCAAATTGTGCGGCCGCTTTTTTGAGCGCAGCTTTAGAGGCATCAGTTGATGCATCGCCACTCGTTAAGGCTTCTTTACGAAGTAAATCTAAGTTGCCTAAATCAAAAAAGTTTTGTTTATCGAGGTGATTAGTTTCCATCGGCTTTTTGACACAAAATGAATAATGCAGTTAAAAATGCAAAAATTGAGCCACTACCGATAAAACGAGGAAGATAAAAATAATAAACTTAAGTTGCTGTAAATAAAAAGCCCTATATCTAGGGCTTAAGTAATACGTTATTTATTGGCTTGGGTTATTTATATAACAACTAACTGTCCGTTAATTGCGCCGGCTTCTTTTAGTGCTTCTAAAATAGCCATTAAGTCACCAGGCGCTGCGCCTACTTCGTTAATTGCGCGAACTAAATCGTCAAGGCTTACACCTGGATTAAATACAAAGGCGCGCGAGTCGTCTTGATTTACATCAATAATACTTTGCTGTGTAACAACTGTATCACCGTTTGCTAGCGGGTTTGGTTGTGACACATTTTGTTGCTCTGCAATTGTTACTGTTAAGCCACCATGAGTTATAGCCGCAGGCTGAAGCTTAACGTTTTTGCCAATGACAATTGTACCGGTGCGCGAGTTAACTATAATTTTAGCGGCCATGTCAGCGGGCTTAAATTCTAAGTTTTCGAGTGTTGATAAATACGATACACGCTGAGATGCATCGCGTGGTGCTATAACACGAATAGAAACAGAATCAATTGCTTGTGCGCTATTTGGGCCAACTAAGTCATTAATTGTTTTTTCTAGGCGTTTTGCCGTTGTAAAGTCTGGGCGGTTTAGGTTGAAGGTAATGTAATCGCCTTGCATAAATGGGCTTTCTACAGTGCGTTCAACTGTTGCGCCATTTGGTATACGACCAACTGTAGGGGTGTTAATTACAACCTTACTACCATCAAGGCCTTGTGCACCTAAGCCACCGACAATTAAGCTACCTTGTGCAATAGCGTACACGTTACCGTCTACACCCTTTAAAAAAGTTTGTAGTAAAGTACCGCCACGTAAACTGCCTGCACTACCAATAGAAGAAACCGTAATATCTATTGTTTGCCCGGGCTTTCTAAATGCGGGTAACTCTGCATGCACAGCAACAGCGGCAACATTTTTAATTTTAGGACTTTGAGTTGAAGGCAGCGTAATACCAAAGCTGTTCAACATGCCTCTAAAACTTTGTTGTGTGTATGAGTTTTGCTCGCCAGTGCCTGGTAAACCAACCACTAAGCCATAACCAACTAATTGGTTAGAGCGTACGCCTTCAACCATAGACACATCTTTTATGCGCTCAGCACTGGCAGTAAACTGCCAACCTAATAACACAACTAAACATAAAGCTTTAAGGCTATTCATGTTGTTACCCTCTAAAATGGAAACAGCGAACTGCTAAAGAAACGTGTAAGCCAACCAGGACTTTGCGCTTCTTGCGTTTGCCCTTTACCTGAGTATTGAATACGTGCATTAGCAATGCGGTTTGATTCAACCGTATTATCGGCGCTTACGTCTTGAGGGCGTACTAGCCCTTCTAAACGAATAAACTCTTCACCGGTATTAAGCGTTAGCCATTTTTCGCCGCGAATAACTAAGTTACCATTAGGTAAAACGCGCATTACATTAACCGAAATATCGCCCACTAAGCTGTTTGATTGGTTTGATTTTGAATCGCCCGTAAACGACGAATCGCTACCAATGCCAAACTGAATACTATCGCCACCTATATTTACAGGTAGACCACCTAAGCCAATCACTGGGTCTAAGCTTGCGTCGGTTTCTTTGTCTGTTTCTGTTTTAGCGGCTTTTGTTGCTTGAGTAGACTCTTGCAATTTAACCGTAATTATATCGCCAGTACGTAGCGCTTTTTTATCAGAATATAAGTCGTTTGATGTATGAGTATTAAACAATGAACCTGTGGCTACCAGCGGCTCTAAAATAGGCTCGGGGTACATAGGTGCGTAGTAAGGGTCGTCCTGCACTACTTCACTATTTTGCGTAGACATACAGCCACTTAAAAATAATGTGCCCGCTGTAAATAAAATAATATTACGCATAATTCCCCCTACTCTATTAAAGCTGTTGATTGATATAACTCATCATTTCGTCAACGGCCGAAATTACTTTTGAGTTCATTTCGTAAATACGCTGAGTTTCAATTAGGTTTACGAGCTCTTCAGTTACATTTACGTTTGAAGTTTCGAGTGAGCCTTGAATAATGCTACCTAACCCTTCAACACCAGGATTACCTTGTACCGGCGCACCACTTACAGCGGTTTCGGTATAAAGGTTTTGACCAATTGGCTCAAGGCCCGACGGATTAATAAAATCACTAATAGTAAGCTGACCAATGACCACGTTATCGGCTTGGCCTGCAACACGTACAGATACTTCGCCGTCTTGCGAAACCGTAATTGATTGCGCGTCATCAGGTACATTCATTTCTGGCTGAATAACGTAACCTGCGCCCGATGTTACAATTCGTCCATCGCCATCGGTAGTAAACTGACCATTGCGCGAGTAAGCAATATTGCCATCTGGTTGCAGTACTTCAAAAAAACCTTCACCAGAAATCATCCAATCTAGTGAATTTTCGGTGGTCAACATGTTGCCTTGCGTAAACTCTTTTTGGTTAGCTACAACTTTAGCACCCGCACCTAACATTAAGCCCGATGGCATTTCGGTATCTTGCGATGAACGACCACCTGGTTGATTAATATTTTGATAAAGTAAATCTTCAAATATAGCGCGGCTTTTTTTGTAACCTACGGTACTCGCATTCGCTAAATTATTTGAGATAACCGATATATCGGTTTGTTGAGCGTCTAGCCCAGTTTTACTGATCCACAATGCTGGATTCATAATCGTGTCCTCATTTTAAAGTTAAACTATGCGTAATAACTGATCTTGACGCTCGTCAATTTCTTCAGCTGTTTTCATTAATTTCACTTGTAATTCAAATTGGCGCTGGTGGCTTATCATGTCGACCATTTCGTGAACTGGGTTCACATTCGACATTTCAAGCGAACCACTTAAAACTTTTACATTGGCAGAGGTATCTACTGTTACATTTGCTTTTGGTCTAAATAAACCATCGTTACCTTTTTCGAGCTGTGAGCTATTTGCTTCTACCACTCTAAGCGTGTCTATTTCTTCTAAAAAGTTAGCGGGGGCGCCTTGTGGTCGAACTTGAATAGCGCCATCTTGGCTAAACCCTATTTTTTCGACTGGGACGGGTAAAATAACAGGCCCCCCTTCGCCAATAACTTGACGACCATGGCTGGTTACGAGCATGCCTTGAGCAGTAACGTTTAACGTACCCACTTTTGTGTAAGCTTCATTGCCTGAGGCATCTTGCACAGCAAGCCATGCGTTATCGCTCATTGCGATATCTAAGTCTCGCCCGGTTTGAACAATGCCACCCGATACCATGTTTGAACCCGGACGCTCTTGCATTGAAAATACACGTGTAGGCAAACCTTCGCCAAACGCTTGCATAGAACGTGCTTGCGCAAAGTCGGCTTTAAAACCCGTTGTATTTGCATTTGCCAAATTATTGGCTTTTAAAGCAAGCCCTTGTAGGCTTTGCTTAGCGCCAGAGGCCGCAATGTAGACCATTTTGTCCATAGTATCGACTCACATAAAAAATCTCTGAACTTATAAATGCAAAATAGGTGCCAGATTAAATTTGACGCAACATTGAGAGGTATTTAGAAGGGTTTACAAAGAGGACTTATAAAAAAGGCTGCAAAAATGCAGCCTAATATATTTAATGGGGTTTAGCTTATCGAATCTGCAAAATACTTTGCTGAATAGTTGAGTTAACCTCAAGCGCACGTGAGTTTGCTTGGTAATTACGCTGTGCAGTAATTAAGTCTACGAGTTCATTAGTAAGGTTTGTATTTGATTGCTCAAGCGCTGATGAGTTAATTCCACCAAATGTACCCGAACCAGCTTCACCCGCTACAGGTTCACCTGAATCAATACTTTGCTTCCAGCTTGTATCACCCACTTGTGATAACCCTTGTGAATTTGGAAAACGTACCATAGCCACTTGGCCTAGGAATGTTGAGTCACCATTACTGTAAGAAGCGACAATTTTACCGTCTGTTCCTATATCAATTCCGGCTAAACGACCAACCGTTGAGCCATCTTGATCGAGTGCTTTTACTTCAAAACCACTTGAATACTGAGTTGGGATACGTCCTGCCGTGTTATTTTCATCGCGCCAGTTAAGCTCAATACCAGTACCTGGGAAAGTTGCACCATTGTCTAGTAATGTTGATAAACCAGCACCAGAACCCGCTGGTAGTAGTATTTCATCAAAAGTAGTTGTATTTGTATTTGCCACACCACCTGTTGTTGATGGTAAACCACTTGAGTTAAAACCAAGGGTGGTAAGTGGTGTATAAGGCGCGGTTTGTTCTCCACCAGTTGTGCCATCAACTACTTTGCCATCGAGTGTTGCGTATACTTCCCAACTGTTATCTGTACCACCTGCTGCGGCATCATCTTCTTTAGCAAAAAAGTATTGTAAAATATGTGGTTCACCTAATGAATCATATACCGTTGTTGACGTAGATGAGTTATAAGTACCACTAGACGTAGGGTCAAAATCTAGACCTGTTGGATCCGCCGTTGCATCTAAGTTAAACGACAAAAATACATTTTCTGTTGCGCGAGGTGAACCAGACGAATCAGGGATTTGAATTGGATCAGTTGTGCTCAAACTTACCGACGTTGTATCACCTGTAGATGAGTCAACAGGGAATGCTTGTAAAAAGTTACCTTTTGCGTCAACCATAAAGTTATCTTGGTTAAGCTTAAATGCACCCGCACGTGTATATGTTAAATCTTGCGAAGATAAATCGTCGGTCATCGCAAAATAACCTTCACCAGTGATTGCTAAATCAAGTGAGTTATTTGTAAATTGTAGTGAGCCTTGGTGAAACTGCTGCGCAACCATGGTTGTTTGCACACCGTCACCATTTTTAGTCTTACCAGAGCTAAACACTGATGAAGCGTAAACATCGGCAAACTCAGCGCGTGACTCTTTAAAACCTGTGGTATTAACGTTTGCAATATTATTTGCCGTTACGTCTAAATCTTTTTGCGCGGCAGCAAGGCCGGTTAATGCAATATTGAAGCTCATAATTCACCTCTAACCTGTTAGTCTGTGGCCTGCTAGCAGGCGAAAAATACTAAAATTTATTACGCGATTTCTGCTACATCTGTCAGCCTAACCGCACCTTCTTTAGTGTTAATAATAATGCCACTTGAGCCATTAATATTAACGCTTTCAATGTTCTTGAATGTAGCAATGGGCAAGCTTGAAAATTCGCCGTCAGTACTTCCTTCGGCGGTTACTGAGTATTCACCTTCAGGTAAACGCTCACCGGCTTCATTTTTGCCATCCCACGCAAAACGTACTGCACCTGCTGATTGAGAACCCATATCAATAGTTCTCACTAGCTGACCTGATGCATCTGTCACTTTAATTTTTAAGTTATCAACGGCTTCTTCTGCCACTGCAGAGCCTCTGGCATCACCCGTTTCATTTAAATCCAGGGTGTTTGACTCAAGTAAAGCTTGCTTGCCAACAAGTGTTGATGCTTGCAATGCTGAATTTGATGTCATAGATGACGCTAAGCTATCAAAATTTGAATTTAAATCGCTGATGCCTTGCGCCATTGTGAAACTAGTCATTTGCGCAATCATTTGATCGTTATCCGCAGGGTTACTGGGATCCTGAAACGATAATTGCTGAGTTAACAAAGAGAAAAAGTCTTCTTGTGTTAACGCATCACTCTCATTATCACTGGTCGCTACTTGCGATTCTTGCCAGCGTATAGAGTCTAAATAGGATGAAGATGTACTAATATCGTTACTCATAACCTACCCTCGGTTACCGCTGCCCTAGCAACAGTGTTTTACTTAGCATTTGCTTTGCTGCATCAGCAACTTGCACGTTTGTTTGGTAAGAACGAGAGGCAGAAATCATATTTGCCATCTCCTCTACAACATTGACGTTGGGTTTATAGATATAGCCATTTTCATCCGCACTTGGATGGTTTGGGTTATATTCAATTTGTAATGGTGCATTACTTTCAACAATGCCCAAAACTTTCACACCAACTGCGGAGCCCTGTTGGTTACTTACTGATGCTGAAGCCTTTGTTAGCTCAGCCGCAAATACAGGTTGGCGCGCTCGGTACGTTTTGTCTTGAGATGAACTAATGGTATTAGCATTAGAAATATTACTAGCTGTAGTATTTAAGCGAACGTTTTGTGCGCTCATACCCGAACCTGCAATATCGAAAACATTATATAAACTCATAATTTTTATCCTTGACTACCGAGAGCTTTATTCAGGCCTTTAAATTTGCCGCTTAAAAATTGCAAGCTGGCCTGATACTCCATAGCATTCTGTGTATACAAGTTTCGTTCCACTTGTATATCAACCGAGTTACCATCACCTGTATCTGATTGATTTGGCAAACGAAATGATTCTGAACTGCCCATACTATGAGTACCTCCACCAATGTGTTTATCATTAGTTCTTACCATAGTATTGCCGCTTTGCTGGGTTGACCTTGCCGCTTTTAATGCAGAGGCAAAATCAATATCTTTTGCTTTATAGCCAGGCGTATCAGCGTTAGCTATATTAGTTGCAATTAATTCAGCTCGCTGTGAACGGATCAACATGGCTTGCGGATGCACACCTAATGCTTTATCAAAACTGATAGCCATAACCTTCTCCAAAAAATTGACTTACCCATGAATAAAGCAAAAAATAAGCCATTAATATTAGGATGTGTTATATTTTTATAAGGCTATGTATCTAAATAGAAAAACGACGCTTGATGCGTCGTTTTAGGGAAATGAATTAACTTAATTATTTCTTTTGGTAAATGATACCGGGGTTGCATCTAACCATATCAAATTCAGTACTTAGGCCAGTTAGGGACTCTGACGCTCCTAAAAATAAGTACCCTTTTGGGTTTAATGCTTGTGCAAACTGGTTAATAATTTTAGCCTTTATTTCAGGCGCAAAGTAAATAAGTACATTACGACAAAAAATAATATCAAACTTGCCCATTAACGCGTAAGAATCAAGCAAATTCAGGTGCCTAAAACTAACTTGTTTTTTTATTGTATCGTTTACTTGTGCCATACCATTGCCGCTGTCTTTAAAAAACTTTTTACGACGCTCTGCAGATAACCCTCTGGCAAGTGCAAGCGCGTCATATTCTGCATTTTTACACATATCAAGCATGGTATTAGATATGTCGGTACCAATAATTTGTGCACCCATACGAAGCACACCAGGTTGCTTAGTATTAAATTCAGCTACTGACATAGCTATTGAATAGGGTTCTTGTCCTGATGAGCTGGCAGCAGACCAAATTTTTAAAGGCCTTCTTAAGTCTTTAAACTCAGGAAAAAGCTTATTTTGGAGCAACTCAAACGGGTATTGATCTCTAAACCACAACGTTTCGTTTGTGGTCATTGCATCAACCACTGCGGCTCTTAATTGCCGCTCGTGAGGCCCGAGAGTTTTACTAACCAACTCCGATAAAGATCCCACATTAAATCGAGTCATTAACGGAGCAAGTCGGCTTTTAACTAAATACTGTTTGTTTTCACCTAAAACAATGCCGCATTGCTGCTCTAAAAACGAACGAAACTGGTCGTATTCACTTTGCTGCAAATCTTTATTATTCAAGTTAGTAGCACCTATTTTTGTTAATCACAATGAACCCACTTTTTAACCGCTGTTGCTAATTCGTCTGGGTTAAATTTAGCAATAAAGTCATCTGCCCCGACTTTTTCAATCATAGCCTGGTTAAAAACACCACTCAAAGAGGTATGCAAAATAACATGCAAAGGTGCAAGTTTGGGATCTGCTTTTATTTCAGCTGTTAAGGTATAACCGTCCATTTCTGGCATTTCAACGTCTGAGATAAGTAACGCTACTCGCTCAGTAATATCGTTTTTACAATCAAGCTCTGCTATTTCTTTTAATCTTATAAGTGCTTCTTTACCATTTTTGGCAAGCTCTGTTTGCACGCCTAACGGCTCTAGGGCACGTTTAACTTGATTACGCGCAACAGCAGAGTCGTCTGCAATAAATACGATACGTTCGCCTAAATCTTTTTGAATATCGCCGCTTTGTGCAACTTCAGCACTTACTTCTGTGTTTACTGGGCAAATTTCGTTGAGAATTTTTTCTACATCGAGAATTTCGACTAATTCATTTTCGATTTCGGTCACTGCTGTTAAATATGAATAACGTCCGGCGCCTGATGGTGGTGGCATTATTTTTTCCCAATTCATATTTACAATACGTTCAACTCCGCCCACTAAAAACCCTTGCACAGAGCGATTGTATTCAGCAATGATTATAAAGCTGTCTTTAATGTTGTCGATTGGGCGCCCACCTACAGCCATTGATAAATCAATTACTGAAATAGTTTGACCACGAATATGTGCAACACCACGAATATACGGATTAGATTTTGGCATGCTTGTTAGTGGAGGGCATTGCAGCACTTCTCTCACTTTAAATACATTAATACCAAAACGCTGACGCCCTCTGAGCTTAAATAAAAGTAATTCTAGGCGGTTCTGCCCAACCAACTGTGTGCGTTGGTTTACTGAGTCTAAAATGCCTGCCATTCAAATCTCCTAAAGAAAACAAATAATACGGAACGATAATTGCTTTCTATTTATAAAGCTACATAACATCGCGGGTGCGTCTACTTTTTGACGCAAAATATTTATACCCTGTTTGAAACCATAAGCATAGTCGAAACATTATGAGTTTGTTAAAAAAAATCAGAAGATACAGTGTTTTTTATTTTGTTACTAGCTTGTGCTTTGTATTCCCTTTGCAAGCTAAAGTGTTTAGTAAAGATTTATTACAAGACATGGCCGTTGCTTATATAGCTAAGCAGATTGGTACATTGCAAAATACTAATACTCAATTAAGTGCACTGCCTTTAGATAGTCGCATTCCTGATCGTGTCTGTAATACTGAGCTTGAATTATCAACATCCGATGAGCCACCATTTAACCGCCAAGTAACCTTACAAGCTAAGTGCAATGATGCGCAAACGTGGGCTCAATACGTTCATGTAAGAGTTGTTGAAATGGCCCCAGTTGTTGTTGCCACCGCTAATTTATCCCGCGGTGAAGTAATAACTAAATCGCATTTAAGTATTGAAATGAAACCAACTCACTTTGTACGAATACAGTACTTAGATGACCCCACAATGCTAATAGGCAGCAGAAGTAAACGAAATATTAGAAGTGGTATGCCAGTATTACTAAACCAAATTTGTATGGTGTGTAAAGGTGACTCTGTTAATATTTACGCTAACCTTAGAGGCCTTAGAATTAAAACCACAGGTATTGCTTTAGAAGACGGTACTTTGGGCGAACAAATACAAATAAAAAACAAAAAATCAGGTAAAGTTTTAAATGCGCGAGTAGATGGTGTAGAGTCTGTTCAGGTGAATATTTAATTTAGATTTATACTAAAGTATCCTACGTATATGCCGATAACATGGCATAAGTTGGGTAATATACGGGTTTATTATTATGGTTAATCAAGTTAATGGCAGTAATCAACAAGCTAATGCGTTAACAAATGCAAAGCAACAACAAGTTGATTTAAAAAAAGATAACGCAAATACACAAGCGACGCAGACTCCTTCGCCTAAAGCAGCAAGTGACTCTGTAAGCTTAACGCCGCAAGCGCAGCAATTAAAAACGCTTCAAGATAAAGCACAGCAATCGTCTGGATTTGACAGCGATAAAGTTGCTGAGCTTAAAAAAGCAATAACCGAAGGTAAATATCAAGTGGACAGTGAAAAGCTTGCTAAAAACTTAGCTGATTTTGAGTTTAATGTGTATGGCTGATCATAATAGTTTAATTAGCGTAAAACTAAACCAACAAGTAAGTTGTTTAGATTCTTTGCATACGCTATTAAACGACGAGCTTACTGCTATTGCTTCACGACGTGGTGCTGGTTTAAAAGAAATTACCCAACAAAAAATGTCTTTTTTAACTAAGCTAAGCACTCTTGATAAAGAGCTAAGTAAGCTTATTGCCAGTAACGATACACAAAATCCTGAAATATCTGAGCTAATAAGCCAAGTTAAAACTCAACTTGCGCAATGCCAAAAACAAAATAATGTTAATGCTCATGCTGCCCGCCAAGCGCAACTTAGTGTTAAACAATTAAAAGAGATATTAATTGGCGCACCAACGTCAATGACCTACGATCAAGCCGGTAAATCTGTAAATACCGAGAGTAAATTGGTTCGTAATTTAAAAGCGTAAGCCCAAAATTTTACATTAAAAAAGCCTTATTGATATATCAATAAGGCTTTTTTAATGTCCTTTGTTCTTAAATTTCGTTATAAATAATATCCATTTGCTTAATAATGTAAGCCCCCTTAATAAATAATTAAGAGGGCTCTATTAATATTAAATATCCGTTTGATTATTACTACTTTCAATTAAGTGTTTAATCATCTCTTCCGATTGATTTTGCACATCAACCGCAGGTGCTGCTGCATCAATGCTTCCCCCACTTTGAGCTGGAGTATAAGCAATTGCAGAGCCTTCGTCCTCAACCAGTGTATTTAGCGCTATAAGCTGCTCTGCATCTTCGCTAATAATAACGTCATCAATATTAAGCGGTTCCGCCGAACTCATTTGGACCGTTTGCTCAGGTGTTGACAGACCACTCAAGTTACCTAAGTCAATTGTTTCAGTGCTTAATACGTTGCTGCTTGAAACTTCATTAGGAATTGTATCGCCTAGAGCCGACTCTTCGCTAAATGATGCAGGGATTGTATCGCCAGAAGCAGCGCTTGCTCCATTATCGTAAATATTGCCTGACTCTATAAATACATCATTTCCATTTTTAACTTGATAATTACCAGCTTCGTCCACAGTATAGAAATGCGTGTTTTCAAGACCTGTACCCAGTAAACCTAAAAGATTCAGATCTAAATTAGTAGAGTCCCAATTACCTTGAGCATCTACAACTGCATATGGCGCTGAAGTTAATGCTAAATCAATGCCTAAAACTAATGAGTCGAAAATATAGACCTTACTTCCCTCACCGCCATCAGATGTACCTTCGTAACCAACCAATATCCCTATACCCAATAAATTAAGTAAGTACTCAGGTTCTACTGTAAAGTTGATCGGTGTATTATCAATAACCAATCCAGATAAACTACCGCTTGATGTTGCGTTTCCAGAACTATCGGTCGCTACAGCTGTTACTGTATAAGCCCCATCAGCTAAGGTAGTATTAGCTGTTACGCTCCACTCACCAGATGCATCAGCAAATACTGTTTCAGTTGCCTCTGTAGCGCCACTAAAGATCACCGTTACTGACTCACCTGGAGCGGCTGTACCTGTTATAACTGGGTTTTGATCTGTAGTTAGTACCAATCCTGAATCAATTGTAATACCTGAGTCAATTGCGCTACTTGATGATTGCGTACCAGTATTACTTGCACCATCAACAATGCTTACATCAACGCTGTAGTTGCCCTCAGGAAGTACTTCTGCTGATGTCACACTCCACGTCCCATCAGCTCCAACTGTTGTTTGAACATTGTGAGTGGCACCAGCTGAATCAGTAAACATAACTATAACCGCTGCACCTGCAAAGCTTCCAGTAACTGACCCCGTAACAGTAGGCGTTGTATCTTGCCCTACCAATATTGGATCTATGACTACAGTTGGCGCTGTGTAGTCTGTGCTTGACACCATAGTATCGCTAGCAGAATTACCCGCTGTATCGCTTATTGATGCTGTTGCACTAAAGCTACCTTCACTAAGCGCGGTGGTAGCTGTTACTGACCATGTGCCACTTCCTGAAACTTGAGCGGTAATAGTTTGTGAATCATTATTAGCATCGGTAATAACAACACTCACATTTGTACCTGCTGGTGCATCACTTGTACCTGTAATTGTTGGTAACGGGTTATTAGTAACAGGTAACTGGTTAACTTCAACTGTTGGTGGTGTTAAATCAATAATGCCACCTAGGCTTGTAGAACTTGTAAGCCCTAAGTTTTCAACTGTAGCACTTACAGTAAAGGCACCTTCAGCTAATGGTGTTGTAGGTATTAGAGTCCATACACCTGCAATAGCTTGGGTGTTATATGTCGTTGCTGTACCGCTACTATCGGTAATAACTACCTGTACGTCACCTGCTAATATATCTGTGGTACCTGTAATTGTTGGCGTTGTATCGCTTGTATCTACAATTTGATTAATTAACAAACCTGGTAAGGTTGTACTAATAGTGCCCGTTTGCGTAACTGTTGCTATATTCCCAGCATCATCTGTACTTATTGCCTCAATTGTTAAGTCACCTTCAGCAAGTAAAGGAGTAACAATAAGCCATGTTCCGTCTCCTAATACCGAAGTGGTAACTACATATAATGTATCTGTAGAGTCAGTAATATTTACGGTAATTAAACTTCCTACCTCTTCATCGCTTGTCCCTTCAATAGTAGGTGTTAGCGTATTAAGTACACCAAACGCATCAATTCCTAGCGCTGGCGCTATAGTATCTATCGTTACTTGCTCAATGGCCGACTGCCCTGTATTACCTGCGGCGTCAGTTATACTTGCAGAAACAGTATATATACCATCTGATAAGCTAGTAGTTACTAAAGACCAATTGCCATCTCCATCAATTAAAGTATTAAATACGGTTTCGTTGCCATTACTACCAATAACAGTTACATCAATATTTGTGCCTTCCGCCTCTGGTGATGTACCTGAAAGCTCTAATATATCTGTATTGCTAATGCTCAGTGGTAAAATTCCAACCACTGGTACTAGCGTATCAACGACGAATTCAAGCGTATCGGTAACTACATTACCTGCATCATCAGTAATACTCACATTAGCAACGTGTTGCCCTTCAGATAATGCATCAACTTCAAGTGTAAATATTCCCAAAGCATCAACTGTAGTAGTTAGTACAGTGCCGCCATCTAGTTGTATTTCAACAACACCATTAATTAAATCACTGGTACCTTGGATTATTGGCGTTGAATCTGATGTTGTGCCAATAACCTGTAAGCCAAGTGTTGGCGATATTGTATCCACCACTGCGGTAAGTAGTTGCGTGGTAGTAATACCGACCTCACTTAACACGTCAACTGTTACACTAAATGTCCCCTCAGCTAATGATTGAGGAACCTGCACAGCCCACGTATTATCGGCTTGCACTATAGCCGTAAGCTCTTGTACTACATTTTCGCTATCTACCACTTTAACTAGCACTTCAGTGCCTGGTGCTTGGTCGGTCGTACCACTAATTATTGGTAAATCGCCCTCACCAGTAGCAAAGTCAACTACCGCATTTAGTACTGGGGTTGAAGCATCTACATCAGCAGTCGTAATAGTGGTGGTGTTACCCACATCATCGGTTGCCGAGGCTTCAATAACTGATAAGCCAATAACATTAACGGCTAGGCCTAATAGCTCCCAATCACCATTTGCATCTGTGGTTACATCGTATGTTAAATCGAGTAAATCACCTGCAAGCTCTAGAGTAACCGTAACGGTTTTACCTTCGCCCAAATCAGATGTACCAGATAAAGAAACCAACTGACCTAATAGGAACGAAGGCACAATTGTTAGCTCTGGTCCCACGGTATCAACCTCACCACCGGTTTTATTGTCGACCGAAGTATTGCCCGCAGCATCGCTAATAGTTGCACTAACACTGTAAACACCGTCAGCTAAAATATTATTAGCAGCCGCTTGCCAGTCTCCATTGCCATCGGTTTGAACGGTCATTTGATGAGAAACTCCAGCAGAATCAGTAAAGGTAACTATAACGTTTGTATTTGCTTCGTTAGATGTGCCTGTAATTAATGGAGTGCTATCTTGAGTCAGTATTAATGAACTTTGATTAATACTAATCTCAGGAGCAATTGTATCAATGGTTGCTGTATTTGTTGCGTCCCCGGTATTACCAGCGCTATCAGTAACAGAGACTTCAACTGAATAATCTCCTTGTGATAGAGAGCTAGTTGCCTCTACAGACCATACACCACCAGTTTGAACTGTTGTATTTACAGTATGCTTATTCCCTAGTGCATCGGTAAATACCACAGCAACTGCATCACCTACCATGGCACCTGTCACATTCCCTGAAATACTTGGAGTTAGATCGGTACTTCCAGCAATATCGTTAATGGTCACAACTGGCGCTGTTATGTCAACTTCCCCTGTAATACTTGTGTTTACAGGATTACCGGCAGTATCTGTTGTTGAAGCTAAAACCGTGTAAGTGCCCTCGCTCAACTCTGTACTTGCAGCGACTGACCATGTGCCATTTGCACCAACCGTAGCATTAACCGTTTGCTCTGCACCTAAGCTATCAGTAATTAAAATAATAACTAATGCGCCTTGCGGTGCGGTTGTTGTGCCTGAAATTGTAGGCGTTGTATCATTTAAAGTTACAAGCGGCGTAATACTAAGCGTTGGCGCGGTTAAATCGATAACACCGCTACCTGTTGTATTACTCGTTAAGCTTCCTTCAGTTACACTTGCCGAAACAGTAAACTCACCTTCAGGAAGAATAGTTGTCGCATCAACACTCCAAATCCCGCCTACTACCGTCGTAGTTACAGTATGTGAAACGTTATTAACGTCAGTTATAACGACTGTGATCACCGAGTTATCTATTGCACTACTTGTGCCTGATATTGCTGGTGTTTGATCGTTCGTATCAACAATTGTATTAATATTAATTGTAGGCGCATTGGTATTTAAAGTTGCGGTACTATTTGCAACTGATTCATTCCCTGCGGCATCAGTAACACTTGCAGAAACTGTAACTTCACCATCAGTCAGTACATCTGTAATATCTACAGTCCAAGCACCTCCTGCACCAACAACAGTTGTGTAAGTCTCGGTACTATCTCCATCGGTCACAGTTACTGTAATACTCGTGTTTTCAGGTTCATTGGATGTGCCTGAAATAGTTGGCGTGCTGTTATTAATTGTACCTAATGCATTTATAGTAATACTTGGTGCTTGAGTATCAACAAAACTCGAACCTGTATCAGAGCCTGTATTACCAGCATCATCGGTAATACTTACCTCTACATCATAATTGCCATCTGGCAAGCTTGGCGCTGTAACTTGCCAATCGCCGCTAGCATCAACTATTGCGGTTAAAGTATGTATGTCATTATTACTATCTGTAATGACTATATCGACCACCGTATTCTGTGGTTCAGTTGAAGTACCACTTACAATTGGTGTATTAGTGTTAAATACAGTTATATCATTAAGTACAATAACAGGTACTTGGGTATCAATTGTTAAATCAATAGTCGTGCTGCTGATATTATTAGCGTCATCGGTAATACTTACTTGCGCCGTATAATCACCATCAACAAGTGCTACGGGGACATCTACTTGCCAATTGCCATCAGTACCCACAGTTGCTGTTAGTGTTTGACCACCAATAATAATGCTTACATCTGCACCTATCTCATTACTTGTGCCTGAAATTGTAGGTGTTGTATCTATTGTCGCGTTAACTTCGTTCACAATTAATGTAGGATCAACACTGTCTATTTCACCTTGAGCCTGCTGCGTTGTTAAGTTACCAACACTGTCTCTAACCTCTGCAACAACGGTATATTGACCTTGCGCTAGCTCTGCAGGTACAGCAACAGACCAGTCGCCACCGGCTTGAACTGTCGCAGTAAACGCTTGGCTTTCTCCTTCACTATCAGTCACGGTTATATTAATTACAGTGCCTTGCCCCATATCGGTGGTGCCGCTAATTACTGGCGTACTGTCATTAGATAAAGCATCGACACTAACGGTTAATTCTGGTGCTACGTTATCAAAATCAAGTGTATTGATTGTTCTGACATTACCAGCTGCATCCGTTGCACTGGCAGTCACATAGGCAAGGTTTAGTAAAGGTACTGTTATGTTTGCAAGCCCCCACGTACCATCAGGATTTGTCGTTGCTGTATAAGTTGCACCAACTAATCCCCCAACTAGGTACTCTGTAATAGTGATTACAGAACCCCCTGGTAGATCAGAATCCCCCGAAAGAGAAACTAAATTACCTAATAAAAACGATGGAATAATTTCAAGATCCGGAGCGGTTATATCGACTTCGCCAGTGTCTGTACCCGTGCCTGTATTGCCTGCGGCATCGGTGATACTGGCGCTGACGCTGTAATTACCTTCCGCTAAATCGCCGCTTGGCGTTACACTCCAGTTACCACTTGCATCGGTTTGTACATCAATAGTTTGCACTGCATTCGCTGCATCGGTAAACGTAACCGTGATGGTGCTGTTAGGCGCATCACTGGTGCCAGTAACCGTCGGTGTGCTGTCGTTTGTTAATAATGGCGCATCTACACTCACACTTGGTGCTGTGGTATCAATGGTGCCGTTGCCGGTAATATTGGTGCTGTTACCTGCCACATCGCTGATGTTGGCGGTGATCGTGTACGGCCCTTCAGCCAGTGCAGTCGGTACTTCAACTGAGAAGTTGCCATCAGCATCCACAGTGGTGGTGAACGTTTGTGTATTGCCTTGATCGTCCACTACGGTGAAGTTAATAACCGTGCCTTCAACCGCATCGCTTGTGCCGCTGAGTGTCGGGGTGATGTCGCTACTTGAGCCTGGACTGGTAAGCACAAGTGTCGGTGCAATGGTATCTATTTCACCAGTGCCTGTGGCAGTGGTGTCGTTGGCTGCCACATCTTCAACATTCGCGCTAATGCTGTATGCGCCTTCTGCAAGTGCTACCGGTACAGGAATTGACCACGTACCATTAGCAAGCACGGTGGCGCTCATTGTTTGCGCTGCACCGGCACTGTCTGTCACAATAATAGTGACTTCACTGCCTTGTGGCGCATCGCTTGTACCCGAGATAGTCGGTGTCGTGTCATTGCTAACACCATTATCTGCAATAAGAAGGCTTGGTGCGGTTAAGTCAATCTCGCCTGTTTCGGTGGCGCTGCCGATATTACCTAGTCCATCATCTACTTCTGCGGTGACCGTGTATTCGCCTTCAGCTAACTCAACAGGCGCTGCAACGCTCCATAGGCCACCGGTGACCGTGATGGTCGTGGTGGTTTCAGCTCCTGCACTGTCTACAAACGTTAAGCTGATAGTGGTGCCATCGGCTGCATCACTTGTACCATTAATGGTTGGTGTGGTGTCGTTGGTATCAACCAAGGCATTAATGTTAATGCTCGGCGCGATGGTGTTGAGTGTCGCGGTTTCACTTAATGTGGTGGTGTTTCCGGCGTTATCGCTCACGCTGGCTTCAATAGTAAGCTCTCCATCAGCTAATGCTGTCGGCACATCTGCTGACCAACTGCCATCGGCTTGTACTGTCGCGGTGAACGTTTCGGTTGTGGTGCCGTCGCTTACGCTGATGTTTATCACTGTGCCCGCTGGCGCATTGCTGCTTCCGCTGATTGCTGGGGTGCTGTCGTTCGTAGCGCCCACGGTATCCAGTGTTAATGTCGGTGCTAAGGTATCAAGAGTGCCTGATTGAACTGCGCCACCTGTGTTGCCTGCATCATCGGTGATACTGGCTTGTACGGTGTAGCTGCCATCTGGTAATTCAGGGCTGGTTGCTTGCCAATTACCGCTGGCATCAACTGTGGCAGTGATTGGGTGCTCATCACCGTTACTGTCGGTAATAATAATGTTGATAACCGTGCCTTCAGGCTCTGTTGAGGTACCACTAACAACTGGGGTGCTGTCGTTACCTAGACCCAATGCGTCAACAGTGACGATTGGTGTAACCGTATCAACATTGCCACTGCTATTCGCTGTGCTCTCATTGCCTGCGGCATCGGTAATGCTCGCAACAACTGTGAAGTCACCTTGGGCAAGCGCGTTTGATACTTCAATAACCCAGTGGCCATCGCTGTCAACTATTGTATCAATGGTTTGCACAGCACCTGCGCTATCCGTGATAGTGAGTGTGACAGTGCTACCAATTTCATTACTGGTGCCCTGCAGCTCAGGTGTTAAATCGCTAACATCGCCTACGTTTTGAATGGTGAGTGTTGGCGCTTGCGTGTCGATGGTGGTGGTGTCACTCCCGGTGGTTTCGTTGCCGACACTGTCGCGCACACTTACTTCAATGGTCGTTTCACCTTCGCTTAGCGGTGTGGTTGGTGTGGCGCTCCAATCACCATTTGCATCCACAAGGGCGGTGATAGTTTGTGGGTTGCCTGCGCTATCAGTAACCACTATAGTCACTTGTGCCCCCTCGCCCGCATCACTTGTGCCGCTTATGATTGGCGTGTTGCTGTCGCTTTGTGCTGCAACATCAACAGTGAGTGTCGGCGGTGTATTATCAAAGTCATCTGAGCTAATTGTACGGGTATTACCTGCGGCATCGGTCGCTGTTGCGATCACTGAGCCTAAGTTCAGTAATGAGATATCAATACCAGTCAGTGACCAGTTACCATTGGCGTCAGTGGTTGTGGTGTAACTTACGCCCACACCGCCGCCAACAAGTTGCTCAGTAATAGTAATTTCACTGCCAGCCGGTAAATCAGATGTACCGTTTAATAACACCAATGAACCTAATAAGAAGGTAGGTGTAAATGCTAAGTCTGGCGGTGTTATATCGACTTCGCCACTGTCCGTGCCGGTGCCTGTGTTGCCTGCAGCATCGGTGATGCTGGCGCTGACGCTGTAATTACCTTCCGCTAAATCGCCGCTTGGCGTTGCACTCCAGTTACCACTTGCATCGGTTTGTACATCAATGCTTTGAGTGGCATTCGCTGCATCTGTAAACGTAACTGTGATAGTTCTATTAGGTGCATCACTGGTGCCAGTCACTGTGGGTGTGGTGTCATTGGTGAGTACTGGCGCATCCACGGTAATGCTTGGCGCGGTCGTGTCTATTGTGCCGTTACCTGTAATACCGGTGCTGTTACCTGCTGCATCGCTGATGCTGGCGGTGATCGTGTACGGCCCTTCTACCAAGGCAGTCGGTACTTCTATAGAGAAGTTGCCATCGGCATCCACAGTGGTCGTAAAGGTTTGTGTATTGCCTTGATCGTCCACCACGGTGAAGTTAATAACGGTGCCTTCAACGGCATCGCTTGTGCCGCTAAGTGTCGGGGTGATGTCGCTACTTGAGCCTGGACTGGTAAGTACAAGTGTCGGTGCAATGGTATCTATTTCACCAGTGCCTGTGGCAGTGGCTTCGTTGCCTGCGGCATCGCTCACACTGGCGCTCACTGTAAAGGTGCCTTCAGCCAGTACTTGCGTGGCTGCTACGCTCCATGTGCCATTAACCCCTAATGTGGTCGTTACGGTATGAGTAATATTATTACTATCGGTGATTTCAACGCTCACGGTGCTGCCTTGTGGCGCATTCGCTGTGCCAGTGATCGTAGGTGTTGTGTCATCAGTCACGGTTACATCATTTACGGCAATATTAGGAATGGTCGTATCCACTACACCATTTTCTGTTGCTGTACTTGTATTGCCGCTTCCATCTGTAACACTCGCTTCAACTTCATAACTGCCTTCAGCTAAGTCAACAGGGGCTTCAACACTCCAGATACCGTCTGTAACGGTTGTTTGTACCGTGTTTGTTATGTCATTACTGTCCGTGATACTGACGGTGATAATAGTGCCATTTGCTGCACTGCTGGTACCGCTCACATTCGGTGTTGTATCATTTGTGTCCATTAATGCATCGATATTAATACTCGGTGCGTTGGTATCTAATGTTGCGCCTTCACTTAACATGGTGGTGTTGCCTGCACTGTCGCTGACGCTTGCTTCGATAGTGAGTGGACCGTCAGTCAGTGCATTCGGTACATCTGCTGACCAACTGCCATCGGCTTGTACTGTCGCGGTGAACGTTTCTGTGTTATCTGCATCCCTGACGTTAATCGTTATAACCGTGCCTGCTGGCGCGTTTGATGTCCCGCTAATTGTTGGTGTGCTGTTATTCGTGGCGCCCACGGTATCCAGTGTTAATGTCGGTGCTAAGGTATCAAGAGTGCCTGATTGAACTGCGCCACCGGTGTTGCCTGCATCATCGGTGATACTGGCTTGTACGGTGTAGCTGCCATCTGGTAATTCAGGGCTGGTTGCTTGCCAATTACCGCTGGCATCAACTGTGGCAGTGATTGGGTGCTCATCACCGTTACTGTCGGTAATAATAATGTTGATAACCGTGCCTGCAGGCTCTGTTGAGGTACCACTAATCACTGGAGTGCTGTCGTTACCCAAACCCAGTGCATCAACGGTGACAACCGGTGTGATGGTGTCTACGTTACCACTGCTGCTCGCGGTGGTGTCGTTGCCTGCAGCATCAGTAATGCTGGCAACAACGCTAAACTCACCTTGGGCAAGCGCGTTTGATACTTCAATAACCCAGTGGCCATCGCTGTCAACTATTGTATCAATGGTTTGCACAGCACCTGCGCTATCCGTGATAGTGAGTGTGACAGTGCCACCAATTTCATTACTGGTGCCCTGCAGCTCAGGTGTTAAATCGCTAACATCGCCTACGTTTTGAATGGTGAGCGTTGGCGCTTGCGTGTCGATAGTCGTGGTGTCACTCACGGTGGTTTCATTGCCAACACTGTCGCGTACACTTACTTCAATGGTGCTTTGACCTTCACTTAATGGTGTCGCTGGTGTGGCGCTCCAATCACCGTTTGCATCCACAAGGGCGGTGATAGTTTGCGGGTTGCCTGCGCTGTCGGTCACTACAATAGTGACTTGCGCGCCTTCACCCGCATCGCTTGTGCCGCTAATAACCGGTGTATTGCTGTCGCTTTGTGCTGCAACATCAACAGTGAGTGTCGGCGGTGTATTATCAAAGTCATCTGAACTAATTGTACGGGTATTACCTGCGGCATCGGTCGCTGTTGCGATCACTGAGCCAACATCAAGTAAAGATACATCCAACCCGACTAATGACCAGTTGCCATCCGCATCCGTTGTAGTGGTATATGTTGCACCAATACCACCGTTAACAAGTTGCTCGGTAATAGTAATTTCACTGCCAATGGGCAAGTCAGACGTACCGCTTAGGGTAATTAATAAACCAAGTTCAAACGTTGGTGTAAAGGCAAGTGCTGGCGGGGTTACGTCTACTTCGCCACTGTCCGTGCCGGTGCCTGTGTTGCCTGCAGCATCAGTGATGCTGGCGCTGACGCTGTAGTCACCTTCAGCTAATGTACCTGTTGGTGTCGCACTCCAGTTACCATTAGCATCGGTTTGTACATCAATGCTTTGAGTGGCATTTTCTGCATCGATAAACGTAACGGTAATGGTGCTGTTAGGCGCATCACTGATGCCTGTCACTGTAGGCGTGCTGTCATTTGTTAATAATGGCGCATCTACACTCACACTTGGTGCTGTGGTATCAATGGTGTCATCGCTCGCAATATCGGTGCTGTTGCCTGCCGCATCGCTAATACTTGCTTCGATGCTGTATGGCCCTTCTGCCAGTGCAGTCGGTACTTCCACTGAGAAGTTGCCATCAGCATCCACAGTGGTGGTGAACGTTTGTGAGCTACCAAAATCATCCACTACGGTGAAGTTAATAACCGTGCCTTCAACCGCATCGCTTGTGCCGCTAAATGTCGGGGTGATGTCATTACTTGAACCAGGGCTGGTAAGTACAAGGGTCGGTGCAATTGTATCCACCTCTCCTGCGCCTGTGCCGTTGGCTTCGTTGCCAGCGGCATCGCTCACGCTTGCGCTTACGGTGAAGTTACCTTCTGCAAGGGCTGTCGTAACAGGGGCTGACCACGCGCCACTTCCGCCAACTGTCGCGGTAATGGTTTGCTGTGCACCGGCACTGTCTGTCACAATAATAGTGACTTCACTGCCTTGTGGCGCATCGCTTGTACCCGAGATGGTCGGTGTCGTGTCATTGCTAACACCATTGTCTACAATAACAAGGCTTGGTGCGGTTAAGTCAATCTCGCCTGTTTCGGTGGCGCTGCCGATATTACCTAGGCCATCGTCTACCTGTGCGGTAACAGTATATTCGCCTTCGACTAAATCAGTTGGTGCATCGATGCTCCATACACCACCCGTTACCGTCGTATCAACAGTCGTAATATTCCCTGCACTGTCTTCAAACGTTAAACTAATCGTGGTGCCATCTGCCGCATCGCTTGTACCATTAATGGTTGGGGTGGTGTCGTTGGTATCAACCAATGCATTAATACTAATGCTTGGGGCCGTGGTGTTGAGTGTTGCGGTTTCACTTAATGTAGTGGTATTACCGGCGTTATCACTAACGCTAGCTTCAATGGTGAGCTCACCATCGCTCAGTGCATTCGGTACATCCGCTGACCAGCTGCCATCAGCTTGTACTGTTGCGGTGAACGTTTCTGTATTATTTGCATCCGTGACGTTAATCGTTATAACCGTGCCTGCTGGCGCGTTCGATGTCCCGCTAATTGTTGGTGTGCTATTATTCGTGGCACCGACTGTGTCTAACGTCAATGTCGGCGCTAAGGTATCTAGGTTGCCTGTTTGTGTGGCGCCGCCGGTGTTGCCTGCATCATCGGTGATACTGGCTTGCACACTGTAGCTGCCCTCTGGTAATTCAGGGCTGATTGCTTGCCAGTTGCCGTTCGCATCGACTGTGGCTGTAATTGGTGTTTCATCGCCGTTACTGTCTGTGATAACAATATTCACAACGGTGCCTTCAGGCTCTGTTGAGGTACCACTAACAACTGGGGTGCTGTCGTTGCCTAAACCCAGTGCATCAACGGTGATAACGGGTGTAATAGTATCTACATTACCACTGCTGTTGGCAGTGGTGTCGTTGCCTGCAGCATCGGTAATACTCGCGGTTACAGTGAAGTCACCTTGCGCAAGCGCACTTGGAATTTCAATGTCCCAGTGACCATCACTTTCAACGGTGGTGGTAATGGTTTGCACAGCACCTTCGCTGTCGGTGATGGTGAGTGTAACGGTGCCACCAATTTCATTACTGGTGCCTTGCAATGTCGGTGTTAAGTCGTTTACATCGCCAACAGTTTGAATAGTTAATGTCGGTGCTTGCGTATCTAACGTAATTGTATCTGTAACTGTTGTCGTATTTCCTGCTTCATCAGATACACTCACTTCGATGGTGTTATCACCTTCATTTAAATCTGCTTGTGGAGTTACTTCCCAGTTACCATTTGTATCTACTGTGGTGGTAAGTGTTTGTTCAACCCCGTTTCCATCAGTAATAACAACCGTGATGCTGGTACCAACGTCTGCATCACTAGTGCCTGAAATGGTAGGTGTTGAGTCGTTAGTTACAGTATCAAAGTCAACGGTTAAACTAGGCCCTGATGTATCTATGTTGCCTGTAGCCGTATCTGAAGCACTATTTCCAGCAGCATCAGATACTTCAGCTTCTACAGAATAATCGCCCGAGGCCAACTCTTGAGAAAGTTCAACACTCCAATTACCTTCTACATCCGTTGTAGTGCTAAATGTGCGAACAACCCCTTGAGAATCAGTAACCGTTAAATTTATAACTGTGCCTGAAGCTACGTCTGTTGTGCTACCTGAAATAATTGGAGTAGTGTCATTACTAGTTTCTAGTTCATTAACTTGTATTGTTGGAGGCGTAATATCAATTACAGCATCAAGCTCTGCATTAGCCGTTCCACCACCTATGTCTGTTACTGTTGCACTAATTAAAATGGTGCCCTCAGCTAAATTTGCAGGCGGAGTAACACTCCAAAGACCGTTTTCATCAACAACTGTGGTTAAAGTAATTATTGCACCCGCTGAGTCAGTGATCTGAACTTCAACTTGAGAGCCAGCTTGTGCATTAAAAGTATCACCATTTATTTGAGGTGTTTGATCGTTAGTTTCGCCAATAATATCAATGGTAATGGTCAATGCGCTTGTATCAATTGTGCCTGAAGCACTTGCTGTGCCTTCATTACCAGCGCTATCACTAATACTTGCATCTACAGAGTAGCTTCCTTCAGCTAAAGCCGCGGATACTTCTGCAGTCCAACTTCCATCTGCAATTACTTCTGCTGTAATTATTTGTACTGCACCGTTAGCATCGGTCACTGTTAAAGTTACGGTTGAACCAGCTGGCTCACCGCTAACTGTGCCTGAAATAGTTGGTGTTGTATCACTCGTATCGCCTAGCGCATTAATAGTAACTATTGGCGCTGTGGTATCAACTTCTCCCGTTGTTGTGGCTGTGGTTTCATTACCCGCGGTATCAGTAACCGATACTTCAACAGTAAATTCGCCTTCACTTAATTCATTTGCTACATCAACACTAAAGGTGCCATCGGCTTGTACTTCAGTAGTAATTATTTGTGGATTACCTGCTTCATCAGTTACCGTAATAGTAACAACTGTGCCTTCTGGCTCACCTGTTGCGGTGCCTGAAATGGTTGGTGTGGTATCGTTAGTATCACCTATGGGGTCAATAGTAACTGTTGGCGCGGCAGTATCAACTTCTCCCGTTGTTGTGGCTGTGGTTTCATTACCTGCGGTGTCAGTAACGGATACCTCAACAGTAAACTCACCTTCACTTAATTCGTTTGGTACATCAACACTAAAGGTGCCATCGGCTTGTACTTCAGTGGTAATGATTTGTGGATTACCTGCTTCATCAGTTACCGTAATAGTAACAACTGTACCCTCTGGCTCACCCGTTGCAGTGCCTGAAATAGTTGGGGTGGTGTCGTTACTATCAGCCAGTGCATCTATCGTGATCACCGGTGCTGAAGTATCAACTTCTCCAGTCGTAGTTGCTGTGGTTTCATTACCTGCGGTATCGGTAACCGATACTTCAACAGTAAATTCGCCTTCACTTAATTCATTTGGTACATCCACACTAAAGGTGCCATCGGCTTGTACTTCAGTGGTGATTATTTGTGGATTACCTGCTTCATCAGTTACCGTAATTGTAACTAATGTGCCTTTTGGCTCACCCGTTGCGGTGCCTGAAATTGTTGGGGTGTTATTATTAGTATCACCTACAGGGTCAATAATCACTGATGGCGCGGCGGTATCAACTTCTCCTGTTGTTGTTGCTGTGGTTTCATTACCTGCGGTATCGGTAACCGATACCTCAACAGTAAATTCACCCTCACTTAATTCATTTGGCACATCAACACTAAAGGTACCATCGGCTTGCACTTCAGTGGTGATTATTTGTGAGTTACCTGCTTCATCCGTAACTATAATAGTAACAACCGTGCCTTCTGGCTCACCCGTTGCGGTGCCTGAAATAGTTGGGGTGGTGTCATTACTATCCGCCAGCGCATCTATCGTGATGACCGGTGCTAAAGTATCAACCTCGCCAGTCGTAGTTGCTGTTGTTTCATTACCTGAAGTGTCAGTAACGGATACCTCAACAGTAAATTCGCCTTCACTTAATTCATTTGGTACATCCACACTAAAGGTGCCATCGGCTTGTACTTCAGTAGTAATTATTTGTGGGTTACCTGCTTCATCAGTTACCGTAATAGTAACAGCTGTACCCTCTGGCTCGCCCGTTGCAGTGCCTGAAATAGTTGGGGTGGTGTCGTTAGTATCACCTACTGGGTCAATAATAACTGTTGGCGCGGCAGTATCAACTTCGCCCGTCGTTGTTGCTGTGGTTTCATTACCTGCGGTATCGGTAACCGATACCTCAACAATAAATTCGCCTTCGCTTAATTCATCTGGTACATCAACAGTGAAAGTGCCGTCAGCGAGTACTTCTGTGGTGATGGTTTGTGGGTTACCTGCTTCATCAGTCACGGTAATAGTAACAACGGTGCCCTCTGGCTCGCCCGTTGCGGTGCCTGAAATAGTTGGTGTTGTATCATTGCTATCCGCCAGTGCATCAATCGTAATATTTGGTGCGGTATTATCGATAGTTCCTTGTGCTGAGGTTTCACTTTGGTTACCTGCTTCATCGCTAACGATGGCATTAACGCTAAAGTCACCTTGAACTAACTCATTAATAGCATCAGCTGTCCAAGTACCATCAGCTAGCGTTTGTGTTGTAATTGTTTGTGTATTACCACCAGCGTCCGTCAATGTTAACGTAACCGTTGTTCCAGCTGGCACATTTTGTACGGAACCTGAAATTGTTGGAGTAGTATCGGCGCTATCTGGGATTGCATTAATTGCTATAATTGGAGCTGATAAATCAATTGTTCCAGTACCGGTATCGCTTGCTTCATTACCTGCAGCGTCTGTTACTGTTGCCGTAATTGTAAAGTCGCCTTCAGCAACAGCTTGAGTTGCACCTACTTGCCAAGTTCCATCTTCTGACACAACCGCCGTCAATGTTTGAGACTCACCATTTGCATCAGTAACTAAAACACTAACAAGGCTACCCGGAGCTACATCACTCGTTGTTCCGCTAAATGTAGGTGTTGTATCGTTTGAATCAGCAAAGTCATTTATTGCAACTAAAGGAGGGGTGGTATCAACTGTGCCTAATTGTGAATCTTGAGCTGCGTTACCCGCATTATCAGATACATTAGCTGTTACTGTAAAATCCCCCTCACTTAAAGCAGTTGGAATCTCAATACTCCAAGTACCATCAGCACTTATAGTAGTAACTAACTGTTGCTCAGCCCCTAGACTATCGGTAACAGTTAAAGTTACTTCACTGCCCGATGCTAATCCTTGGGTAGAGCCTGTAAGAGTAGGTGTTGTATCGTTTGTATCTGCAATATTGTTAATAGTCACGCTTGGTGCGGTTAAATCAACCGTACCTGTAACAGTTGCAGTACTGCTATTACCAGCAGTATCACTAACACTCGCTGTTACTGTGAAATCTCCTTCACTGAGATCTGCAATAATATCCGCTGTATATGTACCATCGGCATTTGTAAGTGTTGTGAGTGTTTGTTCATTGCCTTCACTGTCAGTTATTACTAATGTAACTTCGGTCCCTGCAGGTACATCAATTACAATACCGCTTACAGATGGGGTTACATCATTCGTATCCTCAATAGGATTAATCGTGATTGCAGGGTCGGTTAAATCAATCTCTCCAGTTTCACTTGCAGAAGCTGTATTACCTGCAGCATCAGTCACTGTTGCAATTACACTAAACGGACCTTCAACCAATTCATTACTTGCCTCAACTGACCAGCTTCCGTCAGCACCAGTAACTACTTGCACGGTTTCTGCTACGCCATCGCTTCCTGTAAATGTAACGGTTACTAATGCACCAGGCTCTACGTCTTGGGTAGAGCCGCTAACTGTTGGTGTTGTATCGTTAGTATCAATAATAAAATTAATGCTTACCGTTAAATCAACATTACCTACTGCACTTGCTTGCGCCTCATTACCCGAGTCATCTATAACAGCAGCAACTACGGTAAAGTCGCCCTCAGGTAGAGGGGTTGTTACTTGTGCAGTCCACGAACCATCAGCTTGCGTCACTGCAAGTAATGTAAACGTACTCCCATCGCTTGCCGTAATAGTTAAAGTAATGGTTGTACCTGCAGGCACATTACCGGTGTTACCACTTAAAAATGGAGTGGTATCGTTAGTATTAGCAATTGCATCGATTTGAATTGAAATAGGAGCAAACGTTATTTCGCCGTTTGTTTGCGCAGTAGCCTCATTACCTGCTGGATCGGTTACTGACGCAGTTGCTGTAAACTCACCACCTGGCAAGATTTCATTAGCATCAACACTCCATGTGCCATCTTCATTTAATAAAGTAGTTAAAGTTTGTACGCTACCGTTTATATCGGTTACTAATACTGTAATTACAGAGCCTGCTGGGGCGTCTTCTACCCTACCTACAAATGTTGGTGTAGTATCGTTAGTATCAGCAATTGCAGTAACGGTAATATC
This sequence comes from Pseudoalteromonas sp. SWYJ118, assembly GCF_015864505.1. Lineage (NCBI taxonomy): Bacteria > Pseudomonadati > Pseudomonadota > Gammaproteobacteria > Alteromonadales > Pseudoalteromonadaceae > Pseudoalteromonas > Pseudoalteromonas sp. SWYJ118. The sequence continues at coordinate 424,600 of NZ_JADYXC010000001.1, read as the reverse complement.
TGGATTTGTTAAATCAACAACACCTTGGTTATTTGCTTGGGCTTGATTACCTGCAGCATCGCTTACACTTGCATCAACCTCAAACTGCCCTTCAGCCAATGGCGTAGTTACGTCAATAGACCAATCACCATCAGCGTTAGTTTGGGTTAATAATGTTTGAGTTTGACCATTAAAATCGGTAATAACCACACTAATAATAGAGCCAGCAGGTACATCTTGCGCGTTACCTGTAATAGTTGGCGTGGTGTCTTGAGTATCGTTAATATTATTAATTTGTACCGTAGGCGCCGTTAAATCAACTACTCCTGAATCACTTGCTAATGCTAAGTTTCCTACACTGTCGCTTACTTGTGCATCAACAGTAAAATCACCTTCGGGTAAAGGAGTCCCAACTTCTACACTCCAGCTTCCATCGGCTTGAGTAACCGCAGTTAATGTTTGTATTTGTCCTGCACTATCTGTAACAGTAATTGTTACTTGCGTGCCTTCAGGAACACCATTTGTTGTTCCAACAAGTGGTGGTGTTGCGTTATTTGTTTCATCAGTTACATTTACTGTGATTACCGGAGCAGTTAAATCTACATTCGCTAAAGCTTGATCTACAGCTTGATTTCCAGCGGCATCAATCGCCACTGCGCTTACGTTAAACTCTCCTTCAGATAAAGGTGAGGTAGTAGTAATAACCCAATTTCCTAGCGCATCAACCTGAGTAACAATTGTTTGTACCGTACCTGCACTATCCGTTAACGTGACTGACACATTATCCCCAGTATTCAACCCAGATACAGTCCCTGTTATTGTCACTGTTTGCGAAGCAGAATCGGCAACAGGATCAATAGCAATAAGCGGAGGTGTTGTATCAATTTCTATAGAAATAGTGTCGTTTATAGGGTTGCCAACAGGATCTGTTGCTTCAACAACAACGGTCACAGGGCCATCCGCAACTGGAGTTGGTAGGGTTATTTCAAAGGTACCATCAGGGCCAATCACAACACTAACTACTTGAGAATTTCCATCAACATCAGTTACCGTCACATTAACCGTTTCGCCAATTAAGTTTTCACTCGTACCGGTAATTGTTGGTTGTGATGAATTAGTAACGCCCAGCTCATTAAGTGAAATAGAAGCCGAAGTTGCGTCAGGCACAATACCATCAGAGGTATCTCTTAAATTAAAAGCTTCAGTAGCGCTTTGATCAAAAGAAGAATCAAAAGTAACACTACTAGGATCAACACTTTCAGAAATTCGGGTTAACTGTACAAACGAACTACCTCCATCTGCACCAGCTGCATTACCGCCACCAGCGGCTGTTGCCTCTAAATTATCTAAAATGTCCCCATCACCCTCTAATGCATCTAAAAAATCTGTTACATCTGAATTAGCCGCCGTTGATGAGTCTTGTTCTGTACCTAAATCTAAGCTTGCGATTGCTTCATCTAAACTTTCATCAAAAACAGTTGTTTCGCTAGAGTCTCTTGCTTCTTTAGCTAATAGGTCTGGTGTTATTTTTACCTTTTGATTTGCGGGTATAGATAAGGTTTCACCTTGCACATCTATTTGTAACGACGACTTAATAGCAGTAACAACTAAATCACCTACGGTAATAATGTCACCAACGTTTAACGCTCTTATTGAGCCATCATCCAACACAACACCCGCCGAACCCTGAATATCAATAACTACAAGTTGATTTGCTTCCATTTAGGTACCCTCAAACTTTTTAAAATAACAATCTAATAAATTAAAGGTAGAACAAAAAAAGCACATAGATACTGGACTCAAGTACAGGTTTAGAAGAAAAATTCAAAAATAAAAAATCAACAAAAAAGTGGTAGAAATTTTTTTTCATGCTACCCGAAAAGATTACTTGCAAAATTAGCACTCCTTTACTAAATATTTAAAAGAGTATTTTCGGTCTTAACAGGATCTAAGAGGAAGAAATGATTATAAAAAACACTTTTAAAAAGCATCAAGGGACTATGTTAATCGGATTAGCGATTACAGCCGTAACTTTATCAAACTACGTGCATGCAAACGAACAATCAGCAATGCCACTTACATACGTCTCAAGTAAAGCGATTGAAAACAATCCTGAAGTACAAGAAGCATGGCATGCTTTTAAATCTTCTATTTATGGAGTGGATGCTGCCCGTTCAGGTTATTTACCAAGTGTTGATGTATCAGCAAGTGCAGGATATGAAAGAAGAAATTACGGTATTGAAGAAGAATATAACCGTAATACAGCCGAATTAAGCGTTACTCAAATGCTTTATGACGGTTTTAGAACATCTAATACAGTTGACCGTTTTAAACGTATTCAACTTATTAGGTACTTTGAGCTTATTTCTCAAACAGAACAAACAGCACTTGAAGCCTCGATTGCACTACTTGACGTACAAAAATTCAAAGAGTTAGTACAACTTGCAGAAGCTAATTTACAAGAGCACGAGTCTGTATACCAACAAATAGAGCAAAGCGTAGGCGCCGGTGTAGCGCGCGCAGCAGACCTAGAACAAATTAGTGGTCGTTTATCTCTAGCGCAATCTAATGTATTAACGGAGTACTCAAATTTACATGATGTAAGCGCTCGCTACCTAAGAGTTGTAGGTGAGCTACCTATGAACGATATAAAGCAAGCTGACCTTGATGAAAACAATATACCAATTTCGGTTAACCAAGCGCTAGACGTCGCCTACAAAAACAGCCCTTCATTTTATGCCTCTTTGTATAATATTGAAGCGCAAAAAGCGAACGCCAAAGCACAAAAAGCGGCCTTTCATCCTAACGTAGATTTATCTGCCCGCTACGGTAGCCAAGATAGAGATGAGCTTGGTCAAAATGAAACCAGAACAGAAGCGCGAGTCGGCATAGATATTAGTTATAACTTGTATAACGGTGGTCTTGATAGCGCTAATTTAGAACAAGCTTATCAAGATATAAACATTGCAAAATATCAACGAGATCAAGCCTGTATTGATATTCGTCAAAGTCTGCAAATTGCCTACTACAACGTCACTATACTAGAGCAAAAGTTGCCAGCGCTTAATCAACACCGCGAATCATCAACTAAAGTTAAAATTGCATATAAAGATCAATTTGATATAGGCCAACGAACTCTACTAGACGTACTTGATGCCGAAAACGAATCGTTCCAATCAACACGTTCATACATAGTTGCGCTATACGACCGCCAATCGGCTATTTTAACTATGCTAAAAGAAATGGGGAAATTATTGCCAGCACTTGACGTAATGTCAGGTAAATACCCTACATTAAAAGAGCTAACTGACGATCCTATTGTGCATAACGCACAAAATATTTGTCCGAGTTACGATGTAGCAACCACCTTTAGCCGCAAGGCATTTCTACAAAAAAAAGCGAAGCAAGATAATGCCTACATGAGTGTAACCGCTATGCCAAGGTACTTAGATATACCGTTGGAAACCGACACTACACAAAGTAGCTTTTTAGATGATGATGGTGACGGCGTACCAAACGAGCAAGACACTTGTCCGAGTACGCCGCTGTCAACTAATGTTGATTTATCTGGCTGTACAATTTATAGCGCATCAACCTCGAATATAGAGATTGGTATCCCTTTTTCTGCTGACTCAAGCGATGTAAGGTCTCAATATATTCAAGAAATTAGTCGGCTTGCAGATTTTTTAAAAGAAAACCCAAATAAGCAGGTTGAAATACAAGGTCATGCTTCTCTAGATGGAGATCGAACATATAACCGCAAACTATCTGAAAAACGTGCGTTTGCCGTTGCTGAAATTCTAATTAAACAATTCGATATAAAACCAAAACGTGTTAAATCGTTCGGGTACGGTATTGATCAACCTCGAGTAAACGAAATATCAGTAAGAGCAAATGCTGCGAATCGACGTATCGAAGCTGTAATTACTGATAGCTAAGTCAATTAACGTTATGTAAATAACTAGGGTCTGTTGATCTTTGCGGATTAAAATTTGTTCAAACTAGGGGCTGTTTAATCGCGGCGCGAGATTTGTAACCTAGTGGGCTAAGTAAAAACCGAGCAACAAAGAGTAAATAGCCCCTAGGAAGAACCCTTTGGGCAGCGCCTGTTTGGCATTAATGCTACGTTATCACCCATTTATGGGGAATAACCACACTGCATAGGCTCTGCCTTGCCTAAATACCAAACAGACTGCTGCAAATTTAACCTAAAAGATCAACAGACCCTAAACTCGGCTTGAAATATTTAAGCTAAATTTATTTCTCGAGTTTAGGTTTAGTAGTAACAACCGCATGCAGTTCTACATAACATTGGATGGTTTATGGAATTAAACGATGTACTTGATCACGGTGGCATACTCGTTGACTGCCTAGCAGTTTTATGTCGCCATCATGATAAAGAGTTTTCAAGAGAAGCACTATTAAATGGACTTCCTCTAACTGATGGAAATCTTACTCCATCAGGTTTTTCGCGCGCAGCTAAGCGCATTGGCTTTAAATCGAAAGTAGTTAATAAGCCACTACAAAAAATTAATACAGCACTGCTACCTGCCATCTTAATTTTAAAAGACAATCAAGCCTGTGTTATTAATTCTATTGATTACGATAAGCAGTTGGTGAGTGTAATTTACCCAGAGCTTACCGAATCAGTTATCGAACAAAGCATTGATGAATTAGCAGGCAACAGTGTTGGTTTAATTATTTATGCACAACCAGAATTTGCATTTGATGAGCGAACACCCGTACTTGAAAAACTATCAAAAGACGGATGGTTTTGGGGAGTAATTAAAGAGTGCCGCTCACTTTATAAAGACGTAATTATTTCAGCTATTGCGTTGGGCTTTTTGTCGGTTGCTATGCCTTTATTTGTAATGAACGTATATGACCGCGTAGTGCCTAACCATGCAACAGAAACCCTTTGGGTACTTGCTATTGGTATTTTGATAGCACTCACTGCTGACTTTGTTTTACGCTTAGTAAGAGGCTATTTTGTAGAGCTTGCTGCAAGCAGAATAGATGTAAAAGTATCGGCTGTAATTATGGAGCGGGTATTAGGTATGAAACTAAAAAACCGTCCATCATCAGCTGGCTCCTTTGCTAGCAATATTCAATCATTTGAAGCTGTACGTAACTTTTTTAGTTCCATAACGCTTGTCGCATTAGTCGACTTACCATTCGTAGTTTTATATTTAATTGTTATCGCCATTATTGGCGTACCTCTAAGTTTACCTATTATAGCGGGCGCACTTATATTATTAGCTTACGCTATAGCCGCACACCGCAAACTTGAAGCCCTTTCAGAGCAAACAATGAAAGCAAGCTCAATGCGAAATGCAGTATTAGTAGAAAGTTTAACCAATATTGAAGATGTAAAAAGCTTTCACTCAGAGTGTAAAACACAATCTGTATGGGAAAAGTCGACCATTTACATTGCGCAAGTAAACGCACAAAGCAGACTCGTTTCTAGCTCTATATCAAATACAGCATCGTGGATACAGCAATGTGTAGGCGTGATAATAATGATAATAGGCGTACACCTCGTTATTGAAGGTGAGCTAACTCAAGGCGGATTAATTGCAGCCTACTTATTATCATCTCGTGCTATGGGCCCTATTGGGCAGTCAGCCGCTGTTTTAGCTCAATATCATCATGCCGCAATAGCAATGCAATCACTAAATGAGATTATGGAAAAAGAGGTCGAGCGCCCACCTGGTAAGCATTGGTTAAGCCACCCTATTTTAAAGGGCGATATAGAATTTAAAGATGTATGCTTTAAATACTCTGACGAATCTCATAATGCACTCAACGGCGTTAGCTTTAAAATTAAAGCTGGTGAAAAAGTTGCAATTTTAGGACGTAATGGCTCAGGTAAAAGTACATTAGAAAAGCTTATCTTAGGGCTATATGAACCCTGTTCAGGAGCAATTTTGATGGACAATAACGATATACATCAAATTGACCCTGCAGAGCTTCGCCATAATATTGGTTATGTACCGCAAACCGTTGCCCTGTTTTATGGGACCTTAAAAGACAACCTTACGATAAGCGCTTGGCATGCCAAAGACGAGCAAATTATTGAAGCCTGTGAGCGAAGCCAATTATTTGATTTAATTAATTCGCACCCAGACGGGTTTGATCTACAAGTAGGCGAGCAAGGCCGCCAATTATCAGGAGGGCAACGCCAAGCTGTAGGTATGGCAAGAGCCATAATTAACGACCCACCAATACTATTACTAGATGAACCGACCTCATCGCTAGATCACAATAGTGAAAGTAAAATTATTAACAATTTAAAAAATTATTCTAAAGATAAAACCCTAATTGTAGTGACTCACCGCTCATCATTACTCGAGCTTGTTGACCGTATTATAGTTTTAGATAACGGAAAAGTAGTTGCTGATGGACCAAAACAAAAAGTAATTGCGGCGTTAAATAATAAAACCGTGGAGCAAGCCTCATGAGTGATAACAAAAAACCACTTGAACAACGCTCTTTTGAATCTGTTAGCAAAGCAATAGAAGCAAGAAAACAAGGTAAGCCATCCGTATTTAATAAACTATTTAAAGGATGGATTTCACCGCCAAATACTCAAGACTGGGTAGTCGATGCACAGTGGGAAAAAATGCAGCAGGAACCAGCAAGCGCTAGGTTACTACTTTATCTAATTTGTTTAACGTTTATATGCCTTATTGTGTGGTCTGGCTTTGCTAATTTGGATGAAGTTGCTCGTGGCGAGGGCCGTGTTATTCCCTCTAATAAATTACAGCTTATTCAATCTTATGACGGCGGTATGGTCGAAAAAATAAATGTCCGAGAAGGCCAAATAGTAAACGAGGGGGATGTACTCATTAAAATAGACCCTACCCGCTTTATTTCTAGCTTTAGAGAAAATCAATCCAAGGTTGAATCGTTAAGTGCAAAAGTTGCAAGACTCAGAGCTCTTACTCAAAAAAAAGAACTCATATTTAGCGAAGATGTTATAAAAAACGCACCTCAGGTGGTTCAACACGAACGCTCTCTTTATTTGAGTAACAGCCAAGAGTTGGAGCAACAGGTAAGTATTCACAAACGCCAACTAGAGCAGCGACACCAAGATTATATTGAAGCAAAAGCGGCACTTCAGCAGCATACCAGCGCGCTACGCTTAACAAACAGGGAGCTTAAAGTGACCCGCCCATTGTTACGCACCGGTGCTATTTCGGATATAGATATTATTCGTTTAGAGCGCCAAATAGTTGATTTAAACGGCGAGATAAACAGAACCAAAGCAGTTATAAATAGGAGTCTTTCGGCCATTAACGAAGCTAAAAATAAGGTAACCGAAGTTGAGCTCGTTATGATTAACCGCTGGAACAATGAACTCTCCGAAGCGCTACTGCGACTAGATTCAATTAAAGAAACTGAATCTGGCTTAGCCGATAAAGTAACTCAAACTGAAATACGCTCTCCTGTTAAAGGCACTGTACAACGATTATTAGTTAATACTGTTGGCGGTATTTTACAGCCAGGTAGTGATGTTATGGAAATTGTCCCGCTTGACGATCAACTTGTAGTAGAGGCAAAAATCCCGCCTAAAGACATTGCATTTTTACGCCCTGGGCAATCTGCAATGATAAAATTTAGTGCCTACGACTTTGCCGTATATGGTGGCCTTGAAGCCGAAGTATTACATATAAGTGCCGATACAATTACGGATGACCGCGAAAACACCTTTTATTTGGTGCAGCTAAAAACCACCAAAAATAATTTTTCAAAAGAGCTGACTATTATTCCAGGAATGACCACTCAAGTGGATATTATTACCGGTAAAAAAACCGTACTTGAGTATATTTTAAAACCGGTTCTTAGAGCTACATCGCAAGCAATGACAGAGCGTTAAAACATTTTATAAATGGAGAAGTAATGCGCCAAAGTATTTTTATTACACAGCCTGAATTTGAATCGAAACACTGGCATACAGCGTTTCCTGGTTGTTTGATATTCACAAAAGAACCACACAGAGTCACGGCATCAAGTATTATTTGGGTTTTGGCCGGCACACCTAATTGGCTTGAGCTTGTTAAAAAGTATTCTCAGCAACGTTTACTGGTTATAGTTATGACCAACGAACTAGAAATAAATCAACTAAGAAGTGCGCTTGAAGCAGGAGCTAGGGGGTACGTAGAAGCACTTGCTACTAAAGTAATTATTGAACAAGTACTTGAGACAATTTGTACCGGCGGAATATGGTTACCAGGGCAATTACTATCTAACTTAGTAGGAGCTTTATCAAATACACCGTTTAAATATGCGAGCACATGCGAGCTTGATGTACTCACAAAGCGAGAACGTCAAGTAGTTGATATTGTTGTAACAGGTGCAACTAATAAGCAAGCTGCAGAATCTTTAAATATTACAGAACGCACAATTAAAGAGCATATGAGCTCTATATTTAATAAGCTAAAAGTTCGCGACCGAATTCAATTAATGTTAGTTGTAAAAGGGCATTAACCGCACAGTTAATGCCTATTACTTACTCTTTAATAACCCCATCAAAACCTAAGTTAATAAGCGTATCTATATCATCTTGGCTTGTTACACCTTGAGCCACCACTTTAATGCCAATAGAATGCGCTAACGTGCACACTCCTCGCAGAAATGTTTGGTTATCTAGGCTGTAACTAATATTGTGTCCGTAAACGCTATCAACCTTAATCATTTCAAGACCAAATTCCTGAATTTTATTAATTTTAGTAAATTCAGGGCCCACACGTTTTAATGCTACCTTAGCGCCCATACATCGAGCCTGCTCACAAAAATCTTTAAATATCTCAATTTCGCTAACGGCAATACTTTCACGAATATCAAAACAAATTTTAGAGGCTAAATCAGGAAACGCCGAAAGGTACGTAAGAATCGAAGCAAGTGCAGCATCATCAAGTAGCGTCTGAGCAGATAATTCAACCGAAATCAGTTCACTTGGTGGCTCAATACTATAATGAGCCACCAACGCCTTAATTAAACCCCAATCTAAACGCGCTAATAACTTTAATCGGTTAGCCCACTGGTAGTAGTAACTAGCACGGTATACTTGCCCACCAAGCTTTAGGCTCAACCCTAATTGATTTTGCATTACCTGCCCTGTAAAGCTCGTTACTGGGTAAGTATTTATTTCTAAATTATTATTGTTGAGTGCCTCTTCTATGGCATTTTTCCAGCTAGTTGCATTATCAAACAGCTCACTTTCTTGCTTGATCTGAGCTACTTTTGCTTGTACATCAGATTGTTTACCCGATGATTTTAAAAGTTCATCCGCGCGCTTTAATACATCAAATCGCGTGTCGTCTTTTTGAATATAAGTACAGCTGTGAGGTATCGCTAGCTTAACGTTTTTATACTCTTCAACAAACGATTGATGCATCAATAAAATACGTTCACTGATTGCTTGAATATCATCAATATCACTAAATAAAACGGTAAAATCGCTGTGAGAAATACGTGCAATGTAATTTTCAGAAAAGTGTTCTTGATTGCTCTCTAAGAAGCTAACCAACATCTGTGAAAATCGACGTAGAAAGTTAACCATTTCTACTCGTCCCACTTCCTCACTTACGCGATCGAGGTTAACAACCCTAAATAAAAACAAGGCACCATGGGCATGATCTTTCGATTTTTGTAAGTGAGCCTCAAGCGTTGCACCAAAGTATTCTCTATTTGCTAAACCAGTTAGCTCATCGTGTTGCGATTTAAATCTAAGCTCTTCTAAACGTTTATTATCTTCTTTAATAATACGGCTAAAACGGGTAGATAATTGGTTCATAGACTGCACTAATCGTGCAAACTCAAAAGTGCGCGGAACGCTCGATTTAATAAAACGTTTTTCACCAAATGCATTAGCCTGATACACAACATCATCTAGTGGTTTTAATATCCTACTTAAAAAGTAAGCACTAACTATACAAGCAAAAAAAGCGACAATTAAAAAACTAAAAAATAGTTTAAGCGCACTTTCCCATAAGGCTTGCTCAGCATATTGACTATGACTTTCTATAAACAAAGTACCAAACTGCTGCCAACCATCATTTACTTGCCCAACCCCTGGCTGTACATTTAATCCATACATTGCTCTAAACCACTGCGGAGCCGTCGCTTTAAGCTCATCGGTAAACGTGCGTTTAACAATCACCTCACCATTAGGGTTTTGTAGTTCGATTCGCTTATAGTGACCGGTATCAAATGTGGCCGATACTAATAACTCAAGCTCAACGGGGTCTTTGTCTAATTGGCTGATCATTAACGCGAGTGAACTGGCGTTATCTACATTTTTTAAGTACAGCTGGGTCGAAAAATAACTTTTAGCCGAATTAGTGCTAATTAAAACACTACTTATAAAGCCTACAAAAATAACAATTAATAATGCAATCCACAGCTCTTGCCTGAGTGTTATTTTTCGTTTTTTAAGGTACTTAGATAAGGAAAATGATGCCATTACCACATAACTCCTTCTTTGGTTGTCTGCTCCAAAATTTTACGCCAGCGTGAAAGTCTTGCTGTTGGGCTGGCTACACTTTTGGTTGAATTATTAGCCCATAAACCTTGGCTGTTAAAGCTAAAAACAGGGCTTAAATCTACACGTTTTGCAGCAGGTAAAACCTTTGTTATTAAACTGTCTAAAATAAGTGGCTGAGCGTTTGGTGTAGCAAAATAACCTAACACCATATGTGCTTGCGTTTTGTTAGTGCCCGCAATTTTTGCTTTTACATAAATAAGACGTAACTTGTCGTCGCTCACCCCTAGGGCTCTCAAGCTTATATACTTTGCTATTGCGTAATCTTCACAATCACCTAAGCCTCTGCCTAACGTTTCTAAAGGGGTTGCCCAATAATCGCTTTGTTTCCATAGCAAAATATCAGTTTGATAGCGTAAATTACGCGCAAAAAAATCATTAACAATAAGAATTTGTTGTTGCTCTGGTTTGTTTTGAGTTTGTACCAACATACTTTGCCAGTTACGTGCAACAGCCGCTCGCGCAGGTCCATATTTTTGACCCATCAGCTCAATAAAGGTATTAAATTGAATAGTTAGTCGGCTTGCAAGCACACCACTAGAGAGTACAAAAAACAGTAATAGGTAGCGCAAATTGGCTTTGCACCATATAAATAATTTAGGATTTAAATAAGTTGGCTTAAACGCCATTTACAGAGCCACTGTTAATATAAGTGGCAATAAAATACATCTGTTGAGCACTACGCAATCTGCTTAAAAATTAATCCTAACAACAGCATAGCACTCAATATAAGAGGATGAGATATTTTGAATAACTTTTTTAATTAACTGGGCTATTTAGTAATAAGTTACTTTTTTAACTTCGCGTGGTTTTACTTCACCTATGTATAAATCGTGCACACGCTTCATATTAAGCTCAAGCTCGGTCACGTAAGTGTCATCTACTGCGTAAGTTTTAATTATTTGTGCACCTTTAATAAGCCCCTGCACTTTACTTTCTAGGTAATCGTCTTGAGCAATTGAACCTTCCACCGTTGTTCCTGCGGTAATTTTTTGCCCATATACTTGCTCAGTAAGCTCGCGATAAGCCTCAAGCTTAGAAGCCTTAATTGCCATAAGTTGCTTTTGCGACAGGTTAGCGCCTTTTTGCAAGCTAATAGGTGCATACCCTATCGCTTTTAAAACAGGGTAATTATTTGGCTCTACATATTTATATTCAACATGCTTATCAAAAACGCTGCTACAACCACCTAAGGTTAAACACCCAAGTGTAATAAGTAATGAAATTGCTCGCATAGCATTTAGCCCTTGTATAGTAATTAGCAGTACATATGCACGTTTAATGCCATTTATAGCATTACTAATAATTACCAAATAACATTGGTACAGTCCTTGCTCTACCTAGTTAATAGCTAACGTTTAATTGGAGTAAAAGTATGAAGTCGTTTTTATTATTGGCATTTGCAGGGTTAAGTGCAACGGCATTATTAACGTTCTCCCCTTTTACTAAAGCGCAGTGGTATGAATCAACAGGCCATGCGAACGTTCAAAATGGTGATACGAGCGCAGCTAAATCTGCCGCTATAAAAGATGCGATTACACAAGCGTTAGTGTTCTCTGGCGCACGGGTTAGCTCTGTACAAACCCTGGTAGATGGCGTGTTAATGCAAGATCAGCTAAAAATTAGCAGCCACGGCGAAATTCAAAAAATTGAACTAGTCAGCGAAAATAAATACGACAATAAATTTGCCGTTACATTACGACTCGATATTTTTTCTCAAACAGAGCAATGCCCACAAAATAGTTTTAATAAGTTTGTGGCCGTTACACAAAGCCAACTAGTGCATCGTGAACACGCCAAAATGGGTCAAATATTTGACGTAAGCAAAGCGATTAGCAAAAATATTTTTACTTCCCTGCAAAAATCAAAAATGAGCGCAGTACCTATTGCTTACTATAATAATGCAATAAGCGTTGATAAATACTTTTCGCAGCAGCACGACTATTCAAATGCCCAATTAGAAGAAATATCTTCGCGTAGTAATGCTCAATATGTCCTACTTAGCCAAATAACGAGCCTTTCAACGAGCGACAAACTCAATAACGATTATGCATTTTGGCAAGACGAGGCTTATGAGCGCAGTTACAACATTGAGTTTGCACTGTTTGATGGCACTACCTATGAGCAACTTTGGCAAAATAGTTACCATACTCAAGCAATTTGGCCATTTGAAAAAACAACCATAGTTGATGTTAATAGTGATAGGTTTTGGCAATCACCTTATGGGCAAAGCATAACCGATATCAACCAATCAGTAAGTTATGACATTCAAGCAGCCATGGCGTGTTTACCTACTCAAGGTAAAATAATGCATATGGAAAATAGCAAAATCGTTATTAACTTAGGTAAAGCTCATGGGTTAAAAAAAGGCCAAATGCTAAGCATTGCGCACCATAACTATTTAACCGACGCGGCAGGTAATGTTATGCCGCACACCATCACCACGCTTAATAAAATTCGCGTAGAGCAGCTTTATCAGCAAACTGCAGTAGCTGTCAGTATTGATGACAAACCACTACCTGGCGTGCAAATTAACGATGTTGTAGAAATAATCAGCCAAGATCTTTAATTAATCTTTTTAGTTAATTTAGCTTTTAAATTAGGGTGAGCCGATAACCACTCGCCCAATTGTTCTACACCAGATAAATGCGGATAATGCTTTCTGCATGCAAACACCACATTACGCTGCTGATTAGGGAATATAGGCAAGTAATCAATCCCTACACGGTCGGTACATGCCAACTTTGGTACAAATGTAATACCGTCATCCATAGCCACTAACGCTAATAATGTTTCTAAACTATTACCTTTATACTGGTTAGATACATCGACTCCCGCAGAAAAACAAAACTTTTGGGCTTGATCTTTAAAGCAATGGCCATCACTTAACATTAATAGGCTGCATCCTTGAAGATCGCTCAGCGCTACTTTTTTATGCTTAGACAGCGCGTTATCTTGTGATACCGCCACTAAAAAATCTTCTTTGTATAAAGCAACCGTATGGTAATTAATAAGCTCTGGCACATCGGCTAAAATAGCAAAGTCGAGTTCACCCTTGTTTAAAGCTTCTAAAATTGTTGCTGTTTGCATCTCAATAAACGAAAACTGGCTATCAATAAATGCCGCTTTCATCGATGTTAGTAACGCAGGCAACAAGTAAGGTGCAATGGTAGGAATAATACCAATAGTTAATTTACCTTGTAGAGGCTCGTTAGAAGTAGCAGCAAGTTCTTTGAGTATTTGCGTTTGCTCTAAAATAATCTCTATTTGCGTCAACAAACGTTCACCTTTTGCTGTTAAGGTAACTTGCTTGGTTGAGCGATCAAACAAAGTAACGCCAAGCTCATTTTCGAGTTTTTTTACTTGACCACTTAATGTAGGCTGGCTTACAAAACATGCATCGGCAGCTTTGCGAAAATGTTTATATTGCGCTATTGCTTTTACATATTCAAAATCTTTTAAGTTCATATTCAGCTCTACGTGATAGTTTATAACTATCAGTTTAATACAAACAAACGATTGGAACTATATTTAATTATTCACCATAATGGCTATCAACAAATCAAGAGGAACAAAAATTATGTTAAACAATATCGAAGGTCAAACAATCCCAAGTGTTACATTTGCAACTCGTCAAAATAACGATTGGAAATCAGTAACAACAGATGACATTTTTAAAGGTAAAACTGTTGTAGTGTTTTCACTACCAGGTGCATTCACACCAACATGTTCATCAACTCACTTACCACGTTACAACGAATTAGCAGGCGTACTTAAGCAAAACGGCGTTGACGAAATTGTATGTTTATCAGTAAACGATACCTTTGTAATGAACGCATGGGCTGAGCATCAAGAAGCGCAAAACATTACTTTATTACCAGACGGCAACGGCGAATTTACTGACGGCATGGGCATGTTAGTAGACAAGAACGACCTAGGCTTTGGTAAGCGCAGCTGGAGATACTCTATGCTTGTTAAAGATGGCGTGATTGACAAAATGTTTATCGAACCAGATTTACCAGGTGACCCGTTTGAAGTATCAGACGCAGACACAATGCTTGATTACATCAACCCTAAGCAAGCTAAACCAGAACCAGTAAGCATCTTTACTAAACCTGGCTGTCCTTTCTGTAAAAAAGCAAAAGAGCTTCTTGCAGAAAAAGGCTTCGCATATGAAGAGATTGTTATGGGTGCAGGCGCATCACTAACAAGTCTAAAAGCTGTATCTGGTCGTGACACTGTTCCACAAATATTCATTGGTGGTAAACACATCGGTGGTTCAGACGACTTAGAAAAATACTTTGCTTAATTAATAAGTAAATTAAATACCTAACGTTAGTAGGTAAAAAATAGGGGCTTTTATGCCCCTATTTATTAGAGGAAAAAATACTATGAAAGAATTGCAAACCGATGTTGTTGTTATAGGCGCAGGCACTGCTGGTTTAAGTGCTTATCGTAATGCTAAACAGTTCACACAAAATGTATTAATGATCGAATCAGGCCCATACGGCACCACATGTGCACGTGTTGGTTGTATGCCAAGCAAGTTATTGATTGCAGCCGCAGAAGCTGCACACGCAATTGAAATGGCTCCTGCATTTGGTGTTCATAGCTCAAAGCCAGTCATTGATGGCAAAGCAGTTATGGCACGCGTTAAAAGTGAACGAGATCGTTTTGCAGGATTCGTAGTAGAAGCCGTAGATGAATTACCAGATGGTGATAAAATTCGTGGTTACGCTAAATTTTTAGACACAAACCGCATACAAATAGACGACCACACAATTATTACAGCAAAACGCTTTGTAATTGCCACCGGTTCACGCCCTTCGTACCCTGGCGTATTTAATAACTTTGGCGACAAACTTATTATAAACGACGACGTATTTGATTGGGATGACCTACCAGAATCAGTCGCTGTATTTGGCCCTGGTGTAATAGGTCTTGAAATTGGCCAAGCACTTAGCCGACTAGGCGTAAATGTAAAACTATTTGGTGTAGGCGGCGCAATTGGCCCACTTACAGATCCAGTCGTAAAAGACTATGCAAATACTGTTTTTGCTGAAGAATTTTTTGTAGATACCGACTCAAACGTATCTGACATGATGCAAGTTGGCGACAAAGCACAGCTAACTTACACCGACAAACAAGGTGAAAAACACACCGAACAGTTTGACTACGTACTTGCAGCCACAGGCCGAGTACCTAACGTAGATAAACTAGGCCTTGAAAACACCGGCATTGAGCTTGATGAACGCGGCGTACCGCACGCAGACACGCACACAATGCAATGTGGTGAGTCAAACATATTTATAGCAGGCGATGCAAGTAACATGCTACCACTGCTACACGAAGCATCTGACCAAGGTGCTATTGCAGGTCAAAATGCAGGGCGCTTCCCAGATGTACGTATAGGTCTGCGCAGAGCTAAAATTGCAGCTGTATTTAGCGACCCACAAATAGCAATGGTAGGCGAAAGCTACAAGCAAATTACTGACCGATTAGGCCCATGCGGTTGTTTTGAAGTAGGCGAAGTCAGCTTTGAAAACCAAGGTCGTAGCCGAGTAATGCTTAAAAACAAAGGTCATATGCGAGTATACGCAGAGCAAGGTACAGGTTTATTTTTAGGTGCAGAATTTATTGGCCCACAAGCCGAACACATCGCTCACTTACTAGCATGGGCTGTACAAAACAAAATGACCGTACCAGAAATGCTTGATATGCCATTTTACCACCCAGTAATTGAAGAAGGGTTACGTACCGCCCTTCGCGACTTAAATGCCAAACTTAAATTTGGCCCAGACATTGTAAATTCATGTATGGAATGTGGCCCAGGCGCATAACCTATTTACTACACATACAAACTTGCTAAGTAAAAGCCAAAACTAACGTTTTGGCTTTTTTTTATAATTTTTTTAAGCTGATCTCTCAAAAAAAAATTTAACTGTTACACTTAATTGATAATTCAATTAAAAAGATGGAATAGCTATGCCCAATAATAAATTTAGACTAGTCACTCGCAGCGATTTTGATGGCTTAGTGTGTGCCGTATTGCTTAAAGACTTAGACCTAATTGACGATATTTTATTTGTTCATCCAAAAGACATGCAAGACGGCAAAATAGGCATTACCGAAAATGACATTACGACCAACCTCCCCTACGTTGCAGGCTGTCATATAGCATTTGATCATCACCTTAGCGAAACCGTTCGTAACTCAAGCGACATAAAAAATCATATTATTGACCCAGAAGCCCCATCAGCTGCTCGCGTAGTTTATGACTATTATGGCGGCGCTGAAAAACTTCCAAATATTTCTGTTGAAATGATGGACGCGGTAGATAAAGGCGATGCTGCTCAGTTTTCAAAAGACGAAATATTAAACCCAACCGATTGGGTATTAATGAACTTTATTATGGATGCGCGTACAGGACTTGGCCGTTTTCGCGAGTTTAAAATTTCAAATTACCAATTAATGATGAAACTGATTGATGCGTGTAAAGATCAGAGCATACAAGACATTCTAAAAATGGAAGATGTAGCCGAGCGTGTTGCTTTATATAACGAGCATAACGAAAAAGCAAAAGAGCAAATTTCTCAATGCGCTACCGTGCATAAAAACTTAGTGATCCTTGATTTAACCCAAGAAGAAACTATTTACGCCACAAATCGATTTGTTATTTATGCAATGTATCCCGACTGCAATATCTCGATTCATAAAATGTGGGGCCTTAAAAAGCAAAACGTAGTGTATGCCGTTGGTAAATCTATCACTAACCGCAGTTCGAACACCAATGTTGGCGAGCTGTGCTTAAAATATAATGGTGGTGGCCACTTAAATGCCGGTACTTGCCAAGTAGAAACAAGTAAGGCCGAAGCGGTACTGAGTGAGTTAATCAATACAATTACGAGTGATGGTTAATATTAACTTACAATAACCAGAGTAGTAGCTCTGGTTATTTTATTTTTTGCAGGGTGAGTTTTAATCACTCTCTTTTTCATATAAATTTCTGTAATCATAAAAGAAATAATGACCTCATGTTAGATACTAAAAACTTCGAAAAAACACTTTATCAAGATACCAAAAAAGCATTTAAAGACATCATTCAAAAATATGGTAACGATCTTTATGTAATGGGTTATTACCACACAGGTAGCTACTCATTACTGCCAATGTTTAATACTTTATCAGATTTAAAAGAAGTATTTGAAACAGAGTACAACAACGATGTAAGTAGCTTTTACATGGCTAAATGGAACCCTGAGGACTACCCGACGCTTGAATATTATTCAGAATACTTTGATGAAACAACGCTAGAATGCCAAAAACTAGAAAACAGCATTGATTTGTTTCAATCAGATATAGAGGCGATGGATAATTGGCACCAATGGCTTACAGCAATGGAAAAAGTACTTATGCAATTAGATGCAGAAGGATTATTTTCAAATGGTATTGAACGCGAAAAAATCACTTTAGCCATACTCGCCTATGATGAAGAAGAAAGCATTCAATTTAAAAGAATCAAACGACTTAATCCACCAGCCGTTCTAACGCAAATTCAAGCTGACTTTGAAGCAATGATTACAGAGCGTGAAAAATGTGAGCAAGAAGTGTTAAACGCCTTCAATTAAAAAGTGCAACACTACTACATATACGCTATACACAAAGTATAAGGGAGGGAGGTTAAAATATAACTCATTGATTTAATTGGTAGCCCCTGCAAGAATCGAACTTGCAACTGCCCCTTAGGAGGGGGCCGTTATATCCATTTAACTAAGAGGCCACAAACAAGCTGTGTGCTTAGAGGTGTGAATTATAACGGCATCTGGTTTTTTATATCAAGTGACAACTGAACTTAATTGCTTGATAAGTATATATCTTCTTTATTTAGTACATAAATTGGGATTAGTTTTCGACTACTCGCGACGATTTTTTTTGTATGCGCGTTAATTACACGTGTATTTACAACAACAGCATCACTGCGATAAATTAATGTACCCGCTAATACATGGCTCGCCATTTGATCTTCACTAAGCTTTTCAATATCGCGCGAAAAAGCAAAATCACCACGACTATTTACATCTATTGTTTGAGTGGTTTTAAAATCAACCACGCCATAACCAAACTTTTGTAACTGATGAATTAACGTTTCAGAAATTTGATTACCTAATTGATTACTTTTAGTAAGCGATGAATCAAGATCGACCAAGGTAGTAACGGCAATATTAATATTGGCGTCGGTATCACTTTCAAACTCAAGCGTATCAACCAAATCAAGTGCCATTTGCTCTACATAGTTAGCAAGTGTTTTATGGTGCTGAAGTGGTGTAAATTGATTGCCGTTAACATCATCTTGAGTTGATTGTTGCTCGGCTGTTTTAAGCATGCTTGCTAGGTCATAATTTACTTGTGTGGTTGAAGATGCATTCATTTCAGCACTTTCACTATTTTGAGTAAAGGCACAACCAGTTAAGTTAGCTAAAGCAAAAAAAACGATAAAGCGGTTAAATAATTTACTATACATAATTATCTCACTTGCTTGCTTGTTTTAACATTATGCCATCAGTGCGATAGCTACTATTAAGCGCATCAACAACCGACTGTGGAATAAACCCTTGTGCAGAACCGACTACGGCCTTACTTTCTAGCCCAACAATACGTGCATTGACAAGTACACCACCTTGATGGTTTACAAGCGTACCGGCTAGTACATATTTAAAGTTTTGATCTTGATTTAGCTCTAAATAGTCGCGACTAAATACAAAGTCGCCTGTTGGGGTAACACGCATATAATCAGTTGTTTTAAAGTCAATAACGGGTACACCAAAGCTGTGTAATTCATGCATGAAGCTTTCTGCAATTTGGTTCCCTAGTAAGCTACCATCATTGTAGTCTTCATCTAAAAAAACAAAACTAGAAACAGCTAACGGTGTTTGTTCACTTACGTACTGTAAGTTTTCAACCATGTCTTGCATTATGCCGCGCACATAATGGTTAATATTTTTGCGCATTGGCGGTGTTGCTTTTGTGTAGTTATCTTGTGGAGCCATTCCTGACTGAAATAAGTTATCGTCAGAAACAGGTGCTGCAACGTCGCGTTGGTTACTCACCAGTTGGTTGCTTTGCTCACTTTGTGGTGTTGCGATGTCTGTATTCATTGTGCCTAGTATTTGAGAGCAACCAAAGCCCAGTGGTAAGCATAATGTAATTAATAGGTTTTTCATTTTGTGCTCCAAATTAGTATTCGCTTCGGTATAAAAGTCCGTCACGCTGCTGAATTTTCTCATTGCCCCACATTACATTAATTGGGATCTCGGTACTTCCCGCAGAGAGCACCTGTTTATTTTCTATATTCACAAGCCGTGCATTAACTATGTATGCATGCTGCTGGCGAGTCACTGTTCCTGTGATAACTAAGTCAATATTTTGGCGATTACGTAATTTACTTAAATCGCGACTTAAAATACTGTCTGAGTTTTCTGATAAAGAGAGGTTATTCCCAAGTCTGTACTCAACGGTGTGATAACCTAGTTGAGTAAATTGTGTAAGCAGACTTTCTTGGATCTGCTGACTTAAGCCTGAGGCCTGCCCTATCACTAATTTTGTATCTAGTGCATCTGCATAAAAGAAGCTACTAACGCCAACACGTGCATTAGCATTTAATGCTCCGTTTAGGTGGTTAAGTTGCGACGTTAAATTAACTACATAGTCATTAACCGTAAAAGGAGCCATGGCTGCTTTAGGTGCATCTGTAGGCACACTTGGTTCTGGCGGCGGCACCAAGTTACAAGCAGCTAAATTTAAAAATAATAAAGGCAGTAAAAGGCGCATAATTGCCATCCTCTTCAAAACATACTGAGGATAAAGCAATTTGTATGCCGACTTAGCTATTGTGCGATAAAGGGCTGATCTACGTAATAACTAACTAAACAATTTATATTTTGGCTCTTTAATTTTTGACAGTCACCCATAGCGTTTTTTTTGTCTATGTATGCGCCTAGCTTTAAACGGTTATACATAACTCCTTTTACATTTATTGTTTCAACATTCATCACAAAGTTATCGCCTAGTAAGCTAGGAAGCTTTTTTTGTAGTTGCCTAAAAGCTAAAGAGAGTTGTTCTTTTTGCGTTGTTGAAAGCACTTGTAAAGCAAATTTAGGATCAACTGGTTTTTTTAATTGTAAATTGGAGCGATTAATTTTGTTGGTATGAACGATTTCTGCTTTTATTACTGGTGCGTTTTTCTGCTCATTTTCTTTTGCAATTGTATTGAGTTGCGATATTAGTAAGCTTAAGTCTTCTTCAATAAGTAATAAACGCGCAAGTTCTGGCTTCATATTTTGCCACTGCTGGGAGCTCATTTTTAGAGTTTCAAGTTCTTGCTTTGTTATTTTTACGTAGCTTTTTTCGTCAGTTACGTTGGTCTGAGTAGCACCACCATCAATTGCTTTATTATTCGCACAACCATAACTTAGCAACATTGCACTGATTAAAAATATACATTGAACTCTTTTCATCCTAATTCCTTTAATGGAGTATTTTATGTGTTTCAACAACACACTTTAATCCTTGCGCTTTTACTGAGTCGCATACAGAAATAAGCTCTGGCGAACTGTTTGTTGCGTACGCTAAGGCTAAAATAAATTTATTTTTAGCTTTATCATGCATATAAAAAGCTTCTTGCTGCTCTATTCGTGGTTCTATTAAACGGTAATAAATTTTTAAGATATTTAACGAACTAAAACTTCCTGCATTGGCAATGCTTCCAGTTGTTGCACTGAGCGCCTTTAATGTTAAATCAACGCCCATTACTACATCTCCTTGAGGCGATAAATTAACTGTTATATTTTGAGTGTTTTTTAGCTGCTTGCGTTGTTTATATTCATCATCAATTACTGCTTTATACTGCCCCGGTTTAAGGTCTGTAAATAAGTAATAGCCATCATATGCTGCTTGAGTTTGTGCAACTTGATCCCCTTTCTCATTCAACAGCGCTATATTTGCAAAGGGTTGGATCTGTGTTGTATCACCTTTTTGTTGATAAACAACTCCCTCTACTTCACTGGCATTATTTAATGCGAAGTCCATATACTCTACAAAACCAGCCCTTGGTGTAATAGAAAAACCCTCATTAGCTGGTATTAAAAACGGATCTTCAAAACTATTTCTATCAAGTATTATATCTGTTGTACGATTTGCTGGCATTGAAGTTAATAGCGCAACGCCGTGTTCGTCTGTAATTGCTTGACGATAATTGTGAACGCCTTTTACTTTTACGCCGGCAACGCCGTGCTCATCATCATCCATAATACCGTTATTATTTTGATCTAAAAATACGCGTAACATTAAGCTACCCGTGTTAGTTAAGCTGCGCTTAGAGACAAAATATGTATTGTGTTCAACATCAAACCCTAAGCTAAAACGACTATAAATACCGAGCCGCCAATCATCGTTACTGTTGTAGTTTAAGTTACTCGTTAAACTAAACTTGTCGCTTTGCCAATTGAGCCCTAATTCGGTCGATTGAATATTATTACGAAGTGAATCAGTTAAAGTAAGTTCCGCTTGTAAATCTCGGCCCAAGTTACGGCTAAACTCAGCCTCGTAACTAACAAGCTCACTTACTGGCGATATACTATAATCTATACCAAACCTTGTGTAGGTTCTCCCAAAGCGCTTTTGAAAACGTGTTGTTCCAAAAGTACTCTCAGAGCTATCGTCTTGTTGCCACAGCAATTGGTTACTTAGTGCAAATCCTGAGTATGAGTAGTTGAACTGGTTGCGTACTTGTTTAAAACGCCCTCTAGTATCACTATCGTCATATAGGACGTTATTTTGATAAGAAAGGCGTCCATAAGTATTATTCATTAGCCCACCAGCTAAATTTATTTGGTAGCTGTTAAAATCTTGCTGCTGTTCGTCGGTACGATTTGTAGCGCTAAAAAGTAGTGATTGTTCGGCAATTTGAGTTCGGGCTGTAAATTCAAATTCTTGTTCATTGTTATTATTTTTTTCAACATTCGCATTTAATAATAATCGGTCAAATAAGCTTATGTTGGTACCAAATGCATACTTAAGTAGATCGTCATCTGTATTTTTTTGACCTGATGTAGCAGTGTATACAGATATATTATCTGTAAGCCCTTGCTCATATCTACCCGCAATTTGCCAACCCTGCCCCTGCGAGCTTGAAACATTGTTATTTAGTAACTGCTTGCCTTGTTCAGTAACCGACAATTCATAGTTACCTTGTCCCTGTTTCAGTTGATTTCCGTCCACAAAGTAATAATCACTTTTACGCTCAACTTGACCTTGAGGCCCATAAAAAATAAGCTCAAAATTATTAGCTCCAAATAATAGGTTTATATTATCAAAAATATAACGCCCATCTGCGAGGCTAAGCTGCTGGTCTATTAATATTTCATTACGATACAGCTCTACATCCCAACCTGGCTGTATAGCACCGCTTAAGTTAATTTGATTATTGACTATTTTTCTATTGGTTACATTATTAGAAACTTTAACACCTCGGGCATACTGACTACTGTAGCTATTACCAACTTGCGTGGCGATAACATCACCAAAAGATATTTCAGTAGGCATGAAGCCGTTTTTTATTTCTTTGTCTAAGTTTTGCTTTGTAAACGTTAACCTAGAGTTGGTAAGTAAGTCAGTACTTCGTCCAGACAAAAAATACTCTGCAGATAAATATGCAAAGTCTTGAGTGCCTAAAAGTGAATAGTTCGTAGAATGTCTATCATCGCTCGCGGTAAAATTTAGTTGTAAGTCGGCAACCGGAGAAGATAGCGCTTTATATGGGCTAGCTTTCCATGGCAGCGTAGGTGGCGATCTTTTGTTAGGTGATTTAAGGTTGCGCGACTGTCTGTATCTTTGTTGTTCAACCGGTAAGGGGCTCTCTGAGCTTATAAGTAATTCTAAATCTGGGTAATCAATATTAAACTCTAGATTTAAAGCATTATGTAAACTTTGAATATCTACATAAATATCATCTTCAATGGTAATTTGATTTTTTGCTAATAAGTAGCTCTGTGTAGGACTAGTAAATACAGCGGGTGTAACCGCTGCATTTAGAGAAAGAGGTTGTTGATTTGCTCCAACACCTTGAGCAATTCGATTGCTAGCATCAACATTCATTGCAAATTGTAGAATATCAAATAAGTCGCTTAAACTAACTTGTACACTTTGCTCGCTTTTAATTGCTGCAACTTCACCTAAGTAGTATGAGTTTAAATAAAGCGAAAGTATTAATAACTCGCCTGTGGCGATTCGCTGTTGCTGATTTTCTTTGTTTTTATAATCAATTACTTCAACGGGCTTAGTTAGCTTTAGTTCAATTGCGCGTAGTGTTGTTAAAGCATCCCCTACGGAAGAATTAGGATTAGCGATTACACTATTACTAAGCAAACTACTTATGCTTAGTAATAGTGCATACAATAAATTATTTAGCGTCATTCACTGTTAAAACATTAAGTGATTGTGAAGTTAAAGGCAGAGTGTATTGTGCAAATGTAAGGTCTTTATATTCTTGACTGCCTTCATATTTAAAAATGACTTTTCCTGCTTTATCTAAATTTTTGTCACTAAATAAACTAAGGGTTACAAACGCATTATCCACTTCTGGATAAATACTTAAATTACCAATTTCTGCAATTTTAACTTGCTCGTTATTACTATCAACAAAGTAAGCACTTAATTTACCGTAGCTACTAAACTTACCTTCTCGTTTTATATTCAATAAAAACTGAGGACGTTGATTGCTTTCATTTAGCACTAGTTTAGCATGCTCTATGGCAACTTCTGGCTGTTTCATGTCTTTACGTAACAAAATAGGAATGCTGTAGCTCATAATCATATTAACTTTTATTGAGCTTGTTTTATTAGTATTTTCACCAGGCAATGCTTGAAATAGAAGATGAGAGCGGTACTCACCAGAAGCTAGGCCTTTAGGTTTACGTATTGCTATTTTTACTGTTTGTTTTTCACCTGGTGCTAAACGCATTTGTTTTGGTGACAAACGTGCCATTGAACTTAAACTTTCGCTTGTAGCCTCTGCCAACTGTATGTAGCCACCGCTAGGTTGCGCTTGCTTCTCACTCCATAAAACACGATATGTTTGATATTCATCCCCCGTATTAATTACGGTAACTTTAGCGGTTCGTTGACGTTCATCAAAACTAATACGGGTTGGAGAGATAAGTAAATTTGCGTATGCATTTTTTCCTAAAATACATACACTCAGTGCGAGCAGCACTACAACTTTATAAAGCATGTTTTTCCTTTAGTAATCAATCGTAATTTCTAATTGGGTGTCAGTAATAAAACTACCATCTAAGTAACTTTGGCTAGTCCCTGTCGTTATTAAACGGCCACCTACTTTGAGTAAAAGCTCTCCAAATTCATCGCTAGTTTGCGTTCTTGGTAAATCCACTAATACAACCGAAAACTTGGCACTATTAGCTCCTAGCGCTTCACTTTGCAATGTAGAGTCACTCGTTTTGTTAAACGATATTTGAGTAAGGGGAGGTAAATCAGTAAATAAAAGTTCTGCGGGATTACCCTCAGTTAATACGTAAATACTACCAAATGTGATTATTTCACCTTCATGGCTAATGGTTATAGAGCTTAAAGTATTATTTTGAGGGATAACTAAAGTGCCAAAATTAAGCGCTTCTTGTTGTATGCTTGCGCTATAGGCTTGCTCGCTAAACATTAACGAAAGCCAAGCAGAAACATACAAAAAGCGCATTGTTTGTTTAAACACTAATTAATATGACACTTCAATATTAAAGCTACCAGAATACTCACCATCAGGGTAATCCACACTTGATGCGTTTGATGAAGTAGAAAGAGTCGCGCCTATATTAAATGATACAGCGCCATCAACGCCAGCTTGTAGGTTGGGCGTAGCACTTGTATATAATCCACCAGCATTAGTGCCGCTCGTTATAAAGTAAGTCCAAGCACCTACAGTAAAATCAGGTTCATTCAACCCTTGACCAGCTAAAGGTTGTACTAAAGTATTTAATGGGTCGCTAATGGTTAAAATAGAATTTGGTACTACATCTGAAACACTAAAAGCGCCCGCTTCACCACCTTCAATTATTGAGATACTCGCAGCGTTACCAGTTGGATTATCTTGTGAAGTAACATTGCTAGCAGCTGGATCAGGATTAACTGTCAGCGTTGCTTGTTCGGCGCCTAATGGATCTGAAATAGCACGAATAGTACCAAAATTTAAATCGTTATCTTTTGTGAGTACTACAGCATTTTGTACTGTTACTTTCGCTTCAAATGACTCTGTAGCAGCATAAGTGCTAAACGAGCTGACCACGGTGGCTACAGCTAATGCAGATAAATAAAACTTCATGCTAAATCCTTATAAGAAAATGGGCTTTATCAAATATTTGCCCAACTATAGTTAGTATCGACTATTAGTACAAATACTTTAATACTATATAAGTTTAAAAGGCCTAATTTATTAATTATATTGGTTTTCCGACAAAAGCAGCAATATTACATACTTGATCAAGCTGATTAGCTAAATAACAAAACGCACTTACTTGAGCATCGTTTTTAAATGGACCTACACGTAATCCATACAAAGTCATATTATTATTTTTACGTTCAAACATAGTAAAATTAAATTGAGTAAATGCACTGGGGTATAATTGCTTAAGCCTTTCGACTCTTGCTTTAACAAGCTCTGGCTTTAAATACCAACCAAGCTGTGCTCCAATTTTAGTTTCATCTGTTAAGGTGAGTTCTGAATTTTGTAAGTTTGGTGTTTTTACTTCGGGAGTGTTATTTAGTGCCGTCGGTTCCAAATTCTGTGAAGGCTGATTACCATAGGTGATATCGGTTTTACTTTGCATGAGTAAAGGAGGGTTTTCAGTTAATTCACTTCGAGACGATAACGCCATAATTAACAGCTGTAAATCATCTTCCATAGCAGTTAAACGACCAATGCTTTCTTGCTGTAAGTGCCACTGCGAAACATACTCTTTTACTTGTTTATCAGTAATTAAAGAATGCTGCACGCTCTCGTTATTTACAGTTGCGCTGCTACATCCATATAAATAAAAAGATAAGAATAAAACTGATATTAAATGACAAGACTTAAAATACCGCATTGCAAAATGCACTCTACTAACCAAGATAATAAATCAAAGCAAATTTTGCGCCACTTTATAGCAACTTTTTAATTAAGTAGTTTATTTTGAGGTAAGAAAAGCCATATCGATAACAAGGCAAAATTTCATCATTTAGTTGGTATCACTAATTGTTGCTGCATTGCTCTAACTCCGGCATACATGCCGTCGTATATCAAAAATTATTAGCGAAGTTAGCGTCAGGTCTAATCCTTCAAATTGATTAGGTATTATTGTAGATTGATATTACATGCTGTGCGCTAAAGCTTTACTGGCTTATCAGTGTAGTTACTTACTATGCAATCGAGTTTGTACAGTTTGAATACGTCACAGTCTGCTTTTGCATTTTTAAAGTTTTGGTAAGAGCCAAGTTTCAGCCTGTAAAACATTTTGTCGTTTATTTTGGCGGTTTCTACGTTAGTCAATATTTTGTCTCTAAACAACGGTGCTGCTTTAGTATTTAGCTCTTGCCATGCTTTAGCCACACCTTGCTCTGAGTCAACCGAAGCTACCTGTAAAGCAAATACATGTTTAGGTTTATTTAATTTTACAGTTTGTTTTTTATTACTGTAATTTTGTTTAACTTGTTGGCGTGACTTAACATTGCGTGTGTTACGTGGTGAGCGTACAGACTTGCTGCTATACCCTTGATTAGACTGTGCAATAGCTTTACTGTTTATAATATCGATATGATTTACGAGGTAAGTTATTTCTTTTTCTAATCTTAAAATTCGCTCTATGCCTTCACGAGCTTGTTGCCACTGCATTGCGGCATCTTTTAGCTGTGCAAGTTCAAGGGCTGTAATTGATACGTAGTCAGGCGAGTTACTTTGAGGTTGTTCATCAATGGTTTTTATTTCAGGCGAGACGCTGCATGCTGTACCAAATAAAAGCATTAGCAAGCTAAGTAAAAGCCCAATGTTATTTTTTTTATATATAAACATGTATTAGTTGTCCTGAAAGCAGTGTTTTTACACTACATTTCAGTTAAACATTCTCACAAGAAAGCGTTTAACTTTATTTAAGCTGTGAGCTATAAAACTTAGCTCTTCGCATGCTTGTCAGTATTTCGTAAAACACAACGTTGCATACTCCATCCCTTCCTTGAGAGCATTATTTAATACAAATTCAATGCCAATTAACACAAACTTTACAACATAAATAACAATATGTCTGTAATGACTTAAAAACTTTTATTTTAGAGCTATTCCTTTTCTTATTTTATTCTAGGGCCTGTTGACCTTTCAGGATTAAAATTTGTTCAATCTAGGGGCCATTTAATCGCGGCGCGAGGTTTGTAACCTAGTGGGCTCGATAACTGCTCCTGCGTTATTCTACTGGCTTACATCCATGTAAGAATAAGTAAAAACCGAGTAAAGCTTCCGCGTCCTGCTCACGCCCCTTACCTACATCCATGTAGGCAACAAAGAGTAAATTGCCCCGAGGCAGAACCCTTCGGGCAGCGCATGTTTGGCATTTATGCTACGTTATCGCCTATTTATGGGGAATAACCACACTACATAGGCTCTGCCTTGCTTAAATACCAAACAGCCTGCTGCAAATTTAACCTCGAAAGATAAACAGGCCCTGATAAAACTCATAAAAAAAGGCGCCGATATAGGCGCCTTTCATGTTTTACGTTAACTGTTAAATCAGTTTTTTGATAAATGATTTTAATTCATCGGCAAATTCGTCGCGACGAAGTGCAAATTCAATCGTTGCTTTTAAGTAACCAATTTTACTTCCACAATCGTGGCTACGGCCTTTTATAGCGTATGCATCTACTTTTTCGTGTTCCATTAACATCGCAATTGCGTCAGTTAATTGAATTTCGTCGCCTGCACCTTGCGGAGTTTTTGCAAGTAACGGCCAGATATTTTCGCTTAATACGTATCGACCCACTACAGCTAAGTTTGATGGAGCTTCATCTACTGGCGGCTTTTCTACCATATTAAGAATTGGCGAGCTTTCACCTTGCTTTAAGTCAACATCACCTAAATCAACCACACCAAACTGGTTCACTTGTGCCATTGGTACTGGTTCTACCATAATTTGGCTGTGCTTGGTTTTCTCAAAATTAGCGATCATTTCTGCTAAGTTATCTTTTTTAAGATCGCTCTCTACATCATCAATAATTACATCTGGTAAAATAACTACAAACGGTTCGTTACCAATAATAGGCGCTGCACAACTAATAGCATGGCCTAAGCCTTTTGCTTCACCTTGGCGTACGTGAATAATGGTTACGTCTTTAGGGCAGATTGCTTGCACTTCGGCAAGTAGTTGCCGCTTAACACGCTTTTCTAAAGTAGCTTCTAGTTCAAAACTTGTATCGAAGTGATTTTCGATTGAATTTTTACTTGAGTGCGTTACTAACACTATTTCTTTAATTCCTGCAGCAACGGCTTCGTTTACTACATATTGAATTAAAGGACGGTCTACCACTGGAAGCATTTCTTTAGGAATTGCTTTAGTGGCTGGTAACATACGAGTACCAAGGCCCGCTACTGGGATCACTGCTTTCATTTTATGTTTTCCTTAATCTTTTATTATACTGAAAATGGATATTGAATCGCTTCATGGCATTGATAGCCTATTACTTCAAAGTCGTCTCGTGTTACCCACGTTTCTATGTCTTCTAATGATTTAATTTTTGGATTAATTTTTAACTGAGGTGATTCAAATGGCTCACGCGTTAACTGCACGTCTCGCATCAGTTCAAGTTGGTTTTCGTAAATGTGTGCATTAGCAATTTTATGATACGCCTTACCCGCTTTGTGGCCGGTAATTTGAGCCACTAACGCAAGCAACACAAAACACTGAATTTGATTGAAATTAAGGCCGAGCGGTACATCACAGCTTCGCTGGTATGACGTTAAATATAGCGTATCGCCAAGTAGCGAAAAAGTGTGCGTATGCATACACGGCCGCAAACAACCAAGCTCAAACTCACCTGGATTATAAAACGTGATTATTTCACCACGGTCATCAATGCCATTTTTTAAGTTATTAATAACTTTGGAAAGCTGATCAAGCGTTGAGCCATCTGGACGTTGCCAACCACGGCCTTGTACGCCATAAACACGGCCCATATCGTCCTCGCCTTTACGGTAAGGATTATTAAGCCATGCGTTGTTATCGTTCGCGTTGGCATCCCATGTTTTACAGCCAATTTCACGAAACTGCTCAGCGCTGTCGTAACCACGTAAATATCCTAGTAACTCAGCAATCGCTGCTTTGTAGTAACTTTTTCGCGTCGTGATCATTGGAAACTTATTATTAGCCACATCGTATTCTAAATCGGCATTAATAACGGTTAAACAACGCGTACCTGTACGTTTGTTTTCGACCCACTGACCTTCGTCAACAATACGCTGACATAATTTTAAATATTGTTTCATGTTGTTTTTATTATGCCTTAGCTGTTTTAACGTGTTGTGGTTGCTTATATGCCCAAATTAATAAACCTAAGCCGCCTACAATCATAGGAAGTGACAATATTTGTCCCATTGAAATAAAGTCGGCAAATAAACCGAGTTGTGCATCGGGTTGGCGGAAATATTCAATACAGAATCTAAATACGCCGTAACCTAATAAAAACACACCGGCTACGCTGCCTGCTGGACGTGGTTTTTTAATAAACCATTGTAGGATTAAAAACAGCACTAAACCTTCAAAAAATGCTTCGTATAATTGCGATGGGTGACGCGCAAGCGGACCGCCCGTTGGAAATACCATTGCCCATGGCACGTCGGTAACTCGGCCCCATAACTCACCGTTTATAAAGTTACCAATACGCCCTGCTAATAAGCCAACAGGCACAAGCGGAGCAACAAAGTCGCCCACTTGAAGCAGTGACTTTTTACGCGTCCACGAAAAAATTGCGACGGCGGTTATAACGCCCAGCGTTCCACCATGAAACGACATACCACCCTGATCTATTCTAAATAAATATAATGGGTTTTCTATAAAGTAACTAAACTGGTAAAACAATACGTAGCCAATACGCCCGCCTAATATTACCCCTAACATGCCGTAAAACAGTAAATCGCTTACTTGGTCTTTAGTCCAACCTGAATTTGGTTTTGATGCTTGACGATTAGCAAACCACATTGCAAATGCAAAACCAATTAAATACATTAATCCGTACCAACGTACGCTTAGCGGTCCAACAGAAAAAATAATTGGATCAATTTGAGGGAATTCAAGTGCCATAAAAAATAAACCTTTAGCTAAAAACCATTTTAATTGCGATAACTACAAGCAGCACCGCGAAAACTTTCTTAATTGTATTAACAGGTAAATAGTGAGTTGCTTTGGCGCCAATAGGCGCAACAAACCACGAAGTAATAACAATTCCAAATAATGCAGGTAAATAAACAAACCCAGCAAAACCATGTTCTAAATCGGTAACCTGCCAGCCTGCGCTGATGTAACCAATAGAACCAAATAATGCGATAACAATTCCGCATGCGGCTGCGCAGCCAATTGCTTTTTTTATATCAACCGAAAAATAATTAAGCATCGGTACTATTAAAGCTCCGCCGCCAATCCCTATTAAACCTGATAACCCGCCCATTATTGCAGAAACGCCCCCTAAAATAGGACCTGCCGGCAACGGTTTTTCTGACATCGGTTTATTACGCGCGGAGAGCACCATTCTTGCTGCAATAAATACAACACTTATAGCAAACACTGTACGTAATATTTGTTCAGGGATTAAACTTGCTGCAAAGCCACTAATAAGTGCGCCTAAAGCCACACCCGACATAACCCACGGGGCGATTGCCCAAGGCACGTTATCATTTTTATGATGAGCCAGCGCTGAAGACGTTGAAGTAAATAAAATAGAAGCGAGTGAGGTTGCAATAGCAATTACTAATACATGTTCAGCCGACGTTACATTAAATGAGAGTAACAGAGTGCTTAGTACTGGAACGATAATTAAACCGCCGCCAATGCCTAGTAACCCAGCTAAAAACCCAACAATACAGCCTAGTAGTGCGCAGCTTGCGACTAACAAACCTAAGTCATACATAGTAATCTCAAGTACCCTTTGAAGGTTTATATATTAAAGGATTATAAAACTAATAGCATCTGTGTATGCAAATTAATTAGGTGTACAGTATTATTTGGGGGTGTAAAACAAATCACCTAATTTATGCTCTAGCATAAAGCTTCGCGTTAAACGTAGTACTTGTTTAGCTGTCGATTGCGCTAAACATTCACTTAGTAGTTGTTCCATGTCACTGACATTTAAACGCCTAAGTACCCACTTTACTTTATTAAGCGATGATAAGTTCATACTAAGGCGCCTGTAACCCATGGCAATAAGTAAAATAGCCCCTTCAGGATCGCCGCCTAGTTCACCACACAAACTAAATGGCAGTTCATATTGCTCACATTCGTGCGCCACTTTATTTAGTACTCTTAGTACACCAGGGTGATAAGGGTTAAAAAGTTCGGCTACACGTGCGTTAGCCCTGTCTACTGCTAATAAATACTGTGTTAAATCGTTACTACCTACTGAGCAAAAATCGACTTTTTTTGACCACTCTGGAAGCATAAATACACTTGAAGGTACTTCTAGCATTATTCCTATATCAGGTCTTTCTATGGTTTGCTCTGGGTATTTTTCACTTAACTCAAAATAAGCCTGCTCAAATAACGCAAGTGACTCATCAACTTCTTCAGTGCCACTGATCATAGGGAGCATTATTTTTAAATTACCCAAACCAATATTAGCTTTAAGCATCGCTTTTAGTTGATCTAAAAATAACTCTGGATGATCAAGACTAATACGAATGCCACGCCAACCTAAAAATGGGTTTTCTTCGGTAATATTAAAGTAATCAAGTACCTTATCGCCCCCAATATCCAATGTACGCATAACCACAGGATTAGGATGATAGCTAGTTAGTACTTCTCGGTACCAATTTTCTTGCTCTGATTGCGAAGGAAACTGACCCTTTTGCATAAACCACGCTTCGGTTCGATAAAGCCCCACACCGTCACAAATATGCGCGCTACTTTGCTCAGTATTAAGCTCAAGGCCTGCGTTTAATAATAAGCTAACATGTTCACCGTCAAGCGTAATTGATTCTGAGTCTTGCTCAGCTAAAAAGCGGTTATTTAGTAGGTTATCTTGATGCTGTAACTCTGTGTATTCGTCCATCAGCATTTGTGAAGGCGATATATATAAACGCCCAGCAAATGCATCTAAAATCATCGGTTTGCCATTAAACTGCAGTAGAGGTAAATCCTCTATACCCCAAATGGCAGGAATGCCCATCGCACGCGTTAATATAGAAGCATGGCTATTTGCAGAGCCATTTACGCTTACAACGCCTATTAAATGACCTTTTGGCACTTCAGCAAGCATGGCGGGTGTTAAGGTATTAGCAATTAAAATAGTGTTGGCCGGATAATTTTTAACAGCGTGCTCGGTATTTACAAGGTGGTGTAATACGCGAAGACCAATGTCTTTAACGTCAATAGCACGCTCTTTTATATAAGGGTCTTGCATGGCATTAAATTGAGATATTAAACGCTCTATTACAATTTTTAGGGCGCTTTTAGCACACCACCCTTCTTGTAATTGCATTTCAACATTATGCCCTAAACTTTTAGCATCAAGCAGTTGTTGATACACATCAAATACCGCAAGAGCTTCGTGCGGAATAGAATCGCTTAGCGTCATCGATAGGGTATTAAATTCTTTGCGCGTTGCAGCTACAGCTTGAGTAAACAAACGACGCTGCTCAGTGACGTCACTGTCTTTTAAAAGCTCAATAGATTTAAAATCAAGTTTTGGTAATACAACAAATGCTTGTCCTATACCTATTCCTGGCGCGCT
Source organism: Pseudoalteromonas sp. SWYJ118 (assembly GCF_015864505.1). NCBI lineage: Bacteria > Pseudomonadati > Pseudomonadota > Gammaproteobacteria > Alteromonadales > Pseudoalteromonadaceae > Pseudoalteromonas > Pseudoalteromonas sp. SWYJ118. The sequence continues at coordinate 391,053 of NZ_JADYXC010000001.1, read as the reverse complement.
CGATACACCTTTTAAAACAGACGTTTGATGAGATGATTCATCTTGGCGTAGTATTTCTTTAATTTCAGCATGCGCTAACTGTGACGCAAGTTGGGCAGAAAGCGTTATTAAAAACGACTCTTCGTCTTGGCTAAATACACGTGCCATCTTTTGTTGGACAACAATAACGCCCAGTACTTTTTTTTGATGAACAACGGGTACAGATAAAAAAGCGTTGTAGCCTTCTTCATTTACTTCGGGGGAGAGCTTAAAACGAGGATGCGATTTAGCAAATGCAATATTAATAGGTTCTTCACGTTGCGCTACTAGGCCAACTAAACCTTCGGTAAAACCAATTCTAAACTTACCTACCGCATCGGGGTTTAGCCCTTCGGTTGCCATAAGTACAAAATTGTCCTGGCTGTAATCTGCAAAATAAATGGAGCAGCACTGGGTTTTCATGGCATCTTTAACCATTTGCACAAAGCACACTAATGCGCTGTCTAAATTCGCTTGTCGCGATACAGACTCCGCAATAGATCTCAGTGTAGCCAGCATGTCCTGCTCCTTTATTTTATTCTGAATTAACTACCTTTTACTTCGCCAATGATCTTTATGTTGTTCTCTCTTATTAAAAGGCATGGCGAAAGGAGCAAACTCTTTCATTACACGTCGATAAACATCCCGTTTAAACGATACAACCTGTCTTACAGGATACCAATAACTTACCCAGCGCCAATCATCAAATTCAGGATGATGGGTTTTAAGTAAATTTACATCTTCGTCTTTACAGCGTAATTTTAGTAAAAACCATTTTTGTTTTTGCCCAATACACACCGGACTAGAGTCTCGGCGGATTAATCGTTTGGGTAATTTATAGCGTAACCAATGTTTTGAGCTTGCGACTATTTCTACATCTTCTGGTCGCAACCCTACTTCTTCGTGTAATTCACGGTACATGGTTTGTTCTGCAGTTTCGCCATCATCAACACCACCTTGGGGAAATTGCCAAGAGTGTTGACCATAACGTCTGGCCCAAAAAACCTGTCCCTGATTATTGCAAATCACAATTCCGACATTGGCACGAAAACCTTCGGCATCAATCACCTTAGTGCCTCATTTGTAAGTCGATTTTTAATGATTGTTCCACATTAGCCGCAATACGGCAAATACTATTATACCCAACCCGATTAGTAAGCTAAGTTTGAGCTTTTAGTACATTGATAAATTATGGAGAGTGGGTAAATATTTGGAAAATAACTTAACAAGGCTATTGCGGTTCTTGTTTTCCTCTAGTTACTCACAGTTTGTGCATAACTTTTGTAAAACACGCTCATTTTGCAAACAAATCCACAATATTAGATCTAAAAACTTGGCTTCTCCACAGATTCTGTGGATAAACATGTTCATATAGTTGTATTTATCCTTACAACTTTTAAATTGCTTAATCAAAACTGAATGTACAACATTAAAAAAACCAACTGAGTCAGTAACTTAAAGTAAAGCAGCTTAATTTCGATATGTTCAAAATTAACTCAAACAACAAGCGAGCAAAAAACACACAACTCTAGTGATATCCACGGCTTAGCCTATTTGCTATCATGGCTATGATATTTATACAACCGAAATTAAGAATACTAATTACGTTGAATTGATATTTATAATCGCAATAAAAAGTAGCTCAATAACAAAAAACTATCATATGCAGTTTCTCCGCATAAGTAATTTCAACGTAGTTAGTGAGTTGTTAAACCTCTATAATATTCATATTTTAATAAAATTGGCATGACATGCGACCTACAAAACCACACTCAATAAACGATTTAATGCAACGCGTTAATAATATTGCCGGATTAACTCTAGGGCAGCTTGCTAACAAGTATAATTTTAAAACGCCAGATGATTTACTGCGCGAAAAAGGTTGGACTGGTCAGTTAATTGAATATGTACTAGGTGCTACTGCGGGCTCAAAACCACTTCCTGATTTTGAAGATTTAGGAATTGAGCTAAAAACACTCCCTATTTCCTATAAAGGTAGGCCACTAGAAACGACCTTTGTATCGGTTACACCCTTAATGAACGTTACAGGAATGACGTGGCATACCAGCTCTGTACGTAAAAAACTAAATCATGTTTTATGGCTGCCAATTTTAAGCGAACGTGATATTGCCCCGTTTGATAGAACCATTGGCAGCGGCTTTTTGTGGCAACCCTCACCTGAACAGGACGCTTTATTACAGCGCGACTGGGAAGAGCAAATGGAGCTAATTGCGCTAGGTAGAGTCGACGAAATATCAGGCCATTTAGGCGATGCGATGCAAATACGCCCTAAAGCAGCTCATAGCAAAATAGTGACTGATGCTATTGGTCCAAATGGGCAAATAATTAAAACCCTACCCCGTGGCTTTTACTTAAAAACCAGTTTTACAGGTGATATTTTAAAGCAGCAGTTTCAGCTTTAACTGTGTTATAAAATATTAAAACTTAAGTAACCTTTAATATTATTGCCGCCACCCTCTTTCGCTCTGTGCGCGCGCCAGCAAGCTTAACCCTACAACTTATTCTCATATCTTTGAAAAAGTATCAGGCATAAAAAATCCCCGCTTATGCGAGGATTTTATCATCTAAAATTAAAAATTAGATTCTATATAAAATAGAATTACTGACCTTTAACTTCTTTAAGACCGTTGTACGGTGCTTTATCACCTAATTGCTCTTCAATACGTAGTAATTGATTGTACTTTGCAACACGGTCAGAACGGCTCAATGAACCTGTTTTAATTTGACCTGCAGCAGTACCAACCGCTAAATCAGCAATTGTTGAATCTTCAGTTTCACCAGAACGGTGAGAAATAACAACAGTAAAACCAGCATCTTTAGCCATTTTGATTGCAGCTAAAGTTTCAGTTAAAGAACCGATTTGGTTAAACTTAATTAAGATTGAGTTAGCAATACCGTTGTCGATACCACGTTTTAAAATCTTAGTATTTGTTACAAATAAATCATCACCTACTAATTGGATTTTATCACCCATTAGTTTAGTTTGATGTGCAAAGCCATCCCAATCAGACTCATCAAGACCATCTTCAATAGAAACGATTGGGTACTGATTAGTAAGATCTTGTAAGAAGAAGTTAAATTCTTCAGAAGTGAATTTTTTGCCTTCACCCTTAAGGTCGTAGATGTTTGCTTCTTTGTCGTAGAACTCAGATGCAGCACAATCCATCGCTAAAGTAATATCTTTACCTAGCTCGTAACCTGCGTTTGCTACAGCTACTTTAATTGCAGCAAGAGCCGCTTCGTTAGATGCAAGGTTTGGTGCAAAACCACCTTCATCGCCAACCGCTGTTGAATGACCATCAGCTTTAAGTACTTTAGCAAGGCTATGGAATACTTCAGCACCCATGCGTAGGCCTTCGCGGAAGTTTTTAGCGCCAACAGGTTGGATCATGAATTCTTGAATATCTACAGAGTTATCTGCATGCTCACCACCATTGATGATGTTCATCATTGGAAGTGGCATAGAGTAAACACCTGGCGTGCCGTTTAAGTCAGCGATATGTTCATAAAGCTCAACTTTTTTAGACTGTGCAGCTGCTTTCGCGGTTGCTAGTGATACAGCTAAGATTGCGTTTGCACCTAATTTTTCTTTATTTTCGGTACCGTCTAAATCTAGCATCACTTTATCTACAGCGCTTTGATCTAATGCACTTTGGCCTTTTAAAGCATCAGCAATTTCGTTATTGATATAACCAACTGCTTTTAATACACCTTTACCTAAGTAACGTGATTTATCACCGTCGCGTAACTCTAATGCTTCACGAGTACCAGTAGATGCGCCTGAAGGTGCTGCTGCACGACCCCAAGAGCCATCTGCTAAATGTACGTCTGCTTCAACAGTTGGGTTACCACGCGAGTCCATAATTTCGCGACCGATTACTTTTACGATTTCTGACATCTTGATTCCTCTATATTCCCAAAATGGTGAGTTCAGCTAACTTTACTACGTTTTATATAGCTTAGTCAGCCCTTAAAACAAAAAAGCCGTGCAATATGCACGGCTTTTAAAATTACGAATTCGCTTTTTGGTGGATATGCGCGGCTGCTACAAACCCTTCAAACAACGGATGACCATCACGTGGAGTTGACGTGAATTCCGGGTGGAACTGCGCGGCAATAAACCATGGGTGATCTTTATTTTCGATAATTTCTACCAGTTTTTTATCTTCTGATAAACCAGTAAAGCTTAAGCCTGCTTTTTCAAGTATTTCTACAAAGTTATTATTTACTTCGTAGCGATGACGATGACGTTCAACAATTTCGTCGCTGCCATATACTTCGCGTACTTTAGAACCTGGTGTTAAATGACATTTTTGTGCGCCTAAACGCATAGTGCCACCTAAATCAGATTTTTCGCTACGTGTTTCAACATTACCTTCAGCATCTAGCCATTCAGTAATTAAGCCAACTACTGGCGCTTCTGAATTTGCATTAAACTCTGTAGAGTTTGCATCCGTTAAGCCTGCAACATTACGTGCATATTCAATTAATGCTACTTGCATACCTAAACAAATACCTAGGTATGGTACTTTATTTTCACGTGCGTATTTAGCCGCTAAGATTTTACCCTCAACACCACGTCCGCCAAATCCACCTGGTACTAAAATAGCATCTAAGTGTGAAAGTAATTCAACACCTTTGTTTTCTAAATCTTGTGAATCTACGTATTGAATATTAATTGTTAAACGGTTTTTAAGGCCCGCATGCTTTAATGCTTCGTTAACCGATTTGTACGCATCTGGTAATTCAGTGTATTTACCAACCATACCAATTGTCACTTCACCCGTTGGGTTAGACTCTTGATAAAGTACTTGTTCCCACTCAGCTAAATCAGCTTCTGGTGGATCTAAGTGAAAACGACGACATACGAAGTTATCTAATTCTTGCGTTTTTAATAGCGCTGGAATTTTATAAATGCTGTCTACGTCAGGTAATGAAATAACCGCTTTTTCTTCTACGTTTGTGAATAATGAGATTTTTGCACGCTCATTATTAGGTAGTTTACGGTCTGAACGACAAATAAGAATATCTGGCTGAATACCTACTGAGCGTAACTCTTTAACAGAGTGCTGAGTTGGTTTTGTTTTAACTTCACCTGCAGGGCCTAAAAATGGCACTAACGTTAAGTGAATAAATAGCGCGCGTTCGCGGCCAATTTCAGTTCCCATCTGACGAATTGCTTCAATAAACGGTTGTGATTCTATATCACCTACAGTGCCGCCAATTTCTACAATAGCAATATCATAACCTTCAGCACCGTCGTATACACGTTGCTTAATATCGTTAGTGATATGTGGAATAACCTGAATAGTAGCGCCTAAGTATTCACCACGGCGCTCACGACGTAATACGTCTTCATATACACGGCCTTGTGTGAAGTTATTACGACTAGTCATTTTGGTACGAATAAAACGCTCGTAGTGACCTAAATCAAGGTCAGTTTCTGCGCCGTCTTCTGTAACGTAAACTTCACCGTGTTGAATTGGGCTCATTGTGCCTGGGTCAACGTTGATGTAAGGATCCAGCTTTAAAATGGTAACATTTAAACCACGGGCTTCTAAAATAGCGGCCAGTGAAGCTGCGGCAATACCTTTACCCAACGAAGAAACAACTCCGCCAGTAACGAAGATAAATTTTGTACTCATGCGAACCCTAGAATATCAGGAATTAAAAGGAATATAACACCCAAAGAAGAGCCTAAGGGTATATCATCAAGACGGGGCGAAATTGTACCAAAACACTGCTTATCAATCCAGCTAAAATTAGCTAATGCGCGCACAAAAAATGTGCACTATTTAACATTAAGCCTATTTTACTTTTTTAATCGCATCCCATGCGCTGTCCATTTCTTCAAAGGTGGCTGTATCTAAGCTTTTACCTTGCGCATGCAAATAGGCGTTTACCTTTTCAAAACGCGCTGAAAACTTATCATTAGCGCTACGAAGCAGTTGTTCGGGATCTCGTTTAACATGGCGTACAACATTAACAGTGGCAAAAAGTAAGTCGCCGAGCTCTTCCGCTGTATGATCAGATAACGGGTCTTGCTCAATCGCTTCTTTTACTTCAAGCACTTCTTCGCTCACTTTATCAAGTGCACCATGATACGTTGGCCAATCGAAACCTAGTGAGGCAACCCGTTGTTGAATTTTTTTGGCTTTACTTAAGCTTGGCATATTGGCAGGAATATCTTGCCAAAAAGAAGGTGATTCTGTTTGCGCTTTAGCACTGCGCTCTTGTGCTTTGATTGTTTGCCACTGGTGCGATAGCTGCTTATCTGTTAGCTCTTTTTTATCACCAAATACATGCGGGTGACGACGTGTAAGCTTATCGTTTAATTGCTCCACTACATCATTAAAATCAAATAGATTTTGCTCTTGTGCAAGCTGCGCATAAAAAATAATTTGAAATAACAAATCACCCAATTCACCTTTAAGCTCATCTAAGTTGCCTGACTCAATACAGTCGGCAACTTCGTATGCTTCTTCTAGTGTATGCGGCACAATAGATTTAAAATCTTGTTTGAGATCCCACGGGCAACCGCCCTTGGGATCTCGCAGTGTTTTCATTATGCTAAGAAGTTGTGTAAGCGCTGCATTATCATTCATGATTAATGACCACGCTTGGCATCGTGTACACCTTCAATTTGGTGTAACTTAGAAAGAACACGGTTAGTACCCGATAAGTCATGTACTTCTATTTGCATCGTAAATATAGCTAACTGATTATCTTCAACCGTATTTACGTTCATATTTAAAACATTTACTTTTTCGTTAGCAAGTACTGAGCTTATATCGCGTATTAGGCCTGAACGATCGGTTGCTTCTATTTTAATACTTAGTGCGTACGAGCCGTTGATATCATCAGACCAACTTACCGAAATAACACGCTCTGGATGCTGATTTTTTAAGTTATTAAACGAATCACAGTCTTCCTTATGAACACCTATTCCTCGACCTTGCGTTATATAACCTATTATCTCATCGCCAGGGACAGGACGACAGCATTTGGCTACATGGCTCATTAAGCTACCAACGCCATCAACCACTATGCCGTTTTTGTCACCGGTTACTTTGCTAGGCGCTTTAATACGAATAACCGGTTCATCTTCTGTCCGATCACTTACAAAGTTAAGCATTTGATTGAGGCGTACATCGCCCGCACCAATTGCAACCATTAAGTCATCAAGTTCTTTAAAGTTAAAACGCTTGATGGCTGGCTCTAAATCTTTGTATGTTAAATTAAGCTTTTGTAATTCACTGTCGAGAATTTCTTTCCCCGCACTTAAGTTTTTGTCGCGGTCGAGCTGTTTAAACCAGTGATGAATTTTAGCTCTAGCACGCGATGACTTAATATACCCTAATGATGGGTTTAACCAATCACGACTTGGATTTGGTTGTTTTTGGGTCAGTATTTCTACCTGATCCCCAGTTGTAAGTTGATGCGTGAACGGCACTATTTTGCCGAATATTTTTGCACCAATACAACGATGCCCCACATTTGAGTGAATGTAGTAAGCAAAATCAAGCGGTGTAGCGCCAAGTGGTAAATCAATAATATCGCCGCTTGGGGTAAATATGTATACGCGATCTTCTACTACTTGGTTTTTAAGCTCTTCAGCTAAATCACCACCATCGACTACTTCTTCTTGCCATTGAAGTAACTTACGCAACCAGCTAATTTTTTGCTCATAACCCGAGCCGCGTCCCGGTAATGCACCTTCTTTGTACATCCAGTGTGCAGCCACACCCAACTCAGCATCTTGATGCATATCGCTGGTACGAATTTGTATTTCTACTGTTTTACCTTCAGGCCCAAATACTACGGTATGGATTGACTGATAGCCGTTTTGTTTTGGGGTTGCTACATAGTCGTCAAACTCTTTATTAAGATGACGCCAATTGGTGTGCACAATACCCAGCGCTCCATAACAATCTTGTAGGCGTTCAACAACGATACGCATTGCACGAATATCAAAAAGCTGATCAAACTCGTAGTTTTTTTGCTGCATTTTTTTATAAATGCTGTAAATGTGCTTGGGGCGGCCATAAACTTGGGCCTCTATGCCCGCTTCACTTAAACGGTTTTTTACTTGCTCAACCATATCTTCCATATAGGCTTCGCGCGTAAGACGTTTGTCGTCAAGTTGTTTGGCTATGCTTTTATAGGTGCCTGGGTGCAAATATCTAAACGATAAATCTTCCAGTTCCCACTTTAATTGCCCTATTCCTAATCTGTTTGCCAATGGTGCAAAAATATCAGCCGTTTCTTTAGCGGCAATGACGCGGTCTTCTTCATCCGCATTTTTTACATTACGTAAATGACATACCTGCTCGGCAAGCTTAATGACCACGGCGCGCACATCTTCAACCATGGTTAATAACATTTTTCGAATATTATCAACTTGCATAGTTCCTTTACCTTGATGCGATAAAGTACTAATAGTGGCCATTTGTGCAACCCCAGTTAACAGCATGGCTATATTACTACCAAGCTGCTCTTCTATGGTTTCAAGTGATATTAAATCGTTTAAAAAATACGGGGTTAAATACGCAGTAGCTAACGATTCGGGGTCGAGATTTAGCTCAGCTAAAATTTCAACCATTTCGATTGCAGTAGTTTGCCTGCTTTCATTATCACATTTTACGCAGAGCGCTTGCGCTTTAGTAAGTAGCTCTGTTTTTTCTTCAGACAAGGCAAGAAATGAAAGCCGAGTGCTAAAATCTGTTGTCTCATCTTGTTGATGTGATTGTCGTGTAGCTACCATAATGCGTTCTACCTCCGTTGAAATAACGCCATAGTTTCAATATGCCCTGTATGAGGAAACATATTCATTAGCCCAATTTTATTAAGATCAAAGCCAGCTTGTGAAATAATTGCGCTGTCACGGGCTAAAGTAACAGGGTCACAAGAGACATATAAAATAGTTTTAAACTGCTTTAAAGATAATTGCTCTAATACAGCCATTGCACCAGTCCTAGAAGGATCGAGTACAAGCACATGTAAGTTTTTACTAAACCATGGGGCGCTCTGTATGCTTTGCGTTAAATCAAAGCAATGAAACTGCGCATTGGTAATAGAGTTAGTTTGCGCATTTTGAGCAGCCATTGCAACCGCTGAAGTCACACCTTCTACGCCAATTACAGATTTTGCTTGTTTTGCCAACACTAATGAGAAATTACCAATGCCACAAAATAAATCCAATAAATTTTCATCACCTTTTAAATCAAGCCAATTTGCGGCTTGCTTTAACATAGCTTCGTTAACTTGCGCATTTACCTGAATAAAATTACCTAAACCAAATTCAAATTTTAGATCAAACTCTTTAAGATAATAAAACGGCATGGCTAAGTGTGAATGCTCAATTACATCGCTCTCGCTTTGCCATACAACTTCAAACTGTTGGCTTTTTGTTATGTGCTCAACCAAAGCCTTTGTATCATCGTTAATTGCTTTAGTGTGACGAATAACAACAAAGTTTTTCTCATCACTTTGGCATAACTGTAAATGGCTTATACTGTGCAGCGCTTTGTGTTGATTAATTAAACCATCAAAAAGTGTAAAAACATCTGCAAATACTTCATCAAGTACTGTACATTTATTAATACTGACAATATTTTTTGAACCACTGGCTCTGTAACCCACACGCATTTTTTTTGCTGCTTTATCAAACATAACGGCTATGCGAGCGCTGCGCCTGTAATGCACAGACTTACTTAATAATGGAGCTTGCCAGTTTAAGCTGTTTAATTTAGCAAACTTACTAAATAGCTGAGTAACTGCAGTTTGTTTTTCTACAACTTGTTGGCTTACTTCTAAATGCTGTAATTGGCAGCCACCACACTGATTATAGTGCTCACAAAAAGCGTCTACTCTTGATTCACTCGCTTTAATAACTTTAATTACTTTTGCACTGCTGTATTTAGCTTTATCTTCGACGAGCATTGCTTTAACTGTTTCATTTGGTAATGCACCGCTTACAAAGCATACTTTATTATTATGCTTAGCAATGCCACGCCCTTGATGATCCATTCCCGTTATATTTAATTCTAATGTTTGTTGCTTAAGCGGTTTTTTTTTCGCTTTAAAAATTTGCGCCATTAGGCATTACCTTCAGTTTATTTATGAAGCACCTATATTTAGATGCTTTAGAATGCGTGTTGAACCGTATATACTCAAATCATACTAATAACGATAAAACGCTCCCATTATGACCAAATTAGGCTTACGCGATTCTGTTTTAACACTGACCCTGATCCCAACGGTGATCATAGGATTACTACTTGGTGGCTATTTTACAATAAATCGTTACATTGAGCTTGATGAAATTTTATATCAGCAAGGTACTACTATTTCTGAGCCCCTTGCTATTGCGCTTGAGCAACCCATGCTCGAAAAAAACAAACAGCTATTGAATCGCCTTATAAGCTACACACATAACAAGCACTCCCCTACAATTAAGTCGATTGCAATTTTTGATAAAAATAATGCGCTATTAATGACGAGTAATTATCACCGCTCATTTGAAAAGTTAATTAATCAAAAGACGCTCATAAATTTAAAAACGACCCACGTGCAAAAGTCAGATGAGCTTGTTACATTCTTCACGCCCATTATTAACCATACAAGTCACGACTCTAAATGGGACCCATCTGCTTTTCAGTCATCTTTGGGCACCGTTATTATACAGCTAAACAAAGACCAAGCGGTTATAGGGCAGCAACGTGCTTTATTAATTAGCGGTATTGTAATTATTTTATCATTGGTGTTTGCAGCAATTTTAGCTTTAAGGTTAAGCCGCATGTTTATGACGCCGCTTAATAAGTTAGTACTTGCAACCGACAAGTTAGTCGAAGGTAAAAGAAGTACTGGCCTTAACGACAACATGATAGGTGAATTTGAGCTATTGCGAGAAGGCTTAAATACCATTGCTCACACTATGGTGATGCAAAAAGATGAAATGCAAAAAAATATTGATCAAGCAACTAGCGACTACCGTGAAACACTAGAGCAATACGAAACTTCAAATATAGAACTCTCGTTTGCAAAAAAAGAAGCTCAAGATGCTAACCGCGTAAAATCAGACTTTTTAGCTAAAATGAGTCACGAACTTCGTACTCCGTTAAATGGTGTTATTGGATTTACACGCCAGCTTTATAAAACACCACTAAACAAGCATCAAAAAGATTATCTCGACACTATTATGCTATCAGCAAATAGTTTAATGACTATTATTAGCGACATTCTAGATTTCTCCAAACTAGAAGCGGGTGCAATGGAACTTGAGTCGATTCAGTTTCAACTTCGTGATGCTGTAAATGAAGTGATGACGCTACTCGCTCCTAGCGCACACGATAAGCAATTAGAGCTATCCATTTACATTAACCAACAAGTACCAGATGACTTAACGGGCGATCCCACTCGCTTTAAACAAGTGCTGATAAACCTATTAAGTAATGCGATTAAATTTACTGAAAAAGGCTCCATTAAGGTCGACATAAGCCATCGGTTACTCGACGACGAACGCACCTCTTTACTTGTGTCAGTAACAGATACTGGCGTGGGTATACCTATGGATAAGCAAGACTCTTTATTTACTCCATTTGGGCAAGCAGACTCAAGCATTACACGTAAGTTTGGTGGTACAGGTCTTGGCCTCATTATTACTAAGCATATTGTTGAAGCGATGAATGGCCGCATAACATTAAACTCTGCACCAGGTAACGGTACCTGTTTTACATTCAATAGTGTGTTTAGTTTGCCCAATCATGTATTTACTAACGACTTACCGACTAAATCGCTCATTGGTAAGCGTATTTTGTATTTAGAGCCACACGAGCATACACATCACGCTGTACTTTCGTTATTGACTCAGTGGGAATCAAGCGTAACGGCATGTTTTAATGAGACTAGCTTTTTAGACGCTATAAAAAATACTGAACATAAATATGATGTTTGCTTAATTGGCCATATGGCATCAGTTGATGATATGCAGCAACTAAAAAGCTATGTAAAAGCCGTGCGTGAATCTACAGACTACTTATACTTAATGCTTAATACAGTATCGCACAATATGCGAGAAGCCTTTATAGGCAGCGGTGCTGATGCGTGTTTAAGTAAACCACTTAATCACCGTAAGTTATGTGAAGTACTTGCCGCACCTTACAGGCTTGACCACCCTACTCATAATATTGAACAAAACGATCAAGCTTTGCTGCCGTTAAAAGTATTGGTTGTTGATGATAACGATGCCAACTTAAAACTTCTCCATACTTTATTAAGTGAGCAGATTGAAGTAATTGAAACAGCACATAATGGTTCACAAGCATACAGCTTAAGTAAAAGTCATAAATACGACATAATTTTTATGGATATTCAGATGCCAATTATGGACGGTATAACCGCATGCAAGCTTATACAAGAATCATCACTTAATGAAGATACACCCATTATAGCTGTAACGGCACACGCCCTTCAAAGCGAAAAAGAGCAACTACTAAAAGATGGCTTTAAAGGCTATTTAACTAAGCCTATTGATGAAGATATGCTTAAACAAATTATTAGCGACCATAGTCCACAGACCCCAGTTAATCGCGATAAAGCTAAAACAGATACACCACAAAGTCCTGCACCATTTCAAAGTAGTCGAATTGATTGGGCACAAGCCCTGCAGCGTGCTGGCGGAAAGAGCGAGTTAGCGCTAGAGATGCTTAATATGCTACTTCTAAGCGTCCCTGAAACTCTTACATTGCTTGCTAAAGCGATAGAGAGTAATGATTGTCAGCAAGTCTTAAGTATTGTCCACAAGTTTCATGGTGCATGTTGCTACACTGGTGTACCAAAACTTAAATCACTCGCAGAAACAATTGAAACATCACTTAAAAATAAATGCTTGTTAGAGAATATTGAACCTGAATTATTTGAGCTACAGGACGAGCTTGAAAACTTACTTGCTGATGCAAGCGTAACTGAGTTACAAAGATAAGCTTTGAATTTTAGATACAAAAAAACGCGGCATTAACCGCGTTTTTTTAATTAAGCTTTTTAAATACTTATGTAGAATCGTATTACATTCTTGCTTCAATCATTAATCGTTTCATATCGCGTACGGCTTTATCGAGTCCATCTATCGCTGCACGAGCAATAATAGCGTGGCCAATATTTAGCTCATAAATCTCAGGCATCGCGGCAATGGGTTTAACGTTATGGTAATGAAGACCATGGCCAGCGTTAACAATCAAACCTAAGCTTGCTGCGTATTTAACACCTTCACGAATATGCTCTAACTCTTTGTGTAAATCAGTATCATTTGTTGCATCAGCATACGCGCCTGTGTGTATTTCTACATAAGGAGCACCACATTCTTTGGCTGCATCTAGTTGTGCTTTATCTGCATCAATAAATAGCGATACTTTAATACCCGCGTCGGTAAGCGTTTTTGTTGCGGCTTTAATTTTATCTATATTACCCGCTACATCTAAGCCGCCCTCGGTGGTTAACTCTTCGCGCTTTTCAGGTACTAAACACACGTACTCGGGTTTTACTTCAAGCGCTATTTGTATCATTTCATCGGTAACAGCGGTTTCAAGATTCATGCGAGTTTGGATAGTTTTAGCCATCACATAAACGTCGCGATCTTGAATATGGCGTCTGTCTTCACGTAAGTGGATCGTAATACCGTCTGCGCCTGCATGCTCTGCTACACTGGCTGCATGGGCTGGATCTGGGTAACTTGTTCCACGCGCTTGACGAAGTGTTGCAATATGATCTACGTTTACACCCAAAAGAATATCTTTCATTTTCTTACCTGTAAAATTACGTTTATTGAGAGGCCATAAATAGCTCACGGCTTTTTAATGGTTTACTACCTAATAAGGGTTTTAATAAATAGCGACTTAATTGCTTTGCCATATATAGCACATCACTTTGGCTAAAGTCATGATTTGCTATGGCGTTAAGTTGTTTGCCACTAAATCCAGAACGCGTATCTTCTTGTACTAAAAAACCAAGTTCGGGGAAATAACTATACGTCTGCTTTTCATCTATTGGTTCACCACTGGCATCAAAACTAAAATCCACGCCATAACCGAGTAATTCCAATAATTGAAATTCGTACGAGCGAAGCACTTCTTGTAAATTGGCTCCGCTGTTTAGGTTTTCTAGGTGAGATTTATATAGCTCAAATACTTGTTCAATTGGCTCATTAACAGGAACGATGCGATTAGTCAGCTCATTCAAATAAAAACCACAATAAAGCTCATCACCTTTTAAAAAGTGCGGGTTACCATGCAGTTCAAACTTATTGATATATTTTAAATCGTACTTGCCACTGTAATTAACAAGGAGTGCCTGGAACGGCTGAAGTTGTGCTTTATGTTTAGTGGCCTGGCGACCACTAATTCGGGCCAGCATTCTTAACTGGCCAACGCCTTCTACAAGCATATCTAACATTACTTGGGAGTCACTATAAGGACGCCGATGTAATAAATACGCGGTGTAGAAGTCGCTATCCATTCACTAAGCTACTGCTTGGTTTAGTCTTCACTGTAACCTAAGCTTCTTAGTGCACGTTCATCATCAGCCCAACCCGACTTAACTTTAACCCAAAGCTCTAAAAACACTTTGTTATCAAGCATTTCTTCTATGTCTTTACGGGCTTCACGGCCAATGGTTTTTAGCTTTTCGCCTTTATTACCAATAACCATGCGTTTTTGTGTTTCGCGCTCAACAAGAATCAACCCATTGATGTGCCAAATACCGTTGTCTTGCCACTTAAACTGCTCAATTTCAACAGTCACAGAATACGGTAGCTCTTCACCCATAAAACGCATTAGCTTTTCACGAATAACTTCAGCTGCCATAAAGCGCATCGAACGGTCAGTTACATAATCTTCAGGAAAGTAAAATTCGCAAGGAGGTAAGCGTTTAGTTACTTCTGCTTTGATTAAATCAACGTTTTTACCTTGCGTTGCTGATACTGGCATAATTCCAACAAAATCAAACTTGTCACTTAACCACTTCATATGAGGCAATACAAGATCACGGTCTTTAACTTGGTCAATTTTATTAATAACCAATAATACAGGCTTACCACTTTGCGATACTTTATTAAGTACCATATCGTCATCTGCATTCCAATGAGTGCCTTCAACGACAAAAATAATAAGCTCTACATCGCCGATAGAACTAGACGCTGCTCGATTCATTAGACGGTTAATAGCACGCTTTTCTTCAACGTGTAGACCCGGTGTATCTATGTATACCGCTTGGTGTTTATCTACGGTATGAATACCCATAATACGATGACGTGTAGTTTGTGGTTTACGTGAGGTAATACTCACTTTTTGCTCAATGATTTCATTAAGCAAAGTCGATTTACCTACGTTTGGTCGACCGACAATCGCCACCATTCCACAAAATGTATCTACATCACGTTCATGAGGCTGTATTAAGGTATCAAGGTTCATTTTTAAGTATCTTCAATGCTTTTTCGGCAGCTTTTTGTTCGGCCTTACGGCGCGAGCTACCAACAGAAATTATGCTATCCATTCCATCAACAATACATTCAACCGTGAATGTTTGATTGTGTGCTTGGCCTTGTGTATCAACCACTGTGTAGCCCGGTAACGATAATTTACGGGCTTGTAAATACTCTTGCAGCAGGGTTTTAGGATCTTTCTGGTTAAGCCCTGGTGAAATAGCATCCAAACGTGATTGGTACCACGCCAATATAAGATCGCCACAACTGTCGATACCTGAATCTAAAAATGCAGCGCCTATAATAGCTTCTACTGCATCAGCAAGCGTTGACTCGCGACGAAAACCGCCACTTTTAAGCTCGCCCGGCCCTAAGCGTAAATAATCGCCTAGACCAAATTCAAGACCAAACTCGGCAAGTGTTTGACCACGCACAAGTGTTGAACGCATGCGGCTTAAATCGCCTTCACGCGCTTTAGGAAATTTGGCATAAAGTGCATTGGCAATCACAAAGCTTAAAATCGAGTCGCCTAAAAATTCTAGTCGCTCATTATGTTGGCCTTTGTGGCTGCGGTGCGTCATTGCTTGTTCAAGTAAGCCTTGATCAGCGAATTCATAGCCAATTTTTTTATATAATTCTGTTACATTTTTTTTCATCGTTACTGAATATTACCTAGGCGTTCAAAGCGAACACCAGTTGGAACCCATCCTGGTAAAATATCATCAGGGCCATTCTCAAATTCAAAACTCATCCATATAAAGACAGCTTTACCCACCAAGTTTTCTTTTGGTACAAAGCCCCAAAAGCGACCATCTTGGCTGTTGTCGCGGTTATCACCCATCATAAAATAATGATCAGCAGGAACAGTCCATTCATCAGAAGGCGTGCCCGGTTGCTGATAGTAACGCCCTTTTCTTTCAGGCGCTTGTGGGTTGATTAATATATCATGCGTAACTGTTGTTAAATTTTCATTCACACGAGCTAGAGGCATTGGGCCTTGTTTAAATTCGTTATCATTAATTAGTTTAAAATCAATTTTATTGAATTCATTACATAAAAGCTCACCCTGTTGGGTTTCGCCTTCTTTACAGTTTGGCTGAATATATAAACGTTTATCACGATAAACAATTTTATCGCCAGGTAAACCAATCGTACGTTTAATATAGTCAACACTTTCATCTAAAGGGTATTTAAAAACAACAATATCACCACGTTCAGGCTCACCGACATCAACTAACTGAGTGCGCCAAACTGGGTCTTTTATTCCATATGAATACTTTTGTACTAAAATAAAGTCACCCACTAACAGTGTAGGCATCATTGAACCAGATGGAATTTGAAACGGTTCAAAAATAAATGATCTAAAAATAGTAATTGCTGCAATCATCGGGAAAATCGACTTTGCTGTTTCTGTTAGTACTGGTTCTGGTGCAATTAATGCCGCAGTTTCTTCATCTAACAGAGCTCCAGCAGACGTTTGCGCTATCGCTAAGCGTTCCTGTCTTTTAGGTGCATACATTAAGTGATCTATTAACCATATTAAGCCTGAGCCTAAGGTTAATAGCACCAATAAAACTGAAAAATAACCAGCCATTTATAATCCTTTGTTTTTATTTACCAACTTTTAAAATAGCTAAAAACGCTTCTTGAGGCACTTCAACATTACCTACTTGCTTCATACGTTTTTTACCATCTTTTTGCTTTTTAAGTAGCTTTTTCTTACGACTCACATCGCCACCGTAACACTTAGCAATTACGTTTTTACGTAACTGTTTTACCGTAGTACGTGCAATAACGTGTTGTCCAATAGCTGCTTGAATCGCAATATCAAACATTTGACGAGGAATAAGCTCTTTTAATGCATCAGCTAATTGGCGACCACGAGACTGAGCACCATCACGGTGAACAATAATCGCAAGTGCGTCAACACGCTCACTATTGATTAAAATATCAACACGCACCATATCTGATGTTTGAAAGTGTTTAAAGTTATAATCAAGCGATGCAAAACCACGGCTTGTTGATTTTAATTTATCAAAAAAGTCCATTACCACTTCAGCCATAGGTAGCTCATACGTAACAGCTACTTGCTTTCCGTGATAGGTCATTTTTGTTTGGCTACCGCGTTTTTCAATACACAAAGTAATAACATTACCTAAGTATTCTTGTGGTACCAAAATATTAGCTTCAACAATCGGCTCACGAATTTCTAAAATATCGTTTACTGCAGGTAAATCAGACGGGTTATCAATCTGGAATGTACCTTCTTTAGTAACTATCTCATAGATCACCGTAGGTGCCGTTGTAATTAAATCAATATCGTATTCACGCTCTAAACGCTCTTGAATGATTTCCATGTGTAGCATACCTAAAAAGCCACAGCGGAAACCAAAACCTAATGCAGTTGAATTCTCTGGTTCAAAGAATAACGACGCATCGTTTAAGCTTAATTTATTAAGCGCATCACGGAATGATTCATACTCATCTGATGCAATTGGGAACATACCTGCATAAACCTGAGGCTTAATTTTTTGAAAACCAGGTAAACGAAGTGGAGCCGCATTTTTTTGATGAGTTATAGTATCGCCTACTGGCGCACCATGTATCTCTTTGATGCCAGCAATAACAAACCCTACTTCACCGGTTCTTAAAATACCGGTGTTAGTTTGCTTAGGTGTAAACACACCCACTTGGTCGGCAGTATGTATATGCTCATTCGACATTATTTTTATTTTGTCGCCAGTGCGTAATTCACCGTGCTTAATACGCACTAATGATACAACGCCTTGGTATGGGTCAAACCAAGAATCGATAATAAGTGCTTGTAGAGGTCCATCTGTATCGCCTACTGGCGGCGGAACATCTCTCACAATCATTTCAAGAACTTCGGCAATACCTACACCCGTTTTAGCGCTACATTGCACTGCATCAAGGGCATCAATACCAATAATTTCTTCAATTTCTTCTGCAACGCGCAAAGGATCCGCTTGCGGTAAATCGATTTTGTTAAGTACTGGAATTACTTCTAATTCCATTTCAATAGCGGTGTAACAGTTAGCTAATGTTTGTGCTTCAACGCCTTGGCCTGCATCAACAACGAGTAGTGCACCTTCACATGCAGCTAAAGAACGCGATACTTCATATGTAAAATCAACGTGTCCTGGAGTATCAATGAAATTAAGTTGATAAGTTTCGCCATCGTTCGCTTTGTAATTCAACGTTACACTTTGCGCTTTAATGGTAATACCACGTTCGCGCTCAATATCCATTGAATCCAAAACTTGTTTTTGCATTTCACGGTCGGTTAAACCGCCACAAACTTGGATCAAACGATCTGAAAGGGTCGATTTACCATGGTCAATATGGGCGATGATCGAAAAATTACGGATATGCTTCATAAACTGGATTCTATACTTCTATTTTAATGGACTAAATATGAATACCTAAGTGACTTGAAAATACTTGCTGTAGGATGCCATAAGCTCAGTTTGTAAATTACAAACATCACGAATGCTTTTTAATATTGATTAAAACCATTTTATTTATTGAATAACAATAAGTTAAACTTATTTAATTTACATAATTCAGCTAGATAAAATAATTTAAAAAACCACTATTCCCTGTATTTCCAAGTTACTTTGGTATAAAACGGCAATTTTACATTTAATTGGCGTCAATCACCATCTATTTGAGTTAAAGGGATACTAATTGGGTGAATTTTTATAACTTTTATATCGTGCTTTAGCGATTTCACGCGAGTTTTAGCTATAAAGAAACCAGTAACACCACCTAAAGCTGCAGCTAAAATTTGCCAAACTTCGGAAGACATAAATAATTGCGCTGCAATCAGTGCAAAAACCAGACTTAAAAGCAGTGGTAGCATGTATACCGCAAATGCATGCTTAACGACGTGACTATCATCAAGTGACAAGGTTACCTTTTGTCCTACTTCAACAGAGGATTCAAATTTATAAGGGAAGGTTTTTTTTGCAGTGCCAAACAGCTTACCAAACACTTGTGAGCCGCAACGACCATTGCAGCCTTCACAAGCTTGTTTTTGTTGTGCTTCTAAATGAGCAATGTGGCCATCGAGGGCCACAACAGTGAGGGTTTGTTCAATCATAACAATCCTTACGAATCGTTTATAATGCGCGGGTAACTGACTCAGCAATCGCTTTTGCGGTCATACTCGGTACATTACCAACAACCGATACATCAAAATTACCGCCATTATGCACATATACTGTCGTTGCACCAGAGGTTAGTGCACCACTTAAACGCTTACCCGGTAATGGACGCTGAATAAATACCGAAATTTCAACAAAACCATCGGAGAACAAGTAATAGTCTGTTAATTCGTTATTTAAATCGAGCTTATGTCTATCTGATTTTAGTAATTCAAAGCCATCCGGTAACCAACTAATCTGCCAGTTAGTCGCTGTACTGTCTTCGTTTATAAGTGCATCGTTTGGTAAAGGCGTTGGAAAGTTTCGATTGAGCACTTCAAGTAACATACCTGCTGGCTGCTCTGTCACACTAATATGGGTAAGCTGTAACTGTTCTAAGGCCTCACCTTCATGGTTAACGTACGCGGCTTTTAGTAACAACGACGATTCCATATCCAGCCAAATCCAATAATTATATTTATACTCGTCTTTAGATTCTATGCGAACTAGTTGAGCAGCACGCCCTGCAATACGACCTTTCCCGCCTAATACAAAATCATAGTGCGCGCTTAAGCGATCTATATCTTTAAAAAGCACTTCAGGGATTGGACCCGCTATTGAATCTGTTTTTAGGGAGTATGGTTCAGACTGAGGTTCAAAATAAGTAACTTGGTTGTCAATACGGACCATTTCAAGCCCAGCACCGTTAAGTAAACTTAAATGCTCAAGTTCTGTATCACCTTGTAAAGCATGCACCCATCGGTAGGGTTCCATTGTTTTACCTTTGACAACCACAAACGAAGCGTCAAAATTACGGGTGTGAACGGCATTAGCCATTTTTAGTAATAAATCTTTGGCAGGATTTGTGTCGTTGGCAAATGCATTAAAGCTTACTACCAACGACAGAACAAAAGTGATTACTTTCATTTAATTAGTTTTTTTCCTCAGACGCTTTGGTATTAGTTTGCGCTGTTTCTAAAGAATTCGCAACTCGTGCTTGGCGTTGATGCTCAAGAACTAATGCACCAATACGTTGTTGCTGTAATTCACGTAAACCTTGCTCTGCATTTTCAAGCGCAGGTTCAGATGAGTAACTTACTGGCGACGCCATACCTGTCAGCGGTGTGGTTTGTAGTAATGGAATTTCGCTTTGTTGCTCGTTGTTACTTTGAGGAAGCGTATTAACTCCCACAATAGCAAACATTGCCACACTGGCTGCAATTGCTAGTTGAGCAACTGGCTTGCGCCAATTAAAAGCCACTACTTTATTATCTTGTACCGTCTCAGTGATTGCTTGAGGCTGTGTTTTTGACTGACTAAAGTCAGCATAAACAGGCTCGCTTTCAAGTGCTAATGCAACGCGATCGCTAATATCAATATGTATGTCGTTATTATTTTTTTGAGCACGCATCGCATCACCAATTAACGCATAACGGCCAAACGTAGTTACATCTTGCTCTGCAATTTTTGCATCAGTCAGATGTTGCTCGCCATCAAGTAATGCCGATAACGCTTCGTTATCTAACTTGTTAAGGTGTGCTTTTGTCATACTAAGACTCGCCTATTAATGGGTTTAATTTGTTATCTATTGCTTCACGGGCACGAAATATACGCGAACGCACAGTCCCGACCGGGCAATCCATTACCACTGCTATTTCTTCATAGCTCATCCCTTCGATTTCTCTAAGGGTGATTGCGGTTTTAAGATCTTCAGGCAAACTATCGATCGTATTAAAAATAACAGCGCGTACTTCTTCGCTTAAAAGTAGGTTTTCAGGAGATGCATTAGATCGCATTGAATCTGCACAATCATAAAACTCGGCATCTTCAGCGTCTATATCATTTGCTGGCGGCTTACGCCCCTGGGCTACTAAGTAATTTTTAGCACAATTAACGGCAATACGGTATAACCACGTGTAAAAGGCGCTGTCACCTCTAAAGTTTGGAAGTGCACGGTAAGCTTTAATAAAAGCCTCTTGTGCTACATCAGCAATATCGCCTTGGTTTGATACATAACGTGAGATCAAACCTGCAATTTTGTTTTGATACTTCTTTACTAATAGGTTGAAGGCGTTTTTATCTCCTTGCTGGACCCTTTTTACTAGCACTAAATCTAATTCCTGCTCGCTCATTCGAGCCGGTACTCCTATGTCTGATTTTTGCTTGTTATTCATATTGTCGTCATTGTTCACAAATACTCTGACCTCTTTATGAATAAAAAGTTCTGCTTAATATTATTTTTTTATAAAATAGATGATAAATAACGGCGCTAAGCCTTTAAAATCACTACGTAGTAGTATGACAAATATGGTACAACTACAGATATTAAAAACAAATATTGCTCTATATGAGCATTGTAACCGCAAAGTACCTCTGACATGAACCAAAATAAACATCACATTGCAGATGTCGCTATTATAGGTAGCGGCGCAGCAGGCTTATCACTTGCATTATCTCTAGCTAATTATTGTAACGTTACCGTGATCAGTAAAGGAGCGCTTACAGAAGGTTCTACTTTATATGCTCAAGGTGGTATAGCAGCTGTATTTGATAAACAAAACGACAGCATAGAATCTCATGTTGAAGATACACTCGATGCGGGCGGCGGTTTATGCGATAGAGACGCTGTTCATTATACTGCCAGCAATGCTCACGATTGCCTACAGTGGTTAATCGACCAAGGTGTTCCCTTTGATATGGAGTTTGATAGCAAAGGAAAAGAGCGTTTTCATTTAACACGTGAAGGCGGTCACAGCCATCGTCGTATTTTGCATGCAGCCGATGCTACTGGCAAAGCTGTGCAAACCACGCTTATTAGCCAAGTTAAAATTCATAAGAATATAACGCTCTTAGAGCAATACAATGCTATTGATTTAATTACAGATAAAAGCGCCGGAAAAACAGGCTCACACATTGAAGGTATGTATGTGTGGAACAAAAAAGCTAAAAAGGTAGAAACCATTTCAGCTAAATTTGTTGCTCTTGCCACTGGTGGCGCAAGCAAAGTGTATTTGTATACATCTAATCCAGATGTATCAAGTGGTGATGGCATTGCAATGGCATGGCGCGCAGGCTGTAAAGTTGCCAATATGGAATTTAATCAATTTCATCCAACGAGCCTTTATCATCCAGAGCTACAAAACTTTTTAATTACAGAAGCTATGCGCGGTGAAGGGGCTTATTTAAAACGACCTGATGGCACTCGTTTTATGAAAGATTTTGACAGTCGTGAAGAACTTGCACCACGCGATATAGTGGCACGCGCAATCGATTTTGAAATGAAGCGTTTAGGTGCTAATTGTGTTTACTTAGATATTAGCCACAAAGACAAAGATTTTATTATTGAGCACTTCCCTACTATTTACGCAAAATGCTTAAGTGTTGGCCTTGATATAACTAAAGAAGCAATCCCTGTTGTACCTGCTGCGCATTACACCTGTGGTGGCGTAATGACTGACTTTAACGGTAAAACAGATCTCGATAACTTATATGCAGTTGGTGAAGTGGCTTATACAGGCCTGCACGGTGCAAACCGTATGGCAAGTAATTCACTATTAGAATGTATTGTCTTTGCCCACGCTGCAGCGAAAGATATTTTAAGCAAAATTGAACATGCACCTGAGCCAATGGAACTGCCTCATTGGGATGAAAGCCGTGTTAGTAATTCAGACGAGGAAATAGTTATTACCCATAACTGGCATGAGCTACGTTTATTTATGTGGGATTATGTAGGTATTGTACGCTCAACTAAACGCTTAGAACGCGCATTACACAGAGTTGAGTTACTGCAGCAAGAGATACACGATTACTATGCAAACTTTAGAGTAAGTAATAACTTACTTGAGCTTCGTAATTTAGTGCAAGTATCTGAGTTAATTATTAGAAGTGCGATGGAGCGAAAGGAAAGCCGAGGATTGCATTACACAATTGACTACCCTGAACAAAATGAAAACCCAACACCGACTATTTTGACTCCGCAGCGCAATTAATCGCATTTAAAGCCGCGCGCTTTAAGCGTGCATAGCTTTGTTTATTAACACCATTGGCTGAAATTATTAGCCAATGGCTGTTACTAAAACCTTTAATATGTAGCCATATATTATTGCCATAAAAACGGCTTTTTTTACTAATTTCACCCTGAATTTTTAAACCTTCACCCTCAAACCTAAATAGCTTGGGTTCTAGAATTATAACGCCATGGTTTGGATGAATTGCCAACACTTTTTGCCACACTAAAAAGCCAGCTAATATATTAATTATCAAACAAAAAAGCATAGCTAGTAGCGAATCTAAAAATAAACATAATATTAAACTGAGCATGCAAAAAAAGACCACAATAGGTTTGTGGTCAGCGTTATTATTAGTAACTGTAAACCTATACACGAACTCGGTCTAAGATCAGCGAAACCATACCGTTTAACTGCTCATCTTTACATTCTTGATGACCCATAAACCATGCAAATAAGTCAGGGTCTTCTTCTGTTAGCAAACGCTGAAAAATAGCCTGTTGCTCTGCGCTTAAAGAGTCGTATGCTTCTTCAACAAACGGCATAAACAAAACATCAAGCTCTAACATGCCACGACGGCAAGCCCAACGAATACGTGCTTTACTATGAATTTCAACCATTTTAAACCTCATACTTAATTGACTCGAGTTTAACAAACACAAGCCTATTTAGCAGCTATTAATCTCTCATTAAAGAATAAACCCGCACCAATAAGCGCTTGTCTGTACCATACGTAACAACTGCGTTATTATGTCACTTCATTTATATTGCAAAGAAGGTTTTTATGTCGAGCGTTTATGCATGTCCGTTATCTCATCAACTTATTAGCCTCTGCGGTGCTGATAAATTATCTTATTTACACGGGCAAATCACTCAAGATCTAAATAAATTAACCAGCAGTAATTATTTGTGGGCTGGCCATTGCAGCGCTAAAGGTAAACTTTGGGGCGTATTTAAATTATTTTCTTATCAAGACAGCTACTACCTTACAGGCAGCGAAAACGAAGTAGAAAAATCGTTAGCTGAGCTAAAAAAGTATGCCGTATTTGCAAAAGTTGACATTAGTGCATGTTCAAAGCGATTAATTGGTCTCATTGGTGATGATTTATCGGGTGTACTCGCACAACTTGATATTAACTTTGAAGGTGATGCGAGCGCGTGTGACTTTGAAAGCGGTAAAGCACTAAAATTAGCTGATAACCGTGTTTTATTGATGGTCGATAGCCAGTTTAGTATGCCTGATGACGTATCTACACTTGATAACGAAGCTCCTTGGCAACAAGCATCTATGCTTGCAGGTGAACCTCAGTTAAGTGCAGATGCAATTGGCGAGTATGTTCCTCAAATGGTAAACCTACATGCTATTGGCGGTATAAGCTTTAAAAAAGGGTGTTATACCGGTCAAGAAACTGTGGCTCGCATGAAGTACCTAGGTAAAAATAAGCGTGCAATGTATATAGTTTCAGGTCAAAGCGAAGGGATACTTTCAGAGCCCGATTTAGAAACCCAATTAGGCGAAAATTGGCGCCGTGCGGGTAAACTTATTGCACAAAGCTTTAATGAACAAACAAATAAATTAACAGGCCTCGTTGTGTTGCCAAACGATACTGATGTAACTCAGGTACTTCGTGCAAAACACACACCTCAGGTGGAGCTAAGCATTCTGCCTCTACCCTACTCTCTTGAAGATGAATAAATAGGAATGACTATGATCGTTGCGGCAAACAAAGTGGTAAAAATGCATTATTCGGTAATGGATAATGATGGCAATAGCATTGATAACTCGTTCGGTGGTGAGCCACTACACTTTATCATTGGCACAGGCTACTTAATTTCAGGCCTAGAAAATGCTTTGCAAGGCAAACAACCAGGCGACACACTTAGCGTAAAAGTTGAACCTGATGAAGGTTATGGCGAACGCCACGATAACCTAATGCAAGCTGTACCTAAGTCGATGTTTGAAGGTATGGAAATTGAAGTCGGCATGCAATTTCGTGCATCAACAGATGATGGTGACCAATCAGTAATGATCATCGATATCCAAGATGAAGAAGTTATTGTAGATGGTAATAACCCACTTGCAGGCATAACACTTAACTTTGATGTAGAGATACTAGAAGTACGTGATGCAACCGAAGAAGAACTCACTCATGGTCATGTACATGGTGAAGGTGGGTGTGGTCACGACCACTAATACACTGTTAAACCAAGAAAAAAGCGCCTAGGGCGCTTTTTTTATATCATATTGTTGCGCTTAACCGTTTCAGTTTTTGCCTTACTAGGCAGCGCGATTGATACATTCTTTTCTTTTAGAGCGGCTAGTAAACCTTTTTGATCGTTTGTGCCAACTCGATACAAAGTGCCATCTTTAAGCGTTAGCTGTATTGCACTAAAGCCAGATACTGTATACACCCAACCATCGTGAGTAATTCGCATACCAATACCGTGTCTGTAAGAGTTTTGAACTGCCTTAGCTTCTACTACTTCGCCAAGCTCAATGCTTTGCCCTGCAACGCCTGGGCCAAACGCCCAGCTAATTTTTTTATCATCTACTTTTACTGTTAGACCATGGAACAAAAAGCCCACCAGCACTAAAATCCCAGCAAATATCATTAAAGGTCCATCAGCGCCTAACAAGTTCCATGCAAGCGCTACAAAACCGCCTATCCACGCTAATACAAAAAAGATAAACACCGCATACTGTTTATGCTGATACATAATATTCTCTAAATTAAATAAATACTTAAAAGCTGTACACCAATGTAGCACTCAGCTCTGAGTCAAACTTGAGTTTATCATCTTCGGGTTTTGAATTATAACGATACATGTAGGTAAATTTGAGTGATACCGCACCAATCACTTGGCTTATTAGTGCGGTTTCCGATTTTAAGCGAGAATTAAGACCTGAGAGCGACTGCTCTATACTCACATCTTGATTAAAACGAGTACGCTTAGAAACCAAACGTTCCCACTGCATTGCAACACGTACTAAATAACCGGTTTTATTAATTTCATCTTCGCTCACATCCGAATCTTCATCCGCTACTGAACGGTATAAACCAGGTCCTATATCAATATCTACTTTGTTTTTAGAGCCTTGATATACACGTGCACCATAGCCTGTCGCCACCGTACTTTTAAAATCAAGTCCACTAAACTCATCTTCTTCGTAATCACCGTAAATAAAAAATGAGGAGTTTTTAACACCTACTTTATAGTTACCTTGCGCTGATACAAAAACACGATTAGCTGTAACATCAGTGCCACCGCTTTCATCGTTCTCATCACGCTTATAAAGAGAGTCTATTTTAAATTGGTTACGCCACTTTTCAAAGTCTTGGTATAAATTACCTTTGAGCTTAAAACTGGTCGAATTGGTGTTACCTTTACTTAGAATAAAGCCAAATTCAGTATCACCATAGAACATGTCACCTTTGTGTAACTCATGAATTTCTTCATCAGAGAGCTTGCCATATTCATGAAAATCTTCAAATGGATCAACGGCCCAACTTGGGCTGCTAATTATTAAAAAAATTAAAAATAAATACTTACGCACAATACTCTCTCTGCACACAATTATAAAAATAAGCCGTATTGCTTATTCAGTTTCTTTCCATAAAATATGACAAAACGGAGCATCTTTATCACGACTAATCAAAATTTTAGCAAACAAAACATCATCATTTTCAAATTCTAAACCAACCAACACCTGAATAAAGTGCTCTGGCTCTATTTCAAGGGCTACAAAGTCTTGCCACTGGTCATCTGGCTCGTCTTCTTCAATAAAGCCTAGGTCTTCTCTAAACTCATTAAAGTCTTCAACATCTTTTTCACTCAAGTTATTTGGCGCTAACTCTAAAAAAATATCATAAGCTTGGTGAGTAGCTTCTTCTACCGTATATAAACGTGGACCCGACATATGTGCTTACCTTAAGCTTTTAAGTTGCGCTATATTATCAAATCTCATCATCATTTTGATAAAAAAAAACGTAAAACACTGACTTTTTTGTAACCGAGTCATGCTTTATTCAGCATACAACTAAATCGACAAATAACAATTCACCTAAACTATTGAATATAAAGATTACTTTTATTATTTTAGTTAAAATAACAACGTAAAATATTTTTATTATCTTAGGTTCGAATTGTTTAGCTTTTTCTCATCTAAAACCAATCCTTTAAGACTACGGCTTTAGCAATAAATTCCATTTATTTAAAAAATACCGTCACTTTACTTAATTCCTATAACAACATAAGCTCAAGCAACAGGTCAGAGGAGTGTGTAATGATAAAACTAGAAAAACAAAATGGCATTGCAACCGTCACGCTTAGCAGAGCAAAAAAACAAAATGCATTAAGCTTTGAAATGTTTGTAGAGCTAAACAAAGCCATTAAAAATATAAAAAGAGATCGTAGTATTCGTGCTGTGGTAATAAAAGGTGATGGCGAGCATTTTTGTGCAGGCCTTGATATATCTGCAGTAATGGCTACACCAATGAACATAGTGAAATTATTGCTTAAATGGTTACCAGGCAATCAAAATTTAGCGCAAAAAGTAGTATTAGGCTGGCAGTCACTTAGTGTGCCCGTTATTGCACAAATTGATGGCAACTGTTTAGGGGGTGGTTTGCAAATAGCTTTGGGGGCAGATTACAGAGTTGTTCATATTGATGCCAAACTTGCCATTATGGAAGCGCGTTGGGGATTGTGCCCCGATATGGGCGCAAATGTAATGATGAGCGGTTTAGTTAAGCGCGACCAAGCACTTTGGCTTGCAAGCCACGCAAACCCAATCACTGCACAACAAGCAAATGAGCTAGGTTTGGTTACTAAACTTACCGATGATACTCAGCAAGCAACGCAAAACATGCTCGATACATTACTTGAGCGTTCACCCGATACGCTTGCTGCTATTAAACGTGTTACACAACTTAGCTATAAACCAAACCAACGAAAAATACTCGCTAAAGAAACCTTAAGCCAAATTCGCTTACTGCTAAACCCAAACACTAAAAAAGCAATTGCTAAAGCTAAAGGAAAAGCAGATATAACCTACGCAAATACAAAGCACTGGTAGACTATTGCACAATGCATAAAAGAGTTTGATTTGTTAAAGTTAAGCTCTTATCTTTTCTGTGAGCCACTTTGATGAAATATCTGCTCAGTAGCGCTATTATTTTACTATGTTTAGCCTGTGCTAAACTCATTATGCACTTTATTGGTGGAAGCTTTCCTGCACCGTTACTCGCTATGGTTATTTTATTAGTTTTACTCTTATCGGGTATTGTAAAAGAGCAACATGTAAAACCATGCGCCTCCCCTATTTTAAATATTATGCCTATATTTTTCATTCCTGCGGGTGTGGGATTTATTGAACATCTCGGCCTTATAAAGTCGCACTGGGCATTTTTAGCCTCAGTTATGGTGCTAGTCCCTATAACTACCTTGTTGCTTGTTAGCAGTGTAATTGCGTATTTTAAGGGAAAAGAAAATAATGACTAATTTAACTTTTTCCGCTATTTCAGAGCTACAGCCTAATTTATGGTGGCTAAGTATCCCTTTTATTAT
Source organism: Pseudoalteromonas sp. SWYJ118 (assembly GCF_015864505.1). NCBI lineage: Bacteria > Pseudomonadati > Pseudomonadota > Gammaproteobacteria > Alteromonadales > Pseudoalteromonadaceae > Pseudoalteromonas > Pseudoalteromonas sp. SWYJ118. The sequence continues at coordinate 361,798 of NZ_JADYXC010000001.1, read as the reverse complement.
TGTATTGTTTTTAGCATTAAGAGCCGTAAATCAAAGTATAAAAAACAGCGTATTTAAATCGCTCACTAACCCCGTATTTTTAAGTATTAGTATTATCGCTTTATTGCTAGTTAATCTAAATTTGCCTTATACGCAATTTACCTCGCACAGCAAATTACTAAGCTGGTTATTAGAGCCCGCGATTGTGGCTTTAGCGCTTCCTTTATATCAGCAGTTTACACACGTACGAAAAAATCTATTACTCATAGTCGCATCATGTAGCTTGGGGATTGTTAATGCAACCGTTGTAGCATTTTTACTAAGCATACTATTTAATGCGCCAGCGCAGCTAAGTGCATCTGTTGCTGCTCTTAGTGTTACTACGCCCATTTCTTTAATTGTTACAGACTCATTAGGCGGGATTAGCTCTCTTGCTGCGGCTTTAGTTATTTTTATTGGTTTACTAGGCGCTTTATTTGGTTTTATGCTTTTTAAACTCATTAATATTTTTAATCACGAATCTCAAGGTGTTGCAATGGGCACAGCTTGTCATGCAATTGGGACTGCTGCTGCTATTGCTGAACATCCAAAAGTAGGCGCTTACTCCTCAGTTGCAATGGCGCTAAGTGCTTTATTAACAGCAATTATAGTGCCGCTGTTATATCCATTTTTAGTCAACATTTTGCTATAGTTGGAAAAATACAACATAGCCCTAACATAGAGCGCTTTATGATCAGTTCTGAAATCGAACAGTTTGAAAAATATTACACCATGCTTACTGAGTATATGGTTACCTACAGTATGCAAATTGTTGGCGCTATTTTTATCGTCCTCATTGGTTTGTGGATAGCACAAAAGCTTGCCAAATTTGTAGCCGCGTTAATGACCCGTCATAACGTTGACATTACGCTTACTAACTTTGTCAGTAGCGTGGTAAAAGTACTGCTAATTGTAATGGTTATAATTATTGCACTTGGCAAAATAGGTATCAGCGTTACGCCATTTGTAGCAGCCATTGGTGCTGCATCTTTAGGTGCTGGTTTAGCGCTGCAAGGAATGCTCTCTAACTATGGTGCGGGCCTTGCCATTATAGCCACTCGACCTTTTGTTGTTGGTGATACTATTGAAGTTAAAAATGTAAGCGGCCAAGTTAAAACAATTGAGCTTGGCTACACTATTTTAATCAATGAAGAAAAAGTAGAAATCACCATTCCAAATAAGCATATAGTAGGTGAAATACTTCATAACTCATTTAGTTACTCATTGGTCAAAGGTGAAATAGATATAGCCTATAGTGCTTGCTCTGATAATGCGATTAGCCTTATTGAAGACGTACTTAAAGCACACGAATTAGTCGCACAAAATCCGTTATCACAAGTGGGTATTGAACGCTTTGCCGATAGCGGTGTTACAATAAGCTACCGATATTGGGTACCTACCACTAAAATTATTGAAACCAAGCTGGCTATTAATGGCGGTGTTTATAAAGCAATTAATAACGCTGATATTGAAATCCCATTCCCTCAACGCGTAGTTACTATAAATAAAAGCGATATATAGTCATAAAATCCAGTGGGTAATTCAATATTGAATTACCCACATCAATAAACCTCTTTTACTGCGTAAAAACTCCTTATCTGTTTGTTATTTTATCTGTAATATAAAGACTTGGTTAAAAAAGTCGGCTAATCACTCGCTTTAATTACATAATAACAATAATGAGCAATTATGAATCGCAGCCCTTTTTATTTAGGTGATTGGCAAGTCAATCCCCAGTCAAATACTCTTCAGCGTGCAGAAAAAACTAAACAGTTAGAACCAAAAGCCATGGATGTGTTAGTTCATCTTTGCTTCCAAAAAGGCGAAATTGTTACTAGTGACGAGCTATTAGATCAATGCTGGAAAAATGTTGAGGTAGGCGATAACCCGCTGCATAAAACAATTACCCAGTTACGAAAAGCCCTCGGTGATAAAGCAAGTGAACCCACCTACATAGAAACTATTCGAAAGCGTGGTTACCGCGTTATTGCAAAACTTGAGTTTCCTCTAGCTGAAGACATAAAAACAACTGAAAACACATGGCAAGGTGGCTCACCTTTTTTAGGATTAAGCGCCTACAACCCAAGCGATACACACCTATTTTTTGGCCGCAATCAATCTATAGAAACGTTACTCAATAGAATATCGAGCCAAGTTAAATTTGGTCGTGCTTTTTGCTTAATACTCGGTCCAAGTGGCACGGGTAAGTCATCACTTGTTAATGCGGGTATATTGCCTAAATTACTTGATGAGCGAGGTTATAATGGCATTGGGGTAGTTTCCTACGCTCAGCTCGACTTTGCAGACGTCCATCAAAATAGGCTTTTTCTAGATTTAGCTTCCGCACTGCTTGATTGGGATATAAACAACCTACCTGTGTTTGAAGGATTAAGCGCGCAAACACTTGCAGAACAACTAGAGTTGGCAATAGATGACGTAATTAACGCCATACAAGCTGCACTAAGCAAAACCTCTACACAACTTAAAACACCGCAGTTATTTTTATTTATTGACCGCTTAGAAGTACTGCTTTCTTCTCCTTTATTTAGTAGCGAAACACGCAGCCATTTTTTATCGGTTATTGAGCGCTTAGCAACCTCTAAAACAGTGATTCTATTTAGTGCATGTCGTAACGACTTTTATCCTTTAGTGGTTGAACAACCCAGCCTAATGGCAGGTAAAGCTCATGGTGCGCATTACGATTTAACACCACCAAACAGGCACGAACTACAACAAATTATTCGCCTGCCAGCGTTAACCGCTAATTTAACATTTTCACTCGACCCGCAAACCCAAACGCCACTGGATGAAATTCTGTGCGCCGATACAGCTAATAACCCCGACGCACTGCCCATGCTGCAATACACACTGCAAGAACTGTATTTACAACGCAGTGATGATAACGAACTACTGCACAGTGTTTACACAAAACTTGGTGGTATTGAGGGCGCCATAGGTAAAAAAGCAGAAGATATATTTATTGACCTTAGTAATGATCAACAGCAGCAACTTAATAGCGTGTTATCGCAATTAGTTACCCTAAACCCTGATGGTAAAACCATTACTAGCCGCGCAGCCCGCTGGCAAGCATTAACCAACACAAGCCAAAAAGAGCTTGTGCAAGCCATGATCGACAGTCGATTATTTGTATCGCACTTACAAAACCAAGAAGCCTGTTTTAGCCTTGCTCACGAAGCATTATTACGTCAATGGCCGCGCGCAAAACAGTGGATAAGCGATCACAAAGATGCTTTAGCAATAAAAAGCCGCTTACAGCATCAAGCGCAAAATTGGGTAGATGAAGGTAAAAGTAGTGCTTACCTCCTAGCGCCAGGTAAACCTCTACAAGAAGCGCAGCTATTACTTAGCGACAAACTGTTTAAATTAGATGATAACGAGCACGCTCTTATCAAAAGCTCTGTAAAAAAAACAAAAGCAAAAATAAGAGTAAAACGAGTGACCGTTGCTTTATTGTGTTTGCTTACATTTACCGCGTTATTAATGAGCTTTACTAGTTTTAAGGCCCAGCAAAACGCACAAAAAAAGCAGCTTGAGGCAGAAAGCCTGCTTGGTTTTATGGTCGGTGATTTTGCCGATAAATTACGTAGCGTAAAGCGTATGGATTTACTTGATGGTATTAGTAATAAAGCACTTGAGTATTTTACTAATCAAACTGACGAATCAGGTTCACTTTTTAGTTTTAGCGATGATAAAGCACAATTTAACAACCGTTTTCAGTACGCACAAACTCTTGAGGCAATGGGGGAAGTGGCCTATTCGCGCGGTAAAACCATTGAGGCCTTCACCGCCTTTGAAAACGCCCGCACCCGCCTTGAGGCATTATTAAAAATCCAGCCCGATAATTTAGAGCTACTCACGCTTGCGGGTGCCAATGCCTTTTGGTTAGGGCAGCTTAGTTACGATAAAAGTGATTACGCCGCCACTGAGCCATTATTTAAAAAGTACCATTCATATAGCAAAACCATGTATTCGTTAGCACCGAATGATTTTAATTCCATTATGGAGTTGTCGTATTCACATAACTCATTGGGTTCTTTATACACAGAGAAATTTGACTATATAGCCGCGAAAAAAAGCTTTACAGAGTCACTTATGCTTAAGAATAGGGCCATTGAACTAAAACCGAATAGTAAAAATTTATTACGTGATAAAGCAGATACAATCAGTTGGCTTGCAAAAACTGAAGGTAACTTAGGTAACTTTAATGTCGCAATGAATATGCTGGAAAATGCAGTTTCTGTGGTGAAAAAAATGACTAATCACTACCCTGATGACGCCAGTCTTTTTTATATGTCAGCAAATATACATATGCAACAAAGTTATTTACTAAGTTATTTACCTGATAAAAAAATGGCCTATTTAAAAGCTCGCTTTGCGAATGAAATTATAAATGAGGCTTTAAAGCAAGATCCGGAAAATAATGAATTTCAACATATGTATTATCGCTCATTAGCGCAATTGATAATGTTGTCTTATGACAAAAAGATTGATTCAAGGACAGAAAAAATTATTAGCTTCTTAAAATCACAAGGTCTTAATAGTATCAATTCTATCAATACACAAATTAGTCTAATTCACTATTTTATTGACAGAAACTTCCCCCTTAAAGCGCAAGAGTTATTAACGACCCTTGAGAATGATGGCGAATATAAACGGTACATAACCAATAAAATGAAAAATAGAGATAACTTAGCCCCCATAAATATAAACCTACTCAAAGCTAAATTAGCTGCGACCAGCGAACAACGAGAGCAATTTTGCTTAAATGTGCTTAAAGCTATTACTAAAACAGTAAAAATAAACCAAAGTATTCACGTAAAGTACCCGCAGGTACAAGCATATACCTGCTTAAACCGAGCAAACGAAATACCAACAATAACAGCAAGCCTGTTAAAACTAGGCATTACTGACTTTAAACTATAAAACTAAACACAAAGGAAATTACATGACGACCACTATAAACAAAGTCGACATTCAAGTGCATATTGAGTTTAACGATAAAAAAGAGGCTATTTTTAGCTACACAGAAAATGGCAAAGCCGTTGATGGCGGCGGTACAGTAAGAACCGAAACTGCAGGTACTTACACTTTAACTCCTGCTGCAGTTGGGCTAGGCTTTTTTTTCACAGGAGCTACAGTTACTGATAAAATAGGAACATGTGCCCAAGACTTCAGTTATGCACTTAGTGATAACCACCAAGCAATCACTATCACCGATACAGCAAAAAACTCAGGCACTGCGTGTTTAATATTTAACGTTGAATGTAATGATAAACCTTATTCAAGCCCTGACCCACAAGTTATAAATAAAAAAAAATTAATCAACAACGATTAATTATTGATTTTAAATTGCATGGGGCTGATTTATTCCTATGCAATTTATTTATAAACTAACTACCTTTTAGTTAAACACTGACACACTTCAATAAAAACAAGTAAAATCAAACAATTAAAAAAGAAGGTTACCGAAAGGTTTAAAAAATATAAATTAAATAAACTACTAGACATAAAGTTTCATTAACAATAAAAATGAGCAACACCATGTCTAACAATAATGAAAATAGCAGAGCAAACAACGCCGACAATGCTGTATCTGCATTAATGAGCAGCATTTCTAACACCGTTAACAATGAAAAAATAAGCGCTATTATTAATGTCACGAATGTCATGGCCGATGCTATTTTTATTGTTAATGCAGATGGCGTATTTGAATCAGTAAACCCCGTCGCAGCACGTTTTTTTAACGTGACGTCAGATTTATTAATAGGTAGAAAATGGCATGATTGCTTACAAGAGCAATATCGCGATGACTATGCTTACATGTTTGAAAGTTGGAAAAATAATTATCAAACACCACTCAATCATGGTCCCAAAGAAGTTAAAATAATAAAAAACAATGGTAACTGTTTAGATATAGAGCTCTCAATTTCTTGTATACCCGCATCAACTACAAACAATATCCCTCTATTTATTTGTATTATGCATGATATTTCTAGGCATGTTAAAAAGTATAAAGTACTCGAAAACATAGCCAAAATAGATCACCTTACAGGCGTCGCTAATCGCTGCACTTTAGAGAAGGCGATTATTAAAAATTGGCAAGAATGCATAGTAGACAAACAGCCTTTGAGTTTTATCTTGATCGATATTGATTTTTTTAAACTGTTTAATGATAATTTTGGTCATGTAAAGGGTGATAAATGTTTGCAAAAAGTAGCTCAAACAATTGAAGACTGCCTCCCCTCAAAAGATAGTTTAGTAGCACGCTATGGTGGTGAGGAGTTTGCTGTTGTATTACCCCGCTCACATGTCTCAAATGCAGAAATGATCGCAAAACGTATTCAAGAAAAAATACTCAACATTAATTTTAGAGATATTGGTTTGCCAGCGAATGTAAAGATAAGTGTAAGCCAGGGTTTAGCGTGTGAATACGATAATCAGTACAGAACATCTGAGGCATTAATATGCGCGGCTGATACGGCTTTATATAGAGCGAAGTCGGAAGGTCGTAATAAATTATGTATAAGGTGATGTACTAACTATTTGGTATAGCCTTTATCTACTAAAATAAAAAACCGCAATTGCGGTTTTTTATTACTTAAGAAAAGCTTAAACGTCGATTAGCAGCCCTTCGTCTTTTTTAATCTTTTCGATCACCATATAAGTATGATGAGTGCCCACGCCGGGAATATCGACTAAGTCGCCAAGAACTTGTCTATATTCTTCCATATTAGACACGCGGATTTTTAATAAATAATCATAACCGCCTGCCACCATGTCGCATTCAACGACTTGTTGTATTCTTAGTATATGCTCTCTAAATACCTTAAATACTGCTGTATTTGAAGCAACAAGCGACACTTGAACATGTGCTACTAAGCTTTGATTAAGCTTTGCTTCGCTAAGCTTAGCGTAGTAGCCTTCGATATAGCCTTCTTGCTCTAATCGTTTTACACGATCAAGACACGGGCTTGCACTCAAATTAACCTGTTTTGCGAGGTTAACATTTGAAATTCTGCCGTTCTTTTGTAGAACGTCTAGTATGGCTAAATCAATACGATCTAGCATGCGTAATCTATTTGGAATTGTCATAACAGAATTTTATGCGGATAAGTTAAATTTATGCCCTGTAAATTATCGTAAAACGCGAAATTTAACCAGCATATTCTGCTGAAATTTAATTAGAATGCACTCACAATATCACTGGTAATTTATTGGTAATTAATTTTACTTTAATTCTTAACACTCCTGAGGGTTGCTTATGTTATTCAACGGCGATTTAACAACGATTTGTCCTATTAGACAAAGAATCCGTGACTTCTACCGCATAGATGAAAATGCGGTTATTGATCATATTTTACCGCTTGCAGAAGTAGGCGTAAAAGCACGAAGTCGTGCCTGGGAAAGAGCCCGCCAGATTGTTTTAAACATTCGTAAAGAGCAAGATGGGCAAGGCGGTGTTGATGCGCTTTTAAATGAATTTTCACTCTCTAGTGAAGAAGGCGTTGTATTAATGTGTTTGGCCGAAGCGCTGCTTCGCGTACCAGACAAAGCAACTCAAGATGTACTGATTCGTGACAAGTTAGCGAAAGGTGATTGGAGCTCTCATTTAGGCAGCAGCGATTCTTTATTCGTAAACGCGTCTTCTTGGGGGTTATTAGTTACCGGTAAAATGGTTAACTACACAGACAAAACGAAAGAACAACAGTTCGGCATGCTTAAAAAGACCATTGGTCGTTTAGGTGAGCCAGTTATTCGTAAGTCTGTAAATTTTGCTATGAAAATTATGGGTAAGCAATTCGTTATGGGTCGTACCATTGACGAAGCAATTGAACGTGCTGCCGATACAGAGCAAAAAGGTTATGTATATTCTTACGATATGCTAGGCGAAGGCGCGCGCACAATGAAAGATGCGAAGCGTTACTTTGACAGCTACATGAATGCTATACACTCGATTGGTAAAGCGGCAAATGGTCGTGGTCCAATTAAGAGCCCTGGTATTTCAGTTAAGCTTTCTGCTATTCATCCGCGCTATGAGTTCACTCATAAAGACCGTGTGATGGAAGAAATTGTACCAAAGTTAAAAGAGCTTGCGCTTGCTGCTAAGAAATACGATATCGGCTTTACCGTTGATGCTGAAGAAGCTGACCGTTTAGATATTTCATTAGATGTCATTGAAGCAGTATTTAGTGATGAAGATCTTGGTGATTGGCAAGGATTTGGCTTAGCGGTTCAAGCGTATCAAAAACGCGCTATTTTTGTAATTGAATGGCTAACAGACCTTGCAACCCGTGTTGGTCGTAAAATGATGGTACGTTTAGTTAAGGGCGCGTACTGGGATACTGAAATCAAAACCACACAACAAGATGGTTTAGAGCATTTCCCTGTATTTACTCGTAAAGCAACAACCGATGTTTCTTACAAAGCATGTGCAATTAAAATGCTTGAAGCGCGCGACGTACTTTATCCACAATTTGCAACGCACAACGCTTACACTGCCGCGACTATTTTAGAAGTAGCGAAAGGCGACAACACCGGTTTTGAATTTCAACGTTTGCACGGTATGGGTGAATCATTATTCGACCAAATCGTAAACGAGGAAAAAATCCAGTGCCGTGTATATGCCCCTGTTGGTCAACACGAAGACCTACTTGCTTACCTTGTTCGTCGTTTATTAGAAAATGGCGCTAACTCATCATTTGTAAACGCGATTGTAGATACAACAAAACCTGTTGAATCATTACTACCAGACCCTGTGGAAACATTGCAAGGCTTGCGTAACAAGTACAATACGCAAATCAAAATGCCAATTGATTTATACGGTGAAGAACGTGCTAACTCTAAAGGCATGGATTTAACCGATATTAACGTTATTACCCCTTTCAAAGAGAATCTTGAAACATGGTTTAACGAGCACCTAATTGAGCAAAGCCAAGTACCAGAGGGCTCATTGGCTGTTAAAAACCCAGCGAACCACAAAGAAATCATCGGCCACGTTAAGTTACAAACTGGCGAAGAGATGAAAGTATTACTGGCCAACGCTGAAGCCGCACTTGAATCATGGTCACAAACACCAGTAAAAGAGCGCGCTAATTTACTGCGTCGCGTTGCTGACATTTTAGAGCGTCATCATGATGAACTAGTCGCTATATGTATTAAAGAAGCAGGTAAAGTAGCGCAAGATGGTATTGATGAAGTGCGTGAAGCGGTTGATTTTTGTCGTTACTACGCAGCGCGCGCTGAAGAGTTATCTAAAGATGAGCGTTTTGAAGCCCGTGGCGTTATTTTATGTATTAGCCCGTGGAACTTCCCGCTTGCAATATTTTTAGGTCAAGTTGCTGCTGCGATTGTTACAGGTAACACTGTAATTGCTAAGCCTGCTGAGCAAACAAGTTTAATCGCCCTTCGTGCCATTGAACTAATGCTATCTGTTGGTTTACCTGAGCACGTTGTTCAACCGGTTATCGCTCGCGGCTCTGAAGTAGGTAAAACAATTGTTCCTGATGAGCGCATTCAAGCGGTTATGTTTACAGGTTCTACTGAAACAGGCACATTAATTTCTCAAACACTTGCTGCACGTAACGATATTCAAGTACCGTTAATTGCAGAAACAGGTGGCCAAAACTGTATGATTGTTGACTCAACGGCGCTTCCTGAGCAAGTAGTTGACGATGTGATCAGTTCTGGTTTTCAAAGTGCTGGCCAACGTTGTTCTGCTCTTCGTGTTTTATTCATTCAAGATGACGTAGCTGATGGCATTATCGAAATGCTTAAAGGCGCTCTAGCTGAGTTACACATTGGCGATCCATCGTTACTATCAACTGATGTTGGCCCTGTAATTGATGAAAAAGCACTTAAAAACTTAAATGAACACGTTGAGTACTTAAAAGGTAATTCTATACTTCATTACGAATGTAAAATTCCTGATAATACTCAAAATGGCGCATACTTTTTTGCTCCTCGTTTATACGAAATTAAAGACTTATCAGTACTTAAACGTGAAGTATTTGGCCCATGTGTTCATATTGTTCGCTTTAAATCGAATGAACTTGATGATGTGATGGATCAAATAAATAACACGGGCTATGGTCTGACAATGGGTGTTCACTCACGTATTGAAGAGCGCTGTGAGTACCTTGCTAAAATGTCACGTGCGGGTAATGTTTACATTAACCGAAACATGATTGGTGCCATTGTTGGTGTGCAACCGTTTGGTGGCCGTGGTTTATCAGGTACTGGCCCTAAAGCCGGTGGCCCTAACTACCTACAACGTTTAGTAAAAGAAAAAGCATCACCAGATAACGTACAAATGACTAACCTAACGCCTGACGAACTTGATTTACACCACTACAGCGGTGCGAATGAACAAGTTAAAAAGCTAATGGCTAACTCAATGCGCGATGAAAAAATCTGGCGTGCAACACCACTAAACGACCGTGTTTCGGCTGTACGTCAGTTGCTTGCTAAAATCGCGACGGTAGAAATTATCGACGATTTAGCAGACGACTTAGCATTAACATTATCAGAAGCACGTGCACAGCTTAACCGCCTTGAAAAGCACATGCGTAAGTTTACTACCCTGCCTGGGCCAACGGGTGAGTCTAATACACTTCATCTAGAAGCACGTGGTTGTGTAGTGTGTTATGCAGATAAGAGCACATCATTTAACTTCTGGGCATTGTCTATCATCACTGCTATTGCCGCAGGTAATACGGTAATTACTGTAGCGTCTGAGCTGTTTTATGATGAAGCAGTTGCCTTTAAAGATAAATTTATCTCTACAGGTGTTGCAGAAGGTGTTTTCCAAGTAGCTAAACCTAACCAGTTACAAGCTATTTTGGCGCACCCTCATTTAGCCGGTGCGGTAGTTGCTGCTCGCTCGTCTCGCTTGGGCTACTTTAGCCAACAGCTTGCACAGCGTAAAGGTGCTATTTTACCAGTAATTAGCTCTGAGTATTACGATACATTAATCAAACGTCTTATTACTGAAAAAACAATCAGTATTGATACAACAGCATCAGGTGGTAACACGTCACTAATGACGCTTGTTGAAGATGATGAATAATTAAGCTAATGATTTTTAACTAAAAAATAAAAAAGGCACTGAAAAGTGCCTTTTTTATTAGGTAGTAACGTATATATTTGTTAGCTTAATGAAAGATTAATAATAGAAGTAATAAATTTGAAAATAATTCCTGTTGGTCAGTTACTGCCTGGTATGTTTGTGCAAAGCGTTACTAGACAAACTGGCAGTATTAAAATTAAAAATCAAGGCTGGGTTAAAACTCAGGCTGGTATTAATAACCTAATAAAAGCAGGTATTTTAGAAGTAGAAATCGACCCTGATAAAACCCTCATTGAATCAGTCCCTGAAAAAGCTCCTATTGCTGTACCTGCAACAAAAATAAAGCGTGACCCTTGGCAAAAAACACACAGTGCCGAACAAGAAATGGGAAAGGCAAAAAAACTGTATGACGAAGCTAAAACACTGCAAATAAAAGCATTTAAAGATATTAAAGCAGGCCGCGATATAGATATTGCACCATTCAAAGAGCTGGCAAGTGGCTTTATGGACTCTGTTTTTAGAAACCAAGATGCCCTAGCCTGCCTTACCCAAATGCGCCAAAAAGATGCTTACCTACTTGAGCACTCTATTAATGTATCGATATTAATGGGGATTTTCGCTAAACATTTAGGTATAGAAAAAAACATTATTGTTGAACTGACTACCGGCGCACTTTTACACGACATTGGTAAGATAAAAATCCCTGATGAAATACTCAATAAGCCGGGCCGCTTTACCGATGATGAATTTAAAATAATGAAAATGCACTCGCTTTTCAGTAAAGAAATATTAGAAGAGTCTGGCTTAACGGGTATCGCGGTTGATATTGCAGGTATGCATCATGAAAGGCTTGATGGTAAAGGCTACCCGTTTGGTAAAAAGGGCGACGAAATAAGTCAGTACGTACGTATGGCATCAATTGTAGATGTGTATGATGCACTTACCGCAGAACGTGTTTACAAAGCAGGCATGGAGCCAATAAAAGCCTTTAAAATACTAAAAGACGGATGCCCAGATAGCTTCGATCCCGTGCTGCTTAATAAGTTTATTCAATGTATTGGTATTCATCCGGTAGGAACGCTCGTTAGATTATCGAGTCAAAAAGTGGGTTTAGTGACCGAGAGTAACCCCAGTACACCACTAAAGCCTATCGTTAAAACATTTTACAGCGCCAAACATAGTCGCTATACAGAGATAAAAGATATCGATTTATCTAATAAAAAAACCTTAGACACCCTTGAATCAGCGGTGAAACCTAAAGAATATAATATTGATTTAGAACGCTTTTATAAAAACTCAATATTACCCTAAGCAATATTGAGAGCTCAACATTCTACCGAGCTCTCAATATAATAGCTAAACGTTTACTGCGGCCAGTCTTGCAAAGCCTTTAAGCTAAACTCATAACCATCAAAATCAAGTACACTTTGCTCAGGTGTAATCTCTCTTACAGTTAAAGCGCCTATGCTCTCTCCTTCATGTAACTCTCGGCCATTTAGCTTGATCCAACGTTTGTCAGCACTCGATGAATAAATATGCGCTTGATATTTAATACTAGGCAACATTGATTGCAAACCATCTGGTAGTAATTCTACAGGCTCAACACGTGATGACGTTTTTGATGCATGGGTAACTTCATAATCCTGATTTTTTTCGACGTCTTGTATAGCTTGCGCAAACGCATTTTTAAGTGTTGTAGGCACCTCATCAAGCTCAGGATCGCTCATCTGTTGAGATTGGTTGTTACCATTAATTGGCTTACCTAGTACTTTATATTTACTCATATCTAGTTGAGCTGATGCTGTATTTTGACTTTGCCCAAATACCGAAGCGTTCTGTGTATTATTTGGATTGTAATTATTTTGTGGATTAAATACTGGCTGATTATAATTTTGAACTGGCATTACTTGTTGCACGTTCTGCTGATTATAACCCATTGCGCTCGTGACCGGACTCGATGGCATAGGAATATATTGCCCATTAGGCGTTAATAACATTTGCTGTACACCATTAGGTGTTTGCACATGTACAAGTTGCCCTTCAATCGTTGCAGTATTATTTGGAGCTATTTTAGCGGGTTCTAACTTAGCTATTTGCTGCTTTTCAACTGCGGCATCTACTTCTTTAACTTGTTCTTTAGGTGACGATTTTTCGCTTTCAACCACCTTAATTACAGCGGGTTCCGATGTGTTTAATAAAGTAGTACCTTGAAACCACTTACCAGTAGTAAACCCACCAGCTACAGCAATAAAAGCAGCTAAGCTTGTACCAAATACTAACGCTAATCGTCTATAACGCTTTAGTGCTTGCTGTTGCTTTAACTGCTCTGATTGTAAGTCGTATTGCTCAGCACTCATATCTGATTGCTGCGACTGCTTTAGCGCATCTAATAAATAAGACATAACTTACCTAACTATAAAATAAATGAAAGCCCAATGCCTACGGCAAATAAAGCAACGAATGCAAGGCTATATGGTACAAATGACGTTGCTTTGTTGGCCTCATTAACTGGCGCTACAAAATCCATGGGTAATGACTCATGTGCTGATTTTTTTATTATATCGCTATCAACTATCAACTGCTGCTTTGCAAAAGTGCCTACCAAAGCTCGCTCACATACCAAGTTCATTAATCGTGGCACACCACCAGTTAATTGATGAACAGCTTGCATGGCATCCATCGAAAAAATTCCTTTATCACATCCTGCAACATGTAACCGATGCTTTATGTAAGCAACTGTTTGGCCTTGCGTAAGTGGTAATAAATGGTAACGAGCTGTTATTCTCTGGGCGAGTTGCCTTAATTCATTGCGCTTTAAAAGCTCTTGTAGCTCAGGTTGACCAACCAATACTATTTGTAATAATTTTTTATGATCGGTTTCTATATTTGTCAGCAAGCGTAATTGTTCAAGCACATTAGGGGCAAGTAACTGCGCTTCATCAATTATAAGTATGGTGTGCCCACCCGATTTATTATTGGTCTCTAAGTGCTTTTTTATAATATCGGTAAGACTTTTAAGCGTCGCATTATTAGCATCGTAACTAATGTTGAGCTCATCACAAATACTAGCCAATAACTCCAGCTCTGATAGTGCTGGGTTATGGATCATCGCTACTTGCGTGTTTTCAGGTAACTGCTCTAACATACTGCGGGTAATTGTAGTTTTACCAGTACCCACTTCGCCTGTTAATAATACAAAACCACCGTCTTCACCTAATCCGTAGGTAAGGTGTGCTAAGGCTTCTTTATGTCGTTCACTTAAAAATAAGTAATGAGGGTTGGGCGAAATTGAAAAAGGTTTTTCATTCAGGCCAAAATAGCTTAAATACACCGTGATGTTCCTTCGTAATTAAATCACGGCCTATAATGGCAAAAAAACGCACTAAGTGACAACGTTGTAAGCGCTTTATTATTGAAATAACGTAAATTTATGTAAAACAAAAAAATGCAGCGGTTTTAAGGCTGCACTTTCATCTGTCTAATCTTAATATGTAATTTACTCTTCGTAGCGAACTAACCGTAAATACACATTACTAGTTTTGGCATGCAAGCTATTCAACCCACTATCAAATTGATAAACCCATGCAGAGCTCATCGTGCTCACACCCGATGTATTTGACCAATAGTTTTGAAGCTTAGTACCAAAAAACACCTCTTCATTAATGCTCGGCTCGGTGCAACTGTGCTCTAAAATACTCGCCAACTCTTTAATGTTAGGCATTTGCCAATCATCGTAATCTGCGGTTGTATCATTTTTAGCACCGCGTAGTGCCTCTTGCCAAGTAAGAGAAGGTGTAGAGCCTTCGCAAAGTTTTGTATCTGTATTATAAATTTGCCCATAACTACAGCGTTGCCACATAAGACCTGTTTCGGTATCAGACACTGTGCCATCTGTATTTATAGTAAATCTATCTGTCGGCGTTGTGGTATCTGCACCGTCGTAGCACGTTTGCGCCGCTGCAATATTAAAGCTCAAGCTTATAGTTGCTAGTGCATAGAGTAATTTAAATCTCATTATTTTCTCCTAACGGCTTCTAACTAAACGAACATACGCGGTATTTTCTTTTGGATAAGCAAGATCGTTACCATCACTCATATCAATAATGTACGCTTGCGATAAACTTGTACCATCGGCTGCGGTTTGTGAAGTCCAATAACGTAAGTGGCTTAATGCACTTTCACTTGGCATATTGGGGAAAAACACCTCATCAATTAATATGCTTTGCCCTTGCTTACCATAATCAATTAAACCTAAAAGCTCTGTATAAGTAGGTAACCGCCAATTTGTACCACCACAAAAATCTAAGTTATTCACTTCGTTTATATAACTTTGTACTCCACAACTCGTATCATCCGGACAAGTTGAATTGGCTGTACTGGTATCGGTAAAAGTAGTGTTGCCTAAATCCCAAAAGTAATGATTTTGCCCCTCACGCAAGCTTGTATTTGGCAATACTCCTGAGGATTCACTTTTTACTTCCCATACAAGTCCAGTAACATTATCGCGTATACAGGTAAAGTCACTACTATTATCACCAACTTCATCCGCAAACTGATTAAGTTTAGTGTAATCAAACGCTAAATTACCTTTACCAACCTTATCTAAGCGGTTTGCATAGCTATCGCGTCCAAGTTCAGCATCTTGCGCTGGAAAGTCATCGCTTTCACAGTTAATGCGTTGGGTGTTGTTATAGCACTCACCAACACCACTATCGTTTATAAGCCCAAGCGCTTTTGGTGATACATCAACAAATAAAGAATCTGTATCGGTGCGTCCTTTTGAGTCGGTTACCGTTACTTCAAAGCTCAACGTGGATTCAGTATCTACATCAGAGGCAAAAAATGTCGTTGTACATTGGTCGCTATTACTTAATGTTTCGCTATTACCGGTAAGTTGTTGCCACTTACACTGATAGGTATCGGTGACAGTTTCGCTATTCGTTGCATCAAGCGTTACTTCTTCAAACTCTTCGACATTTTGATCAGCGCCTGCATTTGCATCCACTAGTTCATTTGTTTTATTAAGCGTCATTGAATATTGAGTACTCGCCTCACCGCCTTCATCATCAGTGACTGTTAGCTGCCAAGACAAATTTACGTTACTTTCTAGTAAAGGATGAGAAAAGCTAAGAGTTGACTCATTAAAGCTAGCAATATCTAAGTCAGGACCTGATAGCAGTTGCCACAAATAACTATCAATTTGGCCATTATCATCAGGATCGCTCGACTCAAGGGCGCTCAAAGTCACTGTATCTTTGTATACAGAAGGAAGTGTTTCAGGAGATGTTTGGGTAACAACAGCAAGAGGGAGTTGATTATTAGAGCTCACTGAAATAGAAATGTCGTCACTAACAGCGCTACTACCCGTGCTTTGATAGCTCACTCTTAAGATTATTTCACTATCAGTTTTTACGTCAGGGGCTGTCAATGTTTGCTCAGCGCCTTCAAGCGGAAAACCTTCTAAGCTTGGGCCGCTAACTTGTTGCCATGAAAACGTACCATCAGCGGGAGAACCTTGTGCTGTGATGGTAAATTCAGTTTTTTCGATAATTTGTAAATCGGTTCCAGCATTAACAGATGTTTCTACAACTGTATTATCGCTATCACCGCCACCTCCTCCACACGCACTCAGCAAACCGCAAGAAATGAGGGGGATTAAAGCAAACGCTTTCATACGCAGCACCTTATTATGTCAAATAATTACTATAGTGTAATTACTAGCAATAAAGATGCCATTAAAGTACTACATATATGTATCTTGATGAATGCGTACAAACAACTTCGTACCGATTTTACTGTAATCTACTTTGTATTCACGCCCATCTAAAGCTTGAATAAATAGTAATTGTTTTTCTTCGCCAAATACATCAGGGCTTCCAACATAGACTATTTCTAAATAGCGATCTTTTGCATCACGGCGGTTTTTAGGTAACTCTTCTTTAAATGGCTCTAAGCCATGTTGAGTCACTTTAATTTTAGGATGAATTTCAGAGTTTACAATCACTAAATCATGCTTTTTATCTTTATGTATTATGGTGTTTCGACCACTTTTTAAAAAGGCTCTGTCTTGGCTCATTTTCTTTCCTACAGCCGCAGCTTAATTATTAATTTGCGACGCTATAAACTGACTAGGTTCGCGCTTCCACTTATTTAAGTTAGCACTGAATACCCAAATATCTCTATCTAACACACTGGCTGGTAATAATAAATCGTAACCGGTTAACAGTTGAAGGTGCTTAGTCCTGTTAGCAAACATAGCTATAAGCCCAGTATAGCTTATCCCTTTATGGGATGTATAATGTGTATCTTCTATTAGCCATTCTGATGGGCAATTACCATATTTGCAATGTTTTTGAACAACTTGCATAAATAAGTTGCGCTGCTCTATTAATAACTTTCCGGCAATTCGAGGCGCTATACTTGTTAAAAAGTCATCTATGTCGTTTACCTTAACACCAACCGCATTTAATTCTAAATAATCAAAGCCATCTTCTACTTTGGGTATACCACTGTGATGAAAGTTACTGTGAGGCATACACCAAGCTCCGTACTTATGGCAATAAATGAGCTCAGATTCACTTAATATAAGGCTATGATATGGCTCTTGGGTTTTTAAAAAGCCAATAAAGATAGCAGCAAGGCACAAACTCACTAAAAAAACTTCAAGGATACTGATCTCCCCTGGCCTTAGTAAATTAAATAACATAATAAAGACTAAGCCTATTGCACCTGCAATAAGCACCTCAATTGCGTTTCGCGCACCTTGTGCCCGAAACTTAATGACATTGTTAGATTTATCCATGTTGGTAAAACATCATATAAAAAACAAACATAATAATAGCCCAAATCATGAGTTTTCTTGTTGTTATACATAAGTTACAAGTGGTTTTAAATTTCATACATTACCGCTTTTTCCTCAACAAAATAGGAACAATGAATAAATCTTATTTACTTTTACGCTTAACGCACAAATTTATGAGACACATAACCGCCTTTTCCCGGTCTTATTTCGTACAATACATATAATTAATTTTCAGGTATGAAAACGATGTACTCAAGACAGTCAGGTAAAGCACTTTTTCCATTTATTATTACGTTACTACTAATATTTAGCGTTTATTTATATTTACCCGCTAGCCACGGCGAACAAGCCGATTTATCACAAATGTCTACTCAAGTAACAGCTCATACTGTTACTTCTCAGGAAAACGCAGTGATGATAGAAGCGATCGGTAGCGCGCGTGCAAACCAAGCAATCTATATAAAAAGTGCGCAAAACGATTATGTCACAGATATATATTTTAAAGACGGCGACTTAGTCAGTAAAGGACAAAAGTTAGTACAGTTACAGAGCCAACAAGAACAGCTTGCCGTTAAAGAGCTTGGCATTAACTTACGTGAAGAACAACGTCAGTTAGATCGCCTAACCGAACTTTCACGCTCGCAATCAACGGCAAAGTCGTTACTTGAAGAGCAGTTATCTCGTGTTGATGCAACAGAGGCCCAACTAGAAAGCGCTAAAACTAAATTAAACGAAATGACTATTAGTGCGCCCTTTTCAGGCCTGTTAGGTAAGCGTGAAATATCAATAGGTGCTTACGTAAGTAATACAACAATAATCACAACACTTGATGATATTAGTATTATTAAAGTTGACTTTAAAGTACCTGAAAAATATTTAGCACAATTAAATATGGGCATGAAAGTGCTTACGCAAAACGATGCCTACCCAGGACAAACATTTAACGGCAAGGTAACGCATATTAGCTCGCGTATTGATTCGGTTACTCGCAGTGTTGAAGTTACAGCAAGTTTTGCCAATAAATCAGGATTACTTCGCCCTGGTATGTTACTAAATACAGCACTTGAGCTAAGCAGCAACCAAGCTTTAATGGTGCCAGAAAAAGCGGTTATACCTTTGCAAGACAAACACTTTGTTTTTCAAATTCAAGATGGGATAGCTAATAAAATTGAAGTGCATGTTGCTAGCAGAAATAATGGCTGGGTTGCTATCGACGAGGGCCTAACTGATGGCGAGCAAATTGTTACTGAGGGGCTAATAAAAATTCGCTCTGGAAGTAAAGTAAGCGTAAAGGGGTAATACGTGAAAATTACAGATACTAGCGTCAAGCGCCCCGTTTTTGCCATTGTAATTAATTTACTGCTTCTTACTTTTGGACTGGTTGCGTTTACTATGCTGCCACTTCGTGAATACCCGGATATTGAAACGCCGATTGTAAATATCAGCACTGAATACACAGGTGCTTCTGCCGAAATTATAGAAACCAAAATAACGCAAATAATAGAAAATCGAATTTCAGGTATTGAAGGTATTAAAAGTATTAACTCATCGAGTCGTAATGGACGTTCAAACATTACCATTGAGTTTGATATTAACCGCGACATAGATGCAGCATCTAACGATGTACGCGAACGTGTAGCACGTGCACTTGATAGTTTGCCGGATCAGGTACGCCCGCCAGAAGTATCTAAATCAAATAGTGATGAAAGCCCAATCGCCTGGTTTGTATTAAACAGCGAAACAATGGACTCGTTACAGCTCTCTGATTACGCGCAGCGTTTTATTGTTGACCGCTTAGCCGTAGTAGATGGTGTATCTAACGTACGTATTGGTGGTGAGCGCCAATACGCCATGAAAATTTGGCTAAACCGCCAAGCAATGGCTGCACGTGGCATTACCTCAAGCGATATTGAAAATACACTGCGTATAGAAAACGTTGAACTACCCGCCGGCGAAATAGAATCTATAGATCGTGACTTTACCGTGCGTACTGCCCGTAGTTATAAAGATCAGCGCGATTTTAAAAACCTGGTAATTAAACGTGGTGATGAAGGTTACTTAGTACGTTTAGGTGAAGTTGCCGATGTACGTTTAGAAGCTGCCGATGACGAAAGCTTATTTCGTGGTAACGGGCGTAATATGATTGGCTTAGGTATTGTAAAACAAGCTAAAGCAAACACACTTACCGTAGTAGATAACGCACGCAGCGAACTTGAAAAAATCAAACGCAACCTACCTGAAGGCACTACAATTCAAGACAGCTACGATTCGTCTGTATTTATTAAAGAGTCTATTAATGAAGTTTACAGCACACTTGCCATCTCTATGGGTTTAGTCGTACTCGTTATATTTTTGTTTTTAGGCAATATACGAGCAACGCTTATTCCTGCGGTCACCGTACCGGTCGCACTTGTTGGTAGCTTTATGTTTTTATTGGCAATGGGCTACTCAATTAACTTACTAACTTTACTTGCCTTAGTACTGGCCATTGGTTTAGTAGTAGATGATGCTATTGTAATGCTTGAAAACATTCACCGCCGTATTGAACTGGGTGAGCCGCCGTTACTAGCTGCATTTAGAGGCGCGCGTGAAGTAGGTTTCGCTATAGTAGCAACCACGCTTGTACTAATATCGGTGTTTGTGCCATTAGTATTTATGGATGGCCGTATAGGTGCATTATTTACTGAGTTTGCTATGGCGGTAAGTGCTGCCGTATTTTTCTCAAGTGTTACAGCACTGACTCTCGCACCAGCCTTGTGCTCTAAAGTACTTAAAGTATCAGACAAACCAAATAAATTTAGCCAATGGATGGACCGCCAATTTACTAAAATTGAAGTAAGTTACCGTAATTCACTCTCCACCAACATAACCCGTAAATGGGGTTTAATGGTGAGCTTATTATTAGCTGGCTTTGTTAGTTACTCGTTGTTTTTACAAGTTCCTTCTGAGCTAACGCCAAAAGAAGATCGTGGTACGTTCTTTATTATGATGAGCGGCCCTGAGGGCGCAAGTTACGAAAATAACGCCGCTAATATGGCTAAAATTGAAGAGCGCTTAATGCCTTACTCGCAAGCCGGTGAGCTAAGTCGCGTACTTGTTCGAGTGCCTGGCTGGGGTGGCAGCGGCGGTGTTGCGATTGTGGGTATGGCCGATTGGGATAAACGCAAACGCTCAACGTGGGAAGTAATGGATGAAATAAGCGGTAAAATGCAAGAAGTTACCGATGTTCGTGCATTTGCCATTATGCGCCGTGGTATTGGTGGTGGTGGCTCATCTCGCCCAATTGAGTTTGTACTGCAAGGTAATGATTACGCTCAACTAGCCGATTGGCGTGACCGTATAATTAAGCGTGCTGAACAAAACCCAGGTTTAGTAAGAATCGATCATGATTATAAAGAAACCTTCCCGCAGTTTTTAGTCAGCATAGATAAAAACAAAGCTGCCGATTTAGGCGTTTCGGTATCTGATGTAGGCCGTACACTAGAAACAATGCTTGGCCAGCGCCGTGTTACGACCTTTATTGACCGCGGTGAAGAATACGATGTGATTTTAAAAGGAACAAAAGAAGATTTTACCAATCCTACTGATATTTCAAATATATACCTTAAATCACGAAGCGGTGAACTAGTTCCACTTGATAGCCTTATCAGCTTAAAAGAAGAAGCAACAGCATCGCGCTTAAACCGTTACAACCGTATGCGCGCAATTACATTAAGCGCCAACTTAGCTGATGGCTATACACTTGAGCAAGCGCTTAACTTTTTAAACGAAGTAGCCGCGCAAGAAAACGATATAGATGGCGCAGTAGATTACAAAGGTGAATCGCAGCTTTATTACGAAGGCGCATCCGCGATGACCTACGTATTTATACTTGCACTCACCGTTACTTTTTTAGTACTTGCTGCGCAGTTTGAAAGCTTTATGCACCCGTTTGTTATTATGCTTACTGTACCACTTGGTTTAATGGGCGCTATGTTCGGGCTTTGGGCTACAGGACTTACCTTAAATATTTACAGCCAAATAGGTATTGTTATGCTCATAGGGTTAAGCGCTAAAAATGGTATTTTGATTGTAGAGTTTACTAATCAATTACGCGATAAAGGCGTTGAGTTTAGTGAAGCAATACTACAGGCAGCTACCCAGCGCCTTCGCCCAATAATAATGACCTCACTTACAACCGTTATGAGCTCTGTTCCTTTAGTTTTTGCTTCAGGCCCCGGCGCCGAAAGCCGTATGGTAATTGGTGTAGTTGTGTTTACAGGGGTTATTGTATCTACCCTGCTGACTCTTTTTGTTGTACCTGCTGCGTATTATGCTCTATCGAAAAATACACAGTCACCTGAGTTTTTACAACAAAAGCTGAATAAACAAGCTGCTGAAAAGCCTTTCGAAGAGATCTAATCTCTTTATTGCGCCGTAACCTTGTTGTTGCGGCGCATACAATTTATGCTCGCCTTTAAACTCCATATACATTTTAGGAATACTTATGAGCTCAACAACGCAAGTAGCAACATTTGGTGGCGGCTGTTTTTGGTGTATAGATGCAGCATTTAGACGTGTAAATGGCGTATTAGATGTGAGTTCTGGCTATACCGGTGGCGAAACCGACACCCCAACCTATAATTCAGTATGCTCTGGCACAACTGGGCACGCTGAGGTTGTTAAAATTGAATTTGATACTACTGTAGTTAGCTTTGAAACACTTTTAGCAATGTTTTTCACTTTGCATGATGCAACACAATTGAATCGCCAAGGTAACGATATAGGCACACAGTATAGAAGCGTTGTTTACTATCACGATGAAGCCCAACTAAAGCAAACCAATGAAATGATAGCTCAACTGCAAAGCCATGTGAGTGAGCCAATTGTGACAGAAGTCAGCCCTGCCACTACGTATTATCCAGCAGAGCATTATCATCAAGATTACTATAACGAAAACCCACAGCAGGGTTACTGTAGTATTTTAATAGCACCTAAATTACATAAGTTTGAAACCGTCTTTAAAGAGTTCTTAGCTGGCTAGCTAATTTGAGTAGTTAAATTGATTAGTTAAACTTAGCTACACATTAAAAAGCCCGACATAAGTCGGGCTTTTTAATATTAATAAATACCGTTAAAACTGGTAGCTTGCGCCTGCAAAAAAGCGACGCTCTGGAGTGTTGTAGTAATACACTTGAGCCGTTGTAAAATCAGTATTTGAATCAACAGCGTTATACTCTTTATCAAATAAGTTTTCTACACGAAGCGAAACTTCAATATGCTCATTTACTTGATAATTACCCGCTAAGTTCCAAAGCGTGTATGACCCTAAACGCGTCACAGCACCTTGTCGGTCGCTACGGTATTGCATGTCTAAGCTTGCATCAAAAGCACCAAACTGTTTTGCAAGTTCCCAGTTAAAAGTACGTTTAGCAACATTACGTAACTCTGCGCCCGTTTCTTCGTCTTCAGCGCTTAAGTAAGCAAAGTTAAGGTTGCTATCAAAACCAAAAAACTGCTGAGATAAGCTAAATTCAACCCCTTCGTAGCGTGCTTCATTTAAGTTGATAGGAAAGAAGTTAGAATCTAAAGATATCTTATCTTCAATATCATTTCTAAAAATAGCAACGTCAATACTTGCTATATCAAAATCTACATTTAACCCAATCTCTTGATTTAATGATTTCTCAGGCTCTAAATCAGGATTAGATGAAGGTGGAAAACCAGGAAAAGCCGGAAAGTATAAATCGTTAAATGTAGGTGCTTTAAAACCAGTGCTTTGGCTTATGCGGAACGTGGCGTCTTCAGATAAATGATAACCTGCAGCGGCTGTATATGTTGTTTCATCACCAAATTGTTCATCATCGTCTTGGCGAATTGTTAAATTAGCTAACACTTTTTCAGCATTGTAATAAGCCCCAACAAATACTGCTAATACATCACGCTCTTGCATATCATACTGCGTTGAACTGTGCGATACATCATCGTTGTACCAGTTAACACCACCGCTAATATTAAGCTCTTCAGATAATATATATTGACCGTTATAATCAAATTGCACACGTTTCGTTATAAAATCATTTACACCAAATGCTGAGGTATCGTGAGAATCATCTGTTGAAATAGCAATATCAATACTGTGCGATTGGTTAGTGTAGTTTTTACTCCAACCTGCAGAAAGCTGATAGTTTTTAAAATCACCTGTTTCCATAGTACTTGTGGCTGGACTAAAGCGACTGTCGTAATCTGCATAGCCTTCACTGTATTGACCTAATAACTTAAAGTCGCCGTAGTGTGCATCAGTATAATTTACTTTAAAACCAAGGTTTTTATTTTCATAGCCATCTTCATCTGGTGCTACGCCTTGCAGTGCATCAAAGTTATCTGTTTTTTCAAAGCCTGCATTAAATGCTGTTGTTATATCGCCTGATTTTACAGAGCCTGCCACTTGATAATTTTGGTAAGAATCAGAACCAAACGTAGCACTCACAGATAAGTTATCTGATTCACGCGTTATAATGTTAATTACGCCAGCAAGTGCATCAGAGCCGTAAACAGCCGCGCGAGAACCCTTAATAATTTCAATGCGTTCAATACTATTTAAAGGGACATTATTTAATGCTTTTTGACCAAGTGTTGCTGAGCCTGTACGTACACCGTCAATCAAAATTAGCGTATCGCCAGAGCCAGTACCACGAAGTGACACACCTGTATTTTGGCCAAAACCACCGTTTGGATTAACCTGAAAACCAACTCGCGTGCTTAATAAGGTTGGTAAATCGCGTACGTTGCTTGCTTCTATTTCTGCACGCTCAATAACATTTACACTTGCTAAAACGTCATTGATTGATTGCTCAAATTTATTAGCTGTAACGGTTATTTTTTCAATTGATTGCTCTGCGCCAGACACAGAAAATGAAAGCGCAGCAGAAATAGCAACGCCTAAAGTTGTTTTGTTTAACATGATGTCCCCTACCTTTGCCCACCGCAAAGATTTAAGTAAGTAAGATTGCATCAAGGCCGGTCTCCGGACTCAGTAAGCACATCAAAATATGCAATACTTTACCGTTGCGGGGGCAGTGTTGGGCTTGTAGTCATCATGAAAACGCACCAACTTCCCGATTATCCTGCTAAAAAAATCATTACATGAAGTGGCTAGCAAGCACCTTGAAAATATGTCGCTATTGTGAGTATTTTGTTTACAAATGTCAATGGACGTCTATACAGCTAAAAACCTTTAAAATGCAGTTAAGGGCTAGTATAGTTTGAAGGAACGCCATATTTATTAAGTAGCTTCTGAAGTTGTATTTGTGCAGTAGGTAAGCTTAGTATTTCATCCATTTTATTACTAGTGATCTTATTTGATTTAGAGTTAACTAAAAAGTGCGTTTCATAAACGGCATCTGGTACGTTACTTTTATAGAGTAAATCCATATTAAAAGTATTTTGATTTTTAAAATATTGGTAAGCAATATTATTTAAAACGCCTACTTCCGCGCGCTTTAATAGCAGCATTTTAACCACATTGAATTCATCAATGGTTAAACTTACTTGATGTTCCTCACTTAAAAATTCGGCATCTGTATTAAATCCAGCAAATTGATACGAGTACCCCAGAACCCCAACCTTTGTTAATGACGTAATGTCGTCAAAGTAAGCTTGCTCATTTGTATTTTCTTTAAGCGTATAAAGCTCATTTTTGGTAATGGTATAAAATTCGGTTTTTTTAATATTCTCTTGCGCTGATTGTGGGATCCATTGCAGTGCCATTAAAAATAAAACATCAAAATTATTTTTTTCAACTGACAAAGCAAGCCTTTTTACAGGTAGAGACTTAAGTACGAAGTTAAACTCCTGCTGTGCGCCGTTTAAAATCTTAATAAACTCAGGAGCAAAACCCTGTTTTTTTTGCGCATTAATAATAATGGGAAAGTAGCCATCTTCAACCAGTACATCAATATCAACTGTTTTTGATAAGCTTGGTTTGGTAAATGTAAGCAAAACAAATAACAAAAATAATTGATGAAGTTTCATTTTAATACCTTCTAGTGTGAAGTACTTAATTGCATGTGATTAAATATAATAGCTTAAATATCAAAAAGAAGATTAATACATACGGGAGTATCTAGGCAGCAAAGAGGGATAATAGTGAGATATTTAAAAAGAGTAAGTAGCTTCAATCTGTCTGTAAGTATAAACAGATTAAAGCATGCTTAATTTAAAACTATTTATTAATTAATCGCGGAAATTTTTAAACTGAAAAGGTTGACCTAGCTCAGCACTGCGCACTACTTGCATAGCCTCTTGAAGATCGTCACGTTTTTTACCCGTTACACGTACTTCTTCGCCTTGGATAGCAGCTTGAACTTTAACTTTAGAGTCTTTAATGGCTTTAACTACTTTTTTAGCCATGTCCTTTTCGATACCCTGCTTTAAGCCAACGTTACGAAATACATTTTTACCTGCACGGGTAATATCTTGAAGCTCTAAGCTTGATACATCCATACCACGCTTAGATATTTTGTTAGCTAAAATATCAAATAATTGCATAACCTGAGAGTCTGCTTCAGCTTTAAGCTTAATTGTTTTGTCATTTAGCTCAATAGATGCATCAACGCCTCTAAAGTCAAAGCGAGTCTCTAGCTCACGATTTGCATTATCAACTGCGTTTTTAGCTTCGTTCATTTCTACTTCAGATACAATATCAAATGAAGGCATTGGTTTGCTCCTAACTATTTAATCTTAATTTTATGTGGTAATTATAACGCTAAA
Source organism: Pseudoalteromonas sp. SWYJ118 (assembly GCF_015864505.1). NCBI lineage: Bacteria > Pseudomonadati > Pseudomonadota > Gammaproteobacteria > Alteromonadales > Pseudoalteromonadaceae > Pseudoalteromonas > Pseudoalteromonas sp. SWYJ118. Next base: position 335,141 of record NZ_JADYXC010000001.1, on the reverse strand, counting down.
ATTATAAATCTTTACATTTTTCTGCATCTTGTTCAGGTGCGATATTAAATTAGTTTGATATACTTGCGCCTCTTTTTTAAGCGATTTTAGGATTTGTCGTGACAAGGCGTGTTTATCAAGCAATTTTTTTAATCAGCATAGTAGCTTTTACCTTTTTATTTGCCAAAGAAATAAAAGGTGGCGTTGTAAATTTATTTCCTCATGTTGATAAAGTCGCCCATTTTGGGATTTTTTTTATACTAGCCATAATAATGGATAAAGCGTTTAAGCTTCCTTTATATGCGCAAATACTTTTATTGGCTGGTTATGGCGCCTCTATAGAAATAATGCAAGACGCACTTCCATATAGGCAAGCATCACTCGGTGATTTTTTTGCTGATTTTGCAGGTGCCGCAAGCTACTTTTTACTTAGAGTAATTTTTACACCTCGAAAAAAGAACCCATATGGCTAATATTTTAATTGTCGGCGATGGTGCTATTGGCTTGTTACTTAGTCATTTTCTAAGTGCGTCGCATAATGTCAGTGTTTTAACTCGCAAAAGCCCAACAAATACCCGCTTTTATAGTCGAGGTAAGGGTGCATCTAAAAAAATTGACGCACAATTTATTGCATTAAATCAGCTAAATAAAGCGGCTGAATTTGATGTTGTTTTATTTACCGTTAAAGCCTTTCAAGTACTTGATGCATTTACGCAAATAAAGCCTCTTCTACCAAGTCATTGCTCTGTTGTACTTTCGCATAACGGCATGGGTAATGTTGATGAGGTAAATAGCCAGCTAAGCACTCACCAAGCACTCTACTTTTTAACGACAAGCATAGCGGGCTTTAAATCAAACCAATACATTGTGCAGCACACTGGTGAGGGACAAAGTGTTATTGGTGCTTGTAATGAATTAGCTTTTCAAAATAGCGCGCCAATAGCTGATATTTTTAAAGTAATACCCAGCCTAAAGTTTACTAATAACATTCAGCAGCTTCGTTTTGAAAAACTACTCGTAAATATTGCCATTAACCCATTAAGCGCTTTAAGTAATGTAAAAAATGGTGAGTTACGCGCACCTAAGTACAACGCTATAATTTTTAATGCACTCACTGAAGCATGCAATATAGCAAAGGTACAAGGGCTTAATATCCCATTGATTAAAGCACTTAATACCGCTTATAAAATAATGGAATTAACGTCTGACAATTACTCTTCAATGCAGCAAGACGTCGCGCATTGCAGAGAAACTGAAATATCAGCTATATGTGGCTATATTAGCCAACAAGGCAAACTTCACGGTATTCCTACACCTTACAACGATGAGTTGTTTGTCAAAATTCAGGCAAAAAAAAGCGTGGTATAAACCACGCTTATATAAATTCTTAACTTTAAGACGACAAACCTTATGGGCGGTAAACTTTTACCGTTTCAAAGCCTTGTTCGTGCAGCATAAGTGCCTGTAGTTGGCTCATTACGCCTCGATCACAATATAAATAGTAGTCGGTGTCTTTTGGTAAATCACCAAACTTAGTCGCCAGACGGAAGAACGGTAAATGAACCACTTCAACACCGTCGATTGCAAGCGGTGCAGCTTCTTCTTCTTCTGGTGAGCGAATATCAACTACCACAGAGCCTACAGGCAAATCAGCAACCGATTCAGCTTCTTTAAGTTCTTGTTTGGCTTCTACGTCAATATCACGCACGTCCATTATACGTGCGTTGTTTACAACGGTATCAAGTACATCAAAGTCGAACTTTTCTTCTTCACCAAGAATAACGTCTATTTTGGCTTTAACCGTTGGCTTTTTAGAAATAACACCACAGTATTCAGGCATTGTTTCTGCCATTTCGGCCGTACCAATTTGACGAGCAATATTAATAATTTCTTGCTTATCGTGTTGAATAAGCGGGCGTAAAATAAGCGTTTCAGTAACACGGTCAATCACGCTTAAATTCGCTAATGTTTGACTAGATACTTGGCCAATACTTTCGCCAGTGACAAGTGCTTGAATGTTTAACTTTTGCGCAACCACACTCCCTGCGCGCATCATCATACGTTTAAGTACAACACCCATTTGACTGTTTTCAACGTTTTCTAAAATTTCAGCAACAACAGGTTCAAAATCAACCGTTACAAATTTAACTTTATGTGTAGAGCTGTATTTTTTCCATAAGTAGTAGCTTGCTTGCTTAACGCCAATTTCGTGCGCTGCGCCACCTAGATTAAAGAATAAAAAGTGTGTGCGTGCGCCTTTACGAATCATTTGGTAACTTGCTACGCCAGAGTCAAAACCACCAGACATAAGCGAAAGCACATCTTCTTGAGTTGGCAAAGGAAAACCAGCCATACCAAAATGTGTATGAGAAACAATGTAAGCTTTATCGTCTTTTACTTCTAGGCGTATTGTTACTTCTGGGCGGCTAAGCTTTACGCTTGCGCCTTCAATATGCTGATTTAATCCACCACCAACATAACGCTCTAAATCAGTTGAGGTAAAATCGTGTTGCCCTATGCGCTTAGCACGAACACAAAAGGTTTTACCTACAATAGTATGACCAACTAAAGCGATGGTTTTTTGATAAATATCATCAAGAGTTTCGAATTGTGTTTCGGTTACTTCAATAAATTGAACAATGCCAGGGATGCGTTTAAGGCTATCGATAAAATCAAGGCGAACTTGCGCGTCTTCAAGCTTTGTAACAACTGAAATGTTATCCCAGTTATTTCTTACTTGTACTTTTTCGTCAACACGGCGCAATACAATTTTAATGTTATTTTCTAACACTTTAGTAAAGCGTTTACGGACTGAACGGCTTTTAATGGCTATTTCAGGATGTAGTTTGACGATAAATTTAAGCATAGTTCACTCTTAGACTGCGGGAATTCGCGCTCCCAGGCATTTGGCGCGGGATTATAGCAAAAAATTCAGCGCCTAGGAAACAGCCTATTACTATCGATTAAACTACAGCTAGGGCCTGTTTATCTTTCGAGGTTAAATTTGCAGCAGTGTGTTTGGTATTTAGGCAAGGCAGAGCCTATGTAGTGTGGTTATTCCCCATAAATAGGCGATAACGTAGCATAAATACCAAACAAGCGCTGCCCAAAGGGTTTAGCCTAGGGGCGATTAACTCTTTGTTGCTTGGTTTTTACTTAGCCCACTAGGTTACAAACCTCGCGTCGCGATTTAATCGCCCCTAGATTGAACAAATTTTAATCCTGAAAGGTCAACAGGCCCTAAGGCTTGTTGCGCTAATTCAGTATATTTTTCACGTAGCAGGTTCATTTTATCAATGCTTTTATCGGTACTGTACGCTCTAAATAATGTAAGTACTTTTAAAATGCCATGATATATATCTTGCTCAGCAAGCGTACCACTTGGCCTACGGGCTTTAATATAAGGCGTCCAAAAACTAACCGTTAACTTTAATGTATGTGCTAAATCAATGACATCTTGCTCATCAATAGCAATCATTTCACTGTCGCGAAGTCCTAAAATAATTTTACGAACTTGCTCTAACAACTCTAACTGAAAATCAATATAAGCTTGTTTTAAATCAGCATCTCTAGAGAGAATATCCCCGAGATTATCGTAAAAAAAATGATAGCGCCACATCAGCTCAAATAACGAATCTAGGTAAGCCGTTAAATGATTAAATGCATCATCATCTTTATTAATAGGTTTAAAGTGAGTATTTAAATGATCGCGATACAGCGCAAAAATATGACGGATAATGTCTTCTTTATTTTTAAAATGATAATAAAGATTACCCGGGCTCATCCCTAAGTTTGATGCAATATGATTTGTCGTTATTGCACGCTCACCATTTTCGTTAAACAACAAAATACTGGTGTGTATTATTTTATCCTTGGTATTCATATGCTAATACTCAAATTATCTATAGGCTACATTACACTCAAAAGAGGTAAACAGTATAAACAAATATGAATCATTAAAACACTCCCACCATGGACTGACCTGTTTAAAGAAAGTAAGTGTTTATATGCTTTTTTAGCTAGGCTGCTTTGTGGCATAAACACTGTTAAACTAGCGCTAAAATAATAAATAGTGAACATTATGAAAGTTATTGCAATTTACCCTGGCACCTTTGATCCACTAACTAATGGGCACACAGACCTTATTCAACGTGCAGCTAAAATGTTTGATACTGTATTAGTTGCGGTTGCTAATAACCCAAGTAAAAAACCCTGCTTTAACCTTGAAGAACGTGTTGAGCTTGCAAACACTATTTTAAGCCACATAGATAATGTTAAGGTGATTGGTTTTTCTGGTTTATTGGCTGATCTTGCACGCGAGCACAATGCTAATGTGCTTATTCGCGGTATTAGAGCTGTATCTGATTTTGACTATGAATTTCAATTAGCTAACATGAACCGCCGCCTGAACCCCGACTTAGAAAGTGTATTTTTAACACCCGCAGAGCGAAATTCATTTATTTCATCAACACTCGTTAAAGAAGTAGCTCGCCACAATGGTGATGTAAGCGAGTTTGTAGACCCTGTAATTGTTAAAGCGCTAAAAACTAAATTGGGTTGTGGTAGCAGTTAATAATAAATAAGGCCTGTTAGCACTGAAATCCATTACTAATAGGCCCTTTTATTAAACACTTTATTTAGCTTTCCTTCTAACCAAGTAAGTTTTAAAACATCTTTACCTATAAAGAAAACTAAAACCATGGTCAAATCTGTAAAATTTATACCTACTATGTACACCCACCAGAACCACCAAAAATCATAATGGTGCATAACATCATTATCTATATACATTGCAAAAAATAGTAAGGTGTTTATACCTAAACCAAATAATAAATAAATGTATATGCTGCTAATCTTTATAAAAAAACCAGATAAAATAATAACAAATAGAGTAATAATATCGAATAAGAAAAAATCGAAGTAAGTTATTGCGTCCATATCAATAAACATACTAGAAGAGTAAGAAAGTGCCATGATGAAAGATAGCCAAACAATGCTTTTATCTGCGCTATTTATAGAGCTTACTAAAGAATATAAAAAAGCCATCAAAAAGCCCCACTGTACAAAAACACCTATATAAAACGAGATATTTGTATTTAAAAGTAGCTCAACCATTTTACTCCAACACTAGATAAAAAATTATTATACCGCTTTACATATTACGGCAACATCAAATAAAGGCACAAAATCACTCTTCTTTTAAGTTGAGCTTTACTGCCTCAGCGATCTAAACTTAACTTTCTAACACATCTTAAAAGCTTGTTTAAGCCTAAAAAATCCTTATTGATGATTAATACCAATGCCATGGTAAAATCGACAAAATACATCCCGAATGTGTAAATGGTCCAAAACCACCAATAGTAAAGAGTGCCAACGATTACAATGTCGTAATGCATACCCAGGAACAGACACGCATTAATAAATAGACCAACAATTACATAGACAAAAGCAATGGAGACAGGATTTTTACATACAGCTCGCCAAAGTAATAAAGTACCTATGGTAGCAAAATCAAAATAAAAGTAATTTAAGTGAGAAGTCGAAGTTCGAGGATCCATAAAAAGACTTGAAGTATAAGAAACCAGCATAATGAATGATAACTGTAGCAGGCTTTTATCTGCCTTATTTATACTTGCTGATAGATTATATAAAAATGAAATTAAAAAGAACCAAGTAAATAATAGCCCTATATTATCGCCTAAATCGACAAGACTCCAGAGTAGGTCAGCCATCAACTGTCCTTTTCAAACTAGTAATCAAACCATTTCTAAATTTCATCAAGTATAAAAAATCTTTGTTTATAAAAAATATAGCTACCATTATAAAATCAGCAGCGTTGACCCCTATCGCGCAAGCATTCCAAAGCCACCAGTAGCTTGTATTATTTGATATATAGATGTCGTAATGCATGAGAAAATGCAGGGTTGAGTTTATAGCTAAACCAGTAATAATATATAGATAGGTAATACCATCATGCCAGAGCCGCCTAAGGGAAATGATAACTAGGAGAGTTAAAATATCGGAAAACAAAAAATCTAGATAAGTTACCGTATCCATATTTGTAAATATACTAAACGAATATGAAACACTCATAACCAAAGACAAATACACTCTTTCTTTATTAGGCTTATTAATCGAATGAGCAAGGGAGTACAAAAAAGCCATAAGAAACCCCCATTGTACAAATGCACCTATGTACAGAGAAATTGTTGGGCTAATTAAAAGCTCATTCAATATTTTTCAACTTTTTAAAGTTCAATGTAACCCCTCTTTTAAAAGTGGTATTTTTATTGAATACTAGTGAAAGAAACATTAAAACATCGAACATATTAACGCCAATAGAATAAACACTCCAATACCACCAAGGCTCATAGTTATATAAAACGTATAGATCGTAATGCAATATTAAGGTGAGCACAGCATTTATTATTAACGCAAAGATGATGAAGTGAAAAGCTATAGAGCGGTGAAGTACTTTAAAGTACTCTAAAATTAACAAAGCTAAAATTGTAATAAAATCGTAGAGCGCCCAATTTAAATATAAACTTTCTAATAAGTTTATGTAACCACTGGAAATATATGAGCAGAGCATAAGCGCAGATAAATAAACCGAGGATTTATTTTCTTTATTTATACTGGAAGCTAAACAGTATAAGAAGGCCATTAAAAAGCCCCATTGAGAGAAAGCTTCTACATAATCCATCAGGGCTTCAGTAACGTACATTTAAACTAGGTCGTTATTTTTATTTTTCTCGATTTAAACAATCGAATTAATTTTCTTTTTATCCTGTGTAGCCCTAAAAAGTCTCTATCTACAATTAATGCTACAACCATTGCTAAGTCATTAAAAGCAACGAAACCTACATATATTTCCCAGAAAAACCATGGTTCATTATTTTTATACACATATACATCTAAATACATTAACAGTACTAATAGCATATTTATTGATAGACCAACGATCAAATATAAGAAGGATGTAGTTGTTTTTTTCAATAATTTAAAGCTAAAGATGAGTACAATAATAGTAATTAAATCATGAATAGCCCAGTCCAAATATGTGGTGTTATAGTATGAAAGCCACGTATAGAAGTAATCTGTGGCTGTATAAGATATCATCATGATTAATGAACTGAGTAATAAGGTAGTCTTTCTTTTAACGTCTAAGCTATATACAAAAACATTGAAAAAGAAGGCCATTAAAAAAGCCCACATAACAAAAGCTGATAATGAGAAAAGACCAAAAAACTCAGTTAAAAACATTCAATACCTTATTACTACTTAGGACGAGTGCCTGTACCACCAGAAAGAATAGCAAGGCCACGTTCAACAGAGTTAACACTCGCAGCAGCCATACCTTCTTGAGAGATGCTTACTGTATCAGATTGCAGGGTTTTAGGGCTAGCAGTTTGTTCCATTGCAGGCTTTAATTGTTGTGTTTTGTTGTATGCTTGCATTTGTACTTGGCTATTAGCTGAAACTTGCATGTGATTGATCCTTGTAAAAGTTTTAATTATATTTGGTGCAACTTTTAACCACATTATTATGTAGATAAATGCATCACCTGTTTAAAGTAGTGATAGCTATTTTGCTATCTACCTTATACAAAGCAACCAATGTGCCAACTTTTTTTTGACACCTTAAAACTCACTCAAAACATACTTATATAATCAAACCAAACAGCTCCGACCAGTTTACTACAAACATAAAAAAACGCACAGGGATAACCGTACGTTTTTTGTATCCAGGGAGTTTAAGCTACGTATTTACACGGGATCTCCGCACGTGTACTTAGCTTCAAAATATATTCCATTGCTACTTCGTCACAATTTTCTTTACGAAGGCAAAGTTCACAATCTTTCATTACTTTTTCAGGCAAAGAGTCTTTGCTACAAAAAGTAAAACGTTGTTGTTCAAAAAAATCTGGTACGCGTGTTAATACAATAACTCGGTTAAGTGCCAATTTTTTGGCTTTAGTAAGTAGATGATCTACAAGCTGTCTACCCTGCCCCGACACTTTACTTTTTGGGTCTATACCCAATGAGCGTATTTCAGCAAGGCCGGTATCGTAAATGTATAACGACGCACAGCCCGACACTTTTCCATTTATTTCTGTTACTGCAAACTCGTTAATAGAGTGCACCATATCGCTTTTTGCACGAGGCAGGTTTTCACCTACCGTTGCCCAATGCTGTATAAGCGTGGCAATTGCTTCTACATCATCTAAATTTGCATCACGTACCGTTATTTGCTGTTTTTTTTTGGCTTCTTTAACAGCATTCGTTACTTGTTCAATAGACGTCCCACCAAGGGCTTTACGTGCTTTTATACATGCATCAATTTCAAGTACTGGGTAAACATCGTCTTCAAATACAGTGTTTACTGATTTGTACTGCTCAAGCGATAGCTCTTCAAGCGTTTTACCTTCGCTAATCGCAAGCTGTACAAGTACACCTACAATGTGATGCCCTTCTCTAAATGGCACACCTTTAGCAACTAAGTAATCAGCAAGTTCGGTGGCATTTGCATGCCCTCCTTTTGCTGCAGCAAGTGTCTTATCGCCGTTTACTTTAACGCCTTTAATACATGCTTGCGCCATATGAATACATGCAAGCCATGTTGGCATAGCGTCGAATAGCCCTTCTTTGTCTTCTTGCATATCTTTATTGTATGCAAGTGGCAGCGCTTTTAACGTCATCATCATAGCGCTAAATGCACCAAACACACGTCCGGTTTTACCGCGAATAAGCTCGAGTGCATCAGGATTTTTTTTCTGAGGCATGAGCGATGAGCCTGATGTTACGTTATCAGCAAGCTCTATAAATCCGGCTTCACCCGAATTATAAAAAATCAAATCCTCTGACATACGAGATAAGTGAATCATCGAAATAGACGCACAACTTAAAAGATCTAAAACAAAATCACGATCAGATACACCATCAAGGCTGTTTTTTGTAGCCGCTGTAAAACCTAGCCCATGCGCTAATGCTTGGCGATCAATCGGATAAGCTGTACCTGCTAATGCACCACTGCCTAATGGGCAAAAATTCATGCGCGCTTTAGCATCTTGCAAGCGGCTTTCATCACGCTCTAGCATCTCTACATACGCCATACACCAGTGGCTAAATAATACTGGTTGTGCGCGCTGTAAGTGCGTGTAACCTGGTAATATTGTGCCAAGCTCTCGCTCTGCAAGCGCTACAAACTCGCCTTTAAGCTGTGCAATAGCATCTAGTAAATGGTCAGCCGTATCACGGCACCATAATCTAAAGTCGGTGGCAACTTGGTCATTACGGCTTCGGCCTGTATGTAATTTTTTAGCTAAATCACCTACTTTTTCAATTAGAGCTGCTTCAACATGTGAATGAATATCCTCTGCACCTGAAGTAGCTACCGCTTGTGGATCTGCTTTAACTTCTTCAAGCAGCTCATTTAATGCAGCCACTAATCTTGTGTGCTCGTCACTTGAAAGTACACTTACCTGTTCAAGTGCACCAGCCCATGCCACAGAGCCAATAATATCTTGCTCTGCTAACTGGTAGTCAAAGGGAAGAGAGTCGTTAAATTGCTTAAACGCCTCATCTGGACCCGTAGAAAAACGTCCGCCCCATAATGCCATGAAATCTCTCCAAACCCTGTAGTGCCCCTTTTATGAGGGGCGTAATAAATTACTTTTTAGCGAGTGCTGAAATTCTGCTTGAAAGCGAGAATAAACGAATAAAGCCTTCAGCGTGTGATTGGTCGTACACATCATCTTCGCCAAATGTAGCAAATGCTTCGCTGTATAAGCTATTTGGTGACTGCTTTTGAACTGCAGTTACTTGGCCTTTGTATAGCTTAAGTACCACTTCACCTGTTGCCACTTTAGAAAGTGCTTCAGCACCGGCTAAAATAGAATCTTTAAGAGGCGTAAACCAACGGCCGTCGTATACTAAATGTGAAAACTCACCACCGAGTACTTCTTTCCACTTACGGCTTGCTTTATCAAGCACTAGCTCGTCAATGGCTTGAAGCGCTGCCATAATGACTGTGCCGCCTGGCGTTTCATAACAACCGCGTGACTTCATGCCAACTAAACGGTTTTCTACAATATCAACACGTCCAACACCATGAGGCGATGCAATATCGTTTAATTTAACTAAACAATCGTAAGGTTTAAGCTCTACGCCATTTACAGCAACCACTTCGCCTTCAACAACTTTTAATGTTACTAGTTCTGATTTATCTGGTGCTTGCTCTGGAGAGTTAGTCCAAGTCCATACTTGTTCAGTTGGTTGACACCATGGGTCTTCAAGCTCACCACCTTCGTGCGAAATATGCCATGCGTTAGCATCACGGCTATAAATTTTTGTAGCAGATGCTGAACACGGAATGTCACGCTCTGCTAAGTAATCAAGTAATGATTCACGGCTCGATAAGTCCCACTCACGCCATGGCGCAATTACTTTTAAATCAGGGGCTAGTGCTGCAAAACATGATTCAAAACGAACTTGGTCATTACCTTTACCAGTACAACCATGAGAAAGTGCATCAGCACCTACTTTACGTGCAATTTCAACTTGTGCTTTAGCAATAATTGGGCGCGCCATAGAAGTACCTAATAAATAAGTACCTTCGTAAATTGAGCCCGTTTTAAGCGTTGGGTAAATGTAATCACTTACCATTTCATCTTTTAAGTCAACTACGTAACATTCAGATGCACCAGAGGCAATTGCTTTAGCTTCTACGCCTTCAAGTTCTTCAGCGCCTTGACCTACATCGGCAACAAACGCGATTACTTCACAGCCGTAGTTTTCTTTTAACCATGGCACGATAGCCGACGTATCAAGACCACCAGAATAGGCTAAAACGACTTTTTTAATTGAACTCATAGGTGTTCCTTAACAAAATTTGGATTTAGTAATGTAACTAGCAGAGCATTTTGCGCATGCATGCGATTCTCTGCTTGTTGAATGATTTTTGATGCTGGACCATCCATTACCTCAGAGGTAATTTCAAATTCACGGTGTGCCGGTTGGCAATGTAATACCGTAGTCGCACCTGTTTGATCTAGCAATGCCTGGTTTAATTGATAAGGCATGTATTTTTCTTTTACTTGCTCAAGCGGCGTTGTATCACCCATTGATACCCATGTATCTGCGTATACAACGTTTGCACCAACCGCAGCTTCAACTCTATCGCTCACCATGACTGATGCGCCATTCATTGCTGCAATTTGCTCTGCTTTTTTAAGTATTTGTGAATCTGGCGAACACCCTTTTGGTGTTACAGCAACAAAGTCAGTACCTAGCGTTGCGGCAAGTAACATCAATGAATGAGTCACGTTATTGCCCTCACCTAAGTAAGCTACTTTAAGCTGACTCACATCGCCATGTACTTCTTGAAGTGTTAAAAAATCAGCAAGTGCTTGGCAAGGGTGGTACAAGTCACACAAGCTATTAACTACCGGTACCGATGAATATTCACCTAACGTAGTTAATGTGCTGTGCTGATTTACACGCGCCACAATACCATCAGCCCAAGTAGAAATATTAAGTGCAAAATCTTTAATTGATTCACGTGCACCCATAGCGCCATTTTGCTGATCTAAATAAACAGCATGACCACCAAGGCGATTAATACCTATATCAAACGATAAACGTGTACGTAAACTTTGCTTTTCAAACAATGTTACGATTGATTTACCCGATAATACTTGGCTGTATTTTTCTGGCTTTGCTTTTATATCTTGCGCTAACTTTAATAAATTAAGTGCGCCTTCTTGGTCTAATTCTAAACCCGTTAAAAAATTCTCAAACATAATAAACCTATGGTGTAATCTTTGTTCCGACATGCTCACCTTGCAGCAGAGCAGTTAAATTTTCTGGCTTTTGCCAGCTGGAAATATACACACCGCGTCGTAAATGTTGGGCAGCGTGAAGGCTGGTCTTAACTTTGACCTCCATCCCGCCCACAATTACTCCATCTGTAATTAAAGTATCAATGTGTTTTGTGTCAAGTTGATGTAACGGTTGTTTATTTGCGTCAAGTACCGCTTCTACATCCGTCATAAAAATTAGTTCTGCATTTAAATTACTGGCAATAGCCGCTGCAGCTTCATCTGCATTTACGTTGTACCACAAGCCTTGTTCATCAAAGCCGATAGAGCTAACAATAGGTAAACGAGAAATTCTAAGTAAATCATTGATGATAGAATCGTCGTTACTTGTGCATTTACCCACTAAGCAAAGCGCTTTTAATTTTTGGGTTGCAGTCACACCCGCCTCAAAAAGACTTAAGCCGACAGGCTTATGCCCTGCGCTTATAGCTTGAGTCATTAATTGTTTATTAGCGCAACCTGCAAGCGCACCTACTATATAAGGCATTTGCTCTGCTGGACTAATACGTAAACCTTGGTGTTTAGCACTAGCAAAACCCGCTTGCTTTAGCCATGTATCTACTAAAGAGCCACCGCCATGAACAATGACAAACTCATCATTTTTTTGCTCGCTTAGCACATCAAATAACGCTTTTGCTGCATTTTCTGTATTAAGTACTGCACCACCGAGTTTAATAACCCACGTTTTTTTACTCATTTAAAACGCTCCTTTTAAGCCCGTAGTGTGATCTAAATTCATAGAAATATTAATACACTGCAAAGCTTGTCCAGCAGCGCCTTTTAATAAGTTATCAATGGCAGACATTACAATTAACTGCGTGCCTTGTTGCTGCCAACCAATATCAACAAATGGTTGCTTAGCAACACCTTTAATTGAAGGTATTTTATCGCCTAACAAACGAATTAATGGTTCGTTAGCAAGCACTTGATAAGCAGATGCAACGTTTTCCTTGGTAACGCCAGGCTTAAGTTGTACATAAATAGTTTCTAAAATACCGCGCGCAAAGCTACCTAGATGCGGTGTAAATAATACTTTGTGGCCAAGGTGTTGTTCAATTTCAGGACCGTGGCGATGGTTAAACAAACCATAAGGTGCAAGCGATACCTCACAAAAATGTGTTCCTACACTCGCTTTACGCCCGGCACCCGTAACACCCGAAACGGCATTAATAATAATACTTTCGCTGCTCAATAAGCCTGCTTGTTTAAGCGGTTTAAGTGCATTGAGCGCCGCTGTTGGGTAACAGCCTGCAACAGCAATTAGCTTTGCGTTAGCGATAGCATCATGGTTCCACTCTGCTAAACCGTAAGCCGCTTCATTTAAAAGCTCTGGGTGTTGATGCTCAAAACCATAGTAAGTAACGTAATCATCATTATTTGCTAGGCGATAGCCACCAGATAAATCAAATACTTTTTTACCCATAGCTAAAAATTGAGGCGCTAAATCAACACTTACTTTGTGATCGGTACATAAACACACATAGTCAGCATCACTTTGAATGTCATCAAAAGCTGATGCACTAAGAGGAAGTAAAGGACAATCTAGTAAGCCAAGGTGCTCTGGGTATAAATCACTTAGTAATTTATTTTTATCTAAGCTACCCTCAGATACATAACAGCCTGTTAAGGTAAGGTTTGGATGCTTAGCAACTAAACTTGCTAACTCTGCGCCGCTATAACCGCTTGCGCCAATAATCACTACATTCATTTGTTACTCGTTATCTTAAAATTAGTTACTACTTACTTATAATGTTCGCTTAAACTAGCTTAGATGCTAATTAAGTCTTTTTTATTAATGAATTTTGATTATCGTCGCATTATTTTCATAGCGTTACTTTAATATATTTATGCTTAAAAAGTGAATTGATATTCATCATAAATACTTTTATATTGTTATGCAATTAAATTGAATACTTATTTTGGATTTTTTTATGCCTTTACCTTCGTTTATTTCTATGTATCAACAATTGATTGCAGCCCCTTCTATTAGTGCAATTGAAGACAGCTTGTGTATGAGCAATAAAAACGTAATTGAACTCCTTGCTAGGTGGTGCGAAACACTCGGTTTTACGTGTGAAATTATTGAATTAGAAGGAGGTAAAGGCCGCTTTAATTTATTAGCAAAGCGTGGAAAAGGCGATGGCGGGTTAATGCTTGCGGGCCACACAGATACAGTGCCTTTTGATGACAGCCGCTGGAACCACAATCCGTTTAAACTTACCGAACTAGACAATAAATTGTATGGGCTGGGAAGCATTGATATGAAAGGATTTTTTGCTTTTGTATTACAAGCGATTAGTGAATTTGATGAAAAGCAGCAAACTCAACCTATTTTAATACTCGCCACTGCCGATGAAGAAACAACTATGGCAGGTGCACAGCAAATATGTAAGCACCCTAATTTAAAACCTGCACGCTGTATAATTGGCGAACCTACTGATATGACACCAGTATTTATGCACAAGGGCCATATGAGTACAGCAATAAGAGTGGTTGGTCGCTCTGGGCATAGCTCAGATCCCGAACGTGGCCTTAACGCCATTGAAGTAATGCATAAAGTGATTACAAAATTGATGATCTTAAAAGAGCAATTAAAGCATAAGTATTCAATAAATCACTTTGAAATTCCTTATCCAACATTGAACTTGGGTAATATTCATGGCGGCGATAACGCGAATAGAATTTGTGGTTGCTGTGAAATGCACATAGATATGCGCCCATTACCAGGTTTAAGTGTACAAGAACTACAAGCATTAGTGCTTGATGCAACGAAAGAAATTAATGATCAATACCCTAATGCTGTGAGTGTTATTGATTTACACGAGCCCATTCCTGCATTTAGTGGCAGTACCGACAGTGCTTTAGTTAAAATGGCTGAAAAAATAGCGGGTCAAAAAGCGGTCGCGGTAAATTACTGTACTGAAGCTCCTTTTATCCAGCAACTCGGTTGTGAAACAATTGTAATGGGCCCTGGCTCAATTAACCAAGCGCATCAACCTGATGAGTTTTTAGCAATGGAAAAAATAAAACCATCCCAACAAATAATCACCGATATTATTAAAGCCAATTGCTTTAGCTATCAGGGTCACTAGCTGCTTATAACAACACAAATAATAAAGGCGCCAATCGGCGCCTTTATTAGATGATTAAATACTAATATTTAATCACCTTTAACTTCTAAATTAATAAACTTAACTAGCTCTTCAGGTTGCCCTACTAGCATCATAACCTGTTGATTAATTTCCATCATGGTTTTGCCTTCAGGTAGCTTTGCAGATACGCTAAATGAATTTAAACCTTTAGCAAAGCTAGTTAAAGCTGCGGCTATGTCTTCAGTAACAGGCGCTTGCTGCAACTGTTGCTCTAGCGTCATTTCCATCTGCTCAAGCGTCATACCTTGCTTTTCAAGCTCGCTTGATAATAAATCTTTTAGCTTACCTTGGTTATTTAAAACAAAGCTGACATTACGCGGCTCTAACTTACTCATTGCTTGCATAACAAGTGTTTGCTGCTGTAACTCTTGCTCGTAAGTAAGTGGCTGGTTACCCGCCTCTTGTTGCGCTTTACTAATCGCTAATGAGGCATCCATTAAGGCTTTTGAATTAGCCAAGCCCATATCCATGTTAAAACTAACAATGTCTTTTGCATCAAGCTTAACAACTACATCACTATTGCCAGACTCTTCATCGTAATCAAGTGATGAATGTAAGTCATAACTTGCCGACGCTAGCATTTCGTTTGTGTCAGCAGGTAATTTTGAAACAAAATCTTTGTCAAACTGAAAGCTTTTTACATCAAACGATGTATGTGGTGATATTTTATCTGGCTCGTAACCAGTTATTTCAATGCTTTGAATATTAGCAACATTGTCACCCTCAGGGCTTATTACTTCCATGTTTGTTATTTCTACGCTTTTTGAAATAACACTTGCTGATAAACCAGCATATTTAAATGTAGCGCCAGTTTGCTCGCTTACTAAAGCAAGTTGCTTATCTACTTCTGCACGCACTTCTTGTGTAGCTACATAATTTGCATAGCTCACGCCACCAACGCCCGCAGCTACAATTGCTGCAACTATTACTAACTTTTTCATGTTATTTCCTTATTCTATTATTTGTGTAAACCGAGTTTTATTAAGAGTAACATTACACATTAACACCCGTAAGTGTTAATTAATTAAACTAAGCAACTCATGTACTGTTTTAACTGGCGTAATTTTAGCACCAAGCCCTTCCATTGATTTATGATAATTACGAAATGGAATATATATTTCTGTAAAACCATGCTGAGCGGCTTCTTTAACACGTGGTACACCGCTATCGATTGGGCGTACATCGCCGTTTAAGCTAAGCTCGCCCATAATACAAGTGGTTCGCGGTACAACAAACTCATTTAAGCTGCTAAGTAGCGCGGTAACTAATGCTAAATCAATACAAGTTTCTGTTTCATCAATTCTTAGGCCACCCACAATATTAAAAAACGTATCGTGGAATATTTTGGTTTTAGTGTGTTTTCGTAATATGCCAGTCAGCATTTTTATGCGGTTCATGTTTAAACCAACGCACACACGCTGCGGAAATTCCGCCTCGGTTTCGGTCGTTAAACACTGAATTTCCAGCAATAAATTACGATTGCCTTTACGAATACAGGTAATTGTAGAGCCTGGCGAGTCAGTGGTTGAACCCGACAAGAAAATTTCGCTCGGGTTATCAACGCTTAACATCCCACGTTCGCACATTTTAAAAATGCCAACGGTATCTATATCACCAAAGCGGTTTTTATTTGCCCTAAGGGTTCGAATTTGCCCATCGTTGGTGTCTATGTGTAAAAGCGCATCGACAATATGTACAAGTGTTTGAGGACCTGCTATTTCGTTATTTTTATTTACATGAGCAATAATAAACATGGTTACATCATTTTGCTTACAGTATTGAGTCAATGCTTGGGCGGCACTTTTTACTTGCGAAGGCGAACCTGGGCTACCATTTGCCGTTTCGGTTACAACCGCTTGAATAGAGTCAATAACAGCAAACTTAATTTTATTTTTCTCGAGCTCTTCAATGATGGTTTCAACACTGGTTTCTGAAAGTAAATAAAGCTCGTCAGGGTTATAGTTTAACTTTAAACGATTTACCCTGTTTTTAAACTGCGATAATGACTCCTCGGCCGTACAGTAAAGTGACGGCATACGTTGTGACATTCTCGCCACTAGATCAGATAGCAAGGTTGTTTTACCAGCACCTGGATCACCCGAAATTATATTAACAGAGCCGGTAGTTACACCACCGCTTAGCACACGATCGAGCTCGCCTATTTCAGTTAGCTGTTTTTCTGCCTCTGACGTAGCAATATCATTAATTTTTTTAGAGCCGCCACCAGCACCGCCAGCATAACCACCTACATTTGCTCGAACTGACGCTTTTTTACTCTGCCCTGCTGAAGGTTTAAATTCTGCTAATGTGTTCCACGCACCGCAGCGGCATTGACCCTGCCAACGTGGGTAGTTCATGCCACATTCTGTACACACAAACTCTATTTTTGCCGCTTTAGTCATTTATAACCTTATCTACGATTCTCTAATTTTAAAAACATTTACTTCTAATAACTTATTTTGCCACTTCAAGCATTTACTTAGCAACAAACTCTTGCCTGCGTAAAAATCTAGCGTCACAATCATTAAATACACATGGTGTTTCTTTTTAGCTATAATTTAGGGCATACTTTTTGCTTTGAAATAGTTTAAAGTAACTTGCCAACAAAATGGCATATAACACATAATAACAAGAGCTAAACAGTAGTAACTAAAATAATTGTACCTATATTAATAACATAGCGCGATTTAACGTTTATTGAACTTCTAATAAATGGACTTAACAGTATACCTACTTTTTCAATTAGACGGTGATGGTTTTATAAATGGCTGATGACATAATGCTCAAACACGAAGACCTCGTGAATGAGTTAAAAACATATTTAGGCAATGCTAAATTTGACCTAATTTTCAAATCAAAAACCGCTGGGTTAACCAAACCTGAGCAATTTTTGATGAAAATGGAAATGTCACGCTTATCTCAGCCAGTGGCACGCTTTGTTGATCTTCGTGGATTAGTGACGGGCCAAGTAAAACCGTATGAGCATAACGGCAAACAGCACTTTATGGATGACACAGCCATTGAAGTGTTTGAAAAAGCACTTAAACAGCATGGTGAATATACCCTAGCCGTTTACGAAGCCGTAATGAATACAGAAAATAACCACCGAGTATTACAAAAACAAGCCGCCGAAAAATCAGAACTACAAGAATCAGAAAGTAACTTAAGCACTGAAGTCATTAAGTTTGCCTCTTACGAGAGCCGCCGTGAAGAACGGATGAATTACTCAATAAAAGTAACTATTGATTACAAAGATAAAAAGAACATTGCTGCTAGCACCTCAGATATATCTTTAAGCGGTTGTAAAGTTAAGCTTGCAACGCGCTACTCTATAAAAAAAGGTGAACTAATAGCAATGCGCTTGGTAGGCCTTGAACAAGACTTTGAACTTGGCCTAAAAAACGGTATTCAATACGAGGTTGTTGCCGTTGAAAATATCTCTCGTGAATACAACCACATTCGCTTAAAACGCACTTATATCGAAAATAACGACGCCTTTAATGACTTTTTAGAAAGCTTTATTCACGGTAATAAACGTCGTTATAAAGTAAATTTAGATAACACGCTCGATGCTGTAGTATCAAAGGGGTATGAGCAATACTACATCCCTCGTGTAACGTCTTTATATGTATTTTTAAGCAAAAAAGATGAACAGTATTACCCAAGCCTTAGCCTTACTACTGAAAATAATATTTCTATCCAGCGCTATTTTACCGATGAAAGAAAAACACCGTGTTTGTACAATATACTCAATCATCAGCGCATTACACAATTACTAACCCAAATTACCGCGGTCAAAGAAGATTACCTCTATACATTTACACATATATCATCGGGTAAAATTTATTACTACTCAGCAACGCGTACAGAACTAAGTAACAACCCTAATTTACGCGATTTATTTTTAGGTTTTGGTAGTCAAAAAGAGAGTTGGCAGTGCTTTAAAATACAAATAATGCCAAGCCACCCGGATGATTCTTTTATACCGCTTTCATTACCAAATAGTGCTGGTGAAAATATAGAAAAATTAAATAAGCCGCCTTCACCTCGTGTAAAAGGCCTTATAAAAGACGTTAAATATATTGTTGTACTCACTAGTATTGGCAATAAAGCAGAGCAAGCAGATTATAAACAGCTTACTTTTGATAAAGCATTAGTAAATCAGCTTAAGCATTTTGGTCATGCTAAACACAAAACTCCACCTTATTTAGATATTGTGCCACTTGAATACGTAAATTTACGCTCACATAAGCGCTACCTTTATAAAACACCGGTTAGTGTCACGATTAATGATGAAGTATTTAACGGTTATACACGTGACTTTTCAGTAATGGGTTTGCAGTTAGAGTGCGAACAACCAGCTACATTTAAAAAAGGCGACATTGTACTTTTAACATTTCCTGAGCTTCAAAAAATAACTAAAAAGCATAAACTTAGTGAGCTAAAGTACGAAGTAATGGCCATCAGTAAATCATTCACTACTATCAACTTAAAAGCGAATCGCATTGCTGATTTACCCCATGCCGGCGTGACCTTTTTCACTCAGCTAATAGAAGGGAATAAAGACAAACTTAAAGTATCTGAAGAAGCGCCAAAAGTAGAAGGCCTATCTACCGCACTTAGAAATATGGTGACGAAAAGCGTTTGCCAATTTCCGCTGTATTTACACAAAGAAGTAGCACACTTTAAAACGGGTGCAATTGGTTATGGTTTATACGCTAGCCCTATTCATGTGATTTTGCAAAACTTTGGTTTATTAGGCAATAAAACTGATTTTTCGAGCATTCTGACCGAAGAGCAGATTATTAATGTAATAACACCTAATATAAAAGATCGTAGCCGCCAAGACCCACCACTTGCTTTTACACTCGCTATTAATTTTGACCCTCGTAAAGGCAGTATTGAAGAGGCTATTGTTAGCCAATGCGCCCTAGGTGAAGACTACTCCAGCTTTTATAAACAAATTAGCAAAGGCATTACATCACAGCTTATATTTGTGATGCGTTTGTATATTTCGCGCACAGGCCGCCCCGATACTGACTACCTATCTAATGAGCTTAAATACGTAAGCCAGTACGCAATGCACAAAGCAAAAGATTTAGAAGAAGCATTATGGGCTGTTGCAGGCGTGGGTGATGTAGTAGATATAACTGAAGAAGCTTTAAGCCATTTAGAACTTAAAAAAGAGCAAGTTGAACAAATGGGCCGCCGTAAGCTAATTTGGTTAAACCGCTTGCGCTAAGCGGTTTAACTTAAACAACTTTAAAGAGCGGGCTCATTTTCTAACGGAATAGCCAACATATACAACAATTGCAATAATGATCCTTCACAAATAGCCGCTTGTGCTTGCTCAACTACTTTAGGCTTGCCATGTACTGCTACACCTAAACCTGCTTTTGCCATCATGATTAAATCATTTGCGCCATCACCAATAGCAACTGTTTGCGACTTCTCAAGCCCTAGTTTATGTTGTAACGACTCTAAAATAATTGCTTTTTGCTGTGCATCTACAATTGTACCTAGTACTTTTCCTGTTAGTTTATCGTCTTTAAATTCAAGTACATTAGCGTGTACTTCATCTAAATTAATAAGCTCTTGAACGCGCTCTGCAAACGGTACAAAACCACCTGATGCAATTGCTAAATACCAGTCATGCTGTTTTAGAATTTGACACAGCACTTTAATACCAGGCATGAGTGGCAATGCACTTTTTAGCTCTTCAATTAAGCTTTTTTCAATACCAGCCAGTTTAGCTACGCGCTGATTTAAACTCTCGCTAAAATCAAGTTTACCCGCCATTGCAAGTGCGGTTACAGAGGCAACTTCGTCGTAAACATCCGCAAGGCGTGCTATTTCGTCTATGCACTCAATAGTTATTGCAGTTGAATCCATATCCATAACCAATAAACCAGGCTCATATAAATTAGGCACAGTAGCAACTTGCACTAATTGACAATCTAGAGTGCTTGAAAACTCTTGTAGTACTAACGGGTTTATAGCTTGATCGGAGTTTTGCGCGTAAAAACACAGTGCTGGAGCTAACCCTAAATCTGGTTGATATTGGCATATAGCAGTGACGGTTTGGTTATGCATAGCTAAAAAATCAATAATGCTAACAATGTGTTTTTCTTCAAAATCACCCGCAAATGCGATGCTAAATAACCCTAATGCTTTGTTTGGTATATAATCAAGAGGTGTAAATGCACCACCACTATAGCTAAACCATTTATTTAGAGTTAAGTGTTGTAATGGTTGCTCAGCAGCTTGCTGTGCCATGTTGATTTGCGACATGGAATCTCCGTGTTTATTTTTATTTTCCTGATAATTGGCATATCATAACTGGTATTCTCAACACTAAATTCGCCATCAGGTGGGGTTTAAGGTTATAGTTAGTGTAGTTGTAACATCAAATCAAAATGCTGTCAGTAGCATAAACGGTGACTATGAAAAATAACCATATTAAAAACCCTATTACTGCTTCTCAAAGAAAACGACTTGTTCGCTTAATACTAGCGGCTGGTTGTTTTGTATTACTAAGCTGGGTAGGTGTTAATAGTAGTTTTCAGAGTCATCAGTTACTTTATGATAGTGCCGATAGCACGGCAAAAAGCCTCACTCAGTTTATGGCTTTAAATGTTAAAACACCGCTTATTGAAAAAAACAAACCACAGCTCAACGCCATTTGTAACGATATAAGTAAAGATGAATTTGTACTTTCTGCGACTATTTATGATCAACAAGGCATTTTAATTGCTAGCAGTGACAATTGGCAGTCACATCATATTTATGGACAACTCCCTGACTCTACACCGGGTATTAGTAAACTAAAAACACCTTTTATGGAACCCGTGATAAGCGATGATGACCGCCCTATAGGCTTTGTGTCTGTTACTTATTTAACTCGCGCCGCAATATCCGACAGCCATAATCATTTTCATGACTTAGGTCGTCAAGTATTGTTAATGCTAGTGATTGCATGTATTTTTACGTGGCAGTTAGGGCGTGGATTAAAACGTTGGCAGGTAAATCGCTATATGCAAAAAACATCTGAACAAGAACCGTAAAGCTGCTTTGCAAGCGTCCCTCTTTCACTATGTGGCTTTAAATCACATAACGCGTTAAATACATCAGGTATATGTAATGGCGTGTTAACTTCACCTTGATGACCGCTTAACGGCATTGAAGGTGAGTCGGTTTCAAGCACTAAGTGCTCTGGCTCAATAGCAGCAATAACAGCGCGTGTTTTAACTGCGCGATCATAGGTAATAACACCGCCTATGCCAAGCTTAAAACCCTGCTTAATATAGTACTGCGCTTGTTGAAGTGAGCCCGAAAAGGCATGAATCACTCCCCCGTTTTTTGGCTTACACTGCTTAAACGATTGCGCAATTAAATCATGGCTTTGCCTATGATGCACAATAAGCGGTAAATTAAGCTCATTAGAAAGCCCTATTTGCTGCTCAAATAAATAAGTTTGTTTAGGAAGGTTTTCAATACTTCGATCAAGCCCGCACTCCCCAATAGCAACCAGCTGATGTTTATTTGTAGTCGCGAATTCAAATAACGCTTCTATGTGCGATTCGTTATGTTGCTCTAAAAAGTAAGGATGTAGCCCTGCGGCTATTTTTATACTTGGGTAAGTTGCTTTGAGTTTTATGAGAGTATGTGATTGAGCAAGCGTAATACCCGGCACAACAAACTGATTAACTCCCTTTGCTACACACTCACTTATGAGCGATTCACGATTCGAATCAAACTCGCTAAAGTCGAGGTGGCAATGAGAGTCAATAAATTGCACGGTTACTTACTCATCTTTTAATTAAGGGTTTAAGCGTGTAATTTGCCAGCTGTTATCTGCTTGGCGCTGATATATAAAGCGATCATGCAAACGATGCGCCCCACCTTGCCAAAACTCAATTTTAGTGGGTACTACACAATATCCGCCCCAAAAATCAGGCAATGGAATTTCACATTTAGCAAACTTACTTTTCATGTTGGCGAAGGTTTCCATTAGTACTTTACGTGATGACACCGGACGACTTTGCGCTGATGCCCATGCAGCTAATTGGCTTTCTTTAGGACGAGATAAAAAGTACTTTGCCACAGCAGAGGTAGGTAATGGTTTAGCCTCGCCATATACAATAACTTGGCGTTCCATGTGGTGCCACGGAAAGTGCAGCGATATTTTATTATTACCTTTAAGCTCTTGCGCTTTACGCGAACCTGTATTGGTAAAAAATACAAAACCGTTATCATCCAGATGCTTTAAAAGCACAATGCGCTGTGAAGGTTGACCGGTTTCATCAACAGTTGCTACAACCATTGCTGTTGGATCGGGTAGTTTGCTTGCTACCGCATGCTCAAGCCATGTTTCAAACTGCTTGAATGGATCATCTTGCAAGTTATCTTCGCTTAACGCGTCTTGCAGGTATTCACGGCGGATATCTTCGAGTTTCATAACAAGTCCTTTAAATAAAGCCTTAGAAAAGAGCTTAGAGTAGCGAGCTTAAAACAATGGATGTTGAGTAGTAACAAATATTAAGATTCAGGTGTACGCGATAGCAATAACACCGAGTCTCGAGTGTATTCGATAGCAATAAACACAGAGCCTCAGGTGCATTCGATAGCAGTAAACATAGAGTCTCAGGTGTATCGTTGGGTTTCGTTTCACTCAACCCAACCTACAACGTAAACTACACAACTCAGATATCTGCAAGTGTAGAAGTGCTGACAAGACGGAGTGCTTTTTTATGCCAAGGAGCATACATTTAGTATGTGACTTAGGCTAAAAAAGCACGACAACGCAGTCAAAGCGAACTACACGCAGCAGACGGTTCACCTAAGTAGTTTAGCCTAAGACAAGGCATCCAACCCGACTTATCCCTATGAGCATACGGTTTGTATGTGATTAGGGTAAGTTGGGGTGGATAACGCAGTATTAGGTTAAAATACAACGGTGATTACATTTGCTCCATGACTTCAATGCCGAGTAAGTCCAATCCCGTTTCTAATGTTCTTGAAACCAAATTACACAACACTAAACGGCTGTCGCGCACGCTTGGCTCTACGCCCTCTTTAAGTACTGGGCAGGCTTCGTAAAATGTCATGTATAAGCTTGCTAGCTCATATAAGTAACCACATAATACGTGCGGTGTTGCTTCGCTGATCATTAAATCAAGTACTTCTTCAAGCTGTAGTAGCTTAAGTGCTAGTGCTTTTTCTTGAGGCTCAACAATTGCTACGTCTGAATTTAACGCAGCTGCATCAACGCCTGATTTACGGAAAATACTGCGTATACGTGTATAAGCATATTGTAAGTAAGGGGCTGTTGCGCCTTCAAAGCTTAGCATGCTGTCCCAGTTAAAAATGTAATCACTGGTACGGTGCTTAGAAAGGTCGGCGTATTTAACTGCGCCAATACCTACTTTACGTGCAATCTCGCTGCGATCGCTATCACTTAAATCCGATTCACGTTCAGCTAGTTTTGCAGCTGCACGGTTAATTGATTCTTCTAATAAGTCAGCAAGTTTTACTGTGCCGCCAGTACGTGTTTTAAATGGTTTGTTATCGGCGCCCATCATGGTGCCAAACGGGCAAAACTCGTAACTTGTTTCGTCTCGTAATAAACCTGCTTTACGCGCTGTTAGCTCTACTTGATTAAAGTGTAGATTTTGACGTGCATCTACAAAAATTAAGATACGATCAGCACCTAATTTATTTGAACGATAATCACATGCCGCTAAATCTGTTGTTGCATATAAAAAACCACCGCCAGATTTTTGTACGATAAACGCAGATGGTTCACCATCTTTGTTGGCAAGTTCATCTAAAAACACAACTTGCGCGCCTTGCGACTCTACTGCAATATTTTTATCTTTAAGTAGGCTAATAATATCGTTAAGTTCTGCGTTGTATGCGCTTTCAGCCATAATATCAGCTTGAGTAAGTGTTACATTTAAACGCTTGTATACTTCTTCAGAATGCTTAACTGAGGTAGCTATAAACAGTTTCCAAAGTTTTTCACAGTGCGCATCGCCGCCTTGTAATTTAACAACGTAATTACGTGCTTTATCAGCAAAGCCTTCTTCGTCGTCAAAGCGTTTTTTAGCATCGCGGTAAAAGGTTTCTAAATCAGCAAGCGCTACAGAATCTAAATCAACACCTTGGCTAATTTGATCTTCCAAATGCGCGATTAACATACCAAATTGCGTGCCCCAATCACCCATGTGATTTTGACGTACAACCGTATCGCCTCTAAATTCAAGCGCACGCACAATTGAGTCACCAATAATGGTTGAACGTAAATGGCCTACGTGCATTTCTTTAGCAAGGTTTGGTGATGAATAGTCAACAACCACTTTTTGCGGGTTAGCATGCTCGTTTACAGCAAGCTTTGCATCACTGTTAGCGGCTTGTACGCTTTGAGCTAAAAACTCAGGCTTTAAATGAATATTAATAAAACCTGGGCCAGCAATTTCAGTCTTTTGAGCAATATCGCTTACATCAAGATTATCTATAATTTTTTGCGCAAGCTCACGTGGGTTGCTTTTCATTTTTTTAGCCGCGCCCATTGCTGCATTAATTTGGTAATCACCAAATTGTGGACGTGTGCTTTGTGTTACTGCTGGGTTTGTATCTTCAGGTAAGCCTGCGCCCGCCATAGCGGCAATGGCTTTTTCGATTAAAATAGTACGAATATTCATATTTTTTACCTTTGTAAGCCCGCCAAAGCAGGCTTTCAGTTAACTGTAGTCAGTCGATTCTAGTTTTCGCGAGTGTGGTTAAATGTCACTTCTGGGTAACGCTCTACTGATAAATTAAGATTTACACGGCTCGGCGCAATGTAAGTTAAGTTATCGCCACCATCGAGTGCTAAATTACTTTCGCACTTGCGCTTAAAGTCTTCAAACTTTTTAACATCGTCGCTGCTTACCCAACGCGCTGTATTTACGTTTACACCTTCGTAAATAGCATCTACGTTATATTCGGCTTTTAAGCGCGCTACAACTACATCAAACTGAAGTACACCTACCGCGCCCACAATTAAATCGTTGTTTATAAGCGGTCTAAATACTTGCACAGCACCTTCTTCAGAAAGCTGTACTAAGCCTTTTAATAATTGCTTTTGCTTAAGTGGATCGCGAAGACGAATACGGCGGAATAATTCAGGCGCAAAGTTAGGGATACCGCTAAATTTAAGTTTTTCGCCTTGTGTGAACGTATCACCAATTTGAATGGTACCGTGGTTATGCAAACCAATAATATCGCCCGCGTAAGCGTCAGCTGCGCGCTCACGATCGCCCGCCATAAAGGTTACCGCATCAGAAATGCTCACTTGCTTGCCAATTCGCACGTGATTCATTTTCATGCCTTGGCTGTACTTACCCGATACAATACGCATAAATGCAATACGGTCACGGTGTTTAGGGTCCATGTTGGCCTGAATTTTAAATACAAAACCAGTAAAGTTTTCTTCAGTTGCAACAATAAGTCTGTCTTCGGTTTCACGAGGCAGTGGCGTTGGTGCCCATTTAGTTAAACCATCTAAAACGTGGTCAACACCAAAGTTACCAAGTGCGGTACCGTAATAAACTGGCGAAAGCTCACCTGCTAAAAACAGATCTAAATCAAATTCGTTTGATGCGCCAATAACAAGCTCAAGCTCATCGCGTAATTGCGCAGCTAAATCTTCACCAATGGCAATATCAAGTTCTGGGTTATCAAGACCTTTAATGGTACGAACTTCTTGAATTTTATGACCCTGACCTGTTTTGTATAAAACAGCTTCGTCATTATGAATGTGATAAACACCTTTGAACTCTTTACCACAGCCAATTGGCCAAGTAATGGGTGCACAGGCAATATTTAGCTCTGTTTCAACTTCGTCAAGCACTTCCATTGGGTCGCGAATTTCACGGTCACATTTATTCATAAACGTAACAATTGGCGTTGTACGCAGGCGTGTAACTTCCATTAGCTTACGGGTACGATCTTCTACACCCTTTGCCGCATCAATAACCATTAAACACGAATCTACCGCAGTTAATGTGCGGTAAGTATCTTCCGAGAAATCTTCATGTCCTGGAGTATCAAGTAAATTAACAAGTGCGTTGTTATATGGAAACTGCATTACAGAGGTAGTAACAGATATACCACGCTCTTTTTCCATTTCCATCCAGTCAGACTTTGCATGCTGGTTAGAGCCACGGCCTTTTACAGTGCCGGCTCGTTGAATAGCTTGTCCGAATAACAATACTTTTTCGGTAATGGTTGTTTTACCAGCATCTGGGTGAGAGATGATAGCAAAGGTTCGTCGTTTATTAATTTCGCTAAGGAGATTTTGATCTGCCATTAAAAAAGTTCTTTTAGTTTGTATACGGATATTATCCACTTTAAGTATGCTGAGCTTTCAAGGCTTAAATAATACCAATTGCATTAAATTAGCGTTCTATTATAGCGATAATAAAATAGCGCAATAACAAGGCGAAATTATCACATAGAGTTATTCTCTATGAATAATTTTTAACGTAGTTAGTGAGTTATTTAATACGCTAGAACGATCTTGTTTTTAATAAAATTGGTATAGAGCAACCTCGAAAGCTCAACACACCATCAGAAAAGCCCTAAATTGGCCCTTCACATGCGATCCGTTATGTTAATCGTAATTGAAGACTATTTTCGCTGATCTTGGCCTTATAAACAATCAATGGTTGGTTATTAGCTGATCTTTTTTATTAATATGGGTTTTGGGAAGCCTAACTGCAAATGAGGTACAAAAAAATCAGTAATAAGCCAAATAAATAGGATCAGCACACAATACACCAAGCCTCTGCACACCATTAGAATTTTTAAGCCTTGCTTGAGAATATAACCTAGTGGCCCGGCTAACAGCCCTGCGTTAACCCACTGGTATTTATAACTGAGAGTAAATTAGAATATTCAATTTTAAGTGATAGCATTTATCTTTAAAAAATGACTTTAAAAGATGTAAATTTATGTAAACTTTTTTGAACAATAAAATAACGGTTATAAGCATGTAACTTATTAAATTAAAATAACTTAATAAAATAAAAAAACACCAATACAGAGCTAAATACCATGCAACTACTGATTGTAATTTAGCCACCAAGACCGCCACAAGCTTGTGTAATAAAGTCGTAACGCATATTATTGATAGATTGCATGGAGGATAAGTCGTTTGGTCATGAAAACCAGTAAGTTAAGTATTAGATTATTATGGTATATAACACCCCTTGTTATTCTACCGCTGCTATTTTTAGGTGGCTTTACGCTCACCAATGTAACTAATTCAACACAAAAACAAGCTGATTTAATAATGAGCCGTTTTGTTGAGCAACAACAGCAAAAAATATTTAATTATATCGACTCTTTTCACTCTACAGCAAAACTACTTTCAACCTCGCCAGTACTTAGTGATTTTTTAGCAAACGACATTCGTGCCAACGGTAATTACACCCGAAAACTTGGCGCGCTTATGGATGTATTTGCCAGTTACAGTGAGGCTTATCCCGATATAATTAGCATTAATTTAGTTTCAGCCAGTGGTAAAAGCGATGCCTACTACTCTAACAACCTAACAACAGCGCCTAAAAGCTACCCGTTTTTTAATCAAGTATTGCAAAGTAATTTAAGTAAACAGCAATTTATGATTCAAAAGGATGATGGCACCACTAGTTTGTATTTTATTCAACGAATTTATAGTGTTGATTACTATTTAAAACGACCACAGCAGCTTGGTTTTATTGTAATACATATAGAACCTTCAATACTAAACTCTAGTATTTTAGAAGCGCCATATAACAACACGCTTAATTTAATGTTGACTAAAGACGGGAAAATTTTATTTAGCTCCGATTACAATATGCGTGGCCAATACATAAGCGAGTACGAACTTAATCAAGTGCACGACCTCGCTGATATCGGCATGCTTTCAACTATTGAACTCTCAAGCATAGACAAAATAGAGCGAATGATTTTTGCAGTGCAAATGCCCGGGGGATATTATTACGTATCGACCATTCCCAAAGGGGTGCTTTATCAATCAGGTAAAGCCATAAGTTTAATAACAGGCTTAATTGTTATTATTTCGGTGATCACCCTGCCTATATTAATTTTTGTAGTGGTCCGTAATTTATTACTTAACCCAATTGAGTTACTCGGGGCTGCCAGTCATCGTGTTGGTGATGGCGATTTGTCGGTGCACTTACCAGCTCATACAAATGATGAAGTAGGTGTTTTATTTAACGACTTTAACCACATGGTTAATCAAATAAGGCACTACCAACAACAGCTTGAAGAATACAAACACCACCTTGAAGATAAAGTGGAAAGTCGTACCCAAGCACTTGAAGCTATGAACAGCCAACTTGAGTTAGCTATTGGCCAAGCTGAGCAAGCTAATCAACTTAAGAGTCGTTTTTTAGCTAACATGAGTCACGAAATACGCACGCCGCTCACGGCCATTATGGGCTTTACAGAGCAGTTACTACACAACGATAAAGTAGCGAATGACAAACAACACCTAAGCACTATTTTACGTAATTCAAAACACTTACTAGAGTTAATAAATAACATACTCGATTTATCTAAAATTGAAGCTGAAAAGCTGGCTGTTGATTTGTCAGCGTTAAATGTAGTGCAGCTTGTGCACGACATTGAATCAATTATTCAACCACTGGCACAAGAAAAACAATTAACCCTTAATATCGACTATCAACTGCCGCTACCTCGCACCATTTATAGTGATGTGACCCGCTTAAAACAAATACTTATAAACATTGCTAATAACGCTGTTAAATTTACCGAAAATGGCAGCGTGTCTATTTGTGTGCATTATTTACAAGCAAGTCAAAAGCTAGAGTTTGTAATTAAAGATACTGGTATTGGTATGTCTGAGCATCAAATAGAACGTGTATTTAAGCCGTTTGAACAAGCCGATGCCACAACTACACGTCGTTTTGGTGGTACAGGTCTTGGGTTGTGTATTTCTAAAAACTTAGCACTGTTACTTGGTGGCGATGTAAACCTTGAAAGTGAAGTGGGTGTAGGTAGCCGAGTTACAATTAGGGTGGCATGTCAGCTATCTGATGATCAACCCATGCTTGAATTTTTAACGCAAGACAGCCAGTTAATACCAGAGAAAGACCCTCTCTTATCGTTTGCAACCAATAGCTTCGACGCCAATATATTAGTGGCTGAGGATAACCCAGATAACCAACTATTAATTAAATTATTACTGCAAACCTGGGGTCTTGAACCCGATATTGCCAGTAATGGCGCACAAGCTGTAGAAATGGCGCTCGTAAACGACTACCAACTTATTATTATGGATATGCAAATGCCTGTAATGGGCGGATTAGAAGCGACTAAAATGCTTCGTCATGCAGCGTATGATGGCCCTATCATTGCCCTTACTGCCAATGTAATGAACCATGATATAGGCACTTATCTAGAAGCTGGTTGCGACAAAGCACTGGCTAAACCCATTGATAAAGATGCTCTTGAAAATGTACTCGTAAGCTACCTGCATCTTGAAAAAGATAATCAAAATAAATGGGATAGCCTATTAAAGAGCGAAAAGTTTCAGCAAATTGCCGATAATTACTTAGCTAACTTACCTACATATTTAGAAGAAGTTAAAGCTTTGCAGCATTGTGATGATTGGGAAGCATTAAGAGGTATAGCGCACAGTGTTAAAGGCAGTTCTGGATGCTTTAACTTTGATGAAATTTACCATAGCGCTGCGGCACTTGAAGAGAACTTAAAAAGTAACAATAAAGTACCAAGAGACGAGCTGGTAAATGATTTAATAGCAGCCATTGAGCAAGCAATTAGCGACAAAGTAACCTAAAAAGTAAACTTACAAAACGGTACAAATGCAGTACTTTAGCGGCTCTATATTTTAAATGCTAATTACCGACTTTAATTATGAAAAGTTTAAACCTAGCGCCATACCCATTAAAATAGCGTCTTCAAAGCCATTTTTAGCAGGGTTATCGCTTGGGTAGTAGTTTTTACGCACTGACATCTCAGCAAAGCCTGCGCGCTCGTACAGCGCAATAGCACGCGTATTTGATTCGCGTACTTCTAAAAAGAGGTTTTCAGCATTTTGCTGCTCACCATATTCAATAAACTGCGCTAACAACTGCCTTGCAATACCCTTACTCTGGTGACTTGGTGTTACACAAATATCCATAAGTGTAAAATCAGGCCCTGCTTTTTCACCAATATAAAAACCAATCATGCTCGCCTCATCAAATGCGGCAACATTAAAATAGCGCCCGCCTATACATGAACCCATTGTATTTAAAGTCCACGGATGGCTATGACACGCTGTTTCGATGGCCATTAATTGAGGTATTGCAGTTTCATCTACTGATTTAAAGTTTATCAAGGTGTTCACTCATTAAAGCCCATAAAGCACGCTTCTCAGAGGCGTTGAGCTGTGGGGTTGGCAATGTAAGCTTATTGTCGTTTAATTGAATCTCACTGCCCTGTACAACGCTATTTATAATAATAGGTTCTGCACTGAGTTTAATGTCTGCAAGTAGTTGCTCATTTAGCGTTAAAGAACTAGCTATCGTGCTTTGCGATAAAGTATTAGCTTGATCATTTGCTTGAGGACAATAATGTTGATTGAGTTCAAGATTTTCTATATCAAAAATAGCTGCGTAACGTGGATGCATAACAACTCAGTAGATTAGACATTTGAACAATATAAGAAGTAATAAAAACGATGTAAAGAAGAAATGGCAGGGGCGGAGAGATTCGAACTCCCAACCATCGGTTTTGGAGACCGCTGTTCTACCAATTGGAACTACGCCCCTGCAATGACGACGAATTATAGAGAAGTTTCGCCAAAGGTAAAGAGAAAAATCACTCTTTTAGTTTAACTGCTTTTTAAATAAACAAAACGGCGAATTAGCATGCTAATTCGCCGTTTTTTAATCACTTAAAATTAGTTAATTAAAACTAAAATTAATTATTCCCATTCGATAGTTGCAGGTGGTTTACCTGAAATATCGTAAACAACACGAGAAATACCGTCTATTTCATTAATGATACGGTTTGATACCACACCTAAAAACTCATAAGGTAAATGTGACCAGCGCGCTGTCATAAAGTCGATTGTTTCCACACAACGAAGTGATACAACCCAATCGTACTTACGTGCATCGCCCATAACCCCTACCGATTTAACAGGTAAGAATACAGTAAACGCTTGGCTTACTTTATGGTAAAGCTCAGCTTTGTGAAGCTCTTCGATGAAAATCGCATCAGCGCGGCGTAATAAATCACAGTATTCTTTTTTGATTTCGCCAAGTACACGAACACCTAAACCAGGTCCAGGGAAAGGATGACGATAAAGCATGTCGTACGGTAAACCTAGCTCTAGGCCAATTTTACGTACTTCGTCTTTAAATAACTCACGTAATGGCTCAACAAGACCCATTTTCATGTCATCTGGTAACCCGCCCACATTGTGGTGAGATTTAATAACATGCGCTTTACCAGTTGCAGATGCCGCTGATTCAATTACGTCTGGGTAGATAGTACCTTGCGCTAACCATTTTGCATTTTTAAGCTTTTTAGCTTGTTCATCAAATACATTAATAAACGTGTGGCCAATGGCTTTACGCTTATCTTCTGGGTCTGACTTACCTGCAAGGTCATTTAAAAACTGCTCTTCAGCTTCAACTTTAACAATGTTTAAACCAAATTTATTACCAAACATGTCCATTACTTGCTGGCCTTCGTTTAAACGAAGTAAACCATTATCAACAAATACACATGTTAGCCTTTCGCCAATTGCACGGTGAATAAGCATAGCCACTACCGATGAATCAACACCGCCAGAAAGACCTAAAATAACTTCGTCATCGCCAACGGTTTCTTTAATACGCTCGATAGCATCATCGATAATTTTTGCTGCAGTCCACAATTTTTCACAGCCACAAATATCAATAGCAAAACGCTCTAATAAGCGCTGACCTTGATGCGTGTGCGTTACTTCCGGGTGAAACTGTACGCCATAAAAACGTTTTTCTTCGTTAGACATTGCAGCATGTGGACAAGTAGATGTTTTAGCTGTTGTTGCAAAACCAGCTGGAATATCCATTACTTTGTCGCCATGACTCATCCATACGTCGAGTATGCCGTTGCCACCATCGGTAATATGATCTTCAATTGCATCAAACAATGCACAATTACCTACTTTTTCAACTTGTGCGTAACCAAACTCTTTTTTATCAGAGCTGTGTACACTACCACCTAGTTGAGCAGCCATTGTTTGCATGCCATAACAAATGCCTAACACAGGCACGCCTGCATTAAATACGTACTCTGGAGCGCGCGGGCTGTTTTCAAGTGTTGTTGATTCTGGGCCACCAGAAAGAATAATACCTTGTGGGTTGAACTCGCGGATTTGCTCTTCAGTCACATCCCATGCCCATAGCTCACAGTAAACACCAATTTCGCGGATACGGCGCGCGATTAATTGCGTGTATTGTGAACCAAAGTCTAAAATGAGAATTCGTGAATCGTGAATATCTTTGCTCATGGAGTATCTCGTAAAGTCTGATGCTAAATGTCATTTGTTAATGTAAACGACTAAAAAGAGGGCTTGCAAAGCAAGCCCAGTATATTAAATTAATTACGCTGCTTAACCTAAGCGGTAATTTGGTGCTTCTTTAGTGATTTGCACATCGTGTACGTGCGATTCACCCATACCCGCTGAAGTAACGCGTACAAACTGTGGTTTTGTATTAAGCTCTTCAATTGTTGCACAACCCGTTAAACCCATAGCACTACGTAAGCCACCTACTTGCTGATGAATAATCGTTGCAATTGGACCTTTGTAAGCTACGCGACCTTCAATACCTTCAGGTACTAACTTGTCTGCTTCGTTTGATTTTTGGAAGTAACGATCTGATGAACCTTCTTTTTGATCCATCGCGCCCAATGAGCCCATACCACGGTAAGACTTGTAGTAACGACCTTGGTATAATTCAACTTCACCTGGTGCTTCTTCTGTACCAGCGAGAAGAGAACCCACCATTACACACGATGCACCAGCAACAAGTGCCTTAACAATATCGCCAGAAAAACGAATGCCGCCATCAGCAATTACAGGAATGTCGCGACCTTTTAAGCCTTCAACAGCATCTGAAATAGCGGTAATTTGTGGAACGCCACAACCGGTAACAATACGTGTAGTACAGATAGAACCTGGGCCTATACCTACTTTAACTGCGTCGGCGCCAGCGTCTGCAAGTGCAATCGCACCTTCTGCTGTAGCTATGTTACCGGCAATAATTTGTAAGTCTGGGTACTCTTTGCGAGTTTTAGTAACACGGTCAATAACACCTTGAGAATGACCATGCGATGTATCGATAAGTAAAACATCAATACCCGCTTCTACTAATGCAGCAATACGCTCATCAGTACCAGCACCAACACTTACAGCAGCACCTACACGTAAACGACCTTGGTCGTCTTTACATGCGTCTGGTTTGTCTTGGGCTTTTTGGTAATCTTTTACTGTTATCATGCCTTTAAGTTTAAAAGCGTCATCAACAACAAGGATTTTTTCAATGCGGTGTTCGTGCATTAAGCCTAAAATTTCTTCGCGAGCTGCGCCTTCTTTAACGGTAACAAGCTTTTCTTTTTTAGTCATAACGGTAGAAACAGGCTGTTCAAGCTTAGTTTCAAAACGCATGTCACGGCTAGTTACAATACCAACAAGTACATTGTCGCTATCGGTAACTGGAAAGCCTGAAAAACCTTTTTCGTGCGAAAGCTCAATTGCATCTGCAATTGTTAAATCGGCAGTAACCGTTACAGGGTATGAAACAATACCTGCTTCGTAGGTTTTAACTTTACGTACGTTTTTCGCTTGTTCTTCAATAGTCATGTTTTTATGAATAAAACCAAGACCACCTTCTTGCGCAAGGGCAATAGCTAAACGAGCTTCTGTAACAGTATCCATAGATGCTGAAATAAGCGGCAAGTTAAGTTTGATACCACGCGTTAAGCGAGTTGAAATATTTGCCGTGTGTGGCAAAACAGTAGAATGACCAGGTACTAAAAGTACGTCATCAAAGGTAAGAGCTTCTTTAGCGATTCTAAGCATTTTGGCAACTTCTCACATGTGGATCTAAGATAAGGAATTGCGGCCAAATTTTAACAGCGTTGTTGCCATGAGTAAATAATATTTAGCAAATATTTATGATAAAGTAGTGCAATAAATAGTTTTAGGTTGTTTTTTATGTTTTCGAAGCCTTCGCAGGCGGTTTACACCGTTTCACGCCTTAATAGAGAAATTCGCACAATCCTTGAGCAAGGTTTTGCATCTTTAGTGCTCACGGGCGAAATTTCTAACTTTATTACCCCTGCATCTGGACATTGGTACTTTTCGTTAAAAGACGATAAAGCACAAATTAAAGCCGCAATGTGGCGAGGCAATAATCGCAACCAAAGCTACCGCCCTGTAAATGGCGCACAAGTTACAGTAAAAGCGCGTGTATCGCTTTATGAACCTCGCGGTGACTACCAGCTTATTGTTGAGCATATGGAACCCGCAGGCGAAGGTCAGCTAAAACAAGAATTTGATGCGCTTAAAATGCGTTTAGCCGCCGAAGGATTATTTAGCTCTGCTCACAAACAGCCATTACCCCAAAATATTAATCGCATTGGTGTTATTACCTCAGCAACCGGCGCTGCTATAAAAGATATTTTAACGGTACTCAAACGCCGTGCACCGCAGCTAGAAGTCATCATTTACCCTGCTATGGTACAAGGCAAAGAAGCGCACGTGCATTTAATTAACCAAATTGAATTAGCCAACACACGTGATGAAGTAGACGTACTTATTTTAGGGCGAGGCGGCGGATCACTTGAAGATTTATGGTGTTTTAATCACGAACAGCTCGCCCGCGCTATTTTCAAAAGTGAATTACCGATAGTAAGTGCGGTAGGCCACGAAATAGATACCACTATTAGCGATTACGTTGCTGATGTTCGTGCAGCGACTCCATCAGCCGCAGCTGAGCTTGTAAGCCCTAATACGCAAGAGTTACACAACAAAGTAACGCAATTAGTTAATCGTTTATCTAACGCGTTTAAGCACGGCATTGCCGACAAGCGCGCACTAGCAACGCAGTTACAACACCGCCTTAATTTATGTCATCCGCGTAATCAGCTTAATCAAAAATCACAACGTTTGGATGAGCTAAGCATTGCGCTGCAACAGGCGATGCGTAATCGTTTATACCAACAAGAACGCACACTCAATAACTTAACGCCGCGTTTAATGCGCCAATCACCCGATAAAAAACTCGCTACAGCAAGCCATCAACTTTCGCAATTACAAGCTAGGCTAAACCAAGCTATACAACATCAGTTACAGCAAGCGAATAATAGCTTAGCACTGCAAGCAAGCAGGTTAGATTCAGTAAGTCCGCTTAATGTTTTAGCGCGCGGCTATAGCATCACTAAAACACAACAAGGCAAAGTGGTTAAATCTGTGGGGCAAATTAAAACAGGCGATGTTTTGATTACAGAGCTCGTTGATGGCTCTATAGAATCACAGGTTATACCTGTTACATAAAGTTGGTATTACTTAAAACTCTGTACTTAGCAACAATTTAAGCTCGCTATCGCTTGATGTGGAGGTAGTGCTTTTAAATTGTTGCCAAAACTCTTGCTTCATCAACTCGTCGTTTAGCTCTCGCCATTGAGAATTATCAAATGTGTCGTTATCAGCGGGTGCGGCAAGTTCAAATTCACATATCGTCGTTTTACATTTTGCGCTAACAACATCGGGTATAATCGCTAAATCAGCTGTTAATAAAAAATCTTGTAATGCCATTTCAGTACGATAAGCCCATTCTTCGTCACGCGTTTGCTTTTCAAATTTATCACGTAAAATCTTCTCAAAATCTGAAGGACCTCTCATTTGCTTTAAAATGCTTTTAACTGTCGCTTTCTGCTCAGCAAGTTGCTGCTTAAGCTGAGTTACTTGCTCTTCTAAAGGTAGCTCATCAAGCATTTGGGTTTCTGAATAGGTTGGAGGCGTCTCTTCAGCGGGCTCTATACTAGCGACTTGCTCAGGTACTGCAGAGTCTGCATTACTTAATACCTCATTACTTTGTTGTCCAGTATGAAGCTTTTGCTGTTTTTCATAACTTGGCTGCGACTTAACAGATTCTGGATGACTTGAAGCTGCATTAAAGTAGCTCCAAGTTAAACCTACACCCGCAATAAACCCAATCCCTAGAGCCAATAAACTATTCTTGTTCATGTTAATTCCTTTTAAGTTTTATTATTTTTAATTACTTATAGCATTGCACTCGTGTGCGATTCGTTTTCAGGCTCAGGATTTGCTAAAAAGTTTTGGTTCATACTTTGCGCCGGACACTCACAATCCGGTCGACCAATAATTTTAGCGGGCACGCCAACAGCGGTTGTGTGTGGTGGAACATTGCTAAGTACAACTGAGCCCGCACCAATTCGTGCGCCCTCACCTACTTCAATATTACCAAGTACTTTAGCGCCGGCGCCAATTAATACGCCCGCTCTAATTTTGGGATGACGATCACCCTGCTCATTGCCTGTACCGCCAAGCGTTACAGATTGCAAAATTGATACATTATCTTCAATTACCGCTGTTTCACCAATAACAATACCGGTTGCGTGGTCAAACATAATGCCTTTACCCACTTTACATGCTGGGTGAATATCGACCCCAAACACTTCAGAGTTACGGCTTTGAATAAAGCGCGCTAGCTCTTTGCGGTTTTGTTGCCACAAGCAATTAGCCAAACGGTGCGCCTGAATAGCATGAAAACCTTTTAGATTTAATATAACCGTAAGATAGGTTTCTGATGCAGGGTCGCGGTCTTTTACCGCTTTAATATCCTCAGCAACAAACGAGAGCATACGGTCACATTTTACAAATGCTTGATCGAACAGCTCTCGGATAGTGAATGCCGATACCACCGCATCAGCCAACTTATTAGCAACAATAAAGCTCAATGCCGAACCTAAACAATCATGATTCAAAATGCATGAATAAACATGACTTGCTAATAATGGTTCACGTGTTACTACATCGTTAGCTTCTTCGCGAAGCTGTTGCCAAATTGCATGACGCATAATACTGCACTGCCTTAAGTTGATATAAAATAGCCTTTTCCCAAGTCTAACGGATTTAAAGCCTAAGGTGTTAATCCCTTAGTTATTTGTTCTGGTTATTAGATATAACTAGGGCGTGTTGACCTTTGGTGATTGGGTTTGCAGCAGTATGTTTGGTTTTTAGGCAAGGCAGAGCCTATGTAGTGTGGTTATTCCCCATTAATGGGCGATAACGCAGCATAAAGACCAAACATGCGCTGCCCTCTGGGTTCTTTCTAGGGGCGATTAACTCTTTGTTGCCTACACGGATGTAGATAAGAGGCGTGAGCAGGACGCGGAAGCTTTGTTCGGTTTTTACTTATTCTTACAGGGATGTAAGTCAGTAGAATAACGCAGGAGCAGTTATCGAGCCCACTAGGTTACAAACCTCGCGCCGCGATTAAATCGCCCCTAGATTGAACAAATTTCAATCCACAGAGTTCAACACGCCCTAGCAACCAGAAATGATATTTTAAATACGTACCCACTTTTTAGATTAAGCTATACGACAGTTGCTAAAATTTCCAATACATACTTAAAATATAATAAATTAATAAAAATCAAAAGCTAACAACATATGACAGTTCACCTGTCATATGCCAAAATACATACTGGCGTACAGCTGACGGCGTAAATAACAAAAACAAACGCTAAATTAGCATCATCAACTCAACAAGGATAACGATGATGAAAAACGATGTATTAAATACAAGAAAATTAGGTTACAAATTTTACTTTCAAGATGGCGATAATCAAATAGCGTGTTTTGGTAGCTACTTTACAGGGAAAGAAGAAGTATACGTAAATGATGAACTTATAAGTAATAAGCGTAACCAAAGGATTCACAGTGGCCATCAATTTAATATTGGTGACAATGATTTTAAAGTAATGTTTGAAATGCGTAATATTTTAACTGGCAGGTTAGAGTGCTCACTTTATAAAAATGGCCAATTTATAAAAAGTTATGAACAATCATCATTATTAAATAACCCAAAAACTTCGTTAAAAGTGCTTTTTGGCTGCTTTTTTGGAGGCCTAGTTGGTGGCTACTTGCTAATTATAATTTTAGAATTCTTGATTAGGAAATTTTAAAATGCAACTTAATCCTAAAACAATAAAAGAACTTAGGCAGCAATTTAATTGGACGCAACAGCAACTTGCCGATGCCTGCGATGTAAGCTTGAGAACAATCCAACGGGTAGAAAAAGAAGGCGCGGCATCAAAAGAAACCACAATGGCTTTATGCGCGGTTTTAGAAGTACGCCAGGGTAAATTAATTAAGCTTGATGAAGATACAACACCTCTCGGTGGTGCAACAACTTTAAACAAGCACACTATAACCACGGTGTTAGCATTGTCATCAGTAGTCAGCTTCATATTAGGCATGATAACTGTTTTTTTTATTATGAAATAAGGAGCTGCAGCAATGTCAAAATATGAGTCGAAAGAGCTACGTGGCCACATCACTTTAGTTGTAATAATAAGTGCAATGATACTTTTTGGGTTAGGTGTAAAAATTGGTTCAATACTATATCCAATACCATAAAAAATGCCCCAATATATGGGGCATTTTAATTATCTTAACTTATATAACTATTTAAACCTTCATTGAAATACTTTATCAACTTTCATCACTTCAATATTTTTTGCAGGAATTGCTAATTTGTAATCAGCAATTACTTTATCTTCAGCCACTAATTCGGCAGGTTTATCGGTATTGTAAACCATTGGTGATGTTTGCTCAGACGCTAAACGTTTTTGCATATCAGCGCCGTCTGCGGTTATAAACACATATTGAACGTTGTCTGTTTGTAGGTTTTCTTTAATAACGCGATTTACATCAGCAACGCTTAGCGTTTTAAGTTTGTTAGTTACGTAACTTACAAAGCTATCTGTGTTGTAAAATTCGCTATCAAGTGCGTAACCTAATTGGCGGTTTTGACTTGCAACCATTTGCGGTACAAAGTTAATTAAAAAGTTACGCG
Organism: Pseudoalteromonas sp. SWYJ118; assembly: GCF_015864505.1. Lineage (NCBI taxonomy): Bacteria > Pseudomonadati > Pseudomonadota > Gammaproteobacteria > Alteromonadales > Pseudoalteromonadaceae > Pseudoalteromonas > Pseudoalteromonas sp. SWYJ118. Next base: position 294,954 of record NZ_JADYXC010000001.1, on the reverse strand, counting down.
TGGCTTCAAAGTCATCTTCGCTCATAGCATTTTTAATTAGCTTATCTAGCTCAAATAAAGCCGTACGAGTTGCAAAGTGCGCATCGTTATTAGAGCGAAGTGGGCGTAACCACACTTGAAATATTTGCTCAGAGCGCCCTAGGTTTGCATCAGGCTTGGTTTGAAACATACCACGTGGAAAGTATTCAATGTATGCGTAATCGCCGTAGTTCATGCCGCGGGTTTCACGAATGCGCTCATACAAAAAGCTGTTAGAACTACGGTGCTCACCAAAGTACGAACGCACAAGCCAAAGTGCTGTCCAGTCTTCGCTACTTCTTATTGTATCAATAGGAAAACCAAACGATACCGCAGTCGATTGCGCCGACTTTTCTACAATAGTTGCATGATGACCTTTAAGCGCTGGTGCATCAGGAATACTTAAACGGCTTTGATCACCTTTTGGTAGCGTTGCAAAATCGCTCATCATTTTAGCTTTAAGTTTTGCAGGCACAGCCCCAATTAAGCCAACCGTGAGTTTAGATTGCGTAAGCTCGCTGTTATAAAATGCTTTAACGTCATCCAGCGTCAACGCTTCTAAATCAGAAATATCACCGTAGTTGTAGCTTTCATAAGGATGATTTTTGTAAAGCGCGCTGTATAGCACTTCTTTGCCTAGCTCTTCATCGTTAGATGCTTTTAAGCCTGACTTAATACCGTCGATCATTTCTTTTTTGAGGCGTTTAAAGTCATCCTCTCTAAAGCCTGGGTTTAGTAATTGATCGCTCACAAGTGTATACCACTGCGACGCGTTATCTTTATGAATACGTCCTTGAAACGACAGCATTTCTTTATCTATTTGATAACCAAAGCTACCCGCAAGCGGATAAAGTGCTTTTTGAATATCTTTATAGCTTGTCGCCTCTGAGCCACCTTGTGCAAGCATAGCCGCAGTTAACGCAGCAACGCCTTTTTTGCCTTGAGGGTCGGCAGCCGCACCGGTATTGAATAAAAAGTTAACATCAATTAATGGCGAGCTATTGGTTTTATCAAGTACTTTAAATACAGGAGCCGCAGGTGCTTGTTTAAGCTTTGCAGTAAGCGCATTTAAATCAACTTCTTGCTCAAAACTTGGCGCTTCATCAAGTGCCGACATTGTTAATGTGGTACGTGCGTTATCAGTAAAGTATTTATTAGCAACGGCTTTAATATCTGCGCTGGTGATGTTATCTGCCGATTTATACAGCTGGTTTATAACCTCAGGATCGCGCTTAAAATGCATGTAGCTGGCAAGGGTTGATGCAATCGCTTGCGACGAATCTAAACCATTAATAAAGCTGTATTTAAGGTTCGATTTTAAATCACTCAGCTTTTGCTCATCAACAAGCTCAGTGCGTGCTTTTGCATAAGTTCGGTTAATGGCATCGCGTGCAGTGGCTAAATCGTCTGCGTTTTCTACTTTAACAAATACGTGTAATAAACCCGGATCTTTAGTCTCTGGGTTATAGGTAAACATTTGGCTGGCAATTTGTTTGTCGACCACTAGCTCTTGATATAAATCTGAATTACTTGAAAAATAAAGCTGTGAGATTAAATCAAGCGCCGCTCTGTCTTTTTTAGCAGGCTCCCACGCAGCGCCTTTGTACGATACAAGTAACCAATGACCTGGTAGCGCTTCATCTTGCTGGTGCAAATATTTTGGTGCTTGTTGCACAGGCTCTGCTTTAATGTCAGCAATATAGTTACCCTTTTTCCAGCTGCCCCAATGCTTTTTAACCATTGCCATTGTTGCTTGCGGGTCTACATCGCCCACAATAACAAGTGACACATACTCAGGCTTATAAAACTTAGCAAAAAATTCTTTACCATAGGCCATTTGATCAGGCATAGCTTCTATGTCTTTAAAAAAGCCCATAGTGGTGTGTTTATACGTGTGCTTATCAAACGCCTCTTCGCGTACAGCGCTTAATAATTTACGAATTGGGCTCGCGTTGTTTTTTAAGTACTCACCTTTTACCGTTTGTGCTTCTGTTCTAAATTGCTCTTCGGTGTAAGTTAAGTTTTGAAAAATATCAGCTTCAAGCTCAAGTACTTTATCAAGATGCTGCTTTGAAAAGTTTAAATGGTAGTTTGTAAAATCGTTTGTTGTATAAGCGCGGTTATCAACACCTGAATTTTTTAATATGTCTGAGTACACATCTTCAGGGTATTTTTGTGAGCCTTTAAACATCATGTGTTCAAAAAAGTGAGCAAAGCCTGTTTTGCCCTCTTCAACTTCGTTACGCGACCCAACCGATACCGGAATTTGCAGCGACACTACATCAGGGTAGTCGGTTTTAACAACCATGACACGTAAGCCGTTTTCTAGCTCTTCAATTAAATAATCTTGCGAGAAAACACGGTCATCAGCTTTATTTACTTGTTCTTGTTGTGCTGTTGTTTGCGTGCTTTGGTTTTGTTGCATGGCGCAACCTGTTAACGCCAGCGATACCGCTAAGCTGGTTGCTAATAATTTAAATTTCATTGTTGTCCCTTTTTAAATTGAGCAAATTTGTTGTCAGATTTAACTCTTTAATTATGCCCCAAAGCCAATAAATATAAGAGCCCAAAGGGAATTTATTATGTAAACAACTGTGTCAATTATAAATTATGGGAACAAGTACTATGAATAAACATCATGTTAGTTGAAAAACTTTCACTAAATAAATCTATCTAGACGTCTAAATGGCTGCTATATTAAATCCATCAAAACAAACTTAGCTGGAATGAGGATTATGGCTTTATCACTAAAAGAGAAGATAGTGGACACCAACCAAGGTGTTTATCTTATTGGTACTACCCCGCCTAAAATTGGCACCGATAAAGCGCAATTAAAAACCATTGCAGAAAAGCTATTAGGTCGCTTACACGAAATTGAATACGACGGCGTGATAATTTACGACATTCAAGACGAAAGCAGCCGAACTAATCAAGACCGTCCATTTGCGTTTAAACAAACCGTTGATCCGCGTGAATACAGCCATTTAATTCGTAATTTATCTGCACAAGATGTAATTACTTATAAAAGTGTGGCGCAGCGTGGCGTGGGCGAATTTAAAGATTGGTTAAGTGAAACTAAAAACGACTACGATTTACAAAATGTAGTTTTAGTAGGTAGCCCGTCATCGGTAGGCGATATAAAGTTAAGCCTGCCAGATGCATATAAAGCATTGGCTGAGCAATCAGATGATTTCTTTTTAGGTGGCGTTACTATTGCTGAGCGCCATTTAAGCAAACGAAATGAGCACGAACGATTAATAGAAAAAACAGCACAAGGTTGTCAGTTTTTTATATCGCAAGCTGTTTACGACGCACAAGCGACTATAGAGCTAATTACTAGTTACGCGCGTACATGTAAAGCACAAGATATTACACCACAACGTATTATATTAACGTTTACCCCGTGCGGCGGCGAAAAAACCTTAGACTTTATGAAGTGGTTGGGTATTTCAGTGCCAGAAGCTACAAAATGGCGCATGCTTGATGCAGACAATACATTAAGCGAATCAGTGCGTATTTGCCGCGAAAACCTCGACTTAATAATTAAAAGCTGTGCGCATTTAGATGTGCCGCTGGGATTAAATATTGAAAGCTTAACAAACCGTAAAGAAGAAATTGACGCGTCAATTAACTTATACCGTTTATTAAAGGCAACAATGGAATTAAATCTAGCTGAAAAGCTAATAGCTTAGGGCTTAAAAAAATTCACACCCTTCTTGGCAAGCCTAATGGCTTGCTTTTTTATGTATAAAGCTAGAACCGAAAAAAGTAAGGCTTAGATCCTTGGAGTTCCGTGTAATTTACCTCGAACGGAAGTATTTTTAGTACGATTACGCATCATTTTCTTACCAACAAGACTTTCAATTGCATCTTGGGCTGCTTCTACAGAAAAATCATTTTTTACATTCGCAACTAAATGATAGTGTTCGTCACTAACCTCAACCATACCTACATTTTTTAAACCGGGATGGTCTACCAATGTACTCACATATGCTTTAATATCTGAACTGTCGCGATGCCCTAAACAAATATCTATATCTGAATCTTGATTATTCCTTTCGTACTTACTAAAACCTCCAGATCTATCCAGACGGTTTATTGACCGCCTAAGAGTTTTTAACTCTTCAAGTATATATTCCTGTCCAGAAACCTCTTTTTGATCAATTTTAGCGACTTTAAACTCACCAAAATGTTTCAAGAAAGTCGTATAATTACTATCTGTTGTAGATTTTTTATATGTAGCAGATATTTTATCTGCCAGTTTCTTTTTAAATTCGACAACTTGACTAAACCTGAGATCTCGAGGGTATTCTAAATGCTCAATTGCAGAGGTATCAAAAGAGTAAGAGGTCTCGTCATCTTTAATTATAATAGTTGGTTTATCGAAAGCTAAACGCAAACCCAGCTCAAACATTACATTTGGGTTTTTACAGCTTACATCGCAGACTACTATTGGATTATCGTAGAGATTCTGAATAATTCTTTTGTGGATAATACCAACATCATCAGCGTTACTAACTAAATTCCCTTCAAAACCGGCTTCATCTATCGCGTCAGAGAGTATATTTAGCACTTCTGACCAATGTGTTTCATTACAATCATCAGTGCTAGATATTGGCATTACAATGCCGCATACCTTTTTTTTATCCATGTCTGTCATATTACATCCTTATAAGTAATAGCTTTTAGCTACTATAGGCTCTCAAATTACACACTAAAAAATAAACCCTTAAACATCAATTCATATTAAATCACTTTAATCTAATATAACAATTAAATGTGTAGGGGTTAAATAATTACATTTTCTATTCTGCGGCTTTTTTAGCGAGCTTGTACGCTTGTTTGTTTTTATACATTGCCTGGTCTGCATCATTTAATAGCGCTTCAAAGGGCTGCTTTTGTTTATTAGTAAAACTATAACCAATACTAAGCGATAAATCGCAAACCTCCTCTTTGAGTAAGGCTTTTGAGTACTCAGAGGATATTTTATCCATGATGTAGTTAACCTTACTTTTATCGCTTACTTGCATTACTGCAACAAACTCATCACCACCTAAGCGCCCTACTATATCCGCATCTCTTAAATGCGTTTTTAACGTATCTGCCAATATAATTAATGCTTTGTCGCCCACTTCATGTCCGCAGGTGTCGTTTAATTTTTTAAAGTCGTTTATATCAATAAACAAACAACACACGTCAAAGCCTAAACGTAGCGCTAAGTTAAGTTTTTGCTGGGCTAATAAGTTAAGTGCTCGGCGATTATAAATATTTGTTAATGAGTCTAACATGGCTATTTCGCGCATTTGCTCATAGCTATACACAAGCGCTAGGTCGTCTTCAATCAAATCACGTAGTTGTTCTATGAGTTCAAAATATTCATCGGTATAGCTTGTTTTCTGAGTGTCTTTTAAGCATAGCGTGCCAAATACTTCGCCTTCAGGCCAATGAATAGGTAAACCTAGGTAGGATTCAACACCATCTTCAACTACTTCTGGTAGGGTGTTCCATGCATCGTTATTGCTTGCATCATTAACATATAAAATATTTTTAGTTTCAGCAACGTACCGACAAAACAGAGGTGTTTGAGGAGGAAGTATAGGATTGGTCTCAAAGTTAGAGCCACCTTCGTTACTTCTAATAACAACGCGATAGCCTTTGCTTGTTGCCTGAACTATATAACCAGACGGGGCTGAAAAAAGCCCCGTTATAAGGTCGATTGTTTTTTGCCATTTATGCAAAGATATTTGGCCATCAATACCAGAAAATGCCCATTGATCAATTTCAAACATTGCTTTACCTCGGCTATTTAGTAGCTCCAGTATAGGCAAAAAAGCAAAGTAAAAGCTATTATTTACGACGTCTGCTTGGCTCTCTTTTACCAGTGATGCGTTTTTTATCGCGATCTTTTCGCGACTTGTTAGTATTTTTACGATTATCTTTTGGCTTTTTATTAGGATCTGGCTCGTAACCTTCTAACCACTGCGGCGTTAAACGCGTATCGAGTAGTACTTCAATTTCTTCTAGCAGCCATTGCTCATCAAGACTTACCAGCGACATAGCAAGTCCTTGTTCGCCAGCACGACCTGTACGGCCAATACGGTGCACGTAATCCTCGGCAATGTACGGTAGTTCAAAGTTAATTACGTATCTAAGTGTAGAAATATCTAAACCACGCGCAGCTACATCGGTTGCAACAAGTACGCGTGTAATACCTTCTTTAAAGTTTTGCAATGCACGGTCGCGTGCGCCTTGCGATTTGTCACCATGGATTGATTCGGTTTTTAAACCGTCTTTACACATTTCTTTAGCAAGCTGATCAGCCATTTGTTTTGTGCGAGTAAAAATAAGCACTTGGCGCCAGTTTTTCATACCAATCATGTGCGATACAAGTTCGCGCTTACGATCCTCATCTACAGCGTAAATAACTTGCTCTACTTCAACCGCGGCTGAGTTACGTTTATCAACTTCAATTAGTTCTGGGTTTTTAAGTAACTTTTTACTGAGTTCAAACACGCTGTCATCAAACGTAGCTGAAAATAGTAAAGTTTGGCGATCGCCTGGAATATGGCGCAATATGCGTCTTATTTCATCAATAAAGCCCATATCAAGCATGCGGTCAGCTTCGTCAAACACTAAGGAGTCTACACTTGAAAGTACCACACTGCCTTTAACTATATGATCAAGCAAACGCCCAGGTGTTGCCACTATAACTTGCGCTGTTTTAAGTGCTTTTATTTGAGGGCCAATACTTGCGCCACCATAGGCTAAAGCGCCATTGATATTAGTGCCTTGTGCGTACTTTTCAAAGCTTGCAAATACTTGCTGAGCAAGCTCACGGGTTGGCGTTAAAATGACTACACGTGCAAGGCCTTGCTCATCTTTTTTAGGGGTATTTAAAAGCTTATGTAATAAAGGTAAAACAAAGGCGGCAGTTTTACCCGTACCTGTTTGCGCGCTGCCCATTACATCACTTCCGGCTAAAATAGGCGGAATAGTTTTAATCTGAATTGCGGTAGGTTGAGTGTAATTATTTTGCTCAATCGCTGTTAATAATAACGGGTCGAGATTAAGTGATGAGAACGTAGTGGCAGACATAGGCTTAGCTTTAAAATAACAAAGAGCGCTATTGTACGCATATTACTGTACTGCGTAAATTAACCAGTCCAGAAAAGTATTTAATCGTGGTTGCTCACTTTCACTTTAGCGCTAAAACAATAAAAAAGGCGCTAAATAACAGCTGTATTTAGCGCCTTTTATAATTTTATGTAGCTTTAAGCTGGCTTTAGTGTCGCTTTACGCTCGTTGTAAAACGCTATTAAATCGTCAACTGTTGCTTGGCAGTATTCGCGAATACCCGAAACTACCATATGCTTTTCACCACTACCCACTTTAACGCCGTTTTCTAACAGGTTAAAACGTAGTGTGATTTTTCCGCGTTTGCCTGCATATTCAAAACTTGGCTCTGCAAACTCAAGTTCTGGTGCTGTAATATCAAGATTATCAAGGTTGATAAGCATTGATTCGTAAATGATCATTGGGCGAGCAGGGTTAATCATTACCTCTTGCTTACCCATTAATGGAATAATTACATGCGGGAAAGTAGTACCAGAAAACTCAACATAATTTTTTATTAGGCTATTAGTCAGTGCTGGGCATTGGCTGGTTTTACCTTTGCGCTTTACCTTTAAAATAACTTTTTCGCCATTGGTTACATCAAACTCATCAGCCCCTTCAGGGAAGTTAAGTTTGGTGTTTTCATCAACCATACCGGCAAAAGTAAATTCCATTTGTTCACTAATACCGTAGCGGTCTAGTACCAATGAAAAAAGTAAGTCTCCTGGCGCGCAAAACTTTTTGGCATCTTTGTCGTGAAGTGGATTGTAATCGTCAGCAACGCATTTAGCGAATCGACAACCTTGCTCACGAGAGATAGAAACATAATCAGCATGCTGCTGAAAAAAAGGACTTAACATAGTTTGTTCACTGCTTAAACTGCTTATAACCTATCTATATTACCAGAAAAAAAATACTGAGAGGTCGAATCTGTTAGATTAGTTGCTAAATAAAACAGAGCAATAAAAAACAATGACCTTTTATTTATTAGCGCTATCAATTATATGTGTTTTTCCGTACTGCAAAATATCAATAATGCGGCAACCCCTTTGGCACTACTTACTAGCTTTAAGTGTTGTAAGTGCATATTTTCAAGGTTATATAAATTTATATGCCCTGCTGTTAACCGGGCTTTACGTTGTTTTATACTACTGTGCGCTAAATACAAAGCAGGCAATAATACGCGCTACTTTAAGTACTGTTTTTATAGTTTCCTCATTGGCATTAGCACTTCATTGGATGCCTGGTTTTAATAACCTCCCTATTGTTATAAACGAGCGTATTACAAGCGATGCGATTGCATTTACCCTTTATGCTAATTTTGATAAAGCTATGGCGGGTTTATTTCTTTGTGCTTACTTTTATTCGAATAAAAAAGCTTTAAAAGCAGACTCTAATAAAGCGGGCCCATTAAACGTTAAACAACCCATTTTAATAGTTATTGCTACTGTTTTAGCTACGCTCACTGCGGCTTTAATGCTTGGACTTGTAAGCTTCAACCCTAAGGTTCCTGGCTTTTGGTTAGCCTTTATTGCTATTAATCTTTTATTTACCTGTGTTGCCGAGGAAGCTTTATTTCGAGGTTTACTACAAACTAAGCTTAGCAAAATAATTACACCGACCCGTTTAGCAATACTTGCCCCTGTAATTACTGCAGGTATTTTTGCTTTGGCACATTTTGCTGGAGGAATTAACTATGTATTGGTTTCATTTATTGCCGGCTTGGGGTATGGCTATGTTTTTTATAAAACGCAGCGCTTAGAGTGGGCTATTTTATGCCATTGGTTGGTTAATGTTTGCCACTTCTTTTTGTTTACTTACCCGATGCTCAATAAAATCTAAATACATTTACAAATGCTAACAATTTACTTAGTAGTAAACATTGCCCGCATTTGATTTTGTTAGTAATTTACTATTTCAAATAATAAATTAAGGGACTAATAAATATGCTACGTTTTATAACGGCAATAACAGTGCTCGCCACAATAACGGGTTGTTCAAGCATGACTTATCATACAGATATAGACAACGGCGTTTTATCTCAAGAAATTGGCACCTACGTTAATAAAAGAGATTTACAGCAATTTTATAGCGACCAAGAAGCACACGAAAGTGGCGCTACACTCCTAGGCCGAATAGAAGGTGAAAGCTGTGATGGCGACGGTATGGGTAACAATAATGTAAGCTATAACCGCTCTAAATCAAACGCAATTGATTTACTTAAAGCTGATGCCATGCGCAGAGGCGGAAATGCTTTTACTATTAATTCTTGTAGTGAAACGTCTGTATCGTATTGCGACCTATCTGTTTTATGCACCGGACAGGCCTACGACTATTAATAAGTAAAAGTGCAAATTATATATTAAGCGCAAAGCTAAGTAGTACGCGCTTTCCAGACTCGATTTTAGATACGCTGTGTTCGTACTTATCGGGTCTGAATAAATACACGCGATTAAATAAATTTATAATGCATTTTGAGCATTTAAATACCCCACCCGCTTTAGGTTTTTCTAATACAAAGTTGAGCTTGTAATAGCGCCCTTGCTGCACAGGGTCAATATGGTTCATTACGCTGTGATTAGTTGGGTAAGTAACAAGGTTTATCGAAAATGTATTACTGCTAAAAATAGCTTTGTTTTTAACGGTTGCAATCATACTGCCTCCATATTGTTTATGTGTCTTATTGTATCATTGGGCTGGGTCTTACTTCGTTTTTAAACGAGACTAAAACGCCATGATATATAGCCAATCAGACTAGGGTCTGTTGTTCTTTGCGGATTAAAATTCATTCAAACTAGGGGCTATTTAATCGCGGCGCGAGATTTGTAACCTAGTGGGCTAAGTAAAAACCGAGCAACAAAGAGTAAGTAGCCCCTAGGAAGAACCCTTTGGGCAGCGCCTGTTTGGCATTAATGCTACGTTATCGCCCATTTATGGGGAATAACCACACTGCATAGGCTCTGCCTTGCCTAAATACCAAACAGACTGCTGTAAATTTAACCTTGAAAGAACAACAGACCCTTATATAAAACTATCTGACACAAAAAAGCCGAGCTTAATAAGCTCGGCTTTTATAAGTGCATTTTAGTAATTATGCACTTGGGTATTCGCGGTACGCACGCTCTATATTTTTAGCCTGCTTTTTAGAAATACCTAAATGAGCAAGTGCAACACGTAAACGAGCACGTGATAAGTCAGACCCCAATATTTCCATTGCATCAAGCACTGACGTACTTGACGTTTTGCCAGTAATTGCGACAAATATTGGCTCTAAAAAGTCTTTAATCTTAAGCTCGTGGAATGTTGCAACTTCTTTTGCAATTGCAAAAATAGCGGGCTTTTCAAAGCTACGTAAACCTTCAAGCTGCCATACAAAAAATTGTAGCGCTTGGCGAATCACGTTTTCGTCTGCTTTGCCGGCTGTTAATAGCGCAGGATCGTAAGTTGGAATACCACCTACAAAGTGCCCTGCAAGCTCAACCATATCCGACAGCGTATTAATACGAGTTTTAACTTCTGGTAATATTTTAGCGAGCATTTCGCCATTAAACTTCCAATCAACAAAGCGCTGAATTAACTGCTCGTCGGTTAGGTTTTCGCGGATCCACATGCCGTTTAACCAGCTTAATTTATCTACGTCGAATACCGGACCACCAAGCGATACGCGCTTCATGTCGAAGTTTTCAATCATTTCATTGAGTGTGAATTTTTCACGCTCATCAGGCATTGACCAACCCATACGGCCTAAATAGTTAAGCACGGCTTCTGGCAGGTAGCCCATTTCTTTATAGTAGTTAATAGACGTTGGGTTTTTACGCTTAGACAGCTTTGATTTATCTGGGTTACGTAATAACGGTAAGTGACCAAGTACTGGCGCTTCCCAACCAAAATCTTCATAAAGCTTTAATAGCTTAGGCGCTGAGTTAATCCATTCTTCACCACGGAAAATATGGCTAATTTCCATATGGTGGTCATCAACTACGTTCGCTAAAAAGTACGTTGGAAAACCATCTGCTTTTAAAAGTACTTGCATGTCTACGTTTTCCCACGGGATCTCAATTTCATCACGTAGGTAGTCGTTAAACTTAAATGTGCCTTCGCTTGGGATTTTCATACGTATAACGTAAGGTTTGCCTTCAGCTAAGTTTGCTTTAATTTCTTCATCTGTATGGTTTAAACCACGACCGTCATATTTAGGGCGTAGGCCTTCTGCCATTTGCTCTTCACGCATTTGATCAAGCTCTTCGCTTGTTGCAAAGCAGTAAAACGCTTTACCATCGTCAACTAACTGATGCGCGTATTTTTTATATAAATCGCTACGCTCAGATTGACGGTAAGGACCAAATTCGCCACCCACATCAGGACCATGATCCCACTCAAGCCCTAACCAACGTAGGCTATCCATAATCGCAAGTTCAGACTCTGGCGTGCTACGTACTTGGTCTGTATCTTCTATACGAAGTACAAATTCACCGCCTTGTTGTTTAGCAAAACAGTAGTTAAATAAGGCGATATAAGCGGTGCCAAGATGCGGGTCACCAGTTGGCGACGGGGCAACACGGGTGCGAATTGTCATGGTATATTCTCTTTAAATAAGTGAGATAGTAAAAGTGGTTTATGCAGCTACTTTGTTTAAGTAAGCAATAATATCGTTTGATTCGTACAGCCATTGTACTTGGCCGTTTTGCTCTATACGCAGGCAAGGCACTTTAACTTTGCCGCCTTGCTCTAGTAGCTCTTGACGATATTGCTCATTGTCTTTTGCATCACGCGTTTCTATGTTTAAGCCTTCGCGTTTAATAGCGCGACGTACTTTTACACAAAACGGGCATGCTTTAAATTGATACAGTTTAAATTGTGAGGTTTGCTGATCAAGCTGTGCTTGCTCGTCGCTTGCACGCTTTTTACTGCGAGGAGTAAATACAAAATTAAAGAATAAGATTATACAACCTAAAAACCAACGAACTAATTTCATGTTCTGTGCTCTGCTTACAACAATTTAAGGAGCCAGATTTTAGCACAAATTTACAATCAAAAAAGTGTAATACTGCGAGAATTACACTCAAGTAATTTAATTTACTAAAAGTGCTTCTATAGCAATACCATATCATCCCTATGAAGTACTTCTGCGCCACTATCGTAATCGAGTAATAGGCCTATTTGACTAGAGTGCGCACCCTTTATTTTATTTACCTCGGTACTACTAAAGCGCGTTAAGCCCCGTGCAATTACTTGATTTTTATTATCTATTAAATCAATTAAATCACCGCGTTCAAAACGTCCAAATGCATTAGTAACGCCTTTAGCAAGTAAGCTTGCGCCTTTATTTTGCAGCGCTGTAATAGCACCTGCATCTATAACAATTTGGCCGGTACTTTTAGGCCCGGCTAGTAACCATTTTTTACGGCCATCTTTTGGAGCGGTGAGTTTTAAAAAACGCGTGCCTGGTAACTCGTCACTCATGCATTTTAAAATAACGTTTTTACCTGCGCCTTTAGCAATAATAACTTCAACGCCTGCGCGCCTTGCAATGTCAGCGGCTTGCAGTTTAGTCGCCATGCCGCCAGTACCTAAGTTTGTACCACTGCCACCAGCAAGTTGGCGCAGCTCATCGTTTATATGTGTTACTTCGCCAATGAGGGTGGCATCGGCATTTGTGCGAGGATCGCTGGTAAATAACCCTTCTTGATCGGTAAGTAGCAATAATTTATTAGCATTAGCCAAAATAGCGACAAGTGCCGATAAATTATCGTTGTCGCCTACTTTTATTTCACTGGTAGCGACTGCGTCATTTTCGTTAATGATGGGCACAACGTCGTAATTTAATAACGCATTGAGTGTATCGCGGGCATTAAGGTAGCGCTCTCTGTCGTCTACATCAGCGCGAGTAAGCAGCATTTGCCCTACATTTACCCCATATAAAGCAAACAAGCTCTGCCAAATATGAATAAGTTGACCTTGTCCAATTGCAGCAAGCATTTGTTTATCAATTAAGCTTCTGCCACAGGGTTTTAATAGTTGTTCGCGCCCAGCAGCTACCGCGCCGCTCGATACTAAAATAACCTGATGCCCCTGCTTTTTAAGCTCGCAGCATTGGCGTACTAATTCAACCATATGTGCTTTGTCTAGCTTATCGGTGCCACCAGTAAGAACGCTTGTACCAAGCTTTACAACTATTACCTGTTCCCTTTGCATGTGCTTTTTACTAATCATTAATTAAAGATGAATTAATTTATACCAGCTCGGTATTTTTGAACAAGTTAAAAATATTCATGCTAGGATCTGATTTTATTAAATTATGTAAATTACTCTCTATGCCTGCCAGTTTATGTTTAATTATTGCCACCTTTTTATGGGGCAGCTCTTTTATAGCGCTCAAATACGCCATTGCTATTTATGACCCTGCATTGGTAATATTTTTACGCATGCTCACCACGTTAGTTTTATCGCTTTGTTTATGGCGCTATGTTATTCGGTTTGAGTATTTAAAAGGTGACTGGAAGTATTTAGTGGGTATGTCGCTTGCTGAGCCTTGTTTGTACTTTTTATTTGAAGGCCATGCAATGGAATATACTTCGGCTTCGCAGGCCGGTGTTATTGTATCGTGCTTGCCTATAATTATTGCGCTACTTGCCTTTTTATTACTTAAAGAATACATAAGCAAAGCCATTGTTGTTGGTTTTACGCTGTGTATTGGCGGCAGTATTTTACTTACGCTTCTTTCACCCAATTCTGAGCAGGCACCTAATCCGTTGTTGGGTAACTTTTTAGAGCTTATGGCTATGGTGTGCGCTGCATTTTATACCGTAAGTATTAAACATTTAGCTAATCGCTACTCGCCCCTGACTTTAATTGCGTTGCAAGGTATTAGTGGCAGCTTGTTTTTTGCGCCATTTTTATTTTTTATCGACCTACCAAGCGAAAACCAACACGACTTAACCGCACTTATGAGCATTTTGTATTTAGGCTCGTGTGTAACCCTTGGCGGCTACGGCATGTACAACTACGCTATTAGCAAAGTATCGGTATTAACCGCTGCTGCGTACTCTAATTTAATTCCTATTTTTACACTTATTTTGTCAGCTATTATTTTGGACGAAGTGCTCAATGTGTGGCAATGGCTGAGCATATTTGTGGTATTTATTGGTGTAATGGTAAGCCAGCGCCATCAAGAACTTGTGGTTGATATACCGCTTAGTGAATCAGGCGAAGACATTTGCGCAGATACAAGCAATCTTAAATCAGTACCCGAGGCAAGCGAATCAAAAGGGTAACAGGTAAGCAAATACAGCCCAGGTGTTTGTAAAAATGAGTTTTGGGATTGATGAATAACCTCAATCCCCGTTACCTTATAATTTTGAATCACCCCACTTTGCAGTTGTAAAGTAAACGCCTCTCCCACTTTTGCGTTTTGTAAAAATGCAAAGTGGGTGTCGTTATGCCCTGCTATTAGCGCGCCTTTTTCGTTTCCAAACTCTTTTCCGCCAAGCTCTCCTGCAGGTAAAAATTGGCTTGGCGCAAACGCTAAATTACGACCACTCGCTCCAGCCAATACACTTAATGTTTTATTATGGCTTGGCCAATCAAGCTTTGCAGTAACGTAGCTGTCGGCGTAATACCACGGCCTTACTTTAATCCCGGGTAATTTAAGCGCCTCTTGCCATGCTTGCTCAATTAATACTTGAGCAAGCCACGCTTTTGCCTGCATATAAGCGCCGTGCCCAAATAATCCAAGCCCAGCTATTAGTAAGCCCACGCTTAGCCACCTTTTCATTTACGTGCCCTGCTTAATTTAAATGATCGGTTTATTTTAAGAGCACCAAATCCCAATAATAAAATACAGCCTAGCAATATATGTAATCTGCTTTGCCCATCGGTTTGTGGTAAACGCATTGCCATACCTTGTGGTACTGCATTACTAGCTTGCGCCGTTTGCTCTGCCGCTTCTTTTATTTGAGTTTGTTCAATTGCTATAAAAGCAGTAAACGGGCTAAGTAATTGATGAGTAAGTGCAAGCTCTTGTACTTCACCTTTAACTGTATTTTGCTCGTTGTATAAAAGTAATGACTTAATTTTTTGGCGCGCCCACAGTTTTGCTATACCTTGAGCGCTTGAGCTATTTTGTGTACTTAATTTAATACTTAAAGGCCCTTGTGCTGTTTGCCCAGTAAGAACCACATTTTTTACGTTATTGAGCTTTATCGCCGCCATAATGGGTTCACCAAAATATAAATCGGGTAATGGTGATGGCCAAAAATCTAAGTTGTTACCGCTTTCATCGCTTAGCGCCAAATTAGTAATCGCAGGATGTGCAAGCTTATCAAACAACTGCTGCATTTTAGGTTGTACCTCGCTTGTGCTGCCTATAAACGTAAATGAGCCTTTGCCTATATCTGCCGCTCGGCGCATAAAAAAGCTGTTAGGTGCGCTGCCAATACCCACTGTAAATAAGCGGCTATCACCTAATTTATTTTGAATATTTTTAAACAATACATCCTCATTACTAACGCTACCATCAGTTAAAAATACAACTTGGCGTACAAAACCATCAAACTCGCTGCCATCAAGTACGGCATTAAGCGCACCTTGTATTTCTGTGCCGCCGTCGGCTTCTAGGCTATAAATAAATCGCTCTGCACGGCGTAAATTAAAGTCGCTGGCTATAAGTGGTTTATCGCTCATTGGAGTCACTATGTTGTCAAAACCAATTATGTTAAAGCTGTCGTCGCTATCAAGTAATGACAGCGCATAAAATAAGGCTTTTTTAGCTTGCTCCATAGATTGCCCGTGCATAGAGCCTGACGTATCAACTACAAATACCATTTCGCGAGGTAAGCGCTGAGTTTGTGTAAAGTTATCCCCCGGTGGCATTAGCATAGCAAGCCCGTATCGGTCACCATTTTCAAACTGCTGAGTAAAAAATGCGGCTTGAGCTTGCTCTTTTTGCAGCGGTTTAAACTCAAGTACAAAGTCGCGATTAACTGCATTAGCCTCATTTAACGCTATTTTATATTGCCCAAATGCGGTGTTTTGCACATCAACATTATGAAATTTAGAATTGATATCCACCAGCTCTAAGCCTACGTCTATATCAATGTTTAAGCTAAATTGGCTGCTTGGTACGTTATCAGTTTGAATGCTATTTTGAGTGATGTTTTGAGTGCTATAAACAGGGCTTAACCAGCCTGTTGGTGATGGATTAAATGCTGTTTTTTCGGTATTACTTTGCTCAACTTCACCACTAATAGCGTGATAACGCGGTGTAATGGTAGTAGGAAACCTAATAGCAAATGTGCCGCTGCTGTAGTCAATTATCTCTTGATACTCAAGCTCAATAATTACTTGCTCACCAGGGCCAATGTTTGCCACATTAGTAATAAACATATTAGCGCGTTGCTGGCGTACCAGTGCTGCTTGCTTACCTGCTTTTTTAGCCTCTTCGTATTTTTTTTCGGCCTCCACTTTTTTATCAATTTGGCCTTTAATGATTCGCTCACCAATGTGCATGGTCATGGCATGCACGGCGCTTTCATCAGGCAATGGAAAAACGTAGCGCGCATTAACAGCAAACGGGTTTTCGTTTTGATAGGTTTGCGTTACTACAACGTGATTAATTAGGCCGGTTAAGGTCATATTGGCGTCGCTTTTTAATATTATTGCGGGGCCTGCTGGC
Source organism: Pseudoalteromonas sp. SWYJ118 (assembly GCF_015864505.1). NCBI lineage: Bacteria > Pseudomonadati > Pseudomonadota > Gammaproteobacteria > Alteromonadales > Pseudoalteromonadaceae > Pseudoalteromonas > Pseudoalteromonas sp. SWYJ118. The sequence continues at coordinate 278,150 of NZ_JADYXC010000001.1, read as the reverse complement.
GCACCACTGCTATCAAAAAGCTCTAACTTGGGTGATTGCGCATGGCTTCTAAAGCTTGCTAACATCACAAATATATTTAGTATAAAAAGGCTTACCCATTTAAGGGTAAGTACTTTGGTTGGTTTACTCAATATCAACATAAATCACTCCATCGAACGCTTAGCTTTACTTAAATTTAGTTAGGTTTAGTTACTCGCCGTTTGGCCATTTACACTATTCATTGAGCGAGTGGTAAGCGTTACGCGTCTATCAAAAAAGTTATCTTCTACTGTGTTGCTGTTAGCTAATGTTTGTTGCTCGCCAAATGCCTGCGTGCTCAAGCGTTTGTGGCTCACACCGTGTTTTATTAAATAGCTTTGCACCGCATTTACACGCGCTTTAGAAAGTAAAAGGTTAGCTTGCTCATCGCCGCGCTGATCGGCATAGCCACTTAAATCAAGCGCGAGTTGTGGTTGCTTGTTTAAAAGTGTAACGAGTTGGTCTAACTGCAGCGCAAAATGCGGAGAAATTACACTTGAACCTGTTTTAAATTGCACCGTCATCGCCAATAAGTTATTAATTTGAACTTGAGTTAATTGCTCATTTTGATTGGCAAGTACCTCTAACTGTTGCTCTAACATATTGTTGTGGTTAAGTACGTGTTGGTAATCGCTGGTTTTTTCTTTCATGACCGTAATTGCACGCTCTTGCTCTGCAATTTTGTTATCAGCGACTTTTGAATCGCCTATTAAGCCTCCGGCAAATGCCCCAATAAACGCACCAATTGGCCCGCCTACTACGCCGCCAATAATAGCGCCAGCACCTAAACCAATAGCCGTTTCTTTATGGGCTTCTTTTGATGGCGTGTTAGCTGTTGAGGCAATTGCTGGAGTACAAAAACTAGCAACGAGTGTTAACGCGATTAATGTCTTCTTCATGATTTGATCCTTAAACTTACTTTTTAATTTGTGATGCTTTGTTTTGATGGCTCTATTAAAACAAGCTCAAGTGGCAACAAAGGGGATCAAAAATGGCAAACTGCTGAGCAATTGTGGCAAAAAAATGGCAATTGCCTTTTTAAGCGTACTTAGCTTAAAAACTTCGTTATAGTGCACAACAGAGGCAATCAGATAATGATTAGAATGAAAAAAATAGCCATCGTTGAAGATGAACCCGCAATCCGCGAAAACTATATAGAGATGCTTAGCGCACAGGGCTACCAAGTGAGTGGCTTTGCCGATCGCGCCAGCGCAGAAGTTGAATTTAAAAATGCCCTACCCGATTTAGCCATTGTTGATATTGGCCTAGGCCATGAAATAGATGGGGGTTTTTTACTGTGCCAAACATTGCGTTCGCTTTCTAAAACACTGCCTATTATTTTTTTAACCGCCCGCGATAGCGAAATAGATACCGTATGCGGCCTGCGCATGGGCGCCGACGACTACCTAACAAAAGACATAAGCCTGGCTCACTTGGCTGCACGTATTGGTGCACTATTTCGCCGAATGGAAGCACTTGAACAACCCGCTGATGCAAACGCACTCATAACACGCGGACAGTTAACGCTCGACACGCAACGTATGCAGGTTTTTTGGCAGCAACAACTCGTTGATTTAACCGTAACCGAATTTTGGATGCTGCATTCACTCGCCCAACGACCCGGCCATGTTAAAAGCCGTAACGAATTAATGAGCGATGCAAAAATTTACGTAGACGACAGCACCATTACCTCGCACGTAAAGCGTATTCGTAAAAAGTTTGTAGCACTCGATAGCGCCTTTGATTGCATAGATACCGTGTATGGTATGGGCTACAGGTGGGAACAACACTAATGCTACGATTTGGCCTGCGCAGTAAATTTATATTACTTTCATGTTTTTTGTTTTTGCTACCGTGGCTTGGCTACGAGTACGTATGGGAAATGGAAAAGTTTTTACGCCAAGGCCAAGAAAAAACCCTCGTAGGCACTACTCGCGCACTTGCGACTGCATTGCACGAACGCCCCGCATTATTTGACGAACAAACCAACTTTTTAGACCAAGTAGTAAAAGGGCGCGATTTATATGCTTATAATCTTAAAAACCCTATTCAATTAGACGGTAAACTCACCGATTGGGACAGCTACCAACCACTATTTTGGCATTACGATAAACGCTACTTACAAAAAACAAACAGTACTCATAAAGCCAGCGACTTGTCGTTTGATCACATGGTGGGCAAGTTTGATACTTACTTATATGCGCTATTTAAAGTAACTGACGACACGCTTATCTATCGCGCTAAAAATAGCTTAAGCATTACCAATAACGACTATTTACAAATTGGCCTAAAAACCCCTGACGGCCAATTTAATACCTACATTATTGCGCCGCGCCAAAACGGTTGGGTTAATGCGTTTGATGCTAAAACCAAAATACCTTTTACAAAAATTCAGGGTTATTTTGAAAGTACTGACATTGGCTACAATGTAGAACTGCGCTTTCCTATAAGCATGCTGGGCAACAAACTTGGCTTTGCCATTGTTGACATTGATAATAAAGAGGCATTGTTAGAACCAAAAATAATGTCGACCTCAAACTTAAATAACCCGAACGATTTAGGCTCGGTATTAGTCCCTTCTCCAGAAATTAGCCGTATTTTAAAAGGCATGGGCCACAGTGGCAGCCGTATTTGGGTAGTCGATAATCATCATCGGGTATTGGCACAAACCGGCACTATTCAAAATGCCGATGGCGTATGGGCTGATGGACTTACTAACCAGGCTCCCGAGACGTGGTGGCAGCGCTTTGAGCAAAATTACTTGCACCCAATTTACTATAAAATATTAACGCGCCCAGAAAATGAGTTTTTAGATACCCTGCACGATGTAGCTTCTATGCAAGGCACGCACTTAGCAAAGGCATTAAAAGGCCAACCTGCATCGTCTTGGCGCCTAACCCCCGACAGCAAAGCCGTTATTTTATCGGCCGCTTACCCTATTTGGATTCAAGATCAAGTAATTGGCGCGGTAATAGCAGAGGAAACCACAAACGGCGTACGTACGCTGCGTAATAAATCGCTCGAAAAACTATTCAACGTTATTTTAGCCGTGATGCTAATTGGTACTGTCACGCTATTCTTTTTTGCCTCGCGTATATCGAGCCGTATTAGGCGACTGCGCGATACAGCTGAGCAAGCAATTGACTCACAAGGGCGTGTTACTGGCAGTATTAATTACAGCGACGCTAATGATGAAATTGGCGATCTGTCGCGTAGTTTTTCAAACATTGTCAGCCGACTTGGTGGCTATACCGATTACTTAGAAAATATGTCGTCGCGATTATCACACGAGCTGCGCACGCCTGTTGCCGTAGTGCGTTCGTCCCTCGAAAACTTACAAAGCTTGCCGCAAAACGAGCTGAGCCAAAAATACCTCGATCGCGCCAGTGAAGGCGTTGAACGCTTAGGTAAAATAATAACGACCATGAGCGAAGCCACTCGCCTCGAGCAAAGTATTCAAAGTAACGAGCCAGAGCCTTTTGATTTACAAAAAGTAATAAATGGCTGCATGCAAGGCTATCAGCTTACTTACCCAAACCAGTTATTTGCGCTTGATGTATGCCAAAGCAAACTACCCATGCAAGGTGCGCCGGAGTTTATAGCTCAGCTGCTTGATAAGCTTATTAATAACGCGCTGGAGTTTAGTGAGGCCAATACGGCGATTAATGTAAGCCTTAAGCAGAGCGAAAATAAAGCAACATTAACAGTGAGTAATACAGGTCCAGCGTTACCCGAAGGACTCACTGAGCATATTTTTGACTCTATGGTGTCGGTACGTAGCCAGCAAATGCAGCAACAACCGCATTTGGGATTAGGACTTTATATTGTAAGGCTGGTGTGCGATTACCATAAAGGCAGTGTAACTGCGCAAAACAACGAACAGGGGGATGGCGCGGAGTTTACCGTAACCCTACCGTTAGTTAAATAAGGATTAATGGGGATGAGTATAAGATCCAGTAGCTTCTTTTATCTTGGTCGCATGTAAATGTTCAATTATATTTTTACCTTCTGCTTCAAGGAATTTATCACCTACATCTATATATTTTAAATGATTTTCATCAGGTTGCATTGAGCTCTCACCTGCAAAATCACATAAGTTATCATAAAACCCTTTTGCATATCGATATGCTGAAACTGCCTCCAAAGTTCTGGAACCAACTGTTAATATTTCAAGTTTATCCCTACTTGCTGTAGTTACAGGGACTAATGTACTTTTTTCAGCTAAAGTATCATATATTTCAGGTAAGCCTAGCATCTCACTTAACCTATAAATACAGCTGCAAAAATTCAAAATATATACATCATAAGCTAAATCTAATGCATTACTATCGTTAAGATTAGCACTAAATATCATATGAAGATTAATTCTAGCTGAGCTTAGTTCATTTTCAATGTTTCTAAAGCTTTCTGGATTTACATATGGGACTCCTTGCGCAGGTTTTCCCATAAAAAATACTTTATGTAACCTAGGCCTAACTTTGTATTTCCCAGTAATCACACCGAAATAATTCATTTCATCAATCTGATTAAAATAGCTAAAAAGTTCATTTCTATGCGAATTGAATAAATCTATATTATTTTTCATTCGTGTTATTTTAATTTGTTCAGCTGTCTGCTTTGTAGCATGAAATCGCGATACTAAAACTGAAAAGGGTATTGCTAATGAAAGTAAAGTTAATGGTAAAGTGCTAATTGAAAGAAACTTGCTTAGCCCTTCCTCTGAAATAGATATTTCGTATCCAGACCATATAATTGAACCTATGAATAAAAAGTAGCAAACCGGACATAAAATACTTAGCCATAGAAGTCCTTGGCTAGATAACCCTTTATCTGAATTTAATGTTAATGCTTTTATATACCTTTGTTTATCCCACTTCCCTTTACCTAAAAGCCAAATTATCAATATGATTGGTATTAATACTGGAAGAGTAATCAAAGTACCTAAATAAAAAAGATCCAACAAAATGGACTCCTTGAGGTTAAAAATTTCAAGATTCAAACTAGCAACGATTGTATAAAAATAAAATACATTTCCTACCAGCTAGGTATTTATTAGCAATTCATTCCTCAAAACTGCCGATTACAATTTAGTACAACTTCAAATGTAACTATTCACTTTTAATTCAGTCGAATGACCATACCCTACATCATATTAAAGTATTAAATTGAAGGAATACTCATGAAACCATCACTAGAGCGTGAAGAACTAGACTTTATTTTTGACTTATACAGGCCCTCTAAAAAACCTGAGTCTGAAAATGTAAAACCAAAAAGTACAAACTACAAAGAGCTAAGAAAGCACGACGCGACTAAAAACCAAGGCGTATCGCACTACTTAGTCTAATTTTATTACGCTTGGGACTTCTCATGTTCTAAAAATGCTTTAATGCAGTTTATTTCTGCAAGTTTTACTTCTTCGCCTATTTCAGGGCCTTTTTTGCCATTTTTAAGTGCATTTTGCACTACCAGCTTCTTATCCATTTTTTGCAGTTCAGTATGAATTGCTCGCAGCTTAGCTGATTGCGGGTATGGCTTATCAACAAGTGTTTCACCACGCCCTTGTGCATCGCATTGGCATGCTTGGGTAAACGCTATAAAACGTTCTGGGTGTACCAACGCATTTAAGTTAGTCACTATTAGCTTGTGAATGGTTTGCGGCCTTAACTGATCAATCGTGTGGCAAAGGGTGTGATTATCACTGGTGAGTACACCAACATCGCGAAAACGGTTAGGCACTTTTAAGCGCTCACAAAACGCCTCAATAACTGCAACACCTTCGCGTTCGTGCCCACGTAGGTTTCCATATTTTTTAAAACTAAGCGCTTTTCCAAAATCATGGGTTAGTGCAGCAAAACGTGTTTCTAAATTAAAATTTAAATCGGCTGCACGCCTAAGTACCAGCATAGTATGTACAAATACATCACCTTCAGGATGATGGTTTGCCGGTTGCGGTACATTAACCATGCGCTCAAGTTCTGGAAAAATACCTAAGCCTTGCAGTGCTTCAAAATAAAGCTCAGGGTGCTTTTCACCCAGTGCTTTTTCAGTTTCAAGCCACACGCGCTCAGGTACTAAATGATTTAGCTCACCTTTATTTTTAAGCTCGCGCATTAATGCATACGTACTTGGGTGAATACGCCAATCACTGCCATAGCGCGCTAAAAAACGGGCAATACGCAGTACTCGAACAGGGTCTTCTACAAATGCCTCAGTGGTGTGGCGCAGTGTTTTATTTTGTAAGTCAGCTTGGCCATTAAACGGGTCAATAATATTACCGTGTTCATCAAGCGCCATTGAATTTATGGTTAAATCGCGTCTTGCTAAATCTTCTTCGAGCGTTACCGTTGGGCTGGCATCAACCACAAAGCCAGTATAGCCTTTGCCACTTTTACGCTCTGTGCGCCCAAGTGCATATTCTTCTTTTGTTTTTGGGTGCAAGTAAACCGGAAAGTCGCTACCTATTGGTACAAAACCAAGCGATTCCATCGTTTTTGGTGTTTCACCAATCACTACATAATCGTTATCTTTTGATTTTATATTTAGCAGTTTGTCGCGCACTGCACCACCAACGAGGTAGACTTGTTTTAAGTTACTTTTCACTTTATTCCCATAAACATTAATAAAATTGTTTGATACTAATCATAACATTAATTAAAAAATTCTGCGGTGTTTGCCAAGCTTAAGTAAGCTCATTACAATGGCGCATTATTTTCAGCTATAGCCTCACAATTAATGAAAAACCATTCATCAAAAAAAGAACTTATGTTACTACCCATTTTATTAGTGGTTATTTTAATGTGTGTGGCGGGTCACTTTTTACTACAAGCAAACTTTCAAGACAGTAATGTGGTTGAATACATGTTAGCAGCACTGCCGTTTGCTATGTTTGGATTGGTTATTGTGGCGTTTAAAATGGCGGCTAAAAGCGAAAAGGATGAACAAAACGAGCAGGACTCTTAATCCTACTCAGTTTTAGCTACTTATTATAATTTAAAGTATGTGATAGCCAAACCAGTCTGGCTTTATAGGCTGCGATATACCGCTGGGCGTGAACTTAATGTTTAGCTGGCTGTCGAGTAAATCAATGGCAAAGCAATCGTCTACGTCATGTAAATCATCTTTATGAATATGGCTAAGCCCTGCTAGCAAATCGCTTTTAGCCCGCTCTTTAGCTTCATGGCTACTGCTTGCAACATACAGTGCAAAGTCGTGTTGCTCAGCCATAGAATCACTTCTGTAAGCGCCTAAATTTACAAAATAGAGTTGTTTATTTTGTTCAACGTACGTATCAACAATCTCTACTTTAAAGCCATCAATATCATTAATTGCCATGTAGCTATCCATGTGAACACTACTTCTGTCGCCTACCCATTGGCTTTTTAACTTTGTATAAGTTTGCTCGATGTTTTGCCCTACAACAAAACGAATATCATGCATTTCAATGTGGCAACCTTGAATCCGGCCACCTAAATACACCATAAATAACTGCATGCTTTTCCTTAACCTAAATTATCAACATCAATATTATGCTTTTTAATCAACTTATAAAAATCTGAGCGATTGCGCTTGGCAAGCTTAGCGCCTTCGGCTACGTTACCACCTGCCATTTTTAAAGTGTTAATTACATAGTCGCGCTCAAACTCTTTTTTAGCGTCGTTCAGTGATAATGGTTCTACGTTTGTTTCGTTACTATTTAGCGCAGCTAATACTAAGTGCTCTGAAATAACATCGCTTGGCGTTAATGCTACAACCTGCTCTACTACGTTTTGTAGTTGGCGGATATTACCTGGCCAGTCGTAACGCACAAGCGCATGCATGGCATCGCTGGCAAAGTGTTTTTCAGTTTGCTTCATGCGCTTAGCAATACTTGCACTAAAGTGCTGTGCTAATAAGCTTATATCTTCGCGGCGTTCACACAGTGGCGGTAATTTTAAATTAACTACGTTTAAGCGATAGTATAAATCTTCTCTAAATTGCTGGTTTAAAATAGCTTCAGGAAGATTTTTATGTGTTGCCGATACAATACGTACATCAATTGCTATTTCTTCTTGAAAGCCTACGGGGCGAATTGTTTTTTCTTGTAATACGCGCAATAACTTAACCTGCAAGTTAAGTGGCATATCGCCTATTTCATCTAAAAATAGCGTGCCGCCCTCAGCTTGTTGAAACAAACCTTGATGATCTTTAATTGCGCCCGTAAAAGAGCCTTTTTTATGACCAAATAATTCTGACTCTAAAAGCTCACCCGGTACAGCGCCGCAGTTAATTGCAACGAAAGGGCCACCGCTTACATGACTATGCTGATGAATCGCCTGTGCGAGTAGCTCTTTACCTGTACCACTAGCCCCCGAAATCAATACATTAACCTGCGTTGGCCCAAGTAGTTTTACTTGCTCTAACAAGTGCAGCATTGCACCACTGCGCGTAACTATATTACTTTTAGGTGCTGCTTCATCTGCATTAACACCATGTATTTCTATCGCTTTAGCAAGGCTGTCAAATAGCTCATCTTTATCTACAGGTTTAGTTATAAATGCAAAAATGCCCTGCTTAGTTGCCTCTACGGCATCAGGAATTGAGCCATGCGCTGTCATCATAATGACAGGTAATGCAGGGTAGCGGCTTTGCAGCTGACGATGCAGTGCCATGCCATCCATTTCATCCATACGTAGGTCGGTTATTACGGCGTCAAACACTTGGCTTTTAAGTATTTGTAGTGCGGTTAAGCCGCTTTCACAGGTCGTTACTTCGTATCCTTTTGATTCGATACGAATAGCGAGCAGTTTTAATAAGCTAGCGTCGTCGTCAACGAGTAATACTTTTGCACCTTGCACTTTAGTTGCTGCCATAGTTACTGCTCCTTAGTTTCTTCTCGTAGTAAAAGCTGCTGCTCAATAGTTGCTAACGATGAGAGGGTTTCTTGCATTTTATTGTTAAGTGCTTGCTGCTCTTTTTTAGCATTTATTTGCATAGTCACTTGCTGCTTTTGAAGCCATAAATATTGCTTTATATCATCTGGCCAAAAGTAAGCAAGATCGAGTTTTAGCAACTTAGTCATTACCGTATTTGGATCATCATTTATGTTTAAGCACATAAATTTAAAAAAACGTTTAAGATCGTTTTCACCTGTAAAAATATCTTTTTTTGGCACCAATTTAAATCCGCCACACTGATTAGCGTGCCATGCAATAACTTGCTCTGCAGGCGGATAGCTTGGTTCAATTTTTGGTCTGGGTTTTGGACTAGGTTTACTGTTTTTGTCATTCGTTATTTTGGTATCGACCACAGGTGCAGGTGTAATTGACACACGCTCTTCTTGCCCATTATTAATTTCACAACCTGATATAACCATGCTGCTACTGAGCACACATAAAATAGCGATTAAACGCAAGCGCATGTTAATTAACTCCTAGATTTTTTGTTATGGGAATTTTAATTGAAAACCGGCAACCATGCGGCTCGTTATGCTCAACAGTAAGTGTACCTCTTAGCTGTTCAACAGACTCTTTCACAATAGTTAAGCCAAGCCCACTGCCTTGCAGCGTAACATTTTTACTGTGTTTACCTTGATAAAATGCGCTGAAAATTTGAGTTTTTTCTTGCTCTTTAATACCGCATCCTTTATCAAGTACAGCAATACAAAGTTGGTTTTGCTCAAGCGCTAAATTAATAGTAACGCTTTGCTTATCTTGTGAAAATTTTAAGCCATTTGAAATAAGCTGAATTAAAATCATCTCAATAAGCTCACTAGGCAAAGCAAGCTGTTTATTAGGTAAGTTATTTTGCCACTGTAGAGCTTGCTGACGCGCACTTAAGCGATGTTCAAAATGGCTATTAATTTTATTAATAAGATAGCTAAACTCAACTTCGCTTAGGCTGTCTTTACTGGTGCGAATCGCATTATAACTCAGCAGGCTGTCAATCATTGTACGAAGGCGCACCATAGATTGGCTAATAAGCTCAAGCACTGCTTTTTGCTCAGCAGTAATTGGGCCTACTATTTCATCAGTTAGTAAATCAGTGCCTTCGACCATTGAAGCAAGCGGCGTTTTTAGCTCATGGGTAACATGGCGTAAAAAGGTATCTTTTTGCTGCTCAAGCATATGAAGTTGCTCTTGCACCCATTGGAGTTTTTCTCCTAGCTCAACTAGCTCAGCGGAGCCTTTCACAGATATTTTTTGCTGCCAATGCCCCTGCCCTAGTTTATCAATAACTGTAGTTAACCCTTTTAGTCGCCCACTTATACGCCATAAAAAACCACCACCAACAATTAAAGTAAGCGGAATAAGTGCCACCAGCCAGTTTATAAATGAAGTTTGTAGGCTTGTAAGCTCATTTTGGTTATTGGTAATTTGCGCTTCATTTTTATCACGTAACCATAAAGTAAGCTCAGCAACTAAATCGCTCACTGGCACAAATAGCTCCGCTTGCTGTTGTTTTTGCTCAACAAGCTCTACATGCGCTGTTTGTAAGGTGACATATAAGCGTTGCCATTGGTAGGTGTAATCTTTATCCGTGTTAACAAATTTAAGTTCATCAATACTTTGCAGGGATGATTGCCATTTATCGACAATGAGCTTATCTAACGATTCGCTTTTTAATACCCAGTTTTGCCTAGTGGCGCGCTCAAGGCTGTTGAGTTCTTGTTTTAGAGTGTTAAACGATTTGGTAACTTGGTAGTTGTTACTCACGATACTTTGAGTCACTGCTAATTGCTTGTTAAGCGCATTTAAAAATACAATCACCACTATAGAAAGCGGGAGTAACGAAAGCAGCATACTCATTGCAAATTGCCCAATTAAATTAGGCCGCCAGTTAAGCATTGCATGGTATTTTTTAGCTATGGTTGCTGGCATTTCGTTTAGTCCTTTTAAGTTAAGCGTTCTATTATTAAGTGCTTACCTTATACACTAGCTGAACCAGCAATTATATTTAATACGATTAACAGCCAGCGCTACAAAAACAATGTGTCGCCAAATAGAGACAACGTAAACCATTGATTTTTAAACCCTACCTTTAATCTCACTACATAGTGTTGCAAAAGGCACACAAAAATTACAATAAACCCCGTAAAAACTTCCCACCTCTTTCAAGTTAAAAATATAAACACTTGAAAATTAACAACAATTATTTTTGGCATCATTTTTGTAGTAGGAGTAATAACTTTAATCAATAAGGAAATAATTATGAACAAACGCATTTTAGTAATTTCATCATTACTGGCTTTAGGCTTTTTAGGCGCTAACGCACACGCAATGGACGTTCACGCGACTTTTAACGAGCTTGATAAAGACAGTAACGGCACATTAAGTGAAGCCGAAGCAGGTGAAGATGCCGTTCTACACGAGAATTTTTTACAAATTGATACTAATCAAGATGGGCAATTGTCGCTAGATGAATTCAAAAAATTTATTCAATAAACTCATTTAATAAGGAACGTGATTATGAAACAACTTATAGCCGCTTTTTCATTAATGTTTTTAGCAATTAGTGCCACCGTAATTGCATCGCCAACAAACGTGCGCTTTGCCCATTTAGATAAGGATATGGACGGGCAAATATCAATTGTAGAAGCTAAGGAAGACAAGGAAGTAATGAGACAATTTGCCGACTTAGATGAAGACGGTGATGAAAAAGTCTCAAAAAAAGAATTTGAAAGCTTTAAGCCTTAATGAGTAATTACTGATCAAGCTTTACTTAAGTTTGTTACAAGTAAACTGAATTTAAAAGCATTTGCCATAATCCCTGAGGGAGTGTGTAAAAGGATTTAATGTTGGGAGTTAAATTACGGCAAGTGCTTTTTTCCTTTTTATTTTATTTTAGCCACGAACTTTTAATACATCTTTTGGAAGGAAAACCATGAAGATACTTTCCCTTGTTATAAGCATTTTAATGCTATTAAGTTTTGATGCCGCGGCACTTGATGTAAAGCAACGCTTTGATCACCTAGATAGCGACAAAAGTGGCTATTTAACACATGACGAACTTGATCCCCAACCACAACTTTTAAACACCTTTGTAAAATGGGACAAAAACCAAGATAACCAAATTTCGCTAGTCGAATTTAAAAGTTATCTAACTAACAACCTTTACTAAGTGATTTGTATGAAAAGCATTAGCTATATAACGCTGCTGGCGTTTAGTATTTTTAGCACATTTAGTTTTGCCGCAAGTAACGACATTGCAAAGCAATTTAAAAAGCTAGATAGGAATAAAGACGGTTTTTTATCACGTTCAGAAACCGCTATAGACCCGGCTTTGTGGTCACGGTTTTCAAGCTACGACAGTGATAAAGACGGTAAATTAGCATTAAATGAATATGGCTTATATGCAAGTAAGTAGTTTTATAGCTAGGTAAAAAAACACCTAGCTTATTATATTTATATCTATTAATTACGTTCAGGTTTTACTTTTAGAACAATGCGCCAAATACTCTGCATCAGCAGGTTTTGGGCTTACCATAAAATCCATTTTGAGATAAGTTAGAACAGGTTGATTACTCGTATTTTCAGTTGTCGCTTTCCAGCGCCATAAACCCACAGCAGCTGCCGCATTATTATCAAACACGCCCTCTGGGTAAGACGAGATAACCTTATACCCTTGGGCTTTACCTTGTGAATTAATTAACGTAGCAAGCTCAACACAACCTGAAATACTTTTCTTTGCAGCTTCTATCGGATATCGCGGCTCTACTCTTTTAACAACATCCCAGTATTCACCTGCCTTACTTCGCAGTTCAGGACTCGATAAATCAATAAAACTCAGCATTTCATCGCTTACTTGTTTATCAGACGTTGAACTACAGGCTATTAGCATCATACTCAAGGGGAGTAATAAATAGAGAGCTTTCATAGCATTTCCTTATTCTTGATGCTTATTTAGTTATTTGTAATATTCGTATTAAACTCATACCCATCAGATTTTATAAAGGTTCGATCCAAAATATTACACACACCGAAAGTAACTTTAAAGTGAGGTAAATAAGTACTTTTTTTTTCAAACCTTGTAATTTTTCTCGTTACTTGAAATGTTTCATCAGTAGGAGATTTTTTTAATTTTACCTGTTACTTGAAATGTTTCGCCAGCCGGACAATTTTTTAGATATTTTTTACCTACAGGTATTGAATCAATCATGAAATCAATTCTGATATGCGTAAGTACAGGTTGTTTAACTACATTTACGTTAGTAGGCAGCCAGGCCCATGTATTTAAAGATTGAGCTGCTGCTTCATCAAATAACCCTTTAGGATATGAAGAAATTACTTTATATCCTTGCGCCTTACCCTCAGAATTAATAATAGTCATGAGTTCTACACAACCTGCAAGACCTTTTTTTGCAGCAGCTATTGGATATCGTGGTTCTGTTCTTGTGGAAATATTCCAATAGTCTTTCACCCTGTCGCGCAGTTCAACACTTGATAAATCTATATAATCGCGTATTTCAGCATTTGATACATCAGTATGGTTTAGCTTTTCTACACTTTTATCTGCAGTAGGTATCGATCCACATGCCGCAAGTAATGAAGTTAATGGGAGTAATAAATAGAGGGCTTTCATAGCGTTTCCTTATGCTTTATTGATTATTTTACATACTAAATAATTACATCAATTACCTATTTTGTAAACAGTTAATATAGAGAAAAGCCTTAAAATGAGGTCTATCAATTCATTGGTATTATAAAATCAAGTTTGTTAATGTAAGTAAATTAACAATAAAAATTAAGTAACTATGCCACTCAAAAAAATAATCAAACCACTCATACTAGCCAGCCTTTGCGCTAGTTCTAGTTACACTCTCGCACAAACAAAAGTAATTTATAACGCCAATGGTTATACCCCTTTATACAAAGGTGAAGTACAGCAGTTTTCTACCCTCGTTATTAAAAATGGCAAGGTAGTTAAGCTCGGTAGCGAAACACTTAAAGATAGCTACCCAGATGCCAAGCTAATTGACGCGCACGGTAATACCTTATTACCTGGCTTAATTGATGCTCATGGGCACGTTATTGGCCTTGGCGACAATTTATCGCAACTTGACGTACGCGGCGCAACATCGGTTGATGAAGTAACAAATAAACTAAAAGTATTTGCCGATAACAAACAAGGTTGGATTATTGGGCGAGGTTGGAACCAAGAGCTTTGGGCTGATACACGCTTTCCTACAGCTAAAGATTTAGACAAAGTAGTGAGCGATCGACCTGTGGCTCTTTCGCGGGTTGATAGTCATGCCATTTGGGTTAATTCAAAAGCGCTCGAACTTGCTGGTATTAACGCCCAAACAAAAGCGCCTGAAGGCGGTGAAATAATTAAAGACGAATTTGGCAATCCTACGGGTATTTTTGTAGATAAAGCAGAATCGCTAATTACCCAGCATATGCCAGCCCCTTCAAAGCAAGATATAAGTGACTCACTAGATGCAGCAGGTAAGCATTTATTAAGTTTAGGCATTACCTCTACTCACGATGCAGGTATTGATAAAGCCACATGGGAGGTTTACAAAGAGCGCGGCGACCTTGGTAATTTACCGCTACGTATTGTGGCAATGTTAAGTGGTGCAAGCCCTGATTTAAATACAATGTTAAAGGCAGGCCGATACCACGACAAAAATGACTTTATGGAAATTCGCAGTGTTAAAGTTTACGCCGATGGCGCACTTGGCTCTCGCGGAGCCGCTCTGATTGAAGAATACGCAGACAGACCTGGTCACCATGGTTTAATGCTTGAAACACAAGAAAAACTCGAAGCGCTCTTTACACAAAGCTTTAAAAGCGGCTTTAGCGCAAATACCCACGCCATTGGCGATAAAGCAAATAAAGTAGTACTTGATGCTTATCAAAATGTGTTTAAAAAAACGGGCGGTATATTACTACGTAACCGAATAGAGCACGCACAAATTGTAACGCCTGTGGATATCCCTCGCTTTAAAGCGTTAAAAATAATCCCTTCAATGCAGCCAGTACATGCCACTTCTGATATGCATATGGCAGAGCAACGCTTAACTGAAAAACAATTAAGCGGTGCCTATGCTTGGCAAACATTTTTAAAGCAAGGATCGGTTGTTGCAGCAGGCTCTGATTACCCGGTAGAGCTTGCAAATCCATTTGATGGTTTGTATTCAGCCATTACACGCATGGATCATAACAAACTACCTGAAAACGGCTGGCGCGCAAGTGAAGTACTAAGCCGCGAAGATGCATTACGTGCATTTACTCTCGGTGGCGCTTATTCAGCTCATCAAGAATTTAAGGTGGGTAGTTTAGAAAAAGGTAAATGGGCCGACTTTATTTTAATTGATAAAGACTACTTTAAAGTACCTGTTGACGAGATATACAAAACAAACGTGCTGCAAACATGGGTAGCAGGAATAAAACGATACGAAAAAACTAAAACAGAAAATACCACCGAAAAATAAAACTAAAAAAGGGTTAACGCAAGTTAACCCTTTTGGGTTGTGTAGGAAGGCACTTTTAGCTAAACATGTTTTTCACATCTTTTAGCATGTCGTTGTACTCATCACTTGTGAATAGCTGCATAGACGGTATAACGCCTTTGTCTATATACGTTTGCAGCGCTGCTGACTTATCAGAAACCTGTAATGTTCCCTCTAAAATAGCGCCTACTCGAATAAAGTCTACGTAACTAACTTTATCAGGTTTGTAACTTGGATCTGCCCAGCTTAGAGCTACATCAACAAACTCTTTAGGAAATTCCCACGCTTGCATAATCGACGAGCCAATTTTCCCACTCAGCTTTTGAATTGCGTGCGCTAAAAAGCTTGGGTTGGCAAACACTTCAGGGTGGCGCTCAGCTTCTGTTAAAATTGGTAATACACCAATATTGTAAACAAGCGCAGCTAATGTAATTGAATCACGATTTAATGAAGTGTGTTTATTGTTTTTTAAGTAAAACTCCATGAGTGTTATTGAATGGCTAGCAACGGTTAATGTTTTTTGCCAAGCCTTGCCCATGTAGCCTTTAATTAGCTCATTGTTTGATACAAATAATTGCTCCATAGCCATAGCCGTTGCAATATTTTTAATTTGGCGCAACCCAATGCGAGTCACTGCTTGTTGTAAATTAGATACTTTTACAGAACGTCCCATAATCGCACTATTAGCTACTTTTATCATACGAGCTGAAAGCGCTGGGTCTTGTGAGATTACATCTGACATTTGCATTAAATTCACATCAGGGTTATCTGCAGCTTGGCGAACCTTAATCGCTACTTCAGGTAGCGTTGGTAAAACCAACGTATCGTTATTTATTCTATCGACTAGAATCGTTAATAAAGCGTTTTCTGTAGACATAAAGCTGCCGTCCTTTTGTGTTCAGCCTGTAAAGTAACTGCAAACTCAGGCAGTTAATTTTCGTATTAGTAATATAATTAGTATTGTCTAACTTACCGATAAAGTTAAGAAAGTTATAGAAGTTTATTTTTATTTATAATGCTTTATCGCTCATGCTTGCCTTACAACGCCAAATACTTGCTATTTACTATTTAGTTTTGCTTTAATGCACTCACAATAAGGAAGCGTTTGTACATATTTAGTCTTTTAACTAAAGCAGTACAAATTATTAAACTTACTTTTTAACAGGCAATATAATGATCTTAAATAAAATTAGCCAAGCAATTATGCTCTCTGGTGTCGTTTTTCTTAGTGCATGTTCTGAACAAGCGCCGTCTTCTACCGACAACACAGCCACAGAGCTTGCTCAAAAAAGCAGTGCACAATCAGGCCCTGAGCTTATTAATGCAAATAACCAACGTTTAGATATTTACACCGACTTTAGCTTACAAAGTGATTTATCGCACTTAAGCGATAACCAACGAGCAATGGTTGCAAAGCTTATTGATGCTTCAAAAATAATGGACGAGTTATTTTGGAAACAATCTTTTGGCGAAAATAAAGACGCTTTTTTAGCAAAACTAAACGACGACAAAGTACGTAAATTTGCCGATATTAACTACGGTCCATGGGATCGTTTAAATGGCGATGAAGCGTTTTTATCCAGCTATAAAGAAAAACCTCTTGGCGCACAGTTTTACCCTGCCGATATAACCAAAGAAGAGTTAAACAATGCAGATGTTGAAGACAAAACAGGCCTTTACTCTGTAATTAAGCGTGATGAGCAAGGTAAGCTTTACAGCGTGCCATATTCAAAAGAATACGCTAATGAGCTTGCAAAAGCCGCTGACCTTTTACGTCAAGCTAGCAAACTTGCTGACGATAAAGAGTTTGCTAACTATCTAAACTTGCGTGCTGATGCTCTACAAAAAGATGACTTCCAAGTATCTGACTTTGCTTGGATGGATATGAAAAACAACCCAGTAGATGTGGTTATTGGTCCAATTGAGACCTATGAAGATCAATTATTTGGTTACCGCGCAGCTTATGAATCTTACGTACTTATTAAAGATTTAAAATGGAGCGAACGCTTAGCTAAGTTTGCCGCATTTTTACCGGAGCTTCAAAAAGGCTTACCCGTTGATGCTAAGTACAAACAAGAAGTACCAGGCTCTGACGCCGACCTAAATGCATATGATGTTGTTTACTACGCTGGGCATTCAAACGCTGGTAGTAAAACAATAGCGATTAACTTGCCAAACGATGAGCAAGTACAGCTAGAAAAAGGAACTCGTCGCCTGCAACTTAAAAATGCGATGCGTGCTAAATTTGATAAAATTTTAGTACCTATTTCAAAGCAGTTAATTGTACCTGAGCAGCGTAAACACATTACTTTTGATGCATTTTTTGCCAATACGATGTTCCATGAAGTCGCTCACGGTTTAGGTATTAAAAATACAATCACAGGTAAAGGTACTGTTCGTCAATCATTACAAGAACACGCAAGTGCGCTTGAAGAAGGTAAAGCCGACATTTTAGGCCTGTACATGATTGAGCAATTACTTAAAAAGGGCGAAATTACAGAAGGAACTATTGAAGATTATTACACGACCTTCATGGCGGGTATATTCCGCTCAGTTCGTTTTGGAGCATCAAGTGCGCATGGTAAAGCAAATATGATCCGCTTTAACTTTTTTGCTCAAGAAGGCGCTTTTTCTAAAAATGAAGAAGGCCTGTACCGCGTTAATATGGAAAAAATGAGCATTGCAATGGCCAAGCTTTCTCGCTTAATTTTAACCTTACAAGGTGATGGCGATTACGAAAAAGTAGATCAACTAATTGCAACGCATGGCGATATAAAAGAAGAACTTGCTGAAGACTTAGAAAAACTAAGTAAAGCAAATATCCCTGTAGATGTAACGTTTAAGCAAGGTAAAGAAGTACTAGGGCTTAAGTAGTTTTAGTTAAACTTAGCTAAACCCTAAAAAAGCGTTGCAGCTTAAAACTGCAGCGCTTTTTTTAACTCTGTAATTTGTACATCTGTATACGGCACAGCTGGATACTTACCCCAAATTGGCGCAGGCCAAGCAGCATCAGTAGTAAAGCGTGCAATATGGTGAATATGTAATTGCGGCACCATATTACCCAAAGCCGCTATGTTTAACTTATAAGGGCTAAACACATCCATTAATAATTTACTTAGCTTGGCTGACTCTTTTAAATACACAATTTGATCATCCTCAGATAAATCAATTATCTCTTTTAAGTTAGCCTGCCTAGGCACTAATACAAACCACGGATATTGGCTGTCGTTCAATAAAAGTACTTTACACAGTGGCCAATCGGCAAGCTCTATACAGTCGCGTTTAAGTTCTGGCGCTAGTTTAAATTCAGGGTTAGTCATTGTTATGTCCTACTTTGTCTTTAATAATCGCCACTTTATAGCATTTAGTTGCAGTTGCACACGCTTGGCTTTACCATCAAAGCAATATTTATAATAAGCTAAGGCAACCTTGTGCTAAAAAAAATAAAACACCTCTCACTAGCCCTCCCATTAATGGTTGGCGCTATTAGTGTTCAAGCAAAACCTTTATCGTTGGAGCGTATTTTTGACGATCCGAGCCTTTCGGGTAAATCACCTGTACAACTTAAATTTTCGCCTGACGGCAGCCGTGTAACTTATTTACAAGGCAAAAGCGATGACTACAATCGCTACGATTTATGGGAATACAATCTAAAAGATAACACCAACCGTGTGCTAGTTGATTCGGCAAAGTTATTTTCAGGCCCAGAAAACCTATCTGATGAAGAAAAAGCACGCCGCGAACGCCAACGTATTTTTGG
Organism: Pseudoalteromonas sp. SWYJ118; assembly: GCF_015864505.1. NCBI lineage: Bacteria > Pseudomonadati > Pseudomonadota > Gammaproteobacteria > Alteromonadales > Pseudoalteromonadaceae > Pseudoalteromonas > Pseudoalteromonas sp. SWYJ118. The sequence goes on along the minus strand of NZ_JADYXC010000001.1, from coordinate 258,942 downwards.
TAAAGGCATATTAGAATACAAATGGTCTAAAGACGGTAAAGCACTTTTATTCCCACTTAACGGCGACCTTTACTATTACGATTTAGCCTCTGCTAAAAGTAAAAAACTAACCGACACTGAAACATTTGAAACCGATGCACGCTTTTCACCTAAAGGTAACTACGTATCGTTTATTCGAGAGCAAAACCTATTCGCTTTAGAGCTTGAATCAGGTAAAGAGATTCAGCTTAGTAAAGATGGCGGCGGCGTAATTAAAAACGGCATGGCCGAATTTGTAGCTCAAGAAGAAATGAGCCGCATGACGGGTTACTGGTGGTCAGGTGATGAAACTAAAATTGCTTATACCCGCGTTGACGAAACTCCAGTAAAAGAAGCTATCCGTAACGAAATTTACGCTGATGAAGTTAAATTATTTAACCAACGCTACCCGTTTACAGGTACTGATAACGTAAAAATTCAACTCGGTGTGGCTAAGCTAAATGACCAAAAAGTAGATTGGATTGATTTAGGTAAAGATGAAGACATTTATATCGCGCGTGCTAAGTGGCTAAAAGACGGCAATACACTGTCTTACCAATGGCAAAATCGCTCGCAACATAAATTAGAGCTTCGTTTTTATAACAGCGAAACTAAAGTCCAAAAAGTAGCATTAATCGAAAACAGCGAAACGTGGATTAACTTACATTTTGATCTTGAGTTTTTAAAAGACAAAAAACATTTTGTATGGGCATCTGAGCGCGACGGTTTTAAACATCTATACTTATATCGCACAAACGGTCAACTTGTTCGCCAAATTACCTCAGGTGATTGGGCTGTTGATAGCTTAAAAGGTATTGATGAGAAAAAAGGCATTGTTTACTTTGCCGGTCGAAAAGATACACCGCTTGAAAGCCATTTATACAGCGCGCCTTTATTTAAAAAAGGCGATGCCAAACGTATCACCGAAAAAGGTCAGTACCATAATGTTGTGCTAGCAAAAGATAGCAAAACCTTTATCGATAATAGCTCGTCTGATAATAAACCAAACTCAGCAGCGCTTCGTAAAGTAAACGGCGAATTTATTACATGGCTTGAAGAAAATAAGCTTGATAGTAACCATCCGCTTACTCCTTATTTAAGCGACTTAACAAAACCAGAATACGGCACAATTAAAGCCGAAGATGGCCAAGTTATGCATTACCGTTTATTTAAGCCTAGCAACATTACTGATGGCAAAAAGCACCCTGTTATTGTTAACGTATACGGCGGCCCGCATGCTCAACGAGTGACGAATAGCTGGCGCAGTAAAAACTTGTATTTTCAATACATGGCGCAACAAGGTTACGTAATTTTTCAACTGGATAACCGTGGTTCGTACAACCGTGGTAAAAAGTTTGAAGATGCTATTTATAAAAACCTAGGCGTGGTTGAAGTTGCCGATCAAATTAAAGGCGTAGAGTTTTTACGTACACTTGATTACGTAGACCCACAACGCATCGGTGTTTATGGCCACAGCTACGGCGGCTACATGGCACTTATGACTATGTTTAAAGCAGGCGATTACTTTCAAGCCGGCGTATCGGGTGCTCCTGTAACCGATTGGGCTCTATACGATACGCATTACACAGAGCGTTATTTAGGTCACCCTGATACGAATGCTAAAGGGTATGAAGACAGCGCAGTATTTCCATATGCTGATGGCTTAAAAGGCCCATTAATGATTTATCATGGAATGGCTGACGACAACGTATTGTTTACGCATTCAACTAAATTGTTTAAACAACTGCAAGATAACGAAAAACAGTTTGAAATGATGACCTACCCAGGCTCTAAGCACAGCCTACGTGGTAAACAAGTGCAAACACACTTACATCAAACAATTACAAACTTCTTTAATCGTCATTTTGATGTTAAATAAGCAAGTAAAGTAATAACAGACTAAAGGCTGATTGATAAATCAGCCTTTTTTTTGCATTAATGGGCGTTAAGCCTAGATTAAACTCTTTTTTTAGCTACGCTTATTCTATGCGCTAAAGCGCACACTTTTTGAGGATAAATGTATGCCTAGTCTACGTAGTTTTAGTATATTCCAACGTTTCTCGCTGCTCATAGCTATTGTTGTATTTGGGCTTATAGCGCTTAGTGTAGCCAGCCTAACTCACCAATATAGCTCTCTTAAAAACGAGCAGTACCTTAAAACACAAAATGTAGTAGAAACTGCGTACAGTATAATCGAGCACTTTTATGACCTTGAGCAAAATAATACTCTCACTCAACAACAAGCTCAATCGCAAGCACTTAATGCAATAAGAGCTCTGCGCTACGACAAAACCAATTACTTTTGGATTAACAATTACCAGCCAAAAATGGTTATGCATCCTATAAAACCTGCGCTTGAGGGAAAAGATTTAACCAATAATAAAGACCCTGACGGCAAAGCATTGTTTGTTGATATGGTTAATATAGTTAAACGCTCTGGCGAGGGATTTATTCCTTATAAATGGCCAAAACCAGGTAAAGAAAAACCAGTTGAAAAAATCGCATTTGTTAAAGGTTTTAATCAATGGCAATGGATTATTGGCTCAGGTGTTTATCTTGATTCAATTGACGAAGCATTTAGCGAGCAACGTAATCTAATAGTCGTCAGTGCAACAATTATGATTATTGCTGTTATTTTACTTAGCTACTTTATAGGCAAGAGCATTTTAATACCTACTCGTTTAGCAGCCGATATGATGAAAGATATTTCACAAGGTGAAGGCGATTTAACTCGTACATTAAATGAATCCGGTAACGATGAAATATCTGAACTATCACACTCATTTAATTTATTTGTTTTAAAAATGCGAGAGTCTCTTGTTCATGTATCACAAAGTGCAAACGATGTAAGCGAACATGCGCATACAGTTGATGATTCAAGTAGAACAAGCCACTCGTTTATTGAGCTTCAAAACGATAGCTCAACCCAAGTTGCAGCTGCCATGGAGCAAATGACTCACCAAATACATGATGTAAGCCGTAACGCCGAAGCCGCAGAGCAAGCAGCTAAAGATGCAGCACAAAACGCATCAACGGGTAAAAATGTGGTTGCGCAAACAATTACAGCAATAGAAACACTCTCAAGCAACATAGAAACAGTCAGTCGTGTAACAGAAGATTTAGCCAACGAGAGCCATAATATAGGCTCTGTACTTGATGTAATAAGAAGCATCTCGGAGCAAACAAACTTACTGGCATTAAATGCTGCCATTGAGGCTGCTCGCGCAGGAGAGCATGGCCGAGGATTTGCTGTTGTTGCAGATGAAGTAAGAACACTGGCCAGTCGTACAGGCCAAAGTACCGACGAAATTCAAACCATGATCACTAAACTTCAAGAAGGTGCAAAAGCAGCAGTAGAAGCAGTTAAATCAAGCCAAGCACTTTCAGTTTCTACCGTAGATCAGGCGTCATCAGCCAATACTTCACTTAATGAAATAGAACGACTTGTTTCAATTATTACCGAAATGAACAGCCAAATCGCACGCGCCACAGAGCAGCAAACTCAAGCTGCCGACGAGGTTAATTTGCGTATTAATGAGCTATCTCAATCAACTGAGCAATCATTAAATAATACTAAACAGCTTACCGATGCCAGTGATAATCTTAAACAAAGTAGCCAAGAGCTTTCGAGCGTAGTTAATCGTTTTAAATTAGATTAATCGATACCGTTCTCATAAAATGCAAAAAGCCCTGAATTAACAGGGCTTTTTTATTGCATGTAAGTTTTTAGCTTACAAACAGTAACGTGCAAACAAGCTGGTTACTGATGCAGCCGTTGGCTTGCCATGCTGCCAATCACCGCCTTCAACACCGCTTCCTGCAATGTCCATATGCACATAAGGCAAAGGTTGTGCAGAGTCGTTACCGTGCTTATCAAGCCCACCAACAATAGCCATAAACGCCATAGGGAACTGATGTCCACGCGCAGTAACAGCAGATGCTGCGTTATTGCTAGATAAAACATCGTCAGCTAGCGTGCGTGGTTTAATAAAGTCGTAATCTTCACGGCGAGAACGCGATACTTCAGCGCCATCGGCCCACAAATCTCCAAGGTCAGCTATTTGACGTGAAACACCAGCGCTACGAGCTGGACCATTTTCAACATACGCACCGTAAGGGCCCATTGCACGTGCCGCGTGACCCGTTAATGTAGCTACAGTAAATAACGTTGGGTTTATTTCGCCTTTAGCTAAATCTTTCATTTCGCTAAGCAGGTCACCCATTGCTAAGCGCCCTTCTGCATCGGTATTACCAATGCGTACACGGATACCTTCGCGGCTAGTAATAATTTCATCTGGCACAAAACAATCAGAACCAATAGAGTTACGAACAACAGCCAAGTACGATACTACTTTAACGCCTTTAGGCTGATAATCCGCAACAGCTTTCATAAAGCCCGCAACAGAAGCTGCGCCGCCTTTATCACGGCTCATGCCTGCCATATGGCCACCTACTTTTAAATCTGCCCCCCCTGTATCGTATACAAGACCCTTACCTACAAACATAAGTGTACGAGTAATTTCGCCCTCTGGTACATATTCAAGCTTAACAACACGTGGGTGATGGCGCTCAACTGCATACGATGCACGAGCAACAGTGCTTAGCATTGGGTAGTTTTTATCAATAGCTGCAATATCATCAATTACGTCAACTGCAATGCTTGAGCCTTTAAATAAATCAACGCAGTAATCAGCAAAACGTGGTGGAGCCATACGCTCAGGTTCGGTGCCACACAAGTCACGCGCGGCATATTGGCCTGCAGCAATTGCATTAACAGCTTTGATTGTTTGCTCGCTTGCGCCAACTAAACCAATTTGAGTAATAGGTTCAATACTTTCACCGTGATATTCACGCGCTTCTAATGGCTGCCATAAGGCTTGGCAAGCGCCTAAATAAGCAACTTCTAAAGCATGCTGATAACGGCTATCGCCATTTAAATTTGGTAAAAATAATGCAGGATTAACACTACCCGACGCTTTTGCTTCGTTAATTGCTAATTTAGCAGCATCAAAATAACGGCGAACATCGTCGTAATCTCTATTTAACGGACCCGTTGGCGCAAGTACAACGCGTTTGTTTTCAATCACTAATAAAGTAACTTGTTTACCAATACGAGAATCAACTTTTGCTTGGTCTAAAATAGCATCACGTAATGAGTTATTTGGTAATAGAGAAAAGTCATCACTAATAATAATAAGCGCATCATGAGATGTGCATTCAAGGCTTGCACTAACCGCTTGAGGGTATGCCATAAATAAAGTCCTGTTAGAAAACATAAGCCCCTATTATCGTCGATTTAAATATTGAAGACCAGCAAGGTGCGATGAGCTAATTATACAACTTGCCAATAAATGGCAACTTGGGGTTACAGGCTTTATAGCTTAATCGAGAATACTCAGTTGGAAGTTTTGTTCTGGCTCGCTTTTAATGCCAACGCCTATGCCAAGTAATCTTACAGGTTGTTGTAGCCCTCGTTGATAGGCCTTAGTAAGGAGTTGAATAAATATTTCTGTGTTTAGCTCGTGGTATGCCTGATCGGCTGAGGTTACTACAAAATTTGCAAACTTCACTTTAACACTCAGCTTATTAATACGGTTTTGTAATTGCTGTTTATTAAGCCTTAAAACTAATTCGTCTAACAATTTTGGCAGCTCATCTAAGCACTCTTGCAAACTTGTTTTGTTGTATTCGTAGGTATGTTCAACACTCAGCGACTTTCTGATGCGATCTGTTGATACTTTACCAACATATTCACCTGCACATTTTTGATAAAGCGACACACCAAAATTACCCACATGTTGCTGCATCCAGTTAACGCCTTTTTCACGTACATCCTTGCCGGTATATAAGCCTTTTAAATTTAGCTTTTCGAGCGTTACTTTACCCACCCCCGGAATTTTCCCCAGCGGTAATTGCGCTAAAAAATCATCGACCTCATGAGGCAAAACGACAAATTGACCATTCGGTTTTTTTTCGTCGCTGGCTATTTTGGCAATAAATTTAATCGGTGCAATACCAGCTGATGCAGTGAGCCCTGTGGCATTGTAAATATCGGCTCTTATTTGCTGTGCAATAAGTGTGGCACTGCCTTTACAAGCGGTGCTGTCTGTTACATCTAGGTAGGCTTCGTCTAAAGAAAGAGGTTCAACTAAATCTGTGTAGCGGCTAAATACTTCACGTATTTGATTTGAAGCTTCTTTGTATACAGCCATGCGCCCAGGAACAATAACTAAATCGGGGCATAATTGTTTAGCATGATAGTTCGACATAGCCGATCGCACGCCATATTCTCTCGCTATATAGTTAGCGGTTGAGAGCACGCCTCGTCGGCTATTGCCTCCAATAGCAAGCGGTACACATGCAAGTTTTGGATTATCTCGCATTTCTACTGCTGCATAAAAGCAATCCATGTCTATGTGAATAAACTTCTTCATCACCACAACAACAACTGGTTATTTATACAGTCATTATTATAGAATCAAATGTGATAAGCAAGCCTAGGGCCTGTTTATCTTTCGAGGTTAAATTTGCAGCAGTATGTTTGGTATTTAGGCAAGGCAGAGCCTATGTAGTGTGGTTATTCCCCATAAATAGGCGATAACGTAGCACAAATGCCAAACATACGCTGCCCGAAGGGTTCTGCCTAGGGGCAATTTACTCTTTGTTGCTCGGTTTTTACTTAGCCCACTAGGTCACAAACCTCGCGCCGCGATTAAATAGCCCCTAGATTGAACAAATTTTAATCCTGAAAGGTCAACAGGCCCTAGTTAGCGATTAAAAAAAGCGCTTATTACCTTCTTGCTCTTTATAACCGCGCAACCAAAACATAACCTCGAAAAAAAACCCTGCTAACATCAAAATAATAGCGCCTGATTCGTTACCCATTGCGTAACAGGTAAAAGAGGCTATAAAAACCAAACAAGCTAAGGACCAATTAATTATGTTCTGCATATTTCTACCTCTGTGTGTTTTTGTGTTTGTCTGTGTAATTTAACTGTAGACCTAAAATTAAATAGGTACAATCATCTTATAAAAAAACATGCCATTAATTACCTTGAGCTCGTAACCCCATGTTGATAATCTAAGCACTTTAAAATTAAGGGCCAATAAATAATGCAAACGTTTAAAGATCAGCACCCTATCCATACCGACATCACCGTAGCGTGGGCTGATATGGATGCACTACAACACGTAAATAATGTAGTGTATTTACGTTACTTTGAAATAGCCCGAATCGACTTCTTAAATAAAATAAATCTGTTCGATACAATAAGCCCTAATGGCGTGGGCCCGGTAATAAGCGAAAATAACATTCGTTATAAACGCCCAGTTACATTCCCAGATACGCTTACAGTCGGTGTTACTATTTCTGATATAAAAACAGACCGGTTTGTTATGAATTACACCGTATTTAGTCACGCACAAAACGCTATAACAACCACAGGCACTTCAAAAGTGGTTATGTTTGATTTTGAAACAGGCCAAAAAGCCCTCATTGCAGAGCCTCTTTTATCGGCGTTAGTTAGCTACTCTCAAGACGAGCAATAAGGAATTCTCATGCAATACAGCCCACTTGGCAGCAGTGGTATTAACGTTTCAAGAGTATGTTTAGGCAGTATGACTTGGGGTAAACAAAATACTCAAAGCGATGCTGATGAACAAATAGCCTATGCGCTAGAGCAAGGCGTAAACTTTATTGATACAGCCGAAATGTATGCAGTACCGCCCTCTCCAGAGACCTATGGTAAAACTGAGGAAATTATTGGCGATTGGCTATCGCGTAATCAGCAAAAGCGCAGCGATGTGGTACTTGCTACAAAAATTGCAGGCAATGGATTATCGTGGGTACGTGATGGTGGCAATATTACGCGCCAAACGGTAATAGAAGCCGTAGACGATTCACTTAAGCGCCTTAAAACCGACTACATTGATTTATATCAGCTGCATTGGCCAAACCGCTCTACCCCGCACTTTGGCAGACAATGGCCCGGCACTCTTAAATTTACCGACGTAAATACACAAGAGCAGCAAGCTAGTATGCTTGATATTCTAGAGGGCCTTAATGAATGTGTTAAAGCAGGTAAAATTAAGCACTGCGGTTTATCTGACGATACGCCATGGGGTATAAGCCAGTTTTTAAGTTTGGCCAAAGAGCATAACTTACCGCGTATGGTATCTATTCAAAATGAGTTTAGCCTAGCGCACGCTAAAGATTGGCCGTATTTAATAGAACAATGTGTTCATGAAGATATTGCGTATTTACCATGGTCACCTCTAGCGGCTGGTTTATTAACGGGTAAATACTTAAACGGCGCGCGCCCAGAAGGATCTCGTTGGACCTTCATGCAGCGCAACGGTATTTTTAGAGATACACCCAATGCAGAGCAAGCCACTAAGCAGTATGTTGAGCTGGCTCATGCAAACAATATTACTCCAGCACAACTAGCACTCGCATGGTGCAACCAAGTAGATGGCGTAACCTCTTCAATTATTGGTGCAACAAGCATAGCCCAATTAAAAGAAGATATTGATGCATTTAACATCACGTTAAGCGACGAAATTCTTAGTGATATTAACACTATATTTAGAAACCATCCGATGCCTTATTAAGCATGTATGAGTTAAAGCAGCCTTGAATGAGGTTGCTTTTTAACTAAAATATTTGACCCTACTACAACCAACACTATACTTTTATTAAGTTTTCTTAATTCAACGAACACTTATCAATGCTGAAAAACGGATACTATGCATTTTGCTTATTAATTGTATTTAACGCGCATGCTGTTGAACAAAAATTACAGCCTCTAGAAGAAATTATTTGGCTACAAAGTTACACGCCCCCTTTTCATATAGCTAAAGCGAAAGTGCACCCCAAGGCGGTATTTGCGACAACCTAACCGAGCAACTCATTAGAACCATAACAGATGTAAAACATACCCGCTTAATTGTCCCTCAGCAGCGTATAAATAAATATTTAAGTGAAGGAAAAAGCGTATGCTTCCCGTGTGTTATTTATAAAAAGCATAATAACCAACTACTTAACTACTCAAATCCAACAACGGTATATCCCCCATTTTCAATTATCACGACTAAAGAGCTAAAGCCCAAATTAGAAGAAAAGCACGGCTCGCCTATTCATTTGATTAATTTATTAACCGACCCGCAATACGTATACGGCCAAGCGGCTGCACGTAAATTTACAACTAAAATTAATACAATTATTGAAAACACAAAACAAGATAAAGAATCGTCGTTAAGTTGGAGTAGCGAAAATGAAAGTCAGGCTGTTATAGCACGCTTGAGTCATGGCTTTTTAGACTACTCAATTGATTACCCGTTTATGGCCGATTACTTTAATAAACAAGGGGAATATACGAATATAGAGAGTGTACCAATTGCAGAAAATGACATTCAATTTATACGAGGAGCAATAGGTTGTGCGGCTAACGCACCTAATAATTTTGCACAGCAAGCGCTTAAAAAAATTAACCGCGCACTAAAAAACAATGTACTACAATCGCCTGAGTATCAACAAAGTCAGCATAATTGGCTTAAAACTACCTTTGCCGACTTTGATCAACACTACCAACAGCAAGTTATTAATTTTTACTTACTTGCCACTGATGCTCAAGCAAGCACTGATCATTAGCATAAAGTGCCACAGCAAAAATACTTTTAGCTGTTACCTCGCCTACGCCCGACGGTGTGCCGGTCATTACTACATCACCATCTTCTAAGCTCATAAATTCACTAATTTCTTGTAAAATTGAGTCCGGATTATGCAGCATAAAATGAGTATCGCCTTGCTGAACTACTTTATTATTAATTTTAAGTTCAAAGGTAAAGTGCTTCATTGCATCAGTTAGCGCTACAAAATCAGTTAAAATTACAGAGCCGTCGAACGCTTTAGCGCGCTCCCATGGAAGCCCTTTATTTTTTAATTTACTTTGCACAGTACGCTTAGTTAAATCAAGGCCGAGTCCAACACCTACAAATTTTTTATTTTTAACTACAAAACATAGCTCGGTTTCATAATGCAACGTATCGCCGTTGTGAGCTGCAAATAACGTGTTAGTAATTGCGCTATTTGGTTTGTTAAATAAAACCATTTGATCTGGCGTTTCGTTATTTAGCTCTGCAATGTGTGCTGTATAATTACGGCCAACACACACTACTTTTGATGGTGTTAATTCTTCAGATACTAACTTTATTGAATGCATATAAATAATGTCTCAGTTATTGGACCTGTTGACCTTTCAGGATTAAAGTTTGTTCAATCTAGGGGCTATTTAATCGCGGCGCGAGGTTTGTAACCTAGTGGGCTCGATAACTGCTCCTGCGTTATTCTACTGACTTACATCCATGTAAGAATAAGTAAAAACCGAGCAAAGCTTCCGCGTCCTGCTCACGCCCCTTACCTAAATCCATGTAGGCAACAAAGAGTAAATAGCCCCTAGGAAGAACCCTTTGGCAGCGCCTGTTTGGCATTAATGCTACGTTATCGCCTATTTATGGGGAATAGACCACACTGTATAGGCTCTGCCTTGCCTAAATACCAAACAGACTGCTGCAAATTTAACCTCGAAAGATAAACAGGCCCTAACTAATAAGCGTTTCAAGCAAGCTCAAATTAATAGGTTTAAGTAAAACTCGATCAATATTTAAATCTTTTATTTCTTTAGGATCTGGCTCTGCCCCACTTACAATTACTAAACGTAGCTCTGGATATCGCTCATTAACTTGCTGGCCTAAATCAATGCCACGCCCATCGGGTAAATGCATGTCTAACAATACCTTATTAAATTGCTGGTCGTGATTAAGTATTTGCAAACATTGTGCGCAGCTAGACGAAATGACGGTTTCAACGCCTAGACTTTCTAAAAGTAGCTGCGTAATTTGCGCTGCATCGTGATCGTCTTCAACAAGTAAAAAGCGCTGCTTTTTCTCGGTTAAGCCCTTACTACAATTTATATCTTTAGCTTGTGGTGCATGCTCTGGCGCTACCAAATAATCTTGCAAACATTGATATAAAGCCGCGCTATCAACAGGTTTTGGTATTACATCGTTAAAGCCTAGTGCAGCAAGCTCCTCATGTATGCCTTTCATAGTAGCGGCAGTGAGCGCGATTATTGGGCCTTTGTAACCCATTTTTCTAAGCTCTATGGTAGCTTCCTTGCCGCCCATTACAGGCATATGAATATCAATAAAAATAATGTCGTAAGGCGCTTTATACGCATCTGCAATACGCACTTTTTCAAGCGCTTGTTGGCCATGTTCGGCATAATCAACTCGTGCACCGCAGGTACTGATCATATGACCAACTAGCATGCGTAAATCACGTAAATCATCAACTACTAATACTCGCCCATGCACTTTACAAGGAGCCAGTTTACTTTGTAGTTGCGGAGCACTGCTAAAGTTAAGTACTTGGCGCTCTTCTTCACTAATATCACCGGGGTAAACCGAAATAGTAAACGTAGAGCCTTTACCAACTTCAGAGTGCAAACTAATATCACCGCGCATACGCGCTAACAGCTCAGCACATATTGCTAAGCCAAGACCTGCACCACCTACAGAGCGCGATTCTACATCAGCTATTTGCTCAAACGGTTTAAATATCAGTTCTTGTTTTTCAGGGGCTATACCCATTCCTGAATCTTTAATACTAAAAAATAGCATTTCAGTGTCATTAACCCATTGCGTCCACGCATTAACAACAATTTCGCCTTTATCGGTAAACTTAACCGCATTATTTATTAAATTTATTAAAATTTGGCGAACTCTTGTTGCATCAAGTCGTGCAACTAAAGGTAATGGCTGATGAGATTCAAAGCGCAGCGTAAGCCCCTTATCAAGCACCGATACGCGCATTAACGTGTATACATCGGCAAGCATGCTATCAAGGTTAACTTCACTTAAGGTTAGCTCTAACTTATCGGCTGCTATTTTAGACAAGTCGAGCACATCGTTTAATAGGCTCAATAAGTGTTTACCGTTTCGATAAATTACACCTAACTCATTTTCTGCTTGCTGACTAAAGTCGCTCTGCATTAATAGCTCGGTATAACCTAAAATAGACGATAGAGGAGTTCGTAATTCGTGGCTTAAATGCGCTAAAAATCGGTCTTTAGAACGGTTTTCTGCTTCGGCTTTTAAACGCTCTACTCGCTCACCTTCAACATCTTTACGCGCCAAAGCATAGCGAATAGCACGCGCAAAGCGGCTAGAGCTCATTTCTGTTTTTATTAAATAATCTACCGCGCCAGCATCAAGTGCCGCCGAATCTAGTTCGTCGTTTGACTGCCCGGTAAGCATAATAATAGGGCCGCTAAAACCATTCGCAATGGCCTCTTTTAATACATCTAAACCATTAGATGCACCCAAGCGGTAATCAAGCAGGCAAATGTCATGCTCATTTTTGCTAAGCGTTTCAATTGCCTGCTCTGGGGAGCTTATCCATTGAATGTTAAACGTGTGTGAATCCAATTGGTCCAGATAGTCGCAGGTGAGTATGTAATCATCTTCATCATCTTCTACAAGCAGCAACTGAGTCACTTTATCTAACATACAATCTCCTTTAATCGTTAAATGTTGTCGGTAGCTCTACAAATTCTACCCAGTATTTTCCAAGTGTTTTCATTAAATCAACTAGGCCATCAAACGTTACAGGTTTTGTAATGTAAGATGCAGCGCCTAGGTTATACCCTTTAACCATGTCTTCTTCTTGCTTAGACGTAGTTAAAATTACAACCGGAATACCCTTTAAGTTAGGGTTTGCTTTAATTGCTTCAAGCGCTTCACGACCATCCATTCTAGGCATATTTAAATCAAGCAATATAAGCCCTGGACGAGGCGATGTTGTTTTGTCTACAAACTTACCTTTACGCTCTAAATATTCAAGTAACTCAACGCCATCTTCAACAAAGTGAAGCTCGTTAAGTACACGGCTTTCGGCAAGGGCATCTTGTGTTAACAAACGATCATCTTCATCATCGTCTGCCATTAAAATAGTAATCGGTTTTACTTTTGTATAGGGCATTTAAGCCTCTCCTTGCAATGTGAAAAGCGCAGCTTCCACAGGTAGTTTTATGGTGAAAGTTGCACCTTCACCGTCTTTACTTTGGGCTGTAATTGTTCCGCCATGTCGCTCCACAATACGCCTACATACAGAAAGGCCAATACCCGTGCCTTTATACTCTGAGCGGCCATGTAAACGCTGAAACGGTACAAATATTTTATCAGCGTAGTCTTGTGAAAAACCAATGCCATTGTCTTCTATTGTAATAACTTGAAAACTTAATTCGGTATTGTGGTCAGCACTAAATATATTTTCATGCTGGTAACTAATTTTAATATGTGGACTTACATCTGGGCGTCTAAATTTCACCGCATTCGACAACAAATTTAAAAACAATTGCTGCATTTGGCTTTTATCAGCCTGAATAACCGGTAAGTCTTCTACATCTACTTGTGTATTAGACTCATCTATCGCAATTTCTAAATCACTTAATATATCAGTTAGCACTTCGTTTAAATTTGTATCGTCAAAGTCTTTACCACGCGTTGCTATACGCGAAAACTCTAATAAATCGTTTATTAAGTTAGACATACGTTGAGCTGCATTTTTCATACGGCCAATGTAATCAATCCCTTTTTCACCAAGTTCATCTTTAAACATTGTTTCAAGGCGATCGCTAAAGGCTTGAATTTTTCTAAGTGGTTCTTGTAAATCATGGCTCGCCACAAAAGCAAACTCTTCAAGCTCTCGGTTACTTCGGCTCAACTCGTCAGAATACAACGTTAACTCTTGCGTACGTTCAGACACTTTCGTTGCTAGTGTTTCGTTTTGTTTTTCAAGCTCAAAACGATACTGTGCTGAATTTCTTAAATTAAGGCGCGTCATAATAAACATACCAATAATAAGTAGTGCACTTGTTATTGCCGTTATAGCAAACGTAATTTTAGCCTCATTTTTTATCTTTGCTAACTTAGAAAAATGACTCACTTTGAAAAGTAATTCGCGGTCTTGTATTTCATTTACGTGTTCACGGATTTGCCTATAAAGATCTCGTCCTTTATGTGTATTTAGCACATACAATGCACGTCTTTCTCTATCATCAAGTGCAAGGTTAACGGTTTTTTTAAGCTCGTTAATTTTACTATCTACAAGCACTAGTAACTGAGCAATACGATCTGCTTGGCCATCAATTTCAGAGTGGAGCGATTTAACATGATCCGTTTGTGCCTGTATTTGCCCAATCGCATCATAGTAAGGCGTTAAATAATCAGCCTCTTCAGTTAATAAATAACCACGTTGACCCGACTCAGCCTGCACTATAGATAAATGCAATTGCTCAATTGCCGTTGTCAGCATACTTGTGTTGTCTAAACTCTTTTGGGTTTGTGTTAAACCTTGAATAGTGTTCAATGCTAAAAATGCGTTACCTACAATAATACTCAACACAACAACTATAAAAGCTGCCCAAGTAATATTCGCTTTGCTTTGATGTTTTTGCTTGTTCATTAGCTTCCCGAGTTAGTGTTTAAACAACACTGTATTTATTGAGAGTCTGATATTTTTTGTAAACTTTCGCTGCACTGTTGGCAATTATTGATAATTTTATCAAGTGCATCTAACGCTTTTTCTTTTGGCATATCGTTTTCAAGTACCAATTTAATAAGCTCGGCATTCATCGAAATACGATTTAGCGGCCCTCTTGCATCGTGTACTAATTTATTAAGCTGCTCTGTTTTATTGTCTGATGTCATACCCTTCCTCAGATCTATTTATATTCGCCAATACCGCCATACGCATTAAGGCGGTTATAAAGTGTTTTTGTACTAATACCTAACATTTGCGCAGCAAGTGTTTTATTACCTTGCACTTTATCAAGCGTTGCATGAATAAGTTCTTTTTCAACTTCTTCAATTGTTTGCCCTGCCGATACTGGCTTTTCTGCAGTTTGATTATTAACACGCGAAAACGGCGATTCTAAATTATCAGGCAAAATAATATCGCTAGTTTGCGGATCACTCATAATAAATGCACGGTGTATCGCATGGCGAATTTCGCGCACGTTACCCGGCCATTCATAGCTTTGCAACTCTTTAAGCTGTGCTGGCGTCCAACTAAAGGCAGTGCCATTTTCGTCATTAAGTTGATCTAAAAACGCTTTAGCTAATAAAGGAATATCTTCTTTTCTATCGCGAAGTGGCGGTATATCAATAGGAAAAACCGCTAGCCTAAAGTAAATATCTTCACGAATAATATTATTTTGCGCTAAATCGGTAAGCGAGCGGTTAGTGGCTGAAATAACACGGCAATTTGTTGGTATTTCTCTGTTACCACCGACGCGCGTTACTTTTTTAGTTTCAAGCACTCGCAGTAAATTTGGCTGCATATCAATTGGCATTTCGGTTACTTCATCTAAAAATAAAGTACCGTTATTTGATTGCTCAAATACCCCTTCTTTACGAGCTATAGCACCGGTAAAAGCGCCTTTTTCATGGCCAAATAATTCACTACCAATTAACTCTTTTGAAAGCGCACCACAGTTACTCGCCACTAACGGGCCTTCACACTGGCTGGCGTTATGGATAGCTTGAGCTACAACTTCTTTACCTGCACCACTTTCACCCATGAGCATCACGTTAGCATTTGTTTTAGCAACGCGTTCAATCATGTTGTAAAGCTTGTGCATTACCTCTGATTCGCCAATTAAGCCACCAAAGTGACGCGTTATACCACTCGACTTTGCTTTTTTAACTGCTTTTTTAGGGCCATTTAAAACCAGTTCTAAATCTTCGCGTTGTAATGGCTTTAATAAATGCCCAACATTTGGCTCACACATTTCAGCTAAAATACCCTTCACTGAAGGGTGGCCCGAAATAAGTGTAATTTTTGGAGATTGCCCAATCATTTTTAAATGATCGAGTAAATGCAGGCCGCTGCCATCTGGCAACATAAAATCTAACAGCACATGGTCAAAGGTATTATTTTCAAACCATTGATGTGCTTCTTTTAAACTGGTGGCGGTGCTTATATTGTGGCCGAGGAATTCGACTATGTGGCATACAACGTCACTAAACTCGACGTCATCATCTACTAAAAGTATGTTTAACATGATAAATCCCTATGCTTTTTTCTTATTCTACGCATCATAAATACTAATTTAAAGGCGTACTTAAAACCTTATAGCTTAAATAATTAAGTGATTTGATGCTACTTATGTTACTAACTCAATATTTACGTATGCTTAAAAAAATCGATCATAAAAAATAATTTAAATCGTTCCTATTCACACAATGATAGTAACTGATAATATGAACATCCCACAAAGGAGATGAAATGCAGCAATTAAAAACCCTGATTCATTCAGGTATTAATATCGACCAAGGCACTCAATTTACTCGCATAACAGGGCGTGCCATTGTAATTAAAAATAGTAAAATACTTTTAATGTACACAAACCGCTATGAAGATTATAGCTTGCCCGGTGGTGGCGTGGATGAAGGCGAAAGCATTGAGCAAGGCTTAATACGCGAACTAAATGAGGAAACCGGTGCACAGCAAATAAGTGTAGTAAAAGCCTTTGGACTCTACGAAGAGTATCGCCCTTGGTATAAAGACGATTTTGACATTATCCATATAAAATCGTATTGCTACGTATGTAATATTGCCGACGAACTTGGTAAAGCCCAGCTTGAACATTACGAGCAACAAAATGGCATGACTGCTAAATGGGTCAATATTAATGATGCAATTGCACATAACGAGCGCACGCTTGCCAACAGCGAAAAACAAGGGCTTTCTATTTTGCGAGAAACCTACTTACTTAAAAAGATTGCTGAACAGCTTTTTTAACGTCTACTTACCTGTTTAAAAAACGAAATATACCGACCCCTAAGCTAATTTTTTAGGGATATAAAACCGATATAGTCCTACTAAATTACTGGCCATAAATAGGCTTTCCATTAATACAGCTATCGGCGAGCCTACTAACATATTATGACTTATCCAAAGCGATGTACCCACCACCATAATTAAGCGTAAATACAGATCATTTTTTTGAAACGAGGCAAAAGTCTGAATAAGTGTTGCAGCAAGTGCCAAACCACTTAGCCAGCTATACCAAGTAAAATGAACTGCTAAGCAACTAAGTAACATAAACGCCAACATTACCCATGTTTTTCGAGCAAATACACAATATAAATAACGTATTGCAGCAATTAACATTAGGCTACCCGCACTGGCATGGCCAAGCATAAAAAAATGAACTGACGTAAGTAAAACAGAACTAAATAAACACATTAAAATAAGCGAACGAGACTTAAACTGAAAAGAAGCTAAATCTAATACAGTAGCGATGGCTACCAAGCACTGAGCAAATAAAAACATAGTGACTCCTGAAAAAGCAGCAGTCTAACCAGCTTTACTATTTTTCCCCTTAACTTAAGTTAAGTCGTTTACGAATTCGTGATAACGAAATAGCCGATATACCAATATACATAGCCACTTCGGTTAAGCTTAGCTGTGCAAGCCAGTGCGGCTTTTTTAGTAACAAATAACGATAACGCTGCTCAGGGCTATTAAGTAGTAAAAAAGCCTCCTTTGCCTCTTTAAATATAAGCTGCTGAGCAACAAGCTGGTTTTTAATGTCGACCCATTCACTGTTATCAAATATATGTAATGGGACAATGATAACTGTGGCAGCCTTTATAACCTTTAACTGATAAAAAGCCTCTGTGTTTGTAAGCCAATTAGCAAACAATAGCGCAAATTCATCTTTAAAATAAAACTCCTTACACCTTTGCCCTCCATCAATTGTAGAGTGCAAAGCGCCAAGTACACCGTCAATAATTAAATAACCATAACGCTGCGTTTCGCCTTGTTGTAATAGCACTGTATCTCGGGAAAATTGCTTAACTGAGTATTGCCCCGCCAGCTTTTGTTTTAAAACGTGTGTAAGCTCGGCATAACTATCGCCCAGTTCAAATACATATGTTTGACTCATTTATTTGCCATTTTAATCATTTGCGAATTTTAGCTGCACTCGTATTAGCATATTGAGTAAACAACCTTATATTATCAGCGCTGCACTAAGCTTTATACGTGCGCAGTAACCATCAGTAATCTATAAGTAGTAAGTGAAGATTAGAAGAAACGTATCATTTTAATCCCTATGTAACTTTTTCTGCTAATTGCATTATTTACAGAACATATCAGAAAGCATTTTAAATAAAAATTATACTTTTATAAAAGTTAAAATAAAAACTCAAATATTACATATAGTTATAAATAATTTATTGATAACTACTAATCTGGCTTTTGTTTTGCACCCTTATAGATAATTAATTTGTAAGGAGATAGAAATGAGTAACACAGTTAAAACGATTAATCCGGCAACTGAGCAAACCATTAATACCTACACACTACTTTCTCAAAAGGAAGCTGAGCAGGTAATCGAAAAATCTCACGAAACATATTTAAAATGGCGCTTAACGTCGTTCACTGAACGTGCGAGATATCTTAATAAGTTAGCCTCACTTTTCGAAGAGCAAAAAGAAGCTATTGCAAAACTTATGACCGAAGAAATGGGCAAAGTTTACGAGCAAGGCTTTCAAGAGGTTGAGCTGTGTGCAGCTATTTGTCGTTACACCGCCGAAAACGGCCCACAAGTACTTGCCGACGAAGAACGTGATATGGAAGGTGGCCGCGCTATTATTAGCTACCAACCAACGGGCGTATTATTAGGTATTCAGCCTTGGAACTTCCCGCTTTATCAGGTAATTCGTTACAGTGCAGCCAATATTATGGCGGGTAACACAACCGTACTTAAACACGCGGGTAACGTATTTGGCATGGCTGAAAAAATCGACACCTTATTTAAACAAGCAGGCTTCCCTGAACATTGCTTTAGCAACTTACTTATCGATGGTAAAACAGCAAGTTCATTAATCGCACACAAAGCAATTAGCGGCGTAACCTTTACAGGTAGTGATGCTACAGGTAAAAAAGTAGCTGAAGAAGCTGGCAAGCATGCTAAAAAGACGGTACTTGAGCTTGGTAGTAACGATGCCTACTTAGTACTTGATGACGCAGACTTAGAGTTAGCAGTTAAAACCTGTGTAACAGGCCGTATGATTAACAACGGCGAAACCTGTGTTTCAGCTAAACGTTATGTAGTGGTTGAGTCTCTTTATGATGACTTTAAAGCGCAAATAAAAGAGCAATTTGAAGCCATGAAAATGGGCGACCCAATGGCAGATGATACAGACTTAGGTCCAATGGCACGTGAAGACTTGCGTGACGGCATTCATGACCAAGTTATGCAATCGGTTAAAGCCGGTGCAAACATAGTAACGGGTGGCGAAATTCCATCGCAAACAGGTTACTACTACCCTCCAACGCTATTAGATAACTTATCGCCTGGCATGCCAGCTTACGATGATGAGTTATTTGGCCCAGTAGCTTCGCTAATAAAAGCGAAAGACAACGACGATGCAATGCGCATCGCCAACGACTCTCGCTACGGTTTAGGCGGTGGTATTTTCTCTAAAGATGAGAAAAAAGCTATTGAGCTTGCTAAAAAGCACTTTGACACCGGCATGATCAACATTAACGGTTACGGTTTAGCACAGCCTAACTTACCGTTTGGTGGTGTTAAAGGCAGTGGCTATGGCCGAGAGCACGGCGGCTTTGGTATGCGTGAATTTGTGAATGTTAAAAGCATCATGATCGCCAGCTAATTTAGCTAAAGCAGTTAAGTTGCGTATTGAATAAATATTTTTAATACACCTTTTAAAATCAAAAAATTATTAAGCCTAAAAGTGGGTAACCGCTTTTAGGCTTTTTTATGACTTTTAGAAAGTAATTTTCAGGAGAGAGTACTTAGTTTTTAGTAAGAGATAGTACCGAGTTTTGGATATATTCGTAGGTGCGATTTTATATCGTGCTTTTAATATAAATATGAGGAGTTAAAAACTAAAAAACAGCCTTTAATGTGAAATAAATACCGTGGTCTAATTTTATATTTAATCGTAAACTCTCATACCCAACAAGTGCTCAGTCGTTTTCTAATATCCTTGCTAAATAATTTACTACGGCCTGAACAACTAGCTAATCAATTAGCATCCTTCGCTTATCGCTTTACTCATAGCGAGTCCTAGTATTAACTCTTGCTCATGGTTATTTAATTTCTAATGATTGCTACTTGGAGTTTTCACCAGATAATTTAATGACGAATGGAAAATGATCAGTGCTATATTTAGCTAGGCACTCAAAGCGTTTTTTTCAAAGCCCTACTATTAGAAATAGTTATCGAACGCTCGGTGTATAAATATCTGAAATTATATTTTTAGTTTTAATAAATTTGATGTCTTTTTTCACGTTTCGTACTTTGCTGGAGCATCCATAAAGTGAAAACTGCCCCAGAGTAATAGTAAAAAAAACATGGGCAAAGAAGCCAATATAAGGTCATATTCTTTAAAATTATCGCTAAACCAATCGCATCCAAAAAATACAAAGGGATATATTAAAACGCCCCATAAAAAGAATTTATTCATGATTCTATTAAACAAAGGAATATCAATATGAGGCTTACTTCCTAAACCCATAAGGCTAGGGATAATCGCAAATGGGTATACAACCAAAGGTATAGCGCCTAAAACCAGCAAAGTAAGCCTGAAATACTCAAACATATAATTAAAAACCTAAAGTTTTAAAAAGTTAACGCTTATTGTAAATAACTTAAAATACAAACAAGGAGAGTTAACTGCCAGTCTTTATTTCGAGAGTTTTAGCATTGTCTACTTCTAATAAAGCAAATATGTATTTTAAAAATAAAGTCTAAACCAAAGAGCACAGTAATAATTCAGCACTCCGCAATTCAACACAAGTCGGCCTCAACTATTAGTAATTTAGTACTTTATATAAATACCGCTACATCTGATGTTTACTCGTCAAATTTTGGCACTTTTCGCTTATCTGCCTTGCTCATAGCTAGCTCTTGGATTTCTTCATGCTTTAGATCTTCGGGTTTATCTTCTAGTGACTCCTGATTGGCATTCTCATAAGAAAGCTCAGTAAGTAGTGCAAAGTGATCAGAGCCATATTTAGCAAGACGCTTAATACGCTTTACTTTAAAGCCTTCGCTGTGAAATAAGTGATCAAGCGGCCAGCGCATAAAGAAGTAACTTGCATGAAATGTGTTATAAAAACCACGGCCTTTTCGAGGGTCTAAAAAGCCACTTATTTGCATAAACAAACGCGTGCTGCGCGACCATGCTACGTCGTTTAAATCACCGGCAACTATGGTAGGGCGAGTTGGGTTTTTAAGTGCTTTAGCCACCATTATTAGCTCTGAGTCGCGTGGGCGCGATGAGTCTTCCTCCGTTGGGCTTGGCGGTGCGGGGTGAATAAAATGCCCTTGCATTTTAAGGCCCTCGTCGTTTTCAAACAGTATATGAATAGAAGGAATATCGTCCTCTATTAACTCACATATTTGGGCATCGAGTATTTTAAATTTACTGTATAAGTGCATGCCGTAGCGGTTGTCTTTAGGGCATTCTATAAAATACGGATAGTGTTTTTTAATAACTGATAATTTATTTTCCCACCAGCTATCGCTTTCAAGCGTGATAAGTAGGTCGGGTTGATGCTCATCAACAAGACTAATTAACTGCTCACTTTTATGATTCGACATAAGTACGTTTGCCGACATAATTCGGACGCTATGGTCTATGTGCTTTGGTGCGCTTTGCACTTCTTTTTTAGCAAGCCACGTGTACGGGTAAATCCACTTACCTTGTAAAATCATTATAAGTAATGAGGTTAAGGCTATAAACACGTAACCTATTGCGCTACTTTGCCATAATAAAAACAGCGAAGTAACAGCTACAAAACTGGCAATATAAAATACCTGTAAGCGCACAAAGTCGCAGCTACGCACTAAGTAATGCTGGCTGTACGACATAGGTAATAGGGTAACCAGTAAAAAAAAGCCAATAATTATAGCCAGCGCAATGAGCATTTTAATATCCTTATAAAGTTAATTTAGCGACTTAAAATTGAAAGTATTTCTCGGGTGTCGTGCACCATGTGAATAACTGTACGGTCTATCTCAATGCTTACTGTACCATTATCTCTAGAGCGTTCAATAACTCTACCTCGTTTATATAAATCGCGCTCTAAAAAGTCGCCTCGGTGGTAGCTTTTACTTAGCCCTGGTGGCGTCCAACCTGCGCGAATTAACTGCTTTGCCTCTTTTTTAGAAAGGTAGTCATTGTCGTTATGTTTATGCGAATGATGCTTTTTATGGCCGTGTTTATGACCATGTTTATCTTTATGCGGTTTTGCGTCTGCGCTTATTGAACATAAACCCAATGCTATTAGTGCTGTGTATATTACTGCTCTCATAAATAATCTCTAGCGTAGTTAATAGCTAAAGATTAACAAACATGGATGAACATCGTATGAAACACCCACCCCTCGTTTAACGTTGTTTATATTGAGTTTTACAATGGCTGCGCATAATAGCGGGATCGCGTAATTTTAAGTGTTTTGTTTTACGCCCTGCATGGCGTTTACGCCACACTTTAAAACTGCCTTTTGAAATATGTTCGCGCATAAATACCACCAGCTGCGGGTATTTTAATCCGTATAGCTGCTCTATTGCCTCATAAGGGGTTCTATCTTCCCACGCCATTTCAATAATGCGTGACTGTTGCTCTGGGTTAAACATGATGTTTCTCACAAAATTTAACTTATACGCTAGGTAAAAATACTTAGATCAATGCAATTAAGCTCAGTAACTGTATAATTGGCGTTCAATTTATGTACTTTAAAAGATATCGAATTTATATTTATGCGCGCAATATTCCTGTTTTTAGCTTTAACTTTACCTTCGTTATTACTTGCAGCGCCAAGTAAAACCCTGCGCTGCGTAACAACCCACTACCCGCCTTTTACTATTTACGATGAAAAAGCCGATACATTTACAGGTTTAGATATTGATTACATTAAGTTTATTGAAAAAAACTTAAACCTCAAGATTGACGTTGTTCATTTACCTTGGGCGCGTGTTAAAAAAGAGATGGAGCTGGGCTATTACGACTGCTATTTCTCATTGGCCAACTATAAAGAGCGTACAGAATATTTAGACTTTACTAGCGAGCCTTTGCATACCACTAAGTTTGGTTTATTCACGTTAAATGAAGATAATCTGCTTATTGATGATTTATCAAAAGCCGCTATAGCTATGTTACGCGGTGTTATTCTTCCCAAAATTATCGCTAAAAAGTACAGCATTGATGAGAATAATCTGCTTCGTTCACTTTCAACTAAAGACACTTTTGAGCTACTTGAAAAAAAACGTGTTGAATACGCAATAACTAACTATCAAGCAGGTTTGTGGTACTCAAAGGAATATAAAAACATTTATGCTCGGCAATTAAATGAGTTTACATTTCCTACTTATATTGCTTTTAAGCGTGGCGTAATTGATACAAAATTAGTTGATGAGCAAATAAAGCGTTTTAAAGCACAAGCTCAATAATTAACTCTGCACATATTAAGAGATAACCAATGTTTACAAAACTACCAAAGTGGGTTGAATATGGCGCGTTTACGCTCGCATTTATAGCGGGCGTAGTAAACGCTGTTGGCTTATTAGGATTTGAGCACCAGGCTATTTCGCACTTATCTGGCTCTGTTACCTTGTTAGGTATTAAACTAATGAGCAGTACTTCAGCCGCTTTACTGTTATTGAGCATACTAATAAGCTTTATGCTGGGCTCTGCGCTTTCTGGTTTTTTACTTGCAGGGCGTTCATTAAAACTTGGCCGGCATTACGACACGCTCTTATTTATTGAAGGCGCTTTACTGTTAGCAAGTGCCTACCTACTTAATCAATCTTATGTTTATGCAATTACGCTTGCATCAGCAGCATGTGGTTTACAAAACGCGTTAGCGACTAATTACAGTGGCGCAGTAGTTCGTACCACACACTTAACGGGTATTTTTACTGACCTTGGTTTAATGATAGGAAAAGCACTTAAAGGTGAGCAATTTGATACGCGTAAAGGCGTTATGTTTTTACTTATTATTGCGGGCTTTTTATTAGGTGGTGTAATCGGCTTTATTTTATTTGAACACTACCAAGTGCTTACTTTGGTGTTTCCTGCTGTGGCTTGTTTTGTTTTATCAATTACGTATCGGGTTTATAGGTTACGTACGCTTTAACGCAACGAGTTTAAAAGCACATTAAAACCTCATATTATAGAGGTAATGCAATATAGATTACTTTCAAGGAATGTATGAAACCTTATTTTTTGCCGCTGCTATTACCCTTTAGCCACACTGCGTTTGCCGATAATCAAAACAACGATGCAATAGAAACCATAACAACTACGGCATCACGTATTGAAGCGCTATCTACCCCACTTCCTTTATCAATAAGCACACTAACGCAAGCGCAGCTAAATAGTATAGCGCCTACCCATATTGAAGAAGCTCTACAACGTGTAGCAGGTGCTAATATTCAACGCGGAAATGGCCAGGAGTATTTACCCGCGCTTCGCTCACAAGTGCTTTCGGGCGCAGGCGCTTGTGGTGGCATATTGACTTTGGAGGATGGCATACCACTGAGAGCCGCTGGGTTTTGTAATATAAACGAGCTATTTGAGGCGCACAGCGAAATGGCGCAGCGCATTGAAGTGCTAAAAGGCCCTGGCTCTGCACTTTATGGCTCAAACGCTGTGCACGGTGTTATTAATGTAATAACGCCCGACACCACACAAGGCGGTGGTTTAGTTGGTCTAGATTATGGTTCATACGGTTATGCTCGTTATAAATTACGCGCAGGGCAAGATTACGGCAACAGTGGTATAGGCATTAACGCAAGTGTTACCGACGATAGCGGTTACCGCGACGACGAAAGCGTAGAGCAACAAAAAGTTAATATTCGCCATCGCTATTCAAATAATAATTTATTACTTACCTCAGGCCTTACTTACACAAACCTCGATCAGCAAACGGCTGGATTTATTACAGGCTTTGAAAGCTATAAAAACGAAGACCTCTCGCAAAAAAACTTTGACCCAGACGCATTTAGAAAAGCACGCGCATTTAGAGCATGGAGCAATGCAACATGGCAATTAAATAACGATGATGTGCTCTCTACTACGTTATATTTTCGCGACCAAAGCATGGACTTTTTTAAGCACTTTTTACCCGGTACACCGCTTGAAAAAAACAGTCAAACCGGCTTTGGTGTGCAATCGCTTTATCAACATAATTTACAAAGTAATGTAAAAGTAAACCTAGGGCTTGATGGCGAATACACGCAAGCCGACTTTACTCAAAGCCAAAATGAGCCCACTCAAGGTTCTGCATTTTTAGTTGCTACAGTGCCACAAGGTAAGCATTACGATTACGATGTAAACGCCACGCTTTATGCCCCTTTTGCATCTATTGATTGGCAATTAAATAAGTGGTTACTTACCGCAGGTGTGCGCTACGAGCATATGCAGTACGACTACACCAATAATATGCTAGCAGGCAGAACAAAAGACGATGGAACAGAATGCGGCTTTGGTGGCTGCCGATACAGCCGCCCTGAAAGTGGAAAAAATAGTTTTAGTAATCTATCGCCAAAGCTTGGGGTTAGTTATCAGTACAATACAAATAACACGCTTTATGCAAACTTTTCTCGCGGTTACAGAGCGCCACAAGCGGCTGAGCTCTACCAATTACAACGCGAGCAAACCACTGCAAATTTAAGCGCCGAAATAGCCAATAACGCAGAGCTGGGTATTAAAAGGATTTACGAAAAACTACGTTATGGCGTGTCGGTTTACGCTATGAGTAAACACAATACGATTTACCGCGATAGTGACTTTTTTACGGTAAATAATGGCAGCTCTCGCCATCGCGGTATTGAGCTTGAACTTGACTACCAGCTCACAAAGTCGCTTGCGCTTAACTTTGCAGGCACTCACGCAAAGCATACTTATACTAACAACCAAATACTTAACGGTTTAAATATAAACGGCAACGACATAGATACCGCGCCGCGTAATATTGCTAATCTCGATTTAACCTGGCAGGCATTAAACAACGCGCAATTTGCTTTGCAGTGGCACCGCGTTGGTAACTACTACACCGACCCAGAAAACTTAAATAAATACCAAGGGCATGATGTTTTAAGCCTGCGCGCTCAGTGGCAAGTTACTAATAACCTTGAAGTGCTTGCTCGCATTATTAATTTAACCAATGAAGCTTATGCAGAGCGCGCCGACTACACCAGTTTTACCGGCGACAGATACTTCCCGGGTAGACCTCGTAACGCGATGCTTTCGGCAACTTATACGTGGTAATGCTTATTTAAGAGCTAAACTGATTTAAAGGCTAAGCTAATTTAATTGATTTAAGTCGCTCATGTATTTCATGGGCGACTTTTTCATTACCTTTTTAAACATAGTAATAAATGCACTCACCGACTCATACCCTAGTAACTCCGACACCTGCTGCACACTTTGCTTATCTGAAAGCGCTTTTAGGGCTGTAATTATATGTAATTGCGTACGCCACTTTCCAAATGTCATACCGGTTTCTTTTTTAATTAACCGCGCTAATGTGCGCTCAGTTAATGCAAACTGCTTAGCCCATTGTGGTAGTGTTTTTCGATTGTTTGGCTTGTTTATAAGCTGATCGCTCATAGTTTGAATTACCTCATTTTTAGATAATACAAAATCCAGTGGCTGTACGGGCATTTCAATAAGTTGATCAAATAACACCTGCGCTAAACGCGCTGTTTTACTATTTAAAGTATAGTGCTGATTATGCGCAGACAACTCGCACATTAGCTCTTTAACTAACGGCGTAATAGCTAACGTACAGGTATTTAGCGGCATACCGTTTTTACTACTATCAATAAATAAATGACAAAGCTTTGCGTTATCAGACGCCCTATTACTATGCACCTTTTGTCCTGGGATCCAAATTGCACTGTGCGTAGGCACCATCCACATTTTTGCCGACACTTCACATGTTACATAACCATGCAGCGCTAAAATTAACTGCCCTTTAGGATGGGTATGTAGTGGTATTTCGTGACTTGCATGGGCGTGCTCTATTTTGGCTATTATGGGCTGCGCCATAGTTTCAAAATTTTTAATGTCGTCCCAGCCAATTGCATCAAACATAGTTTTGTCTGTTTTTAGTTATTTAATGTCATTATCTCTAAATTATAGTTTTTGCTAAGCCTTTATACTAGCGCCCATTAAGTATTAGCTTTAATGGTCTTCCCTTTTGTTAAATAACACACCTAAATCACGCTTTGCTGGCATATTACTTGTGCTTGGCATATTACTTATTGCCGCAAATTTACGCGCCACATTTACAGGTATTGCACCTGTGCTTGAACAAATTATTAATCACTTTGGGCTTAGCGCATCGCAAGCTGGGTTTTTAACAACATTGCCACTCATTGCCTTTGCGGTTGTATCGCCAATGGCCGCAACTCTTGCTAAAAAGCAGGGGCTAGAGCGCACCTTGTTTGTGGCTTTGTTATTTATACTTGCGGGGGTTGCAGCGCGGGTAATAAATACCTCAGCCATGCTTTTTGTAGGCACCGCTATTATTGGTGTAGGTATTGCCATCGCAAACGTATTATTACCAAGTTTAATTAAGCGCGACTTTCCTGCAAAGGTTGCGTTAATGACCTCAGCCTACGTGCTTACTATGGGCGTGGTATCGGGTGGGTTTTCCACTTTGGTATTTCCGCTTAGTCAGTTAAACGGATTAGGATGGCAACTTGCGCTGGGCTCATCAGCTCTTATTACTCTGGCGAGTATTATTGTATGGATCTCGCAATTAAGTAAGCACACAAAACCCGCGAGTATTGCTCAACACACTGACACGTCAAAAAGTGTATGGCGCTATTTACTAGCATGGCAAATTACCTTGTTACTGGGTTTAAACTCTTTTTTAAATTATATAATTATTACGTGGTTGCCCAGCATATTAACCGAAGCAGGCCAAAGTGCTACGCAAGCGGGTGCTTATCATGGAGCTTTTCAAATTGCGACTGCATTACCGGGTTTAATATTAATCCCCCTATTGGCAAAATTAAAAGATCAAAGCGCGCTTAGCTTTATTTTAGCTATGCTCAGTGCATTTAGTGCATTGGGGCTGCTTTACATGCCTAACTATGCCTTTGTGTGGACCTTAATGCTGGGTTTTTGCTCTGGAGCATGTTTTATATTGGGGTTGTCGTTTATTAGTTTACGAACCGATGATTCGCAACAAGCAGCATCGCTTTCAGGTATGTCGCAAAGCGTAGGTTATTTACTCGCGGCTATTGGTCCTATGCTAGCTGGTGCATTACACACGACTACAGGAAGTTGGGCTGCGCCATTATGGCTGTGCGCTATTGCCGGAGTACTGTGTGCATTATGTGGTTTAGGCAGTGGTAAAAACACTACTTTAGCTAAATCAGTTAACTAGTTGCTGTAACCACGAAAATAAACCAGACGAAGTTTTGTTGCTCGTGTGTTTTTGCTCATAGCGTTTATTAGTCGCTTCGCGCTGTTCACGGCGCTCTTGTGCTAAATTAGCCTTTGCAGCAAAACGCAAGCGCTGCTCTTGAGTAAGCTCATCATTAAAACTAATGGCTGTTTTTTTAACTGCTCGGCTGCTTTTAGGTGAACTACACATGTTATTCTCCAAATGACTGACTTATAAGTAGACAGTCATTTGGTAAAATAAATTTCAAACCGCTTACTAAAAAAGTGATTTTTGATCAGTATTACTAATAACTCCAACTAACTAGTTTTGTGGGGTTGTATCAAACGCAGGTACTTCGTGTAAGCCGCTCAACCAGCTCAATGTTGATTTAGCCCAAATTTGTGCTGTTGGCGTAAACTGTTCACGCTGATCAACCGCACCAATACGCAAGCCATATACACGGTCAGTTTTAGCTTCGTTAGTTGCATAAAGTGTTGTACCACATGTACCACAAAAACCTTGCGCACGCTTGTTACCACTTTGCGCTGTTTTAACAAACTCTTTTGGCTCACCTTGGGTAAATACTACCGAATTTGGCTCTGCAATTATAACGGCTCTAAATGGGCCGCTCGACATACGTTGGCAATCGCTACAATGGCAAACAAGTGCATTATTATTTTGAGACTTTGCTTGGTATTTAATTTCACCACAGTAACAGCTTCCAGTAATTTCCATTATTTAAATCCTTAATGCTTATGAAGATTGAATCGAGATATAAGACCGGCAGTATCGATTCATTATTTTTAAAATATAAAAAATTGCTCGCCGGTTCATTTGTATATTCGGTTAGATTTTTAATTTTTGAGAGTGATTTTCAACGTTGAGCAAGTGCTACAAACATGATCCGATGTTTTAAATAAAACAGCAATACCACGTTAAGCTAATAGCGTAACGTGGTGCGTCTAAATTATTTTTTATATGTGTTTAGATCATAAAATAAGAATAGCAATGTAGAACCTCCCCTTATGTTGGGGGTAATTATTTAAATGCGTTAGCATTTTTTATGCTGTCAAAATCGTTAAAGCGCACGTTGTGTTGCGCCATTACTTTAAGTATTTTTTCACTTAGCATTTGACGTAAATAAAACGGCTGATTTGGCACAAAATGATGGATGGTATGCGTTTTACCAAAGTTAAAACAAAACAAGTGAAACGGCATAAATAAACGGCTCGTTAGTACATGAGTTTGCTCAAGCATGTTATTAACGCCGCCATAGTAATGCATGCTTGAGGTAACAAAATTAAGCGAGCTTGAGCGAATAATATTAGGAACAATGAGCACAACCATTAAAAATTCGAACACATTCATTGTACTTAACAACCAGCTAGGCGAATTTAGCGAAAGTGGTATAAATAAATCAACAATATGAAATACAATAACGCTGTATAAAACAGCAAAATACGCAGTCGCTATCGGAAATCCCGCATTAAAAACACTCGAAAAACTAAAGCCATTAATTTCTTTTCTAAAACGTTTAGTAGAAATAACTAACCCTAATAACCCATCCATAATAACTAACGCACGTAAGAATGGGTTTTTAATACCGTTGCCCACCAAGCGCTCTTCTAAGTCTTGTTGTGTGCCTGAGGTTCTGTGATGGTGTAAATGCATTTTACGTCGGTACCACGGGCTAATAGTATTTGGCCGCATTAACCATACTGTTAGCATCATAAAATTATGCATAAATGGCTGGTTACTAAAGTATTGTTTATGTATAAGGTCGTGTTCTAACTCATGGGAAATAGATGCAGCAATAGCCGCAAGTACTATGCATACCCAAGCAGGTATGATGGCTAAATAATATAAAACACCAACACCAATTAGTGCGCTAAGCGATAGCAATAAAATAATTAACCCTAAGGTATTTTGATGTGCAAGTAACGGGTGCTTTTGACGAAGTGATGCTTCCTCTGCCTTAATTGCTTTAACAATCGATTGAATGTTCTGTTTGGCACTTAATTGAGTCATATATAATGTCTTAAAAACCTTGTTGTACAAATAATACCTGAATTAAGCGCAAAATCGGCATAAAGCAGGAATAATTTTTGTAATACGATTAACTATTATCAATAGTTCAATTGCTTATTTATTCAATCGCATAACAATTTAATAGCACTCATAACCCAAAATATTCGCTTTATATATCAGTCCAAAAAGACTTAAAAAATTTACCGATGGAGTCTCCTTGCTATAAACGATCAATTATCAACCAGTTGTTTATACAAATAAAAGAAAAGGCTTGCCGCCCCCTCTTTTGTTTGTATAATGCGGATACAGAATAAGAGGTATATAAGTATCCTTTTTATTTTAAGTGGTTTTTCTTTATCTTTTTATGCTTAAAAGATTAAAGAAAAATTATGCCAGCGTGATGAAATTGGTAGACATGGGGGATTCAAAATCCCCTTCCGAAAGGAGTGCCGGTTCGAGTCCGGCCGCTGGTACCACTTTTTGAACCTCAGCTAATTATTGGCTGAGGTTTTTTTATGCCTAAAATTTAACTAGTAATTAATACTAATTCGCTTTACTAAGTGAGCTACGTTTAGGCAGAAAACGGTTTCGATAACAAGATAAAACCTAGATGAGTTGAAGCAAAAGCTACAAGCCTTTCATTAAAGCCGTCAACGTAATTAGGAAGGTACATAAATCTAATTAGCATGCTAGTTATGCGTCTTGCTCTTGATTTGTTATATTCCCAATACGATTATTTAACTCTTCGTCACTAACATCTTCTTTGTGTGTACCAATGATCCATATATGACCAAATGGGTCTTGTAGTGTGCCGGTCCTATCACCATAAAACTGATCATGTACGGGTCTTATTAGTGTTGCACCAAGCTCAATTGCTTTTTTAAATACGGTATCAACATCTTCAACATAAAGCATAAGGCTTAGCGCTGTACCACCGAGTTCTTTTGGGCTTTTTAAATGCTCTTCAGAACCATTATCTGAAAGCATAATATGCGAATCACCAATTATTATTTCTGCATGGGCTATTCCACCATCAGGTAAAGGCATTTGCATTACGTGTTCAGCACTAAATGCATCACAATAAAAATCTATCGCTTTTTGTGCGTCATTCATAATTAAATATGGTGTAACTGAATGAAACCCTTTTGGTATTGCTGGGACTGCCATAATATTCTCCTTTACTTACGCGGTGATTTTTAATATTTAATAAACTAAATATGCGTTTAATTGCCCCTAAATTTAAGCTTAGCTCATACAAAAAATTGCGTTACTTTTCGAGGTTTAAACGCTTATGCCAAGCAGCAATACTTTCATCAGGGTATTCTTCAAATTGCTTGTCACCTTCATTAATGGGCGCATTTACCCAATTTGCTTTACTACCAAGCATTAAATGAGTGCGCTCTGGCGGTATGGGTAACTCACTATCTATTGCACCAGCAAAGGGGTGAACTTGCTCAGGCCAACGTGCATCGTATAACCACAAGTTAGCACTACAATGCTTACAAAAATGACGCTCTGCAGGGCTGATTTTATCGCCTATTTTTGCATGATAAATAGTTATGTGTTCACGCCCTGTAACCTCAAGCGTGCTGTATTGTGCGTTCAAATTAATAACAAACCCGCCGCTCCCTGCGGTTTTACGACATACAGAGCAATAGCATAAATTATAAGGATAAGGGTGTTTTGAGTTGACCGTAAATACCACTTTGCCACAGTGACAAGCGCCATTAAGCTTCATAATATATCCAATTTTATTGTTGGCTTGAACTAATACCTTAACTAGGTGAGCTTAAAAAAAACCACAACAATTACATGCTGTGGTTTTTTAATTATTGAGCTTACTAACGTTTCCAATATCTTAAATTACGTAATGTATTTATAAATTTATCGGCAGAGTGTGCCTCTAAATCAATCCAACCATCATCTGCTTTGTCATCGAGCCCTGCGGCTTTAAATAAAGGCTTAGCCTCTTGTGTGTAGCCTATGTATTTCATATGTGCATACGCATCACTTACAAAGTCTTTAGCTTCTGCAATAGCAGCTAGTTTTTCGGCTCCCTCTTCAGTGGTGAGTACAAGTACCGCATCGTATAAAACCGATGGACCACCATTAATAACCTGATCAGCTTTAAAGTGCTTACCTTTACTGCATTTAGCACCGCCAACTTGTGGGGCAATAATTTCAGAGTTTGCGCCTTCACTTTTAAGTGCATTGGTAACCGATTCAAAAATTTCTGCATTAAAGCCATCACTTACTAAAATACCTAATTTACGGCCTTTGAAGGTGTTGGGCGCATTTTTCAAAATACTTAACGCATCAGATACAGGTAAGTCTTTACGTGTTGGCATAGCAGCTTCAGCTGGGTCTGGCATTTCTTGCAAGCCAAGTCCTTCGGCAACTTTATTTGCGAGGGTTTCGTCAATATTTAACAAGTGCGATACCAAACGTTCTCGTATTGGTAAATGCTCAACTTTAGACAGCTCAAACACGTACGCAGATTGAATATGCGCCTGCTCTACCTCTGTTTGACTTAAATAAAATTGACGGGCTTGACTGTAATGGTCGCTGAATGTTTCTGAGCGATAACGCAGTTTATCACCGCCGCTTACTTCAGGTTCCTTTGAGCTTTTAAAGCCATGTACTGGGCATTCGCGCGGGTTGTTTTCGTCGCCGCTCCATGAGTTTGGCTCATAATTAACACGCCCTTTTGGATTGTGCATTGCCATGTGGCCATCTTGCTGAAAATGACGCATTGGACATTTAGGCGCATTGACCGGAATATGCGTAAAGTTAGGACCACCTAAACGCTTAGTTTGAGTATCTAAGTATGAAAAGTTACGACCTTGCAGTAGCGGGTCGGGTGTAAAGTCGAGCCCTGGTACAATGTTTTGAGTACAAAATGCTACTTGCTCTGTTTCTGCAAAAAAGTTGTCTACAACACGGTCAAGCACCATACGGCCAACAATTTGCACTGGTACTTGCTCTTCAGGTATAAGCTTGGTGGCATCAAAAACATCAAATTCAAATTCATCAGCAAATTGCTGATCAAACACCTGCACACCTAACTCCCACTCTGGGTAGTCGCCATTACCAATAGATTCCCACATATCTCTGCGATGAAAATCAGGGTCCGCGCCGTTTAGCTTAAGTGCTTCGTTCCATACTACAGATTGCATGCCGCCTTTTGGTTTCCAATGAAATTTAACAAATTTCTCTTCACCTTTGGCATTAATAAATTTAAAGGTATGAACGCCAAAACCTTCCATAAATCGCAATGAACGCGGAATAGCTCTATCAGACATTGCCCACATAACCATGTGCATTGACTCAGGCGATAAGCTCACAAAATCCCAAAAGTTATCATGTGCTGTTTGCGCTTGCGGAAAACCTCGGTCGGGCTCGGCTTTAGCTGAATGAACTAAGTCTGGAAACTTCATCGCATCTTGAATAAAGAAAACCGGTATATTGTTTCCCACTAAATCCCAGTTTCCTTCTTGGGTATAAAATTTTACCGCAAAACCACGTACATCACGTGCTAAATCTGGAGACCCTTTATTACCTGCAACTGTAGAGAAACGAGTAAATACTGGGGTTTTTTCACTTTTTCGCTGAAAAATATCTGCACAGGTTAAATCTTCAAGCGTGTCGTAATTTTCAAAGTACCCATGTGCCCCGTAACCTCGTGCATGCACTACTCGCTCAGGAATGCGTTCGTGATCAAAGTGAAAGATCTTCTCGCGCATTATGTGATCTTCTAATAATCCTGGGCCACGCTTTCCTGCACGTAATGAGTTTTGATCGTCACTTACAGGGCAGCCCTGCGCGGTGGTCATGGTAGGGTGTTCATCCGACGCTTTTTGATGCAATTCACCGCCATGCCCTTTATTACCTGAGTATTTAAATGATTCAGCCATGTTTAGTCCTTCATACAGTTTGATTTAATGGGTCAATAGTTTTTATGAGCTTTAAAGCTAAAAGCGACTATGCAAATGCAAAATAAAGACCAGCCATCCAACCTAGTAAAAAAGGGCTGTACAGATAACAATGTAGTATTTGAAGTGGTTTATAAAAGAAAAGGTTACACAGGTATGTAACTTTTTCACACAAAAAAAGAGCACTTAAAAGTGCCCTTAGGTTTAAATCGTTTTAAATTTAGTTAATCTTTGCTTTCGTTAACTAAAATAACTTTACGATGTGGGAAAGGTATTTCGATGTTGTTTTCATCCAGTGCTTTTTTAATTAACTCTGGCACCGTGTAAAGAATATCGAAGTAATGCTCGCCCTTACAAAAAGGTCTTACTAAAAAGTCTACTGAGCTGTTGTTTAGAGTTTCTACTTCAACAAAAGGAGCTGGATCTTTTAGTATGTGTGGGTGCGCTGCAAGTACGGCATCTATAACTTTACGTACAGCCGTTGTATCTTCACCGTAAGCAACACCAAAATGCATATCCACACCACGAATTGGATGATGTGAATGGTTTATAATTTGCGCGCCCCAAATTTGACTATTTGGAATAATAACCTGTTGGTTATCGAACGTTTGTAAAATAGTAGTAAACATATCTACTTCTGTTACTTTACCAAAACGCCCTGCGGCCTCAATAAAGTCATTCACTTTATAAGGTCTGAAAACAAGTAGCATAACGCCTGCGGCAAGGTTCGACATTGCACCTTGTAACGCCAAGCCTATAGCAAGTCCCGCAGCACCTAGCAAAGCAATAATAGAGGCCGTTTGTACACCAAAGCGATTTAACACAGCAATAATAACGAACGCTAATATGATGTAGCGAGCCATACTGCCTAAAAAGCGAAAAAGCGTATCATCAAGATGAGTGTATTTATGGCATAAGCCAATAATTAAATTGCGTACTTTGCCTGCCAGCCATAAGCCCGCAAGTAAGATTGCAATCGCTAGTAATATGTTGGTTGCCCACGTAATTGCAGCGGGTAAATATTGATTAATATCAATGTTGTTTATTATATCTTCCATTTTTTTTCCTGTTTTAAAAACTTTTAACTGACTTCAATTCATACTAAGCGCAATAGTTTAACAAAAAATTAACTAAAGTACGACTATAGGAGTAATTTAAAACATAAAGAAAGAGCGTTCCCTCAAAACATGTCATCGCTCACGTAAATCTTTCAACGCATAATTTTGCTTTAACCCTTGGTTTATAGCTTAAATAATTAAACTTTAACTAGTTCATAAATAAAGTTAATGCCCGATATAAATCTCGGTTAGCTCTCTTAATTTTCTAATTACTACTGGCACTCATCTATAAATTTACCGATAATCTCACCTAAGCGCGCATATATTGGCGAGACAACACAATTGGATGAAATTAAAACAAAGGATTATTATGAAAAAGTACTCAATTTTACTTACAGCGGCAGCACTTACTGTACTTGCTGGTTGTTCAACATCTGTTGCAGTAAGAGACTTTGAACAAAACCCTATTCCACAAACATCAACAATTACCAACAGTGAAGCTGACGTAGAAAAAGGTATTCTAAAGGCATGTATTCAGCTTGGTTGGAAGTGTACGCCTATGAGTGAAGGTAAAATAAAAGGTGTACTGGATATTCGAACACACCAATTAACTGTCGATATTGCGTATGACAAAACGGCATACTCAATCAACTATAAAGACTCTATTAACTTAAACTACAACGGCAAAAAAATTCACCGCCAATATGTTAATTGGGTATCAAACCTAATACGCCATATAGATGCTGAAATGATTTAGCAGCGCGTTAACCTGCTTTACATATTATAAAAATCACTAAATATGAATAATAAAAGTGGAGAAGTTACCTATAGCTTCTCCATTTTTTAATTGAGATTTAAACAGTAATAATCACGCCAAAAATATTAATAAATTTCAACCAGTTACAAGCCAAAAAAGCACCAAACCTAACACTATTAGTAAAAGTACTCTCCCGTATTTTCACTCTTTAATGAATGAGTGATTTTTTACTTATCCCCCTTCGTAAAAACATATTTTATATCTTGCTATAACGCAGTTTCGCTCATATAGTCAGCAAATTATCACACCTTTATTTTGAACATCTTTGTTTATGAAATCTTCTGCTCCTGCTAGTGATTTTGGTACCTTATTAGGTTATGCACCTGGTAATGTTGCTGTGTATTCATCTGATTATGATACGGCTGACGAAAGCATTTATCCTAATCGTAGCGCCTATCGTAGTTACCTTGATGGCATTTACATGGGCTATAAATGGCAATGCGTTGAGTTTGCACGTCGATGGATGTATCTCAACCATAGCTATATTTTTGATGATATTGCTATGGCTTACGATATTTTTGAGCTGCGTTCAGTGCGCGATGTAAATAGCCAAAACAGATTGCCACTAAACGCGTTTAAAAATGGTGCAAAACATCATCCTCAAGTAGGTAGCTTACTTATATGGGAAGAAGGCGGCGAGTTTGAAGAAACAGGCCATGTTGCTGTCGTTGTTGAAGTGCATAAAGATAAAATACGTCTTGCTGAGCAAAATGTAGGACATCAAATATGGCCAACAAATCAAAACTGGTGCCGTGAACTAAAAGCAAAAGTAACTAAAGATGGCGACTATTGGATTGAGTGCTCTTACAGCGACGCCACTATTTTAGGCTGGATGACACAAACTGATGAAACAGAATATGCTGAGCCAACGTCTGAGCTAAACACTGATTTATTTATTATAGAAGCCCATAAAGCAGTAGATACAGGCCAAGCAAACAAGTCATGGTTAAATATTGCGAATGACGATGAAGCTGCCTACGTAGAAATGATGCAAGGCCATAAACTTACATCAGTAGCTGAGGATCAGCATAATTACTTTGCGATATCTCAAACGGCGCAGCAAAGCATTGAGCATGCAACAAATGAGCTGCATGGCTTATTTATGCATGCAACCGATTATGTATTACAGCACCCTGAGTTATTAAAAAAGTTTAATTTACCCGATGTTGTGCTTAATAAAATTCGCCAATCGTGGGATAACCGCTTAAACCAATTAATTACCAGCCGGTTTGACTTTGCCTTAACAGCAGCAGGTTTAAAAGTTTACGAATACAATTGCGATTCGGCATCGTGTTATATGGAGAGCGGCAAAGTTCAGGGTAAATGGGCAAAACACTTTGGTGTTAAAACAGGTGTAGATGCAGGCCAAAATTTATTTAAAGATCTCGTAAAAGCATGGCGTAAAAGTGAAGTAAAAGGTCTTGTTCATATTCTGCAAGATGATGAACCAGAAGAGCATTACCACGCATTATTTATGAAAGAAGCTATTGAAGCCGCGGGCTTTGAGTGTAAGTTAGTAATTGGCTTAAGCACACTTCGCTGGAATGAATCAGGCAACATAGTAGATGAAGACGGCGCACAACTGAGTTACGTATGGAAAACCTGGTCGTGGGAAACCGCACTTGATCAAATTCGTGAAGAATGCGAAGCAGACCAATCATTAGGTGATAACTTTGAACCACAACTCAAAATTGGTGAAACGCCACGCTTAGTCGATGTATTACTGCGTAAAAATGTCATGGTATTTGAACCGCTGTGGACATTGATCCCAAGTAACAAGGCTATTTTACCAATACTGTGGAGTTTATTCCCTAATCATAAATATTTACTTAATACCGCGTTTGAGCTTAACGACGAGTTATTACAAACCGGTTATGTAGTTAAACCAATAGTAGGACGTTGTGGTGCTAATATTCAACTTGTTGATGAACAGCAGCAAGTTATAGAAAAAACAATGGGGCACTTTGCCGAGCAAGACCAAATATACCAACAACTATTTGCACTGCCTAAAGTAGATGACTACTTTGTACAAATATGTAGTTTTACAGCCGCCGGAAAATACTCTGGTGGTGGCGTACGTGTTGATAAAAGCATGATCATAAACGGCCATAGCGATTGTATGGCACTGCGTATTAAATAAATAATACTAAGCCCGCAATTTTGCTGCGGGCTTAAGTTTGTGTAGACCCCCTTCCCTCTTTTAAGTTTTATAGCTATCTCAAGCGAGTTACTCCTGATAGAGTAAATTTATTAAACACCACAAACTAAGGTATTTCATGGCGAATCAATTTAATGTACTTGGCACACGTTTAAAACTATGTTGCGGTAATGGTGGCTACACACGTGAAGGATTTTGTTATGTACCAGAATCAGATCTTGGCAATCACAGTGTGTGTGCAATTATGACTGATGAGTTTTTACAGTTTTCAAAATCACAAGGTAACGATTTAATAAGCCCAAACCCTCTTTACGATTTCGAAGGTTTAAAAGCCGGTGATAAATGGTGCTTGTGTGCAGTAAGATGGCTTCATGCTATTGCAGCGAGCGTAGCGCCACCAGTGGTACTTGAAGCCACAAATAAAAAATCATTAGAAATAGTGCCGCTCGATGTTTTAAAAGCGCACGAATATATAGCCAAAGTTTAAATACACTTAAGCGTTATTAAATTAAAGTCTGCAGATTTTACAAATGTATGCAGGCTTTTCAAAAATTCAATCATCCCTCCAGCCTCTAAAATCTTAAATAAAAACATAACCCCATGTTTTTAAATCACTTTTGAAAGTAATCAACTTACGGCATAACAGTTGCTTCATTAAGTTTAAGTCATGCTCATAACGCAACATATTATATGAGCAACACATTACTTAATGTAGGAGAAATTATGAGTAACAATAACGAATCAAACAAAACAACTAAATTTACCGCGCCAGGTATGAGTGACGAATCAGCTCAAAAAACAATAGCTACGCTAGATAACCGCATGGTTGCATTGATAGATTTACAGCTTACTTTAAAGCATATTCACTGGAACGTAGTGGGACCTAACTTTATTGGCGTACACGAAATGATAGACCCACAAGTAGACATTGTGCGCGAAATGACAGATACAATTGCAGAGCGAATTGCGACTCTTGGTGGAGTGCCCGTTGGTACGCCTAAATCAATTGTAGATCGTCGTACATGGAACGAATACTCAGTAGGTAAAGGTTTAGTAACCGAGCATTTAGCCGCACTTGATAAAGTATACAACGGCGTTAATGGCGATCACCGCAAAGCAATTGAGACTCTTTCTGAATTAGATCC
The DNA here is from genome assembly GCF_015864505.1 of Pseudoalteromonas sp. SWYJ118. Taxonomy (NCBI): domain Bacteria; kingdom Pseudomonadati; phylum Pseudomonadota; class Gammaproteobacteria; order Alteromonadales; family Pseudoalteromonadaceae; genus Pseudoalteromonas; species Pseudoalteromonas sp. SWYJ118. Next base: position 219,279 of record NZ_JADYXC010000001.1, on the reverse strand, counting down.
GGTGTCTGAAGATATGATCACCAGCCAACTAGCTGACCTAGAGCAATTTCAGTGGTTTATTAGAGCCCATTTAGAATCATCTACAGGCGAGTTAAAAAGCTAATATATTTAATCTAAGAAAGCCCAGCATTAATATGCTGGGCTTTTTTTTGCGTAAAAATCACTCTATTTATAATCATATATAGATATATATCAGTAAGCTCTAATACAAAATTCATATAAAAACAATAGAAAATTGGTATTACCAAAACAAATAACCAAAATAAAATTGAATGATTTTATACTCCTTACTATTTCGCAAATTTATAAGCCATACCCAACCTTTAATGAACATCTCATTATTTTAACATCACTTAAAAAACAAACTAAATACGTATAAAAGTACGGCATAAAATTTAAAAATAGCACTAAAAAATGTATTTAATAGTACAAATAATATAAAAAAACGCCTTTGGTAAACATACTTCAATAAAATTCACTCAAAATATAAAAAATAAAAATACACCATAAGCCATTAAATTTATTAAATATAAGCAAAATAAAAGAACACTTTGTAATACACCTTGTGAATTTTTGGTAAACAAAGGTTGTAATAAAAGCTGAATTGGACTAATTTCAACCATACCACCTGTATGACACACTACAGGGAAACAGCAGTTAAATTGGTTAACCAAACCAAGTAACAACACACACAATGACGTAAGTCGTACCCAAACGGGAGAGATACATGAAACTCAATCAAATTACTTCAACATTAATTAATAAACATAAAAGAAGTAGCTCTACAACAATCAGTGCAGCAGCCCTTTTATTAATGGCTTCTTCTACTATTGCAGCGCAAGAGGCTCCGGCAGCTTCAGAAACGGCAGCTGCAGATATTGAAGTTATTGAAGTAAAAGGCATGCTAGGTAGTATGAAAGCCGCCGCTATGCTTAAGCGTACTGACGGACGTATTGTAGATGCGATTGTTGCTGAAGACATTGGTAAGTTACCTGATAATAATATTGCAGAAGCACTGCAACGTATTACTGGTGTATCTATTAATACCGATTTTGGTGTGGGTGACAGTGTTTCGATTCGTGGCTTACCTCAAAACCGTGTTGAATTAAACGGTCGCTCTACTATTGGCGACTCTCGTGACGGTATTAGCTTACAAGATTACCCATCAAGTTTCTTAAAAACAGTAGAAGTAGTTAAGTCTCCTACTGCCGATATGATTGAAGGTGCATTAGGCGGAACAGTTAGCTTAAAAACAGTTCGCCCATTAGAGTTAGATAAACTAACTGGCGCAGTTTCATTAGATGGTGAATATGCAGATAAAACAGAAAAAGTAGCACCTATTTTTAGTGGTTCACTTGGTAACAACTGGGACTTTGACGAAATGGGTACCTTTGGTGCTATTGCTATGTTTTCGTATCAAGATCGTGAAATTCGTCAAGATGAAACGTCTAGCCGTGTTAAACCTCAAGACATTGATATTAATGGCCAAGAAGGTAATACACCAAGTGGCAACGCTATCGTACGAGACGAGCACAGTGTTGAACAATATGTAGAACAACGTAAACGTACTGCTGTAAATTTATCACTTCAGTGGGCACCGCAATCTGGTAATGGCATGGTGTATCTAGATTTAAGTGGCACTAAACGCTCTGGTGAGCAAAGTGGTAACTCTATATTAGGTGTTGCGGGTTCGTTATCAACAGATGCAAATACAACTCAAGATGCTAACGGCGTAAATAATTACACGCTAACAAACGAATTTGGTATCCCTAAAACATACAGTGACTTTCGTGAAACTGACTCGTTTTCAAATGCACTTGGTGCAGAGTGGAACCTTACTGACAGTATAAAAATCTCTGGTGAAATTGCAGTAGCATCATCAGAAAGCGTAAGACCTGATTCTGAATTTACACTTCGCCCAATCGAAAAATCAACATTTGAAGCAAGTGGCGGAACTCAGCTAACAAATCATTTATATGATGGTGCATTTTCTCAAGACGGTAATAAATTACCAAGCATCATTCATTCAGATCCAAATGCATTTACTGACCCACAAAACTTAGCACTACGTACGTTTAAAAGTGAAGATAGAAGAACAGACAATGACGAAACAGCTATTCGTTTTGATGTTGAAATGTTTGAACCTCTCAGCAGCTTAAGCTGGGTGTCTAAAGTAAAAGCAGGTGTACGTGTTACTAACCGCGATTACGAATATGAGCAATACAAAGTAGAAATTAAAGACATTTACAAAAATGCATTTAACGACTCAGATGGTTCATTAGCTACTTTATGGGTTGATGACTACAACGCTGCTTTTTCAAATAGCTTCACAACAGTTAGCCACGACAACTCTTTTGACCAATTAGGTAATTCTGGTCAAAACGACCTACTAACGTTTTTAAGCTACAACGGTTTATCTAACCCTGCAAATACTTACGCTCAACTTCAGCAGTTACTTGCAGGTACTAACCTAGCGTCAACGGGGAGTCTTTCAGATAACCAAGAGTTCCAAGAAAGCGCATACCGTAACGTAGTTGAAGATACAGCAGCTGTGTACATATCAGCGTACTTAGACTTTGATAACATCACTGCGATTGTGGGTGGTCGTTATGTGACTACAGATTTAGAATCAAGCGTATTTCTTAATGGCGAAAAAGTAACTGGCGACAATGACTACAGCGACTTTTTACCAAGCTTAAACGTTACGTATAACTACTCAGACGAAACATTATTCCGCTTTGCTGCTGCAAAAGTTATGCGCCGCGCTGACTTTAGCGAGCTAAGCCCTGCATTTGACGTTAATAACGATATTACGGGTGCAACGCAAGGATCTATTGATTTAGAACCATACCGTGCAACGCAGTACGACTTATCAGTAGAGCATTACTTTGATGAAGGTAACGTACTATCTTTCGCTGTATTTTATAAAGATGTTGAGTCTTTCTTAAGTAACGAAAGCAGCTGTCAGGCTTCTTCAAGCACTTCAACTGGTCAAAACGTAACGCAGTGGAACCAAGTATGTCAGCTTGACGTTGCAGGTGTTTCACAAGACAACCTAGTATACTCTGACGCAACTGATTTCCCTGTAGATGCAGATGGCTTTAACCATGTTGCAGGTCTGCGTGACGCAGGACTAACGGGTATCGATACAGTTAAAAATGTAAATGGTGAAAACGGCTCAGTACAAGGTTTTGAAGTGGGTTACCAACAGTTCTTTACAAGCTTACCTGGTGCATTTTCTGGCTTAGGTGTTAATGCAAACTACACGTATGCAGACAGCGAACAACCAAACGGCAACCCACTATTAGATATTTCTAAAAATACATATAACTTACAAGTATTTTGGGAATACGAAGGGTTCTCTACTCGTATCGCTTATAACTACCGTGACAGTTTCTTAGATACTGAAAACGAAAAACGCGTAGAAAATATTAACTCAGATGGCAGTATTTCAGCAGAAGGCACTGTTTACGGTAATAACTACCGTGACGACAGAGGCCAGTTAGATTTCTCTGCAAGCTGGGATATTAACGAAAATATTACGCTAGTAGGTAATGCGACTAACTTAACGGGTGAGCCTTCAATCTACCTATCTGAACTAGGTGGTGCTTGGAAGTACACTGAAGCGGATCGTCGTTACAGCTTTGGTATTCGCGCTAAATTTTAATTTTCCCTGGAAACTAAAGCCTGCTTTATGCAGGCTTTTTTACGTCTATAAAAAAGTGGCTTTATATTATACAACCTTATTAAAAACATGATTATTCTACCGAGTTAAATAACCCTCCATCGCTATAGTAAATAACTAATTCAATACAGTGGGTATTACGTAAAAATACTCTCCTCTAGCTATACTTATTTGAATATTAAATTTACTATCAAAGCGTTATTACTATTAACAGGAAAGTTGAAGTGCTGTCGCGTTTATATAATTTTATGCCGGGTTTAGATACATTGCTGCACTATGAGCGACAATGGTTTGCTGATGATTTAAGAGCAGCGCTATCGGTAGCTGCCGTAGCTTTACCTGTTGCCATTGCTTACGCACAGCTAACCGGTGTTAATGCTGCCGTAGGGTTATATTCTTGCATATTGCCAATGATGTTATATGCACTTTTTGGCACTTCAAAACAGTTAATAGTAGGCCCTGATGCTGCTACCTGCGCCGTTATTGCAGCAGTAGTAACACCTCTTGCTGCAGGTGACAGTTTTAAACATTGGCAACTTGTTGTCACCATGACCGCTATGACCGGCTTTTGGTGCTTTATAGCCAGTAAATTTAAGCTAGGTGTATTAGCCGACTTTTTATCTAAACCTATTTTAATGGGATTACTAAACGGCGTAGCCATTACTATTATTGTTGGTCAATTTTCCAAAGTATTTGGCTTTACCTTTGACGAACGCTACCTACTTGAACGCTTAGGTGGTGTGCCCACATACCTAGCGCAAACACATGTCCCCACCTTATTAATGGCTTTGTTTACACTGGCGGTTTATTTTGTGATGAAACGCGTAAAACCCACGTGGCCTGCATCTATGTTCGCCATTGCCTTTGGTGCGCTTTTGGTGTGGATTTTTGATTTAAAACAGCTTGATATAAAAACCATTGGCACCGTAACAGGTGGACTTCCCGTTTTTAATACCCCTGTTTTTGATTTAGGGATTATTCGTGAGTTAGTGGTCCCCGCACTTAACTTAGCCATCGTGAGCTTTGTTAGTATGATGCTAACTGCCCGCAGCTTTGCTGCTAAAAATGGCTACGACATAGACGCCGATAAAGAATTTAGAGCGTTAGGTATTGCCAATATAGCGTCAGCTCTTTCGCAAGGTTTTGCAGTCAGTGGCGCCGACTCACGCACCGCTGTTAACGATGCAACAGGTGGTAAAACACAGTTAGTATCAATAATAGCAGCGGCCATTATTGCTGTCATAGCCGTATTTTTAACAGCCCCACTTGAATTTATTCCAAGCGCAGCGCTAGGTGTTGTACTCATTATTGCCTCTGTTCATTTACTCGATTTAAAAGCTGTTTGGCAATTAAAACGAAAAGATAAACAGGCATTTTATCTCGCATCAGCCACCTTACTTGCCGTGTTATTTATTGGCGTTATACCAGGGATCACACTTGCTGTATTACTGGGGTTATTTCAGTTTATTCGCACCGTAATGCGCCCAACCGATAATATACTCGGCGTAGATGTTAACGGTGTAGTAAGAAGTTTAGACGCCACAGATAAAGCAAAAGCGGTGCAAGGCGTGTTTATTTACCGCTTTAATTCACCTTTAACTTACTTTAATGCCAGCTACTTTAAACGCAGATTACTTGAGCAATACGCAAGACAAAAAGACGATACGCAATGCGTAATAATTGATGCCGTGCCCTGCTTTACTCACTTAGATTTAAGTGTAATGGCCATGCTTGCCGATCTCGACGTTATATTTAAAAAGCGCAATATAAGGCTTGAACTTGCAGGCAGAAAACGCCAGCTGCTCTCATGGTTTGAAATTGCCGGAATGAAGTCAGGAACAGAGGGTATATACATTCACTCAGACCTATACATCGCCCTAAAAAGAAATAGCGTAAGCCAGCACACACAAGAGGTTAGCTTGTTTGAGTCAGACGAAAATAAAGAAGCGCTCACACAGCCATAAAATACTAAACAGCAGATCAGCTAGCTGATCTGCTTATTGTATTAAGTACTTTTTATACTTTAGGGTAATTTGAAGGGAAAAATGCTTTTTTAGCGTCTTCATCAAACTCTTTTTTAAATGCTACATCAGTACCTATTACGCGTGCACGTGCAACCGCTGGGCGCCTATCAATGCTTTCAAACCAACGCTTAAGATTTGGATACGGTGCTAAGCCCTCTTCACCTAATACAACCGGTGCTTTATCAATCCAGCCCCATGCAGATACATCAGCAATGGTATACGTATCACCCACAATAAAGTCGCGGCCCTCAAGATGCGTATCAAGTACTTCGTAATGGCGCTGCGCTTCACGTAAATAACGATTAACCGCATAATCAAGCCCTTCTGGCGCCATGTGTCTAAAGTGTACACTTTGCCCTGAATACGGACCCAAACCAGATGCAATAAACATTAACCACGACAGCATTTCAGCACGGTCATCGCCCTTGCCTTCTAGCTTTCCATATTTTTCAGAAAGGTACATTAAAATAGCATTCGAATCGAACACACGCGTTTCACCATCAACAATTGCTGGCGCTTTAGCATTTGGATTAATTGCTTTAAATTCAGGTGTATGTTGCTCACCTTTTAAAGTATCAAGAGGAACAAGTTCAAACGGTAAGCCTGTTTCTTCTAAAAAGAGTGCAACCTTCATTGGGTTAGGAGTATGGTGAAAATAAAATTTAATCATGTAAAGTTCCTCAATAATTGAGCAACGATTAAAACACAACTTGAGCGGGTGTTCAAATTAAGTTTTAACCAAGTAAAATATACAGTTAAAACGTGATTTAATTGTGAGTATTTCGTGATACTTCATTCGTAAATATCATTTAGGCTGAATGCAATATCAACCTTTGCGAGAAGTAACATGCCTTTTAAAGCACTATCCCGTCCATTTTTTATCTCACTTGTTGGGTTAATAATTTTTTGCTTTCAAAGCCAAGCTGCTGAGCAAGTAACTATTTCCAGTACAGCTAATCCGACTACCTTTTTAGAGCTTTACACATCGCAAGGTTGCAGTAGTTGCCCACCAGCAGAGCGCTGGATTTCAACGTTTACAGATGATGAAAAGCTATGGACTGATTTAATCCCTATTAATTTTCATGTTACTTATTGGGATTATTTAGGATGGAAAGACCCGTTTGCCTCTGCTGTTTTTAGTAAAAGACAACGTACTTATAAAGCACTCGGTAAAAGTAGGATTGTAGCAACCCCAGGATTTATGGTTAACGGCAGCGGGTGGCAAGGTTGGTTTTATAAGCAAGCTATTCCTGTAGCTAAAGCCCCTCATTTAGGTAATTTAAAAGCGACTATAAACAATAGTAAAATTAATCTCGAATACGATACTGTTAATACCAAAGATGATACTAACCAAAACTTAATAGCCCATGTAGCTCTGTTAGGCTTTGGCATAGAAACACAAATACACAGCGGCGAAAACGCAGGCCATAAGTTAAAACACGACTTTGTTGTTATTGGCTACGAGCAAAGTGACATGCAAACTAAGCAACAATTATCATTAACTGACTTAAACCTGCCTCGCGCTAAAAAAATATCGCCAACAAAGCAAGCCTTAGTATTTTGGGTATCTGAAAAAAGCGACCCTACCCCACTACAAGTTGCAGCAGATTGGTTTTAATATGGATAAAATAAACAGCTGAAGTTTAAAAATAGGCCACCATTACACCTTTAACTATACAGCTTGTTAGTAGTCCACTCATACCCATATACGTAAACATAAAGCGTTGTTCAGAATCTGTTTTAAACACGAAAGCGACTAAATAAAGAGAAGCAATAATAGCTACGCTTAGCATAAGCCCATAAATAAATGAGCCGCAATAGTGTGGTAATACAGCTAAAGCGAGTGCGGTTAAATTAGTGCCAAAGAATGCTACGGGCTTTTTAATACCGCGTAAAATGGCAAATAGCGGTATAACAAAAGTAAGACAATACAACCAAATAATATGAGTAGACCATCCGTAACTTAAGGGAGCTTTAACTTCAAAAGTAGAAAGCTTAAAATTACTCGTAAATGTCCATGCAGCATTAATAATTATACTTACAATAAAAGCCCCAATAAATAGAGCGACTAACACCGCAATTGCACCGCCTGCGGTAGCCCCTGCTTTCTCTTTTTCTATAATTAAAATAATGACACTTAACAGCCCACTTAATTGTAACCACTGCCAATAATCGCTCGTAAATAGAGGAATAGCAGCTAAAACGATCGTAGTTATAATTAACTTACTTCCATCATTTGAGCGCAATAAATAAAAGGCCATTATGGCAATATAAAATAGAGCCGTTACATCAGGCATATCAACAACTTCCTTGTAAAAATATAATAAAAACCAATAAACGCAGCGATTATACCTATTACTGAGCCCCTATAAAATCCGATAATTGTGTTTACTTTTTAGCTGTGCAATATTAACTCACTATAAAACACAAGGATCGCTAAGCCTATCTAGAGGTTTGGTATAAAAACTAAAAAGGATGAATATGATTAAGCCATTTTACGCTAGCTGTTTGTTAGCCCTCTCGCTATTAACACCCAGCCTTGTAAAAGCCAACCCGACAGCCTCGCAATATCAGGAAATTCTTAACGAGAACCTTGCTGAAAACGAGCCTGGGGTATCGGTAATTATAAGTAAGAATGACAAAGTACTTTTTAAAGGAGCGCGCGGGCTTGCCAACCTTGAACATAACATTGCACTTAATGAGCAAAGCGTTTTGCGTTTAGGTTCTATTTCAAAACAATTTACTGCAGCTGCAATTATGATGCTGCAAGAGCAAGGTAAGCTAGCGGTTACCGATGATATTCATAAGTATGTTGCAAACTTCCCAACAGAGGGCAACCTCGTCACAATCGAAAACTTATTAACCCACACCTCAGGCATCGCCAACTACACAGATGACGACGACTTATTCGATAAAGAAATACAAGTACCCACCAGCGTTGACGATGCGTTAGCGAGATTTGCCAAACACCCAATGGTGTTTAAACCCGGCGAAGCCATGGCTTATTCAAATACCGGTTATTCACTGCTTGGTAAAATAATTGAAGTAGCAAGTGGCCAGTCTTACAAAGACTTTATTGAACAACTCATATTTAAAAAGCTAAAAATGAACCAGAGTAGTTATGAAGGGCAAGAAATTGTTGCCCATCGCGCCTCTGGGTATGAGCAAACAGAGCAAGGATTTATCAACACCAACTACATTAATATGGATTGGCCATATGCCGCAGGTGCGCTTATATCTACTCCAACTGACTTAAACATTTGGTTTAGTGCGTTATCGTCTGGCAAGCTTATTAGTAAAGCAAGTTATGAGAAGATGGTAAGCCCTTTTAAATTAAATGACGGCAGCTTTTCATCCTATGGTTACGGATTAATTATTAAGCCTTTGAATGAATACACCGTAATTAAACACACTGGCGGAATAAATGGTTTTTTAGCGCATGCACGCTATATTCCAGAACAAAAGCTATATGTTGCAGTACTGGCTAATTCAAACCACATAAACCCTATTTTTATCAACGAAAAACTCACAGCCAGAGTACTAGGTATTGCACTCCCCGAGTTTAAAAAAGCAGAGGTAACAGAGCAGCAATTAGCGCCCGTATTGGGTGATTATCGTATTGATAAAAACACCTTACGCAGCCTAATTTTTGAAAATGACGTTTTGTATTCAAAGCGCACTGGTGGCGATAAAACAAAACTTATTACGATGTCTAAAAATAGCTTTTACTATCCTAATTCAAACAATTACTTAGTAATAGAAAAGAACAGCCAAGGGCAATTAGTGATGAAGTACTTTAGTGGGTTATCAATAATCCCTACTGAGGCAATTAAAATTTAATTTCAAGATTATCTAAATAAAAATGCCCGAAGTTCACTCAAGTCGTAACCTCGGGCATGACTGGTTTTATCGTGATTCTGAGGTAAATTAAGACCCTATTAATTTGATATTACGAAAACCTTCACCAGATTCAAAAATGCAGCTTACTCAAAGAAACTAAAAATTTACTGCTGACTCAATAACCACTCCTTTGGCGCTTGCCCTGTTTTTTTTCTAAATACACGAGCAAGTGCAGAGCCATTTTCGTACCCAACCTGATTAGCCACTAAATCCATATTTTGATTTTTTAAAATAAGCTTTTTAGCAACTGACAAACGCCAATCAGCCAAATAGTCAGCTGGTGTTTGCTCTATAATTAGCTTAAACGTGTCAGCAAATTTAGAGCGCGACATGCCACACGCCTCAGCCATAACACTAAGCGACCAGCTTTGCTCTGGGGTTTGGTGTATTTTTATTAATACCTTAGCCAACTGAGGATGGGCAAGCCCTGCCATCATCCCGGTTTTAATGGTGCCCTCTTCTAATACCTTGCGCAAAACACTAATTAAAAATACATCGCATAAGCGATCTATAATTAAATGCTTACCGCTGGCGTCTTTAAATGCCTCATCAAAAATCCAAAAAGCGCTCTGCGCTAATAATCCATCACCCGTTAATTCGTAATTTAAGCAAAAAGGCAGCGCCTGCAATAAAGGGCTATGCCCGCCGCTTTGATAGTTAATTTGTGCACACACTAAATCAGCACCGTCACCCTTATCCGAAAATAAACAGTGCCCTGTAGAGTGAGGAAAAAAAATAACCGAAGGCGTAGACAAAACTACTTCAAAGCCACTATTACTACGCACTTTTAACGTACCAGAACGTAATAAATGTAAATGCCCAACACCTTGATCGTCACTAAAGTCACTCGTACCGCACATGTTCCCACTAAAAAACACATTGGCATTAAGCGAAAAGTGACTCAGTACACTCGAAAGTACGTCCATAAGCGCCTCTTTGGATTATTGGTATGAAAATATAGACTAATAGACGCATATTAACCAAGCAATAACGATAAAGTACAGTTGAGTTTTAAACAAACACACTAATTAAATTACCCTTTGGAGATACACATGAAATTTTCGACACTCACTAAATCAGCTTTTTTTGCAGCATCAGTCCTTGCAAGTTCACTAAGCTTTGCAGCAGACATAGACGCAAATGCAGACGTTAACGACATTGCAATTAGTGGCTACGATACCGTTGCTTACTTTACCCAAAACAAAGCGGTAACAGGCAGTTCTGAATATACCGCAACGCATAAAAATGCCATTTATAAGTTCAGCTCAGCTAAACACCGTGATTTATTTAGAGCTAACCCAGAAAAGTACGCACCGCAATTTGGTGGCTTTTGTGCGTTTGGTGTATCAATGGAGAAAAAGTTTGACGTAGATCCTGAAGCGTTCAAAATTGTTGAAAACAAACTTTATTTAAATCTTGATAAATCGGTTCAAAAACAATGGCTAAAAGACGTACCAGGCTTGATTACTTCAGCCAATTCAAACTGGTTTGACATAAAAGACAAAACAGCAAAAGAGCTTTAATAAAACCAATTTAAAGTTAATTTTGAGGTTGCTTCGGTTTATAACCGTTCACCCTCAAAATGCCATTTAAATTAATAAAATTTTAGGTTTAAGCTCTTAATTTAACTAATATTACTTTGATTTATTAAGCATCGCTTTTAAATCGGCAAATGGAGAATGCGTCGCAGCCTCAACTTTGCGATCTGTAGTCGACCCGCCATACATAATATGCTCGTGGTATTTATTGTGCTCATTGTCGTGGCAATAAATACACAATAACTCCCAGTTACTTCCGTCTTCAGGATTATTACTGTGGTTATGATCAACATGATGCACCGTTAACTCACGTAAATTAGAGTATTCAAACTCACGAGCACAACGCCCGCATACCCAAGGATATAATCTTAAGGCTTTTATTCTATAACCTTCCTCTTGCTTAACATAAGCCTGAGGTACATCGTTATTCTTACTCATAATATTCCAGTTAAATTTGTTATTTCTATGCTTAACAAGTAAATAGCCAATATGTTAAAGCAAATATAAAAGTAAAAAGTTCGTAAGGGATCTAACTTAAGCTACGTTTCGTATAAGTCAGGTCTAATTATAAAGTTGAGCAACATGGAAAATATATTCCAAACAAGTCGGTTTTTGGTCGTAATCGCCGTTATTACCGCTGCAATATCATCATTACTCGTTTATGTTTCATGCATTAATATTGTAGCTAATATAGTAATAACAACGCTATTTGACCTGCCTGATTCAGCTAAAGCCGGTAAAGCCCTAATAGTTGAACTACTGAAAATTCTTGATTTGCTACTAATCGGAATTACCTTACAAGTTATTGCTATTAGCTTGTACCGACTATTTATAACACCATCTAAGCCTGAGGAAAGTAAATTTCTTGCTGCTTTTAATATTAAAGACTTTCATGATTTAAAAATAACTCTGGTACAAGTAACTTCGGTTGTACTGGTAATACTATTTTTAGAGCACGCAGTTGAGTTCGGCGGCACAATAGAAACACTCTACTTAGGTATTGCCATTGCGATCGTTATTGCAGCATCTACATTTGCATGGCGCTCAATGAAAGACTAACTAAGCACTCATTACTATTAAGTAATTACATGCAGGTGTAATTACTTATCCCTAAAATTCTGCAAAAACTTAAGTGAGAGCCCCAGCACTCAATATTAAAAAAACTTAATTACTGACAAGTCACCAAAAGAAGTATCTATATGCCTACCTGTTTGCTCCCACGCACGTAGTACTACCATGAGTTTTTTGTTACTTGAAGTCCAAGAAATACCACCGCCGTATGCCGCTACTTTTTCACCGCCCGAATCTTTTAACCCCAGCCCAGGGTCTGTATTTCGAATATTTCCCTTACCTACTTTGTATTCAGCAAATACGTGAACATTATGCGGCAACGAAAATGATAAAAGCGAGCCAATACTCGCCCCGTACGAATTAGAAATTAACTTAGTGACCTGTGGTGCAGACGAATTTAAAAAATCAGCCTGAAATACAATATTATCTTTATTCTCAAGGGATACATGCTTAAAAGACCACGCACCAACAACACTTAACGACAAGTCAAATTTGCTGCTTAGCTTTGGTCTATTAAGAAAAAAATGCTCAAACAAAGACTCTTTATTATTAAAGGTATAAAAGTTGTGTTGGCCAGATAGCTCAAACTTGGTTGAACGTGTATTTTGCGAGAAAATTTGATCCGTTTGATTGCCGCTTAAATTGCTAGCCGTGCTTTGCAGCCCTTCAAGCGTTTGATAGTTAAATGTGATTTTAGAATTTTTAAATTTTCTATACGAAAGCAGTATATCTTGTGTTTTTGTTTCAACATCATCTTCAAAAATATCGGCTGAATAACCAATTTCAATGTCGTTAATATCAAAAAACACACCCACACGTTGATTGTTTATGGGCTCTAACGAAAACAGTGTTTTTTGATTACTCCCAGCCAAGTCGTCATATATTAACGCGTGGCTAGTGTTTGGGTTTGAAATAGTGGTTCGTACCGACTTTAAGTCAAAATCGAAAGCCAATACAGCACCAGATTGAAATGCCGCTAAAACAGCAAAGCTCACAATAACCAAGTAATTGCGATTCATTAAAAACACTCAAAAATTAATTTGTATTAGAGTAGCGTTTTTTTTACCTTAAATTATCACAAAAGGTTAACAATTGATGAAAACTTTAAATAATGCGCTTTATGCCATTTTTTGGGGTGCTTTCAAGGTCAAACTCACTTACATGCTTAATTAGCTCTGGGAAGAATGCTAAAAACACGGCTTCTAATTCATCGTAATTCCGTGCTATGTCATCAGCCGCGCCCGCAAAAGTGTTGGTAAAGCGAATACGCTTGGCAATATTGTCAAGTGCTAGCCCTATTCCATCTATGGTTTCGTATTCTTTAAACCAATCGTTTTTAGTCATACTTGTTACAACATGCTGCATACGCGTTGGCATAACAGGTATGCGATTATTTAAAAGCTGATAGCTGGTGTACTTAAAATCACTTAAAGGTTGCTCGCTAAAGCGCTGCCAATGCACAATTAAAAAATGATCAAACACCACATCAATAGCTACACCAGCAAAGCGCTTACGCTCGGGTGAAAAGTACTGTTTAGCGTGTTTTACTGCGCGGTGAGAGTCGGTAAATTTATCGACTAAATAGTGGTTATCGAGCCCGTTTTTAACCGTATTTGGTAAGTGTTCTACATGCCTTTTACCACCAAAGTCGCCCAACAAGTTCCCAAAGTGAGAATCGGCTGTAGGCTGTGCTAAATAAAGGTGAGCTAAATAATTCAAAGTGTTCTCGGGCTTAGTATTAATACAGTTAAAATAATAACTTAATTGTAAGCGCTACTTAAAGTTAGATTTTATGCCTAATCAAAAAAATAGCATAAAAAAGGTGAAACTAAGTTTCACCTTTCATATTAATTTTGAAACTAATTAGCTAGCATTACGCTGTAGAAACGTTACTTGCGCCTGCATTGTTAAGTATTTCTTCAATAGCGTTTTTGTTGTCACTATCGTACTTAATACCAATTAATATAGAGCCTTTTTCAATGGCGTCTTCATAATACTTAATTTCGTGCTCGGGGATAAACGCACCAACTGCGGCACCTAAAGTACCACCTACTGCAGCGCCTGCGCCACCAGCGGCAAATGCAGCGACTAATGGACCGGCAACTAATAAGCCTGTACCACCTGTTGCTACAGTCCCTACGGCAGTAAATCCACCAATAATTGCAGCAAGAATACCACCCGAAGCCGCGCCAATAAGGCCACCTTCGGCAGCTTTAGTACCTTCGTCTACAGCAAAATCTTCCTTTGCGTATGAGTCGTTGGCTACAATACTAATATCAGCTTCATTAATACCTAAAGCTTCTAATCTATAAATTGCGAGTGTTGCTTGTGATGCACTTTCGAATAACCCAGTAATAACGGTACTCATAATAACTCCTTTATTTATTTAAGAAAATACATTTACTACCAAGCAAAACTCAAACCAAGTAAATTATCGTTTAAAATCAACAATATAAAACAAAGCCCTGTACTAACACTCTTATTATTAGAGTAAAAATTGCTAAATTTTGTAAAAAACTCCTATCTACATAAACAAAATTCCTTGCGAAATAAAGAGAGGTTTTTATCACTCTCTTGTTTATGGTTATTACCGTGCTTACCAATAAAATTAAAAACACCAACAGAGCATTATTTTTCATGCGATTTGAAGGTTAAAACAAAGACGCTTATCCTCTTCAATTCCCCTACCCAGTTACAATTGTGTTTTATTAATTCAGTAAAGAGTCAGTCTAATTTTGTTATCACTGTGCTTCATTTTTCGGTGCGCATGAATCGTAAAATACTGTGCTAAATCTCCTTTTTATATTGCCCTGCTATCAGCAGATATAGGCCGCCCATGGATTACGAAAACAACTTTTTAAGTCAATCACAACAAGCTGCACTGCAACAAGCGATGGTCAATACCAAGCTTTTAAACAGCACTTCAATAAATACTAACAACATGCCAACACCTGAACAGCAAGCTTATGGTGTTATTGCTGTCGCGCTTTACCGCTTTAATTTACAAAAAATAAAATGGTCATTATTTTTAAAAACAGCAATAAAATTAACTACTAATGTTTGCCAATGGCTGGCCACCGAACTCACAAGATGCCAGCAAGAATACAAAGCCCAACCTAATGACGCTGTAATAATTGAGCAAAACGCTCTTTTGAATGGTATTTTTAGCGAAGAACTCGCCTATGTCGGTGCCTTACTAGGAACTGAAGCACAAGCTTAATATAGCAAGTAACAAAGCCCACCAACCAATAACGCCCAAGTATACTTTTAAAGAAAAAGGTTATGGCTAAAAATAAATATATAAGAGAGGTTCAAATATAAAGTCAGCAATCTTGCTCGTATTATAAAAAAATCAATTTCAGTATTACAATCATTACAGCCCTTGTGGTATGCATTTTAAAGTTGAAGCATGAATTATTCCTTCATTGCTTCAACATTCAAAAGTTCGAGTTGATATCGTTGCTTTTCAAATCTTGTTTTACTGCTTTTTGATAAAACGTCAAAAAATACAAACCAGCCTAAAGCAACCTGACTACCATCGTGCGATAAGCTAGCGCTCAAATAACTAAGATAGGCTGTATTAGATGGAGAATTTGATTGGTTGATTGGATCATAAGTTTTGTCTAGTTCGGCTGCTAACAAAAACTCATTTTCTAAAAAGTTTAGTTTAAAAATAGAAGCCTTCGCTTTTATGTAATCTCGCCTTTTGCTTGCTGTGATCCCTGAAAGTAAAACATCGCCTGATTTGCTCAACATAAATTGTCGGTTAAACCTCAGGTCGCCCATTACCTTAGAGTCAGAACTGAAATTCGCCACAAGTACAGACCTACTAATATTTGCTGGTACTTTAGTTACCACTTTATCTGGACTTAGTTCATTTTGTTTTAACGTGACTATTTGGTCATTTGGCAAGCGGACAGCCTGCCAGCCTTGCGCTGTTTTTTTCCATAATTTAATAACCGGATGAGCAATGGTTACCTCTACAGGCGTATTAAGTATATGGAACCTTGTGTTATTTTGCTCAGGTTGAATGTATTCACCTATCGCTAATACATCGCCTTTAAGATTAGTTGCAATATCAACCCCTGACATTTTATTAGAGTCAGGCAACGTAGCAAAATTAGTAGTGACTTGATAAGTGTTGTTAACTAACAAAAGCTCTGTCACAAAACCCTGATAATTTTTTCCATATTGCTCACTTTTAGCCAAAGCGACAAATAGCCTTTGTCCATTATTAACACTCAGCAAGCGGGTTACATTCCACTCATCCCACTCCTTAGGAAGCCTTTGTTTTATTATCGGTTTACTTGGGTTGGCAATATCGTAAACAACTAATTCAAAATTGCTGAGCATGACAATTTTTTTACCATTTTCAGTAATATTAAAACGCCAAGGTCGATAACTATCTGCCGAAACACCTGTATTCTCATCGGGGAAACTTTTTTCTGCTTTAAAATCATTAAATTTAAAACTAACTTTTTTTTGCATACCTATTTGCGTTACGTGCGTGCAAATATTGGGATCGTATTTACAGTTATAAACATAACCTTGCTCACTATTACTGTCATACTGCCAATCATCTAAGTGGTAAACTCTATCGCTTCGATATTCAAGTTGCCCAACTTTTTTACCTGCCATTTCAAAATCAATTTTACTTAAACTAACTTGAGGTGAATCACTAGGGAATATTCTACCAAAGGGAGAGTGTTTAATGAGCGGAAAAGCGTCAGACGATTTAAAACCAGTTAACTGATAAAAAGGGATTTCAACTAATTCTCTCGACTTATTTAGCAAAACCATATCATGTTTATAATAAGTCACATTACCTAATAATGAGTTGGCCGTTTTTGCTTTGTGAACGGTTTTATGTTCAAACTTAACCCCTTTGTTTTCTACTGGTTTAGTTTGTATATGAGAAGGCGTTGCTTGCGGCTGGCTATAAGTTGATACAGAGCTAAAACAGCCACGTAAATTAGCCGCAATAATCACAATCAATACAATCGTAATAAGTACGATATATTTCCCTACACCACTATTAGTTTGATTACTAGATGACTGACTTGAATTATTTATAGGGGCACTGCGCTTTACTGCAGACTTAATATTCGGTTTTATATTTTTTTTAACTTGCGCTTTTTTTTGATTAAGCTGGCAATGTGGACAAGCTTTTTGCCAATAGGCATGATCTGAATTTTGTTTACATACTTTGAGCTTTAAACTTTGTTCTAGTAGTAACTTTTGCCATATATTAGCTTTAGTTCGAACTCTACTCGTTAAACTTTGAGTAAATGCTTTTGACAAAACGTCAGGAAAATCAGTGTGTATACTCCACGGAGAAGGCTTTATTTTTGCATGAACTTTTATTGCATATGGATAAAGGCCCTCAGTAATTTTAGTTTGGTTGTCGCTTGGTAAAGAATATCCATTTTTAGATACGCCTTGGAATGGGTGTAAACCGTTATTTAACAGCTGAAAGAGTATTGTAGTCAACGCGAATAAATCTTGACCGACTCCTAACTTTTCAGGTGGTATTCTACCGCCAAAAGCTTCGGGGGCAATATAACCAGACGTATATTGATGCCCCTTAAATCTCTTTTTATCACCTTTAATCGAAAAGCCGTCGCAATCTAAAACCATTACATCACCAGTGTGCTTATCAAAAGATAAGTTTGCTGGTTTTAAATCAATAATATAATGACCCAAACGGTGAAGCTCTGCGACCTTACTCGCTAAACTAATCGCAACGGTAACCCTAAACTTATAACTGTCGGTTATTTTTAATGACTCACGCAAGCGTTTAGAAAGTAACATTTCAATAGTGTAGCAACGACTTAAATCAAGTAGAGGCATTGCATAACCAATAAAGTTATTTTTTTTATCACTTATAACGGCAACAGGCCAACAAATTCCCTCTGCTGTCGGCGCATTCGACAACATCTGCCACAATTTATCTTGCCGTTGCATATCTTTGTTTGGATCATGATAAATTTTTAAAGCTAACTTGTTGTCAATAGTAGCGTAAATAGTGCCATCAGCACCGCTATTAATCGGCTTTTTTTTGTACTGTACTTGCGCTGTTTTTCCATCAAGATAAATTAGGTTTACGCTATTACTCATTCAATAACCAAACTAAGGTTTTATCATCGTTTGTAATACTATTGGTACGAGGATCATTTAAAGTGTTTTTTAGTGCGTGGCGTCCTGTTGCGTCATCTACACTAGCTAAGTAATTGTGTATCGGTAACAAAAAGTTAGTTGTGGGTCTATAAGGATTTGTTAATGCAGCAAAACTAGCCGCGCCATCAGACATTAAAAACCAGAGTTTATAACGTTCTGGAGCACACATAATACGTAAGTGAGATTGCCAATCAGGTAAAGTAAAAAAATAAGTGGTTTCGGCAAATTCGCCATTTTCAGGTTCGCTGACAATAAAATCAGACCAATCTTCAGGGTTAATACCAATAACAATCCCATCACCAATATGAAACACTAAACTTCCCTCATGAGAAGTTGCCACGCCACATAAGGTGGAATGATAATCCGATATTTCGCCTTGCAGGGCAACGCACTTTCGAGCTTCACTAATTGCAGTTTTTAAGCTTACTATTGCGCTTTCGCCAATCGTTTTTTCTTGAGCTAATGCTTCACATACTTTATCAATTAATTGCTTTGAGCCTAGATGTGAATATTGCGCAGAGCCTGCTCCATCAGATACACAAGCGACAAGTCCCATTGCCGTTTTTTTTACTTGCCAAGCGTCTTGGCAAGGTATCTTGCCATCAATATGCGAGGTACCAGTAACTGAGCAGCCAAGAAATCGCCCAGCCATTAAATCTCAACCTCGGCCCACTCATCGGCTGAAGGAAGGCGTACTTTTTGACCAGGAATACTTGCTGATACTGTTGCCATAGAACGACTAAGCCAAACAAAAAGTTCTGTAAAATTTAATCCTTTCAATTTTTTTGCTGATTTATTAGAAAACTGCCCCAGCGCTGCAAAATCTGCGCCTTCAGTACCTATTGGAAAAATAACAACTTTTTTATCTTCTTCAGCTTTACGGCACGCATCAGCTGATTGTTCCCAATCCAAATCTGTCGGACAGCCATCAGATAATACGATGATCCAAGGTCGAGTACTTGAAATACCATTCTCGTCGTATACTAATTTTTGTTGTTGTACCTCATTAAGTGCCGTCGACATTCCTGCACCTAATGGGGTTAAGCCTCCGGCTTCAATTGTTGGTGCTTTAAAATCTACAGCATCTACCCATGGCTGTATTACCTCTACATCATCATGACCTCCAACAGCTAATACAAGAACCTGCACTTTTAATGCGGCAGACAAATCACTTTTTAATTGTTCTTCAAAAACTTTAAGACCAAGGTTGAGCTGCTTTAGAGGCTCACCAGCCATTGAGCCAGAAGCATCTAGCACCAACACACATGGAGTTCTTTGATTAGCGTTATCGATAAATTCAACGCCTGGAATTGCATCATTATGCATAAGTAATTAAGTCCTTTTAAATGGGAGATTTTTAATCAATAATTTAGAGTTTACTAAATTTTTATCGACTCAAATATATTATAAAAATTAATTATATTAAAGGTTTAAAGAAAACTAAAAACAACAGATTAGTTATTCTTTAATATTAAAACTAAAATAAAGATTACGTAGATACTCGTAAATACAGCTGCAAATAGACTTTCCATCAATACCCACTTAGTGAGAACCCCCTCTCCTTGCTTAATGCATTATTTTAAATACGTAACCAATACCATCCCTAAATTAAGTAGTTATTTAATAAATACAAATACTCGCGGGGTTTAATAAAGCTTTAGCGGAAGAATATTAAAGTGTAGATTTTAAAATAGCCCGATTTAAAGGCTTTACGGTTCTATCGGTATATAAATTGCTGTTACTAATGTTCTTACTTAAAGAGTTACACATAAATAACGCTGCCGTTATTTATAAAAAGGAGAACATTATGAGTAATAAACAGCTAATTACGACGATAGGTATAGGTCTGGCCGCTGCATCAGCAGGTATGTTAACAAGGAAAACTTTACAAAAATCGTGGGAAAAGGTTACCAACGAACCAGCACCAAAGGATAGACCAAGCGAAGAAACAGATCTTAAAGAGGCCGTTACATGGGCTGTAGTCTCAGGTATTGGTGCGGGTGTTGCAAGAATGGCCGTACGTTATGTGCTAGACAAGCGCCGATCCAAATAAACCGACCCGATTGATACCTCTTATAAGTATTAAGCGTAATGCGGTGAGGCTCTAAAGGCGGCTTGCGACAACCAATCCCCAGTTGTCGCAAGCAACTTTGCTAAAGCCTTGATTAAGGTTACTTAACTATTGAGCTAAAAAACATATTAATATCCAAACCGGGGTTCTGTGGTTAAATTTAAAATGTCGGATGGCACGGCTGCGCCGCTTATCCGACCTGCGTAGGTTGAAAAAGCCAAAGGCGCCTTCCAACAAGACCTCCTAGATTTTAAACAGATACACTCTATTGAACATTAACCTATTAAATATTAACTCCCTTTCAAAGTTGTTGCTTACCTACAAGCTTGCGTATAATGCCCGCATTCCGGCTGCATTTTTTAGCCGCTAACTTGGATTTTAATAATGAAAAAACTCTCTGCAGTGCAAATAAAGCAGCAAGCACTTGTACTTAATACTGCTGAAAAATTAGAAGAACAAGGCCGCGCTGAGCTCCCAGGCATGCTGCAATGCTGGTTTGATGTTCAATATCACTTATTTCCAAGTACACTACTGCTGTGCTTTCAGTTTGAAAACGAGCAAGCCTTAGCAGCCGCAGAGCCAGATTTATTAAAGTGGCAAAAGCGTTTAAGCGGCGCAATGCTCAAAAAAGGCGTTATTTTAAAAGATATGCGTAAACATTTAAAATTTACGCTCAAAGGGCCTGACGATTAATTAGGAAGGTTTAAAACTATATTTTGGCTTACGCTCGTGTCACCGCAAGCGCATAAAACCATAATGAAAAGCCGTTGCATTGCTGCAACGGCTTTTTACTTTTTATTAAAACTTAAAGTAGAACCCATAAAGATCACTTTAGACTCAGGGATTTTTATTAGCCGATAATGCTAATTGGCCGTTAAACAAAACGAATGTACTGCAAAAGCAAATATCAGTCGATTCAACGTTAATTAGTTGCTCTAAGTTAGCAATAGTAGGATAGTAAATTACATATAAAACAATAGCCTTATATTAGGAATATTATGATCAAAGTATTATTCGCGACCAGCTTAATTGCCTCTTCATTCGCTGCTTTAAGTAATCCTTTAACTGTTGAAGAGCAACGTATCAACAAAGCTCAATCAACAATGCTAAATGTTTTAAATGCATTTACCCCACAAGTATCAAGCTTTGAGCAACAATTTAAAGAATTAAACGACTTTAAAAGTGCAAAAATATTAGTACAAAGCTTTAGCTTTGAACTGTGGGAAAACGCAAAGCAACGCATAGTAAAAACCAATAATTACGACGACCGAGAGCTTTACTGGGCACGCCTGCTTTCAAGCAAAGTAATACGCACAACATCGCCTAAATTTTCAATTACGCAGGCTCAACTAAATACTTTACTAACCATACTTGAGGAAGGCAGCAGAGGACGTACCGATCTTGCTTTTTCATCAGGCAGCACTAAAAAAATATTACTTACAGGCTTTGACCCATTTTTACTCGATAAAAACATAAACCAAAGTAACCCCTCAGGTGTTGCGGCGTTATTACTCGACGGCCAAATTATTAATTACAACGGCATCAGCGCAGAAATTAATACCGTTATGGTGCCTGTACGCTACGAAGACTTTGATCAAGGTATAATAGAATCACTACTTGCCCCCTACTACGCACTTAATAATGTAGACATGGTAGTAACCGTAAGTATGGGCAGAACAGAATTTGATTTAGAGCACTTCCCGGGTAAACGTCGCAGTGTAACCGCCCCCGATAATGCCAATATTGTGTATGGCGGCACGCAAACAAGCCCAGTAATACCAAAACTTAATGGCCGACCACTCCCGGGCAACGAGTTTGTAAAATTTAGCTTGCCTGTAAGTTACATGCAACAAGCCAAAGGCCCTTATAAAGTTATCGACAATCACGAAGTCACCACGCTTGAAAAAACCTATAAAGCGGGTTCGTACGGCGAGCTTAAAAATAATATTGCGGTTAATGGCGGCGGTGGTGGTTACCTATCTAACGAAATATCGTACCGAAGCATTCGCCTGCGCGATGCGCTTAATTCAAGTATACCTACAGGGCATATTCATACCCCACGTATACAACAATTCGAACCTGAAACAGAAGCTAAAATAGTAAAACAAATAAAGGCAATGCTAGAGCAAAGCTTAGTCGCGCTATAGTTTATAACAACCAATTTAAGGGTATAAAAAAGGGCAATAACATTGCCCTTTATTTTCTCACGCACTCTCCCACGGTTAATCACATGGTAAACACATTTTCATATTCTATTCGCAGTGGTCTAGACAGAGTAATTGACTTAATGAGCAATAAATCTAAGTACTTGGTATGTAGTCAAAGTTTAGTGCCTTGGTTTTTACAGTTAACTGAGGGCTTAATTAGCTCTTAATTTATTTAATGCTATTCCAAATAGGTAACATTTTCCAATCTTCAGGGAAGCCCATTTCGGTTACGTCAATATTATACACCTCAATCAAGCTAGCTAGCTTTTGTTTCCAATGGTGATTAGGGCTAATTAAATCCATAAAATAAGCACACATAACGAGTGTGTTGTATAACTGCTTAGTTGTATCGCTAAAGCTATTAAGCAAAACACTGTCGCCATTTGTTGGCAGCTTCATGGTAAATGTAAAATCTCGGTTGTATAAACGGCTGTGGTGGGCACAGATATTACGCACCGTCGTTATGTGGTGTAAAAAAGATGAAAGTATTGTTTCTTTTACTTTATATGAATCTGCAATATCATTTTTTAGCGCTCGTCGCCCTATTGCATCATAGCTCCTTGAAAGCCAGCCGAAGCTCATTACTTCAGCAATAATCCAAATAGCGGGTGTTTCTTCATTATATTTGTAATTTTGCTTTTTTATATTTGTATCTGACGTTCGTTGAATTTCAGCACAAATATTACTAACAAAGTCGTTATGATTAAATTTAGAAGAAAATGCAGCCGGCTCTAAGTGTGCATGTGAACCATGCTTTTTTGCTAAATAATATGCCCACTGAGTGCGCACAGATACTTCTATTCGCTCAATGGCATCAAGTAATAACAACCTTAGCTCTCTATCAAAAGAATACAGATTTAACACTTGCTCAAACGTAGTACCAGACTTAAAAGTATGATTTTGATGCTCTTCAATAAACGACCACCAATAAGTGCCTAGCCTGTAATAATTAATATGGCTAAGATAAAAGGCTGCTGATTCTTTATCATTAATTACTAGCCCGCGCTCTTCTAGTAAGTCGACTTGCTGCGCAAATATTATGGGGGCTTTAGGGAACTGCATGAAGGCTAAATCCTTTTACCATGCTATAGAAATAATTAACCCCTCGCAGGGCGCTGAGCTTACGGGTAGCGGGAGGGGTGTTGTTACGCGTAATTATAGAGCTTAAAAGTATAATTTCAAGATATTTGTAGCTTGGCTGATATTGGCACTAAACAATGACTCAGGCGAAAGCCAGAGCCTTAATTAATCATCAATGATGCTAATTAAAACGCCTATATTCATATGGCGTTCTTTATTCAAGCCATGGTGCATATTCACACCAATCGACGTCATTACTCGTTGTATCAGGTACAGTGCGTAGTCATATTTAAATTGAGTTTAAATAATAAGAACACTTGGTTTTTGAATAAAAAGATCAAGAAAACAAATGTGCCTGGTTGACCGGAACTTTCTAATGGGTGACCTCTTTGGTTTTCTTTGTTTTTTTGTATGCAGTCTCGATTTAACCCTTTTGTTTTTTACATGTACCAAAAACTTTGGCTGGATAAACAAACAAACTATAATTGGCGTCAGAATCTACTTTATTATTAGGAAAAACTACTTCACCTTTAAGCATAGACCTGATGGCAAGATTTAACTCATGCTTTATGTTTTTTGGCTTTTGCCCTGCACGATTCCAATGAGCCCTTAGCAATTTAATGATAACCTCTCCTCCTCGCTCAGGTCCCTTCAACAAAATGAGTAAATGTAGGGTAATTATTGGTAACAAGAACGATACGATTGGAAGTATGTTTGTTTGTTTTAATTCGTCTAAGCCAAAAAGCACAATGAGAGTTAAAAATATAGGGATTGAAAACATTATTATAAAAACCCGTGAAGAATTATAAATAACCTGAGAGCTTACTTCTTCAAAAAAGTTATTATATTTATTTGTCAGTTCGTTTTTTTCACCAATCTCCTTTGTTAATTTATTAGAAATTAAATGGCTAACCTCTAAGGTTTTGTGTAAAAGCAAAATCAATAGGAACTCAATAGCCACATAGATCCTTGTAAAATTTGATAAAACCCTTTTTAAATCTTGACCAATACATTCTGATAGATAGTTAATTGAGTTATTTTCATTTCTAAGCCTAGTAAATATACTTTTCTCATTTGATGAATTGGATAGCACTACAGAAGCTCTATAATCATTAGGATCAGATATTATTGCTATTCCTTTTGCCACCAAAAATTCAAAAAACTGCTTGTGAGGAAACCTAAGGTTAGTTGTACCACCTGCAGTATCATTAATTAAGAGACCAGCACTACAAATCTCGGTAGTTATCATTTCAATTCTATCAGCAAGGGTGTCTTCTGAATAACGCTTTTCAAATTCAATAACCCCATGAGCTACATCAGTTGAAACACCTTCGGCCTTACTCAAAGTGACGATGATTTCGTATGTTTCTCGAACCATATCTGAGATTTCAGAGCGTGATATTGTATTTTTATACTTTAATCCTGACATTTTCCACGCAACGCATATTGTCAGTAATTCTCTTACTTGTTTAGGTAATACTAGGTATCTAGAGCCCGACGGTGCATCAAGCCTAACTCTATCCCTTTCTAACTCAACTTCCTTTCTTGAAAAAACAGCCTGAACGTATCTCTCAATTAGATCTGCACCTGTTAGTTGCGCTCCCGCTAATTGCAACTCTGCTATTTGTGGCCAGATTGTAGCGACAACTGGCAACATAGATGGTCGGCTTACAATATCAAAAAAGTCTTCATTATCCGCAATTGCAGAAATAATTCCACCTCTGACGTCTGGTTCAAAACTTCTACATGCAAATTCAATTTGTTCTGTTGTAAGCTTTTTAAGGCTCCAAACTTCTGTATAACTTTCTCCACTAACCCCTCTGTTAACTTGAGTCCTTAAAGTTCTATTTACCTCTTCTTCATCCAAAAAGAAATTAGGGCGTCCAGTAAAAACTAATTTAGTATTTGGGTATGCAAATTTCCAAAGTGCATTAAAATGTTGATGGCGATAAAATTCTCTTCCAGCATTTCTTAATTCATCAAAGCCTTCAAAAATAACAACAGCCTCACCTGATTTTATCAAATTCATTACTTGCTGGGGTAAAAGGCGATATCGTGTACACCATGAAGAAATAAAAGTTAAAGGATCCGATTCACACGGGCTTTGTCCGCGCAACTCGATCAATAAAGGGACACGCTCTTCTATATTACCCGTAGCTAGAAATTTCTTTGCCCAATCAACGCAATATTTCATTAACACAGTACTTTTACCTTGCCCATACTCCCCAGTTACTGCGACATGACCATTACTATAACGATCCAACCAATTCTTAAAGCTTTCATCAAAAGGTATTGAGTGTGAGCCGTCCACATTAGTTGTAATATTCAAATCAACAAATGAATCTTGCAATGTAGCACTTGTTCCACCTACAAGAGTATTTTCGAAGGCAATAACAAGCTCTCTTGCATAATTATGTAAATCTAACCCCATAAGGATTAGTTGCCGAGAAGAGTAAATCTCTACTTTCACACCATTTACACAAAGTTCTTTAACATTACAATCCGCATCTTTAAGTGATAAATATATTGCAAACACTCGATAATTTTCAAGCGTTCCATGCCTTAACTGAACATTATTAACACGAGTATTAATATTAATAACATCTTTAACATCATCTAAAATTAAAACAATAACTTTTTTTCTCTGTTCTTTAGTCAATCCTAGAATCTCACCTACCCATATTTTATCTTCATTTCTCCAGCCATCATCAGGAAGCCTTAACTCGCTTAATGCTGAAACCAACATATCACGCAAGAGATCTTTTCTTTCTATTGGTTTTGGTGTTTCAGCTAGCTTTTCTTTCCAGTTACTAGCAGCATCGCTAGCTATAGGATCTGACTGCCTTTTTAAAAGTAATTTTATCTGCTCCATACTTAATGCAGCAACATTATTATTTAAACACCTCTCTTCTAATTCTAATTCAGAGACTCTTGGTGGGGCTTCCCAGTTTTTAATAGCTTTTACGCCAAATTTATATATAAAAAAAATAGCTATTAAAGTAGTTATAAAAGTAATGACTGACGGTGCACTCGTTGTAATTGGCCCATAGCCTAGAGCTTCTGAAAATTTAGATAGTATCGCAGCTGGTAAAGTAGATGACATTGAAGACAATCCAAACACAAAGCAAAGCACTATTGATGAAACAACTGTTAAAGCAAATTTGGCTTTCGATGCCTTCATTCGCCATTTCAGCCATAAAAGAAAGGATAAAGCGATAAATAACAACATACCAATTAAAGGTAATGAAAAAATCATAGATACACAAAACAACTAAGCGAAATTTAACTAACGATAACACAAAGATAACAACTTAAATTATCGAAATTGACTTTTTCTATAAAGAAAAAACGCAGAGGTTCAGGTCTTGTTTATTGCCAAGACCAAACACCAACCTCACGTTTAACACCCTCCCCCGTCATCACGCCCTGAAAATAAGCAATTGATGAGTAATGCATTTCATGGATGAAATGAAAGCCATGCTTGCACATGGATGTGCTTTCATGGCGTTTACGTTCACATCAATTGTGGTTTGAGGGAAATAGCGTGATGCTCGGGTGGCGCTGAGAGCGTCCAGAGAGGGACCAGCGGCAGCCCCTCTTTGGCTGCCGTCGCCAGCGCGACAAAACCTTGAATAAGGTTTCTAATTTCTAGGAGTACCAAGCGTATTCGCGTTATCGGTGATGATAACCTCAAGCACCTATTCAAATACTTATTCGGGCTGCCGCCCGCGCGTCAGCAAGCTAAACGCCTACATTAAATAGCACATACTATTGGCTTTTAAGCGAGTAAGTATATTTGTGATTCGTTGGGTTTCGTTACACTCTTCCCAGCCTATGCAACTTGTGTTGTAAGGCGAAAGTTAAGTGCTTTCATCACTTTAAAAATAGTTTCCCAACGTGGCTTGGTTTTACCGTTAACTGCCTTATATAAGCTTTCACGGTTTAATCCCGTTGCTTTAGCAATATCACTCACGCCATGCTTTTTAACTAATAAGCCAAGCGCTTCAATAAAGGTATTTGGATCGTCATCAGCTAAACACTCTTCTAAAAATGTATTAATTTCTTGCTGTGTTTCCATATAGTCAAACGGGTTAAAATCTGATGTTTGTAGCGACATAGTAATTACTCCTATTTATTCAACTTGCTGAATAAATGTAGCCTAAAAGCTACAAGCGCACAATGTTATTTATAACTTTAAGGCTGCCGCCAGCGCGTCAGCAAGCTAAACGCCTACAATAAATAACACATACTCTTGGCTTTTGAGCGAGTAAGTATATTTGTGATTTGTTGGGTTTCGTTGCACTCTTCCCAACCTACGCACATATAATTTATGGTTGTTCACCACACACAAAAAAGCCGTTGCATTGCTGCAACGGCTTTTATAATTTTGATAAATTCCCAAACTATAATGGAACTTACGTACCATTAAAGGTCAAAAAATTAGTCTATGCTCTTAATCGCGATATGTCTCAACCGCTGGGCATGAACATACTAAGTTACGGTCGCCGTATACGTCATCTATACGTGTAACGGTTGGCCAAAACTTGTTTTTAGCCACTGCAGGCACTGGGAATGCAGCGTAAAAACGGTCGTATGCGCGGTCCCATTCGTTACCTAACACGTCGCCTTGTGTATGCGGTGCAAATACTAGCGGGTTGTTTTCGATTGACCATTCGCCAGAGATTACTTTTTCAATTTCGCCTTTAATCGATACCATTGCTTCGATAAAGCGGTCAATCTCGCCTTTTGACTCAGACTCAGTTGGCTCAATCATTAATGTACCAGCTACTGGGAACGACATCGTTGGTGAATGAAAGCCGTAATCTTGCAAGCGCTTAGCTACGTCCATTTCAGTAATGCCTGATTGCTCTTTAAGCGGGCGTAAATCAACAATACATTCGTGAGCAACACGGTTGTTACGACCACGGTATAAAATTGGGAAGTGCTTGCTTAGCTCATGCGTTAAGTAGTTAGCATTAACGATTGCCATTTCAGTGGCTTGTTTTAAGCCCTCGCTGCCCATCATGGTGATGTAAGCCCATGAAATAGGTAAAATAGCGGCTGAGCCGTAAGGCGCTGCCGATACCGCACCGTTACCGATGTTAGTACCTGGTACGTTAATTACGCTGTGGTTTGGCATAAACGGCGCAAGGTGCGATTTAACGCCAATTGGACCAACACCTGGACCACCGCCACCGTGTGGAATACAAAATGTTTTGTGCAAGTTTAAGTGCGATACATCTGAGCCAATAAAGCCTGGGCTTGTTACGCCAACTTGTGCGTTCATGTTTGCGCCGTCCATGTAAACTTGGCCGCCGTGCTCATGAATAATGTCACAAATTTCGCGAATTGTTTCTTCGTATACGCCATGCGTAGACGGGTATGTGATCATAATACACGATAAGTTTTCAGCAACTTCTTCAGCTTTCGCTTTAAGGTCGCTCATGTCTACGTTACCGTTTTTATCGCAGTTAACTACTACAATTTTCATGCTCGCCATTTGCGCTGATGCAGGGTTAGTACCGTGCGCAGAGCTTGGGATTAAACATACATTACGGTGTGCATCGCCGCGTGACTCGTGGTATTTACGAATCGCGATTAAGCCTGCGTATTCACCTTGTGCACCAGAGTTTGGCTGAAGTGATACTGCATCGTAACCGGTAATGTTTACTAGCCAGTCGTGTAGCTCGCCAATCATTATTTGGTAACCCTCTGCTTGATCTAGCGGGCAGAATGGGTGAAGGTTTGCAAACTCCGGCCACGTAATTGGGATCATCTCAGCAGTCGCGTTTAGTTTCATGGTACATGAGCCTAACGAGATCATTGAGTGATTAAGCGATAAGTCTTTGCTTTCTAGTCGCTTAATGTAGCGAAGCATGTCTGTTTCGCTGTGATAGCTGTTAAAGTTTGGATGCGTTAGTACTTCGTCGTCACGTACTAAACTTGCAGGAATTGACTCGCTGCCATTTGCTTCAACGTCGGCTGCAATAGCGTCAACACTTAGGCCATGGCCTTCGCCTAAAATAATATCGAATAACTCAGCTACATCGGCACGTGTTGTTGTTTCTGATACCGAAATTGAGTACTCGCCGTCGTGGTTTGTTGCAAAGTTAACGCCGTGTGCAATTGCACGCGCTGTTACGTCTGCTTTGCTGTCGCTTACTACTGTTAACGTATCAAACCAAGTGCTGTGCTTAAGTGCTATGCCTTTAGCTTTTAGGCCACTTGCTAAAATATCAGCAAAGCGATGTATACGCTGCGCGATAGTTTTTAAGCCTTGTGGGCCGTGGTACACCGCGTAAAACGCTGCCATATTGGCAAGTAATACTTGCGCTGTACAAATGTTTGAGTTGGCTTTGTCGCGGCGAATGTGTTGTTCGCGCGTTTGCATTGCCATACGTAGTGCGTCGTTACCTAAACGGTCTTTAGATACACCAATAATACGACCTGGTAATGAACGTTTGTATGCGTCACGTGTTGCAAAAAATGCAGCGTGTGGACCGCCGTAACCCATAGGTACGCCAAAACGTTGAGCCGAACCAAGTACTACGTCTGCGCCTAGCTTACCCGGTGCTTTTAATAGTAATAAACTCATTATGTCGGCAGCAACACAGGCAATGGCCTTTTTGCTTTGTACGCCAGCAATTAGGTCAGTTATGTCTACCACTTCGCCTGATGTAGTTGGGTATTGGAACAATGCGCCAAAAATGTCGTGGTTAACGGCATCTTCTGCTTTACCTACAATTATTTCAAAACCAAACTGCTCTGCACGCGTTGTTACTACGTCGATTGTTTGTGTGTGTACGTCGTCGGCGATAAAAAAGGCATTGGCTTTTTTAGCTTTTGATACGCGTTTTGCAAGGCCCATAGCCTCTGCAGCCGCTGTTGATTCGTCAAGTAGTGATGCACTTGCTAAATCAAGACCAGTTAAATCTAGGGTCATAGTTTGGAAGTTTAATAATGATTCTAAACGCCCTTGTGCAATCTCTGGCTGATACGGTGTGTACGCTGTATACCAACCTGGATTTTCTAGTACGTTACGTAAAATTACGTGCGGTACGTTAGTTGGGTGGTAGCCTTGGCCAATGTACGATTTGAAAACTTTATTTTTGCTGGCTACTGATTTTAGGTAGCTTAGTGTTTCAACTTCAGTACGGCTTTCGCCAACTGTTAGCGGTTGTTCTAGACGAATGCTTGCAGGTACAGTTTGGTCAATGAGCTCTTGCACACTCGATACTTCTAAAGCACTTAGCATATCGCTTACTTGTGCTGGGCTTGGCCCAATATGGCGGCGAATAAAATCTTGCTTTTGCTCTAGTTCTTCAAGAGATTTGGCGTTTGACATGAATCCAGATTCCTATGATCCTAAATGCTAATGGGTAACTAGCATTAATTAAAATATTTGACGATTTAACAGTTCACTCAGTATGGGGTTGTGCGCTGTAAAATCATAAAAGCCCCATTTTTATACATTAAACGGGGCTTTTAGTTATCTACAAAAAATTATTATTCTTCGTCGATAGTGTGCGAGTAACCTTCAGCGTCTAATAAGTTGTCTAGCTCAGACTCGTCAGATGCTTTAATACGGAATAACCAACCGTCGCCGTAAGAGTCACTATTTACCGTTTCTGGTGAATCTTCAAGCTCTTCGTTAATAGCAACAATTTCGCCACTGATAGGTGCGTAAATGTCTGATGCTGCTTTAACTGACTCTGCTACTGCACAGTCTTCGCCAGCGTCTACTTCGTCGCCAACTTCTGGTAATTCAACAAATACCATGTCGCCAAGAAGTTCTTGTGCATGCTCAGAAATACCAACAGTAAATGTACCGTCGCCTTCACTGCGAACCCACTCGTGTGAAGGTGCGTATTTTAACTCGCTAGGAATATTGCTCATTTTATTTGTCCTTTGGTTTATATTGGGAGGATACCAATCGCAATAATTATTGTGATTGGTATAACCAAATTATTTAAATTATTGATTTACCGTTACGTACAAAGCTAGGCTTTACTACTTTAACGTTTACTAATTTTTTACGCATTTCTACTTGAGCTGTGTCGCCTGTTGAACGTGGTACACGTGCAAGGGCTACACTAAAACCAAGTGTTGGTGAAAAAGTACCTGATGTAATAATACCTATCCCACCGTCAACAATTACTTTAGAACCGCTACGCAAAACGCCTTTTTCTTCAAACACTAAGCCAACTAGTTTGTCAGTGCTTTTTTCTGCGCGTTGCTTAACAAGTACGTCACGGCCAATAAAGTCGCGATCTTCTGGTTCCCATGCAATGGTCCATGCCATGTTAGCTGCAAGTGGTGATACGCTTTCGTCCATATCTAGGCCGTAAAGGTTCATACCGGCTTCTAAACGTAGCGTGTCGCGTGCACCTAAACCAGCAGGCTTAACACCTGCGTCTAGCAGTTGTTGCCATAAATCGGCTGCTTGGTCGTTCGGTACTACTATTTCGTAACCGTCTTCGCCAGTATAACCCGTTGTGGCAATAAATAAATCACCTACTTGAACGCCAAAAAACGGCTTCATACCTTCAACGGCTGCTTGTTGCTCAGCATTTAAAAGTGTGGCTGTTTTTGCTTTAGCGTTAGGGCCTTGTACTGCAATCATTGCAAACTCTGGGCGCTCTGTAACAGTTACGTCAAAGTCGCTCGATACGTTAGCTAAATGTGCTAGGTCTTTTTCGCGCGTTGCTGAATTAACAACTAAGCGGTAAAAAGTTTCACTGAAGAAATAAATAATTAAGTCGTCTATTACACCGCCTTGCTCGTTAAGCATGCCTGTGTAAAGCGCTTTACCTGGTACGGTTAATTTTGCAACGTCGTTAGCTACTAGCTTACGTAAAAATGCTTGTGCTTGAGGCCCTTCAATATCAACAATAGTCATGTGTGATACGTCAAACATACCTGCGTCGGTACGCACGCTATTGTGTTCTTCTATTTGTGAGCCGTAGTTGATTGGCATTTCCCAGCCATGAAAATCAACCATTTTAGCGCCCGCTTCTAGGTGCTTAGCATGTAGTACAGTTTTAGAAGTCATAACATTCCTTCACGTTTAAATTAACCCTGTTTAGGGCGTGGCTTAAATTAGTTTTTACTTAACCGTAATTAAAAACAGGTAAACATTGTTATGTTCACCTGTTGTTTGTATTCGTTATGCGGCTTCACTATGCATAAGTGCAAAACCTTGCGCTTGCATGTAGCTTTGCCATTTTTGTAGTTCTTGTTGTTTAGCGACTAATACAAAGTGTTGTTCGTCGTTTTTATCAATGGCGGTAACAAATACATCACCGCTTTGTGCACCGTAGCATAGTTGCGCGTCAGAAAGGCGCAAACCTGGTGTTAATTTAAAAGCGTTTACTAGGGTATCAAACGCGTTGTCGCCACTTAAAATAAAACTTGCCAGATCGGTGCGTACTACATAATCAATATCAAAACGTAGCTGTTGCTCGTTTATAAGTGCTTGTAGTTGAAGGCTTGCGTTGTGTGGCAGTACAAATCTAAAGGCGGTTTCGCTAAAGTAATAAACAGCAAAGCTGTAGTCAGAATTATAGTCGCCATCAAGCGTGCCTTTTAAGCCTAAACCGCTGGCGGTAAGCTTCGTTAAATCAAGGCCTAAAATAGTGCTTAAAAATACACTGGTTTCGGTGCCGCTAAAATCCATTACAACGTGATTGTTGTTAGTTTGCAAAGCGTTAGTAACCGCACTACTTGCGTTGCTGTGGCGGGCAAACATTATTGGGTTAAAAGTCATAACAAACACCTGTGTATTTTCGATTACAAAAGTATATTGCCCACGCCTACCAACAACAAATTGTAATTTTTTATCAATTGATAAATAATACTTATATATATAGCCATATAAATTGTAATTTTAAATATGAAAAACATATCAACCGACGGTTTACGTACTTTTGTGATGGTAGTTGAAATAGGTGGCTTTGCTAAAGCAGGCGATTTACTTGGCTTGTCGCAACCTGCTGTCAGTTTGCAAATAAAGCGCTTAGAAGACGTGCTTGGCTATAAACTATTTAAAAAACAAGGACAGCGCCAAGTATTAAACCAGTACGGCGAGCTATTATTGCCTATGGCAAAACAAATGATGCAACACAACGATGCTATTTTGCAGCAGTTCACATCAGAAAACATCGCAGGTAAAGTGCGCTTGGGTATTCCGAGCGAATTTGCAGCGCGTATTTTACCTTCTATTATTGGCGACTTTGTGGCGCTCTACCCTGAGGTGTCGTTAGAAGTTAAGTCGCGTTTAAGTAAACATTTGCTTTCGGCCTCAAGGCAAGATCAGTTCGATTTAGTACTTGCACTAAATGAGCGGCTCAACTCTGATAAGTTTCCTATTTTTATGCAAGACGAATTAGTGTGGGTGGGCGACCTGTCACTTGCGCAAAACGATGTGGTTACGCTAGTTACCGCACCAGAGGGCTGTATTTATCGTCGCCGTGCAATTGATGCATTAAAAAATGCAGGCATAAAATACCGAATTGTATATAGCAACGCCGATTTAACTGGCCTTATTGCGGCATTAAAAGAAGGCTTAGGCATTACGGTACTTGCTAAAAGCACAGTACCTAGCGAGCTTAATTATCAAGTTCAAACCAAACATTTACCCACTCTTGGCAATATTGGTATTAGTTTAATTAAAAGCTCGGGCGAATCTGACCATGCTGTAGATAAACTCGCGGAGTTTATAGCGCTACGCTTAGGTTATAGCTAATCCAAACTTTATAACTAGTTTATAAGTTATGAAGCAATACAAAAGAAACAATTTAGTTAACATAGTTGCATAAGTTGGTGTTTTTAGTTCTATTAAACTGAATAATTAAATACTTAATAACATTGATTCGTATTCGTTAACGTGTTCAAATTACGCCAATTTAGATAATTGACATGATTAGGAACACAATGAACCCTAAGTTTTTAGTATCTACCCTGGCAACTGCGGTTGCTTTGTCTTTTAGTGCTACTGCAATAGCAAAAGACACCAGCGATAAAGAACAACGCTTTGAACAAATTACCGTTATTGGCTCACAGCAAGCAATTAACGATATTCCGGGTTCGGCTACGTTTATTTCTGAAGAAGAGCTTCAAAAATTCCAGTTTACCGATATTTCTCGCGTTTTAGCGTCTGTTCCGGGCGTTTACGTGCAAGAAGAAGACGGCTACGGCCTTCGCCCTAATATTGGTATGCGCGGTACAGGTACTGGCCGTAACGATAAAATATCGGTAATGGAAGACGGTGTATTAGTTGCGCCAGCACCCTATTCAGCACCATCTGCTTACTACTTCCCTACTACGGGTCGTATGGAGTCTATTGAAGTATTAAAAGGCGCGGCATCAGTTAAGTACGGCCCGCGTACTACGGGCGGTGTTTTAAACTTACTTTCGCGCAGCTTACCTACTGAGCCAAATAGCTCAAAAGGTATGGTAGATGCAGCCCTTGGTGGTGATGGTTACTACAAAGGTCACGCTTACTTCGGTAAAGAAAAAAACAACACAGCAGGCTTAATTGAAGTATTTACTTACGGCGCAGACGGCTTTAAAGAGCTGCCAGTAGGTAATGACAACACCGGCTTTGAAAAAACAGATTTACTATTAAAGTTTGGCCACACGTTTGGTCAAAACGATGCGCATAATCTTGAGCTGAAAATTAAGTACTCTGACGAAACATCAGACGAAACATACATGGGCTTAACTGACGAAGACTATCAAGAAAGTCCTTACCGTCGTTATGCTGCATCGCAAAACGATGAAATGAATACTCGCCACAATGCATACCAACTTAACTACGCGTACCGTTTTGGTGATGGCTATGAGTTTTTAGCTACGGCTTACTTAAACGATTTTCATCGTAACTGGTATAAAGCCAGCAAAGTAAGCGAAAGCTACCTTGAACAATACAGTGAATTTGAAGCAAACCCGACAAGCGAAGGCATTGAAGGTATTGGTATTAAAGCTAATAACCGCGATTACCAAGCTAAAGGTATTCAGTCTGAATTACATATTCCTGCAGGCGATCACTATGTGACTGTTGGTGTGCGTTACCACGAAGACGAAATGGATCGTTTTCAGTGGGAAGACAAATACACACTTAATCAAGACCTAAGCTTAACGCTTACGGAGCAAGGCATTCCAGGCTCTGACAGCAACCGTGTAGATAGCGCAGAAGCAAGTACTTTGTTTATTCAAGACGAGTGGACAATTGATGCATTAGTAGTAAGTGCAGGTCTTCGTTATGAAGATATTACTATTACGCGTGAAGAGTGGTCTAAATCAGATCCAACACGCAGCAACGGTTTAACTAAAGATGTGTCGAACGACACTGAAATTTTAGTTCCGTCACTAGGTGCTACTTACACGCTTAACGAAAACGTAACGCTACTTGCGGGCATTCAAAAAGGTTATGCACCAGCAGCACCTGGTAATGCTGACCAAGAAGAAGAAGAAAGTGTAAACATTGAGTTTGGCTCTCGCTTTAATATGGATGGCTTTAGCGGTGAAGTAATTGCGTTTTACTCTGACTACAGCAACATGCACGGTAACTGTACTGCAGCGGTTGGTTGTAGCGACGACAACATTGGCGACCAATACAACTACGGTGAAGTAGAAGTAGCGGGCTTTGAATTTAGTGCAGCACGTACGTTTGCAACTGATACAGCTATGTTCCCAGTTAAATTAACGTATACCTACACAGACTCTGAGTTTAAAAACGATTTTGATTCAGAAATTTGGGGCACGGTAGAAAAAGGCGATGCAATGCCTTACGTACCAGAAAACCAAGTAGCGTTATCGTTAGGTGCTGAGTTTTCTGCGTTTGTAGTTAACAGCCAAATACGTTACGTATCTGATGCGCATGCTAACTTAACGCAGTCGGGCTTAAACGCAATTGATAGCCGCGTAGTATGGGATTTAGCTGCTAAATACTTAATCGATGAAAATCAAAAAGTATACCTAAGCGTTGATAACTTGTTTGATAAAACATACGTTGCTAACCGTTCAAACGGTGGCATTCAACCAGGTAAGCCGCGTACTGTACAGATGGGCTACACTTACTCATTCTAAATTGAAAGCTGGTTAAACGGTTCACTAACAGCGTTAATAATTTTTTATGTAAAAGCACTACACATCTAAATTATTGCCTTGTTATTAAACCGTTTACCAAAGCTTACAAAGTTAAAGCGTAAGTTACAGATACAAAAAAGCCGAGATTGAATTTCAATCTCGGCTTTTTTAATACTTAATTTAAATTAGGTATTATTAATTAGGTATTAGTTATTTGCGTTACGTTGGCGTAATACTTCAAACAAACAAATACCCGTGGCTACCGATACGTTTAAGCTTGAAACAGTACCCGCCATTGGGATTTTAACAAGCATATCGCAATGCTCACGCGTTAAGCGTCGCATGCCCTCGCCTTCTGCGCCCATAACAATCGCCATTGGGCCCGTTAAGCTTGCATCAAATACGTGGTTATCAGTTTCGCCAGCGGTGCCTACAACCCATACGCCTGCATCTTTAATTTCGCGAAGCGTACGTGCAAGGTTAGTCACTTGAATAAGCGGTACTGTTTCGGCTGCGCCACAAGCAACTTTACGTGCTGTGCCGTTAAGCTTGGCAGAGCGATCTTTAGGTACAATTATAGCGTGAACACCAGCAGCGTCTGCACTACGTAGGCATGCGCCTAAGTTATGCGGATCGGTAATACCATCAAGCACAAGTAAAAACGGTGTGTCTTCACGAGCGATTATCGCATCAAGATCTTTTTCGTTAAACGTAGGCGCTGCTTTTACGTTAGCAATAATACCTTGATGCTGCTCGCCCTTTGATTTGCTATCAAGGGCTTTACGCTGCATAAACTGTACTGAAATACCAAACTTACGTGCTTCATCAATAATCGGAGTTGAGCGTTTGTCGTCACGACCTTTAAGGGCGTAAATTTCTACAAAGCGCTCTGGCTCGCTTTCTAAAATTGCTTCAACAGAGTGAAAGCCAAAAATTAATTCATTACTCACGTATTATCTGCTCCTGGGCTAGTACTTTTACGGGCATTTTTGCCAGCTCTTTTAGGCTTTTTAACTGCCTTCTTTTTCGGCTTTTTCTTTACGGCAGTGTCTGCTGCTTTTTTATCTGCGGGTTTAGTTGCAGACTTATTTGCCGGTTTACCTTTGTCTTTATTCGCTGGCTTTTTTTTACCTTTTGGCTTGTCATCGCTGTGCGACTTTTTACCCGGTACTTTGCCTGCTTTTAATTGCGAACGCACACTTGCTGGCGCATGCTCAGATTTACCTGAACCTTTTTTTGGCGCACGACGACGTGAGTATCTGTCTTGTGCAACATCGCCTTTAAGCGTTAAGTTGATACGGCGATCGTCTAAACTAACCGACGCAACTTTTACTGTTACTTTATCGCCAAGGCGATAAACTTTGTGAGAGTGCTCACCTATTAGGGTGTGTTTTGCAGCATCATGCGCAAAAAACTCGTCGCCTAAATTAGTAACATGAATAAGCCCATCAATTTGTAAATCGTCTAAACGAATAAACAAACCAAAGTTAGTGACCGATGAAATAACACCGTCAAACTCGTCACCTACGTGATCTTGCATAAACTCACATTTAAGCCAGTCGGCTACTTCGCGAGTTGCATCATCGGCGCGGCGCTCTGTGGTAGAACACTGCTCACCTAGTTGATCAACTTCGTCGTCGGTATAAGCGTATTCGCCAGACGTTTGCTGACCTTGTGCTTTTATAACTGCTTTAATAGCACGATGTACTACTAAATCTGGGTAACGACGTATTGGCGATGTAAAGTGCGCATAAGCCGATAACGCTAAACCAAAGTGACCAATGTTATCTGGCTGATATACAGCTTGTTTCATTGAACGCAGTAGCATAGTTTGAATTAGTTCGGCTTCTGGGCGGTCACCTAGTCGCGCTAATACTTGGGTTAT
The DNA here is from genome assembly GCF_015864505.1 of Pseudoalteromonas sp. SWYJ118. NCBI lineage: Bacteria > Pseudomonadati > Pseudomonadota > Gammaproteobacteria > Alteromonadales > Pseudoalteromonadaceae > Pseudoalteromonas > Pseudoalteromonas sp. SWYJ118. The sequence goes on along the minus strand of NZ_JADYXC010000001.1, from coordinate 180,552 downwards.
TTCTTTTGGTGTTGGCTCGTCGCTTAATGTGCTTTCGATTCCTAACTCGCCTAAAAACTTAGTAAAGTTACCTAGCTTTTCGCTGTCTGGTTCGTCATGCACACGATAAAGCGCGCTTGCTTCGTGCTTTTCAAGAATTTTAGCCGCCGATACGTTGGCTAAAATCATACATTCTTCAATTAGTTTGTGCGCATCGTTACGAATAACAGGCACTATTGATTCTATTTTACGCTGAGCGTTAAATACAAAACGTGTTTCTAGGGTTTCAAACTCAATGGCACCACGGTCTTGGCGTGCAGCTTTAAGTGCCATATACATTTGCTGTAAGTCAGTTAAATGTGGCACTACGGCTGAGTATTCTTCGCGTAGTTTTTCGTCGTTTTGTAAAATGGCATTTACTTTGGTGTAAGTTAAACGCGCATGCGAGTTCATTATCGCTTCGTAAAACTTATAGCCCGAAAGTTTACCCGCGCTCGATACGGTCATTTCGGCAACCATACATAAGCGATCTACTTTTGGATTAAGCGAACATAATCCGTTAGAAAGCACTTTTGGTAGCATCGGAATTACTTGCTCAGGAAAATACACTGAGTTACCACGCAAAATTGCTTCTTTGTTAAGCGGCGTGTTCATTCCTACGTAATGCGATACATCGGCAATGGCAACCCATAAGCGCCAGCCACCCGATTTTTTAGGTTCACAGTATACGGCGTCATCAAAGTCGCGAGCGTCTTCGCCATCAATAGTTACAAGTGGTAAGTCACGTAAATCTACGCGGCCTTTTTTGTCAGCGTCTTCAACAAACTCACCTAGGTGAGCAACCTGTGCTTCAACTTCTTCAGGCCATACATGTGGAATATCGTGATTGCGCAGTGCGACTTCAATTTCCATACCTGGGGCTAAATGCTCACCAAGTACATCAATAATTTTACCTACCGCGTTCATGTTGCGACTCGGATTTTGAGTGATTTTAACCTGCACCATTTGGTTATGGCGGGCACCGTTTTCGTTGCCTGGTAAAATCATTATATCTTGCGTTATGCGCGGGTCTTCAGCTACCACAACGGCAACACCATGCTCTACAAAGTAACGGCCAACAATTGGCGCGCGCTCGTTAGTAAGCACTTTTATAATACGTGCATCGCATTTTGAGCCAGAGCCACGTTTAGTGCCTTTAGCTAGTACAATGTCGCCATGTAACACCATATTCATTTGGTGCTTAGCAATAAACCAATCTTTACTCTCGCCTTCAACTTCTAAAAAGCCAAAACCGTCTCTGTGGCCTATTACTTTGCCTTTGGTTAAACCGGCTTCGTCAATTAGGGCATAGCATTTAAATTTATTAAAATACAGCTGTCCGTCACGCTCCATAGCGCGAAGGCGGCGTTTAAATGCTATTTGGCGTTCGTCATCATTTACTGCTAGTTCTTCACATAATTGCGCGTAGTTAGCAGGTTTTGAACGCTCTTGAAGGTGAGTAAGTATAAACTCACGACTAGGGACTGGGTTTTCGTACTTTTCTTGTTCTCGACTGAGATTTGGATCTTGGTTTGACATTCACTATCTTGTTAGTTGGTTATGTAGGTATTTTAACCCATATAGTTATAATGAGACAGGTAAAAGCGATTAAACTTTTAAGAAAGCACTTTTACCTTGCTGTTTATCTTGCTGTATAGTTTAAAAATCTAGCGCAATGGGGCTTAACGCCCCCTTAACTGCAAAGTATTTAGTCATCTGGTAGCAATGCTAAAACCCTTTCGCGCTAAATACTATTTTTTTGTAGGTTTTTCCACAGCAGTTTACTTATATTATCAATAAAGCTTGGGTCTTCTTCTTTCATTGTAAGCAAAATTTGCTTATTCATTTGTGATTTATTTTGAGCGTAAATCCAGCGGTTTTTATTAAACTGCTGGGCAAACTCAAGTGCACCCGCTTGTAGTTCGTCGTTATTTGCAAACACAGCTTCAACCACTTTATTGTCTAGCAACTGCTGTGCACCAACACGCTCTCCTGACATAGCTAAACGATTAAAGAATGTTTGCGAAATAGCTTTATTAATTATAGGAAACATCGACGGTACAAACGGCACCATTACATCCACTTCAGGAAAACAAAAGAAGCCTTTATCTGACTTCATAAATCTAAAATCGCACGCACACGCAAGCACAGCACCATTGCCATAGGTATGCCCGTTTAACGCAGCAATAATAGGCATAGGAAAAGTAACTATGCGCTTAAACAAGTCACTTATTTGAATCATAAAGTCAGAAATAGCTGCAGGTAAAATACTTGGATTGGACATCCATTGAAGGTCGATGCCTAATGACCAGTTTTTGTCACTCGAGGACGTTAAAATAACTGACTTAATATTTTGATCTGCCTCAATGTGGTCAAGATGTAAATTAAACTCAGCCACAAACGCTGGATTGTGGCGGTTTTCAGCGGTATTCATAGTGAGTATTGCAGTACTATTTTTAGTTATTAGTTCTATTAGATTTGCCATTAAACCCTCTTTTAACGCTTTTTAAGCTAACTTTAAGCACTGTTCGTTACTTTTATAAGTAACATAGTAATACTTTGCTTATAATTTATAAACCCACTATTTAAAGCCATCCTTTTTGTTTAGCTATACGCGCAGCATCTATACGGTTAGTGGCGTTTAACTTAGCAATAGCGTCTGATAAATAATTACGTGTGGTACCTTCACTTATAAATAACTGCTTGGCTATGTCGCTTGTTTTAAGGCCGTCGCTTGCAAGTTTAAGTGCTTTGCGTTCTTTATCGGTAAGTGGATCTGCGTCGTCTAATGCATTAATAGCAAGCTCTGGGTCTATCACTTTTTGTCCCTGCATTACTTTTTTAAGCGCATTTATTAGCTCTTCACTGGGTGCTTCTTTTAAAATAAAACCTTTAACACCTGCTATAAGCGCTCGCCTAATATAACCCGCACGAGAGAATGTGGTCATAATAACCATTTTTATAGCGGGGAACTTAGCGGCTATTTTTTCACTCAGCTCTATACCATTCATAGTTAGCATTTCTATATCGGTTAAAATTATATCGGGATGTAAATCACTATCAAGCGCTTCAATTGCATTAAGTGCATCTTGCCCGTTACTTGCTTGCCCAATAATCTCAATATTAAAATCGAGTCCTAACAATGCTGCTACTGCGTCGCGCACAAGCGCTTGATCTTCCACTAAATACACTCTGATCATTGTAAATCCTTAGCTGAAATTGGTAGCATTACATTTAAAGTAAAAATATCGCCACAGGTAAATGTTGCACTGCCATTAAGTTGCTCTGCTCGCTCTTTAATACCATTTAGGCCATTGCCCGAATTTAATGTAGAGCACGGTGCACGATCAATAACGGTAATGAGTAGCTGCTGCGCTGTTTGTTCTATATTTATTTCGCAATTTTTTGTGCTGCTATGACGTAGCAAATTGGTAACGGCTTCTTTAATTATAAGGCCTGCGATGCCCTCTACTTTAGCGGGTAGAGTATTTAAAACTACATTAAATGAAACGTTAAAGTCTTGTTCTATTAATCTTTGTTTTAACTGTGCTACTTGGCTAACAAGGTTAAGCTGTTTTAAATCACTAACGGCGCTTCTTACATCACTGAGTAACTGCCTTGCCAGATCGGCCACTTGTGCAATTTCGCTATTTGCTTGAGCGTAACGCTCACCTTGGTTTAATTTATTTGCAAGCTCAGCTTTTAAAGCAATAGATGACAGTGAGTGACCTAAAATATCGTGCAAGTCGCGGGCTATCCGTTCACGCTCAGCAATTGCTGCTAATTGCTCTAATTGGTTAGCGCTTTCTTGCTCACGTTTTTTGTACAGGCTCTCTCTTTTAGCTGCAATACCGTAACTAAATAAGGCTGCACATAAAATCAAAGCAACGGCTAAAAAGTATTGAACCTTCCCTATATCACCAATATATGCGCTTAATAAAACCGTAGATATAATCGCGAGTGCAGCATAAATTCTTTGATGGTAGTTGTATGCATAGCCTGCTACGTAGGCTGCAAAGCCAAATAAAGTAGGAGTACCTGTGGTGTAAAAAGTAGCGCAAAAACAAATTAATAGCATGGCTACAAACAACTTGGTCACCCCTGCACTTTTGCAGTTTATTGCTTTTACATATAAAAGAATAAAAGCAACATAAAAGGCTAAAGACATCGTTATTTGGTTAGCAGTAAAGCTCGCAAAATTAATTATTAATGGGAGTAAATAAAAGCCTGTAAAAATTAAATGCCCATATTTCCAAAAACCTTTATCACTTTGTTGAGAAAAGGAGTTAAGCGAGCTCATACAAATACCTCTGGCATATTATTTTTACTTATAGGACTATTTTTATTAATAAATATAAATAACATAAAAATGCATGCCAGCATAAAGCAATCTGCGTACGTAATCGTAAAACTTAATGCCTCTAGCACTTCATTAATAGTTAAGCTGATTAAAATTAAAGAATTCATAATTATCCCCTGTTGAGTAAGGTAACTATGCCAGCGTACAAAAATAATAAGAGTGTGAAGTGTCATCAACTTTTATGACATTTGTCATGCGATAAAAAAATTCATCTTAAGAATTTTTAAGCAATGTTAATATGTTCAAAAAGTACAACAAGGAAACTAAATGCAATCTCAGCAGCAAAGTTTAATTTATTTGCACATAGCGGTATTACTTTTTGGCGGAACCGCTTTATTTGCCAAGCTTATTGGTTTAAATGCTTTAGATATTACCGTTTACAGAACTGCAATTGCAGGAATGGCTATTTTAGCCATGCTGTATTTTCAAAAAAAACAAATTAAACTAAACAAGCCTAAAGACTACCTTATTGCATTATTTTTAGGTGTTGCGGTGGGTATTCACTGGGTAACCTATTTTGCTGGTATGCAAATGGCCGGTATAACAATTGGGATGTTGGCATTTTTTAGCTACCCCGTAATGACGGTATTTTTAGAGCCCTTATTTAATAAAAGCAGGCCAAAAGCAAAAGATATAATAAGTGCGGCGGTGGTTGTTTTAGGGATTTACCTGTTAGTACCAAGTGCAAACTTGGGCGACGATGTAACCTTAGGTGTAATAACAGGTGTGATATCGGCATTGTTTTTTTCAATCAGAAACATTACCCATAAGCGCTACTTTAGCCAATATGGTGGCCCGCAAACGATGTTTTATCAAACCTTAGTGGCAAGCATTATGCTGTGCGCATTTATAGAAGTGCCGGTATATGAGGTTAGTCATCACGACCTAATTTTAATTGCCATAGCGGGTGTTATTTTTACAGCTACACCGCACTCGTTATTTGCAGCAAGTTTAAAGCATTTATCAGCGGCAACTGCGGGGTTAATTTCTTGCTTACAACCACTTTATGGCACCATACTGGCTATAGTAATTATTCATGAACGTCCTACTGTTATGACGTTAGTTGGTGGAGCACTTATTGTTAGTGCCGCTTGTTTTGAAACGTGGTCAATCACTAAAAAGGCTCGACAATGAAAGTATTTGCACACCGTGGTGCCAGTGGGGATTTTCCTGAAAACACCAAAAGCGCTATTTTAGAAGCGTTAAAAGTAGGTGTTGATGGTATTGAAGTAGATATTCAAAGTTCCATCGATGATTACATGTTAATACACGACTCATGGCTCGATAGAACCACCAGCGGTAAAGGTAGAGTGAGTAACTTTACGGCACATGAACTATCTAAACTTGATGCTGGAAATGGTGAAAAAATTCCCACTCTTCAACAGTTGTTTGATTGGAATAACAATAAATCTTTATTAAATATTGAGCTTAAACATACATTTGAACTAGAAAGGTTTGTGGCTCAACTTGAAGAAAATATTGAAGCTAACAAAATATCGAAAGCGAATATTTTAGTATCATCGTTTGATCATCATCAACTACAGTGGCTTAAAAGCAAGCTACCATGGCTTAAAATAGGCGCCCTTACTTCTTCTATTCCAATTAACTATGCAAAGTTTGCAAGTGATTTAAACGCTTATAGCGTACATGCAGATAAAACCTTTATAAATAAGGCTTTTGCCGATGATGCAAAAAAAAGAGGCTTAAAGATTTATGCTTATACGGTCGATAGAGAACAAGATATAGCGCTAATGCTTGAGTATGGCATAGACGGAATTTTTACAAATTACCCAGCGCGAACCAAAGCTTACTTGTTATCGTTACAAAAAAGCTAACTTACACCTCCCTAACTAAAATAAGAATCGTAGGGCTTAAGCATAATGAGTAGTTTTATGAAAATTTATAACTATATAGAGCAAACATTCTTTTTTACGTTAACGCGTAAAATAATCGGTAATTTAAGTTTTGTATTATTGTTCCAAGCAATTACGTTATTTTGGCTGCATCAGAGTTTAAGCGAACAACAGCAAAGTACAGGGCTATTTTGGCTGCTTACGCTTGTTATTATATCTGGTTTTATTTTTACTCTTTTTTATATGCGTTTTTTAATTGTTCGCCCTGTTACTGCTATGCGCGATACTTTGATAAAAATAAACCAACAAGATGCAAATTTAGCAGCAAAACTTCCCCACTTTTCGTATGACGAATTTAAAGATTTAAGTTCACAATATAATATATTTACTGCCCATTTAAGTGAGTTACTCAGCACAACATATAACAGTGCTCAAGCTAGTGCACACAGTAATATACAAGTCACCGAATCGATGAAAAATACTGAGCAATCAAGTGAGCAACAAATACAGTTAAGCCACAGTATTATTAATGCCAGTATGCAAATAACCCAAAGCTTACAAAACATAGTAAATAATACAGATAGCGTGCATAACGTTAATAATGAACACCTTAACTTTGTAAAACTATCTGCATCAGAGCTCGCAGCTTTAGTAAAGCAGGTTAAACTTATTACTAATATGCTAGGTAGCTTTTCAAATACAATTGCGGGACTGAAAGAGAACAGTGAAAACATTCGCAGTATTTTAAAAATGGTTGAAGAGTTTTCTGATCAAACCAATTTGTTAGCCCTTAACGCCGCAATAGAAGCAGCTAGAGCGGGTGAAGCTGGCAGAGGATTTGCCGTAGTTGCAGACGAAGTACGCACACTTTCAATAAAGGTAAGTGGCGCAACTAGGCAAATAAGCGACTTTATTACTCAAATGAATGAGCTAGTAAATGAAACAAATAAAGAGTCAGAGCAATTAATGACTCACTCCAATAATGCACAAAGCTCAATTAGTGCAACCTCCGAGGGTTTTACAAAAATGCTTAGTGAGTTTGAGCACAACCAACAGCAACTACAACAAATAGCCAGTGCTGTACATATGCTTGAGGGCACTCAAACTAATACTCACCAATCGGTAGAGCAAATAGTAGCTTTAGGTGAGCAAGCTAAACAGCAAATAGATACGGCATTAGCCGATAGCGAGCAATCTCAACAATTAAGCTTACAGACCCAACAACAGTTAAAGCGCTTCGTGCGCTAAGAAGCGTTTTCGGGCTCAGAGAAATATGGTAAATTACGCAGCTATTAATTTAAGTGTGTGAAGTGTGTGAGCAACCCTACCCCAGACTATGAAAAATTAGCCCTACAAATAAAAACCTGGGGGCAAGAGCTTGGTTTTAGCGAAGTAGGTATTACTGATATTGACCTATCTAAGCACGAAGCCCAATTGCAACGCTGGCTTGATGCTGGCTACCACGGCTCGATGGATTATATGGCTGCTCACGGCATGAAACGTGCTCGCCCTGCTGAATTAGTACCAGGTACACAGCGTGTTATATCCGTAAAAATGAATTATCTCCCTCCCGATGCTGGCTTTGCAAAAACCTTAAAAAATAAAGAAAAAGCATACATAAGTCGTTATGCACTGGGTCGTGATTACCATAAATTAATGCGTAATCGTTTAAAAAAACTTGGCCAAAAAATAGAGCAAGAAATTGGCGAATATGGCTTTAGGCCATTTGTAGATTCAGCCCCGGTACTTGAGCGTCAACTTGCCGAAAAAGCCGGTTTAGGGTGGCGTGGTAAGCATTCTTTATTAATTAACCAAGAAGCAGGATCGTGGTTTTTTTTAGGCGAACTATTTATTGATTTACCTCTACCAATAGATGCAGAGAACACGTTTGAAGGCTGCGGAAAATGTGTTGCTTGTATTACTCTTTGCCCAACAGGTGCAATTGTAGAGCCTTACGTTGTTGATGCACGTAAATGCATATCGTACTTAACGATAGAACACCAAGGCCCCATACCCGAACAATACCGAACTTTATTAGGCAACCGTATCTATGGTTGTGATGATTGCCAGTTGGTATGCCCTTGGAATCGTTATGGACAAATAACGGATGAAAATGATTTTCATCCTCGTACTCAATTAAAAAATAAAGATTTACTTGAGCTATTTGCTTGGGATGAGCCTACATTTTTAAAAAATACCGAAGGCAGCCCTATTCGCCGCATAGGTCACGAACGTTGGTTACGTAATATAGCGGTCGGTTTAGGTAATGCAGAGTTTAGCCCGGCTATTATTCATGCTTTACAAGATAAAAGCCAAATATCCAGCGAGCTTGTTTTAGAACATATTGAATGGGCGCTTGCTCAACAAAACGATAAACAACGATTACAAATTCGTAAAACGGCTAGGTTAATCAGAATCGTAGAAAAAGGCTTACCCAGAGATGCATAATGCAGTTGGAGTAAGCCTCAAAGTAACATTATTTAATTAAATATATTTAGCTCTTTAAAAGCAATGACAGGTCTTGCTCAATTTCAGCAAAAGCTGCTTTTACCTGTTTAACAGACTCCTCTCTGGCCACTGAGTTTTGGATAGTTTCATCTACTTTTTTATAAATAAACACCTCCTGATCTTCATCTAATCCCATTGATGGGATACGTTCTTCGAGCTCTTCTTGTAACTGTTTAAACACTTTTTCGTTGTTTTGACGGTTGTCATTCAATAAGCTAATTAAGCCATGAAACTTACTGTGAACTGTACTTGCTACGGCATTAAGTTTTGCTTGTTGTGATTCAAGCATTTTCTTAGTCATGATGGCGCGTAGTTGCTGCTCGGTAACACTGACAATAAAACATACGTGGTCGCGTATACGCCCGTGTTTATCTGGATCGTGATCAGGCATATTTAAAATAAGTAAGCTAATCAATTCATAGTTAACTAAAATTCGATGCGAAAATTCATGTAAACGCCCTTTGTTTTTAAGCATTTCAAATAGCTCCACCACAATAGGTGAACACACGCCGCTTAATGCAAAGTGACTAATTTCATCGTTCTCTCTAAACTCAACATTACTTTGCAAATCAAAAGATTGCAGGCAATCTATAAGCGCTTTACCTAGCTCTTGAGGGTCGTTAATAAAGCCTATGTTTTCAACGTAGTTAACTATCTGCCCCATTTCACTGCTGTTAGCCATGGCATTAAATGCAGTTGATGTAGCATCTTCAACTTGCTTTTCAAGGCTTTGTTTTTCAACAAGTACTTGGTTTAAATTTTTAAGCTTTGACTTAAGTTCATCATGGCCAAAGGGTTTTACAATATAGTCTTCTGCACCAACCGAGTAGCCTTCCATACGCTCTTCAACTGTGCCACGAGCAGACACAAACATAACAATAATGTGTGCTGTATTTGGGTTTGCTTTAAGTGCCTTACATACTTCATAGCCGTTCATTTGCGGCATACTTACGTCGAGCAATATAACCTGAGGCATATAGCCTTCAACCATGTTTAAACACTCAGGACCACTTGTTGCTACTTGTAATTCAAAATCAAGATCCTCTAAAATCTCCTCAATAATTTCAAGGTTAAAGGGTTCGTCATCAACGGCAAGTATTTTAGTTAAGGCCATAATTTATCATCCATTCAAATTCTCAAAAAAAGTTACTTGGTATGCTAACTAGCAATTAATTACTGTGTTGTATTAATTGATCTTCAGCCAAATGATCATCTAGATTTATTTCTAATGGCACCTGTATAGATATAGTTGCACCACCATTTTCGTTGTTACGTGCAGTGATCTCACCTTGATGTAAAGACACAAACTCTCTACACAATGCAAGGCCCAATCCGGTACCACCGGCACCGCTATTTGTTTTGCTGCTTTGTACAAACTTAGTAAAAATATGTTCCAGCTCATCTTCTGGTATACCGACCCCATTATCGGTAACCTCTATAGTAGCAAGCTTATTATCTGACTCTAAATTTACCCGTATTTTACTTTTGGGTTCGCTAAATTTAAGTGCATTACCTAATACGTTTCGAAGTAACTGATTTATTTGCTCTTCATCACATTGCGCAATTACAGGTAATGGCTGCGCGGTAAATACAACCTCAATTTCTTTTTCCATTGCCGTACCAGATACATCATCAATACTTGTTTTTATAATGTTCGCTAAATTATATGGACGAGGATTAAATGGAAACTTACCCACATCTAGCTTAGATAGGTCGAGTAAATTATTTAGTAACGACAGTAAACGCTCACCACTACTCTCTATTCGCGATAGGTATTTAATGAGTTTTTCTTTTGCAAAATCTCCAGTTTCTAGTTTGCTTAAACCAAAACGCGAAAAGCTTAAAATAGAGTGCATAGGTGTTCGAAGTTCATGCGACATGTTTGCTAAAAATTCTGATTTACTTAAGTTTGCAGCCTCAGCCACGTTTTTAGCGTGCTCGAGCTGTGAGGTACGCGCTCTTACTTGCTCTTCAAGGAGATCTTTTGCTTCAAGTAGTAAATCTTCTTTTTGCTTAAGGTGGGTTACATTTTTAAATATTACGGCAAGTGCTATTTCGCCATGGTGATCTATTTCATTAAAAGATCCCACTAACGGTATATAGCCCCCTGCAGTTTTAGATAAACGTAAGTCGCAGCTAAATTGGCGATTGCTGTTTAGTGTCGAAATTTTATTTTTAATACCTAACGTAGAATCATCATCTAAAAAGCTAAATACTGATTTACCTTCTAGTTCGTTAAACGGTAAGTTAAATAGTTTTAAACAAGCATCATTAGCTTCTATCACTCTACCGCATTTCTCAAACAACATAATTGCATCAGGCGTATGCTTATAAATAACCTGAAGTAGGCTGTCTTTTTCAATCAGGGCATCAACCGTATCTTGTAGCCTTTCGACAAGTTCTGCGTTATGGCGTTTTAATAACTCTGTTTGCCACAGTTTATGTATTGATTGTAATAATGAGCTGTCGTTCAATGGCTTAATAAGTACGTCTTCTACACCTTGACGAATAGCTTCAATCATTGAAACTTGATCGGGACGTGAGGTAAATAATAAGCAACGGCAATGTGGTTGCATTATTTTTAAGTTTGAAAAAATTTCTAAACCGGTCCCGTCATCTAAAACAAAATCACTTATTAGTATATCGATTTGCTTTTCTTTCGTAATTTCTAAAACTTCTGCAGAGGTGGTTGCTGTATGGGTCTCGATATGAGCACCAATCAAGCTGTTTTTCATTTTTTCGAGGCGCTCAGGAACATGATCGACGAGTAAAATAGCGGGTAATTGCAAAATATGATTAGAGCCTAATTCTAGTAGGCTCTCTAAAAGAGAAGTAATTTCTTTATTAGAAAAAAACGGGTAGATCACGGTTGCGTCAGGCGCAACATGATTTAGCTCACTAAACGCAGTTAGTTGCTCACCACTTTGTGCTTTTGGAGCAAGCAGCATAAAACGCTCTTGCGCTACTTGGCTAACAAGCGGTTTTATAGAATCAACAGGGACACCATGGGCAACAACAACTAAGTCGTAGTCGCCTATATTGGTATACATGTCTAGCATGCTGAAATGAATTAATTCGACTTCACATCCTATTAATTCTAAAAGCACTTTCACACGCATTGCGATGACACTGCTACTATCAACAATTAATATTTTTCGAATCATCAAGCTACACTTCAAATTAATAAACTTAATATGTTAATAGCGTAGACTATTTTTATTTAATTGGCATAAACCCTTCGTCTTATTTTGTAAAAAAATATTACAACATTATGAAAAATAATTTATTCCAGATGTTTTCCAAAAATAGTAAGGCTATACGCCTTATCATCCATTATGGCAACGCTTGGCAACTCACCCCATATTGCAAAATCAAAATGCTTAAACAATTTAACACTCGGTAAGTTATGACTAAAAATAAAGCCGAGTAATACTTTAATATTTAATTGCTTAGCTTGTGTTTGAGCAAATATCATTAGCTTTTTACCAAGCCCTTTACCTTGCGCTTTACTGGTAATGTAAATGCTCATTTCTACTGTGCCGTCGTAAGCTGGGCGCCCATAAAACGATTTATAACTTACCCAAGCAAGTACTTGGTCATTTTCGCAGTAAACGTAAATAGGCCTTTTATCGTTGTGGCTATTAAACCAGTTACGCTTTTCGTCAACGCTCACTTCTTGCGTATCTGCAGTTACCATTCGCCCTGCAATAGTTTCGTTGTAAATGGCTACAATTTCATTAAGATCATTAATAGTTGCTAAACGGATTGTCATAGGTCATTAGAGGGTTGATCAATTTGTTCCATATTAGCGTATGATTATCCAATCAAACAATCGTAAAGTTTAGGTAATGTAATGCTTAAAATAATTATAATAGGTTTAACGGCTTTACTTATTAATGCTCCCCTTCAAGCTCAAACACCATCAATCATAAATAAAACCTCTACACAGGACTGCCAAGATTTTACCAATGTAGATATACGAAAGCTTCGCTCAAAAGAATCTATTAACTTGTGCCAATTTAAAAATAAACCTTTGTTAATAGTAAACACGGCAAGTAATTGTGGTTTTACATATCAATTTAAAGGCCTTGAAGCGCTATATCAACAATACAAAGAGCAAGGTTTAGTCGTATTAGGGTTCCCCTCTGATGACTTTTTTCAAGAAGAAGACAATGAAAAAGAAACAGCGAAAGTATGCTTTGTAAATTATGGTGTAACTTTTCCCATGTTTGCCACCAGCAAAGTTCGTGGTAGCGAAGCAAATCCAATTTTTAAATATTTGAATGAGCAAACTAGCTCTCCAAATTGGAACTTTTATAAATACTTAGTGTCTGCTGATCGTAAAACAGTTTTACGGTTTAACAGCAAAGTGGCACCTAATTCAGAGCAAATGATTACTGCAATTGAAACTGCGTTTTCTGATAAATAAGTTTATACTGGTACAATTAGTTGAAACTAACTAGAATGATATTTCAATTCGGTTAAAAAAACACCACACTATACTCGGGAGATTTTATGACAGTAGCAAGCGCACGACATATACTTGTAGACAGTGAAGCACAATGCTTAGACTTAAAAACAAAAATTGAGCAAGGCGAAGACTTTGCTGAACTAGCAAAAGCACATTCTAATTGTCCTTCAGGTCAGGATGGCGGTGCTCTTGGTGAGTTTGGCCCTGGTATGATGGTTCCAGAGTTTGATAAAGTTGTGTTTTCTGCGCCAATTAATCAAGTACAAGGCCCTGTGCAAACTCAATTTGGTTATCATTTACTTGAAGTTACTAGCCGTTCAGAATAAATTTAACTGTACTGTAAGTAACATTTGATAAAAGCCGCTTATGCGGCTTTTTTATGGAGTAATTATGCAATTAATTGGTTCTGTACCTTCACCTTACGTGCGCCGCATTAGAATTTGGGCACAACAAAACAGCTGCAAACCAGAGCTTGTAAGTCTCGATATATTTTCTGAGCAAGATCGCCCTACTATGGCCAGTAAAAATCCAGCTCGAAAAATCCCAATACTGGTAGATGGCGACTTAACTCTTAGTGACTCTAATTCTATATTGCGTTATTTACTTGAAAAAACAGGTCAGCCAAAACTAACGTGGCCTCAAGAGCACTTACTTACGACTATAAATGCTTGTAACGATTCGTTAGTAGAAATGGTGTTATGTAAACGTTCTGGATTTGACACCAAAAGCGATAAATTATTTTTTAATCTGCAAAACGAACGTATTGAACAAACATTAAGCTTTTTAAATACCCATTTAAGCGATGAAGAATTTAAAAGCTGTGAATACCTCAACATCAGTTTATACTGCCTGCTTGATTGGATTTGCTTTCGCGAATTAGCTGACTTTAGTCAGCATTCAGCGCTTGTTGCTTTTCATAAGCAATATGACGAGCGCCAAGCAGCAATAGACACCAATCCTCGTCACTAATTTAAAAGGGTAAACACATGAGCGATATCGAAATTGAATCACAACTAGTTAACTTCGTAGAAAAAGTACGTATTAGCGAAGTAATTTGGGCACTTGGTGCAGAAGATAATGGCTTTGTAGTGTGCGATTCTAACCAATTTGATGAAACTGACGTATTACTGCTTTGGGAAAGTGAAGCAGCAGCTAAAGCACAATGTAAAGAAGAGTGGAAAGATTACAGCCCAGTAGAAATCAACCTTGATGAGTTTTTAGATGCATGGGTTGAAGACTTAAATGAAGATAACGCACTTGTTGGCATTAACTGGAATGATGACCAAGTATGTGCAGAAATTGAACCTACAGGTTTAGCTCGCGCATTGAGTGAATAATACTTTATACGCTTTACTCTAAAAGCGGATAAAACCCGACTAGCATCTACTGCTAGTTGGGTATAAAATAAAACACATCATTATTTTCAAGGTATTACGTTGAAAACCCATCTTGGTCGCCGGCCCTTTTCAGCCATGGAACTGCACACTCTTTATAATGGATATATATACGGTGATTTTAAAGTTGCACGAGAGCAACCAAAACACTGGCATTTTTGGCTCCCTTTAATTGCATATTATAGTGGTGCTTATAGCGATGAGATTGGTTATTTAACGCTTGATGATCTGTCCCTTGAAAAAAACGTCTTATGCTTTAATTTTCATACCCACGGTAAAATAAAACCTCGCTTAGTTCCTGTACATCAAGCACTTATAAATGCTGGATTTAATGAATATATAACGTTCATCAAATCGCAAAACCAACACCGATTAATGTTCGACTTACCGGCTAAAACTGGCAGGTACAGTGAAAAAGTCCGCATTTGGTTTTCAGGCGAAGGTGAGCGAGCCGGTTATCTGCAAAAATGTGATATACCAAACGTAGATCAACTCGGTATGAAAACAGCAATAAGCAGTCTTCGTCTTAACTTTGAGCAACAAGTGCGTATATACGCCCTACAAGCTAACTCTAAAGATGCCTTTAATTACTTGATGGGTTTTAACGAGTATCCACACGATGTGTTTAGCGATACCCACTTATTAAATACCGTTGTCCAACAAATACGTATTATTAACTCACACCTGCATTGGCAGCGTTTTATAACACGCGAAAGCCACTGACAAACTTTGTTACTATTTCCCCTTAAAGTCACCGTTATAATCAATTACTCTATTTAAAAAAACTGTTAGGATATCTAACCCCCTAATTATATGAGCATAAAAAAGCCTATTTAGGGTAGTTTCTAACAACAACAATCTAGGGATCACTATGTTTCTTAAAAGCCTCTTAACAGTGAGCGTTGCTTTGGCAATGGGTGCTGCAAACGCTAACGAATTCGTTATTGAAAAACTCGCAAAACCAAGTTCACAACAGGTGTCGTTAACACTCGACCCGAGCCAAGATACATTCACAGGGATGACTGAGATTTCCCTAGAAGTACTAAAACCAACAAAATACATTGAGTTAAATGGCGTAGCTTACGCTGTTAAAATGGCGCAACTGCTTGGTGATGAAAACTGTGATTTAAACAATGAAATGCTTAAAACAGGTAAAGTAAAATTTAGCTGTGATGAGCAAATTCAACCAGGTAAATACACACTTAAAGTTGATTTTTCAGCGCCATATAACCGTCAAAGTGTTGGTTTATACAAAACATTAGACCAAGGCACTCCTTACTTATTTACTCAATTTGAAATGAGTGATGCACGCCGTGCATTTCCTGTTTTTGACGAGCCAAGTTACAAAATTCCATTTCAGTTAACGATTACTGCGCCTACATCACAAAAAGTATATTCAAATACGCCAGAGCTTAAAGCAATCGTTAATGGCGATATGACCACACACTACTTTGATAAAACACCGCCAATCCCTTCATACCTAGTAGCGATGGCTGTTGGCCCGTTTGAAGAATTAGAAATTAAAGGCATGCCAATTCCTGGTCGTGTAATTACCCCACAAGGTAAAATCCACTTAGCCCAATACGCTAAAGAAAACATGCCAAAAGTACTGGGCGCACTTGAAGCGTATTTTGGTATTCCTTACGTTTACAAAAAATTAGACTCAGTAGCGGTACCAGAGTTTCCATTTGGCGCAATGGAAAACTCAGGCTTAGTGACCTACAGAGAAGATATTTTATTGGTTGATTTAGCTGCCGCAACACGCAGTAAAAAACAACGTAATGTATCAATTATTGCTCACGAACTTGCTCACCAATGGTACGGTAACTTAGTAACCATGAAATGGTGGAACGACTTATGGTTAAACGAAGCGTTTGCTAGCTGGATGGCTGCAAAAATTACTAAGCAGCTTAACCCTGAGTTTGAATCGCACTTAGACCTGCCACAAAACAACGTAATGGCACTTGATGCACGCCTAAGCACTAAACCTATTCGTAAGCCAATTAAAACCGAAGCCGACATTATGGACGGTTTAGGTCTTGCTTACAGTAAAGGCAGCTCAGTACTTGCTATGGTTGAAAACTGGATTGGCGAAGATGCATTTCAAAAAGGTATTCAAAGCTACTTGAAAGAGTTTTCATATAAAAACGCAGAAGCGGCCGACCTATGGGAAGCACTTGGTAAAGCATCAAATAAAGACGTAGCGAGTGTTTTAAAATCGTTTATTGAACAGTCTTCTTTCCCATTAGTTAAAGTAAATCAACAAGGCAGCAAAGTAACTATTTCACAAAGCCGCTTTGTAAATGCAGGCGTTGATGCGCCAGAGCAGTTATGGAATGTACCGGTTGCAATTAAATATGGTGCTGGCGATAAAGTAAAAACAGCAAATGTATTACTTAATAAACAAAGCCAAACGCTAGACTTAGACTTTGAGCCAGAATGGATTTATCCAGATCAGGGTGCACTAGGCTACTACCGCTGGGTAATGGATGACGCACAATTTAGCGCACTTGTTAAAAAGGCGCCAAGCGTACTGAGTGACCGTGAACGCTTAGCGTTGTTATCGGCTACTGATGCACTACTTGACGCTGGTGTTATATCTGCGGCTAAGTTAATGCAAACACTTGAAGTGTTCGTAAGCGATAGCCACCCTCGCGTAGCAAATACCGCGCTAGGTTACTTAGTATCGCAACAACGTACTTTTAAAGACGATAGCAATAAAGACCTATGGCCTGAATTTATTCGTAATGCAGTAACGCCTGCAGCTAAAAAATATGGTTTAGAAGCTAAAGCGGGAGAAGACGGAGCTATTGCACAACTTCGTGCGGCCGTTGTATCACGCTTAGGCTTTGATGGTGAAGATCAAAACGTAATCAGTAAAGCGAAAGAACAAACACAAGTTTATTTAAATGCTCCACAAAAAGTAGACCCTTACTTAGCCGGTACGTACTTAACTCTTGCTGCTTTTCATGGTGACAAAGCGCTGCTTGATCAATTCATGACAACGTTTAAAACAACGAAAGATCCACAAGTACGCACTAACATGCTTGCTGCAATGGGCTTTTTTGGCAAACCTGAATTACAAAAAGCGGTATTAGCTTATAGCTTAACGGATGAAGTAACTGCATCTGACATGCGTACTATTTTGTCAGGTCAAAGTTACACAGATGAGCGCCAAGCGTTATTTATTGACTGGGTTTACAGTAACTACGATAAAGTAACAGCAAGCTTACCGCCTTTCTTTATTCCTAACTTACCGTACTTTACAACGGCGAGTTGTAATGCAGAAAGCTTAGCTAAAACAAAGACCTTTTTTAACGAAAAAGTAGCTGATGTAGCCGGTTACGCTCGTACATTAAGTAAGCTTGAAGAAAGTACAAACGATTGTATCGCGCTTAAAACACGTGAACTAGAATCGGTTAATAGCTTCTTAAAAAGTAAGTAACCCTTAGGTTTATTAAGCTATAAAAACACAAAAGCCGCTGAATATAAATTCAGCGGCTTTTTACGTTTATATTTTTGCTTTATTAATTACCAATAATCATCGTTAGCTTAGCAATAAAGTCTTTTGCTGCTTGCTCAGAGTTTATTTTAAATGCCACACCGTAGTGAATAGGCTGAGCACTTTTAAAAATACGTGTAGGAAAGCGTGTCATCTCGCTGCTATGAAAGTAGCCTTGCGCACGCGTTACGCCATCAATATCACTAAAGTCATCGCTAAACACCTCAAATGCTGGGCGAATTACTATTTTACCCTTACCGCTTTCGCTGTGGGTATAAAATGCTTCTTTAGAGTTTACTAACATGTACTCTGCAATATTTTTAATCTTAAAATTACTTCTACACTGTAATTTAATGAGCTGTTCTGTCAGCTCGTCTGCACTATAAGCCACGTGTAATCCCTATTAGTTAATTTGCGTATTAGATTAACGCATACACACAATAAAATCTGAATTTATTTGTCTGCTTTACTGCGTTATATCACATACAAAAGCGAGTTTTTCATTGTTGTAACTCATTCTTGTTATATTTGTTTCGCAGTAGGTGCTTAAATTAAGCCATTGCGATACTTCATCACTTCCATCAAGTTTACGCTGATAAACGCGGTTTTTAATAGCATAAGCGATAGTTGCATCATCTTTCAAAATAAAATCTTGAACTTGAGCAGGTAACCTTAGTAGGTCTTCAACTTGTTTATCCTGTGGATTAAAACTCGCTAAAATATGTTGCTCGTTTTTAGTGTAACTAAATAAAAATGCAGCTGTAGAGTTGTTATAAATAAGCGTTCGGCCAATATTACTGGCAGCTATTTTCCCCTTCGCTTGTGCAACAGAAGTATATTGAAGAGTATGAGGCTTTCCTAAAATAAACATTACTAAATCATTTTGAACACCCCATGCATGGTACCCAACAGGTTCAATCCAATCAAAAATACGACTTGGCGCATCTTCGCTTTTGAGTGGGTATTGCCACAGTTTTTGCTTACCATCTGCCTCTACAACAATCGCTGATACTGCATCACCACTTGGCATAACCGTTGGTGAATATTCGCTTACGGGAGAGTTACTGATATTAATAACTTTTTTTGATGTTAAATCATAATAAGCAATATCGGTTTGGCTTTGCTCACCTGCAATCACCTCATGAGTAAAGTATAAACCTGTACTTGTTAAGTACGGTTGGTTGTTATAACTGTTTTTATCACTCACTATACTAACTTGTACCCCGAAAGGTGTATTTAAATCAGCAAGTAATACTTGGCTTTTTGGCATGCTAGCCTGCGCCATAATTGGGCTAAGCGCTGCTATAGAAAAGACCCCAAGTAATGGTTTAATAAGTTTCATGCTTTCTCTCGTTTTAATTTTAAGCACCTCATGATAACGTTATTTGCTGATGGCGTCACTTGAGCTAAGTCAGTCAACTCTTAAGATACCCAAACGGCTTAAAATAATGTTAAGTTTAGTCTGGTTATAAAACCTGGTCCTAAAAAAGAGAATTAACATGTCAGCTAAAAATCCTATTATTGCGATTACGGGTTCGTCTGGTGCGGGTACAACCACCACAACCAATGCAATTAAACATATTTTCCGTAGCCTTAATATTGAAGCGGCTTTTATCGAAGGAGATAGCTTTCATCGTTACACTCGCCCTGAAATGGATAAAAAAGTACGTGAAGCACAACAAGAAAATAAACACATTAGTTACTTTGGCCGAGAAGCAAATGACTTTGGTGCTTTAGAAGCGTTGTTTGAAAACTATAGTGAAACAGGCCAAGGTAAGTTACGCCGATACTTACACACCTTTGATGAAGCCGTTCCATACAATCAATTACCGGGTACATTTACTCCTTGGCAAGACCTTGATAGTAATACTGATATTTTGTTTTATGAAGGGTTACACGGTGGTGTAGTTGATCAAGATGTAGACGTAGCAAAGCATGTCGATTTATTAATAGGCATGGTTCCAATTATTAACCTTGAGTGGATTCAAAAATTAATACGCGATACATCCGAACGAGGCCATTCTCGCGAAGCGGTTATGGGCTCTATTGTGCGCAGTATGGATGACTATATAAATCATATTACCCCGCAGTTTTCTCGTACCCATATTAATTTTCAACGCGTGCCTACTGTTGATACATCAAACCCATTTAGCGCAAAAGACATTCCATCGCTTGATGAAAGCTTTGTTGTTATCCGCTTTAGGGGAATTGAAGATGTTGATTTTCCTTATTATTTGCGCATGATTGAAGGCAGTTTTATGTCTCGTATTAATACGCTTGTAGTACCAGGCGGCAAAATGGGCTTGGCTATGGAGCTTGTGCTTACCCCATTAATTAAAGATATTATTTTGAAAAAGCGTGCACTGGAAAACCTAGCACCACTCGATTTACCTATTTAATATTAAGTTAGTCGTATAGCTCTTTTTTGTTAAAGCTAACTCACGTACACTGCTGATTTTGCTCAAGGTGAGATCAGCATGCCACAACAATTAAAAATTATTGTCGGTTCTAAAAATCCTGTAAAAATAAATGCCGCTAAACATATTTTTACTATGTATTTTCCAGAATGTATCATTGACTGTGAAGGTGTGAATGCTCTCTCAGGCGTGCCTGATCAACCTATTGGTGAAGACGAAACCCGAATTGGCGCTCAAAATCGAGTGAATTACTGTAAAACTCACCATCAGGCTGACTATTATGTAGCCATGGAGGGCGGTGCAGAGCAATTTAGCTATGGGCCTGCAACATTTGCTTATGTTGTTATTGATAATGCCTTAAATCAAGTTGTAGGGCGTAGCAGCAACCTTCCTCTACCCCAAGTACTTTATAATGCATTACTTAAAGGTGAAGAACTTGGCGATGTAATGGACAAAGCATTTAATACCACCAACGTTAAACAAAAAGGTGGCGCTATTGGTCTACTTACCAACAATCATGCCACGCGCGAAAGTACCTATACACAAGCACTCACTTTAGCTATGGCGCCTTTTTTACACCCTGAGCTATACGGCCAAACAAATTAATTTAGGAAGTTTAATGAAGTACAACTATGTATTGTTTGATGCAGACGAAACCTTATTTAGGTTTGATATTTTAGCGGGCATGACTCGCATGTTTAAAGCTTACAACGTAGATTTTAGCCAAGACGATTATATTCATTATCAAAAAACCAATAAGCAGCTGTGGGTTGATTATCAAAATGGCACTATTAGCGCAGATTACTTACAAGTAACACGCTTTAATGAGTGGGCTTCAAAACTTAATGTGCCAGCAAAAGAGCTAAACGATGCTTTTTTAGATTCTATGGCGCAAATTTGCGAGCCATTACCTGGTGCTATTGAGCTTTTAAATAAACTTAAGCCAAATGCTAGATTAGGTATTATTACTAACGGATTTGCCCGCTTACAAACCGTACGCCTTGAGCATACTGGCTTAAAAGATATGTTTGAATGGTTAGTTATATCTGAACTTGTAGGTATAGCAAAACCGAATAAAGCGATTTTCGAGCACACATTTGAGCTAATGGGTAACCCAGATAAAAGCGAGATACTTATGGTGGGTGATACTGCTGCAAGTGACATACTTGGCGGCAACAATGCAGGTATTGATACTTGCTGGTTACAACACCCTGGTGAGCAATTAGCCGACGGAATAAAGCCAACCTATACCGTAGCTAGTTTAAATCAGTTACAAGCTCTTTTGGAGTTATAATAAAGTATAGAGCTATTAAATTTCACGCAAAAAAATGACGCTAATTAGCGTCATTTTTTATAACTGTTTTTCGAGCTGCTCTTTTACTGCTTTTAGGCTGGAGCTAACTCAAGACCGGGTGCAGGCATCGTCACAGGCGTTTCAAATGTTGCCCACTCCCATGCTGACTCTGTAGCCATAATTTTACGAAGTAATTTATTATTTAAATCATGACCCGATTTAAATGCAGTTACTTTACCTAAAAGGTTATGGCCTGTCATAAACATGTCACCAACACAGTCTAATATCTTGTGCTTAACAAACTCGTCGCTATAACGCAAACCGTTAGGATTTAAAACTTTGAACTCATCAAGTACCACAGCACTATCCATGCTACCACCTAGCGCTAGGTTGTTTGCATGCATGTATTCAATATCTTTCATAAATCCAAAAGTACGCGCACGGCTAATTTCTTCAATAAAGCTTTGCGTTGTTATATCCAACCCAATACGTTGGCGACTTTCATTGATAGCTGGGTGGTTAAATGCAATCTCAAAGTCGATATGAAAACCATCATATGGTTCAACTTCAGCCCACTTATCACCTTCTTCAATGCGTACTTTTTCTTTAATACGGATAAAGCGTTTAGCAACGTTTTGCTCTTCAATTCCGCCTTTTTGTAACAGATATATGAATGGTAATGCACTACCATCCATAATCGGCACTTCTGAGCTATCTAATTCTACAATTAGATTATCAATTCCCATTGCAGCAACAGCTGCAATAAGATGCTCAGTAGTCGATAAGCGAACACCATCTTTGTTAATTAAACAGGTACACAACTGCGTATCACCAACGGCTTCAGGTGTTGTTTCAAAATCAACAACCGGATCAAGGTCGACACGACGAAATACAATCCCAGTATTTGCGCTCGCAGGTCGGAGAGTTATTGTGACCTTCTCACCTTTATGAAGTCCAATTCCTATGGCTTTGACTACTTCTGCAATCGTACGCTGTTTAATCATAGGTATGCTCACTTTTAAATCAGTTACAGTTATATGGCGTATTTTAACATAAATCCTTTTGCCTTTCAATATTTGTACATATTTCAAACAAAAGTATTATTAAATGTTAATCAGCCTGCTTACGTAAAAAAGCGGGGATATCAAAATAATCACCACCTTCTGATTTATCCGCTTTTTTACTGTTTTGTGCTGAAGAGCTTGATGCACTGCTTGAACTAGTTGTAGGCGCTTTTTCTTTGCTTTGCGTTTGCGCTTTAGCAGTGTTTTCTTCAGTGTTTGTATCTTGGCTTGCAAAGCTTGGTACGTACATACTGCTCGTTTGGTTTGATGTGCTTGCAACATCAGAACCTGATGCTTTTTTAAAGCCGTTATCAACGATACCAAACTGTGGACGACGATCGCCGCCTAAGCCAGTTGCAACAACCGTTACACGTAGCTCATCAGTCATTTCTGGGTCGATTACCGCACCAACAACAACCGTTGCGTTTTCTGACGCAAGTGCTTTAACGTGATTACCAACAATTTCAAATTCTTCAATCGCAATGTCCATACCTGCGGTGATATTAACTAAGATACCTTTAGCACCTGTTAAATCAACGTCTTCTAGTAGTGGGCTTGAGATAGCCGCTTCTGCTGCTTCTTGTGCACGATCAGGGCCTGACGCAGACGCCGTTCCCATCATTGCAGTACCCATTGCAGACATTACAGTTCTAACATCGGCGAAATCCACGTTAATTAAACCAGAACGTGTAATTAGCTCTGCTATACCTTGTACCGCACCAAATAATACGTCATTAGCTTTAGCGAAGGCATCTAGAAGTGTAGTCCCTTTTCCTAAAACTTTAAGCAATTTATTGTTCGGAATTGTAATAAGTGAATCTACAATTTCTGACAATTCGTTAATGCCTTGTTCAGCGGCTGCTGCACGTTTTTTACCTTCAAAATCAAAAGGACGTGTTACAACTGCAACGGTTAAAATACCGAGTTCTTTAGCAATTTTAGCAACTACCGGTGCTGCACCAGTACCTGTACCGCCGCCCATACCGGCTGCAATAAATACCATATCGGCGCCTTCAAGGCTGGCACGAATTGTATCTGCATCTTCTTCAGCCGACTTACGGCCTACTTCAGGGTTTGCGCCCGCACCCAACCCAGAGGTTATTTGCGTGCCTAGCTGAACTGTAATATCGGCAGCAGAGTTACGTAATGCTTGCGCATCCGTATTAGCGGCTATAAAACGCACGCCTTCTATTTGTTGTTTAACCATGTGCTCAACAGCGTTACCGCCACCACCGCCCACGCCGATTACTTTTATTACAGCTTCTTCGCTGTGTTGTTCCATTATATCAAACATGTTTACTCTCCGACTTGAGTCTTAAAACTCGCCTTGGAACCATTTAGTAATGCGGTTCCACCAATTATTGTTATCCTCTGCTTTCGACTTTTGTGCATTCATCGATTGCATGGTACGCCCGTATTGTAACAAACCAACAGCGGTTGCGTACGAAGGATCATCTACGTAGTCTGTCAAACCAACCATCCCGATTGGTTTGCCTATCCTTACTGGCATTTGGAAGATGTCTTCTGCCACTTCCATCGCGCCAGTCATTTTAGCAGTTCCGCCTGTTATAACGAGACCTGCCGCAATTTGGTCTTCTAAGCCTGAACGACGAATTTCTTCCATCGCAAGCTCAAATAATTCTCTAAAACGAGGCTCTACCACCTCAGATAATGTATGGCGCGACATCAGTCTTGCTGGTCGTCCGCCTACACTAGGTACTTCAATCGTGTCTTCACTACTAGCCATTTGACTACTAGCACATGCGTATTGTACTTTGAGTGACTCTGCATGTGATATAGGTGTACGAAATATTTTTGCAATATCACCAGTAACTTGGTTACCAGCCACAGGTATAACGGCAGAGTGACGAAGCGCACCATTAATATAAATGGTGATATCCATAGTACCGCCGCCAATATCAAGTACTGCAACACCAAGCTCTTTTTCATCTGGCGTAAGCACTGAATAACATGATGCCAACGCAGTAAAGATAAGCTGATCAACTTCAAGACCACAGCGCTCTACGCATTTCTCGATATTTTTTGCCATATCGTTTGAGCACGTAATAATGTGTGCACGCGCTTCCATACGAACACCACTCATGCCCAATGGGTTTTTAATGCCCTCTTGCATGTCGATACTGTATTCTTGCGGCAATGCATGCAGCATTTTACGCTCTGCCGAAATAGGCACAGAACGCGCAATATGAATTACATTTTCAATGTCTTCTTCAGTGACTTCAGTGTTATTAATTGCCACCACGCCACTTTCGTTTTGACATTGTATATGCTTGCCAGAAATACCCAAATACACAGAGCTAATACGACAATCAGCCATTAACTCGGCTTCGTCTATTGCTCGGCGAATAGACTCAGACACTAAGTTTAAATCGTTAACGCCGCCTTTATCCATACCATGAGATACTTGGCTGCCCACACCAACAATGCTGAGCTTGTTATCTGCGGTGATTTCACCTACCGTGGCAACCACTTTCGAGGTGCCAACGTCTAACCCTATTACTAGGTTTCTTTCTGCTGACTTAGTCATGCCTTACTCTTATTTTGTAATTGTTCTTCTTGCACTGGCTTAAAGCTGACTGCAAGGCCGGTATCATACCGTAAATCTATTGTATCTACTTGTGCATCTGCACGTTGTTCCATTCGTGGATAAACGTCTATAAAACGTTGTACACGCTTGGCTTTATCTTTACGTCCTAAATTTAAACGTATTCCGTTATCTAACCATAGTTGCCACGAAAAGCGCTCCGACAATGCCAAACTTGTTAACGTTAAGCCGTTAACTTTTAGCATTTCATCAAATTGCTTAAAAGCAATCCACGCTTCTTCTTCGCTGCCTTCTGGGCCGTATAACTGCGGTAAGTCATCATCTAACTTATCGCTGCTGGCTTGAAATGCTTGACCACTTTGGTTGAGCAATAAGTCGCTATTCCAATGTGCTACTACTTCATGTTCAACAACATATACTTGTATAGTATCAGGCCATTGTTTACGCACCGAAGCGGTAGCAACCCAGGGTAAGTCTTGAACTAGCTGCTGCACATGCTTAACATCAAGTTCAAAAAAACTACTTAAATCGGCTTTTTTAATCGCTTTTATAATTGCCGTTTCATCTGTGTATTTAGGCTGCCCTTGCACTGTAAGGTGCTTAATTTGAGCATCTTTGTTTTCAACTAACCAATCCGATACACCTGTCGTAATTTGCACTAAGCCAATTACAACTATCAGAAAAAAGCTCACACCAAAAATCAGAGACCAATTAAGTTTCAGTTTGATTTCCTGAGCTTTTTCTAAAAGGGGATGCATATTAAAGCGTTTGCTCTAAAATGCGAACAACTAATTGTTCAAAAGTTGCCCCATTCGCTTTTGCTGCCATTGGCACTAACGACTTTTCAGTCATGCCAGGTACTGTATTTACTTCAAGCAGGTAAAAGTTACCTTGCTCGTCTTGCATCGCATCAACACGGCCCCAACCACTTGCGCCCACTAAATCAAATGCATCTAGCGATATAGCTTGTAAGTACTTAGTATCTTGCTCTGATAAATCTGCAGGGCAATGATACTGCGTTGTATTTGATTGATACTTAGCTTGGTAATCGTAAAAACCATTTGGTGTCGTCATCTCGATGACTGGTTGTACTTCATCGCCAAGCACTGTAACTGTGAATTCACGTCCCGTGATCCACTGCTCTACAAGCACTTGATTATCAAACTTAAATGCATTAGCTAGTGCGTCTTCAAGTTCTTGTGCTGTACTTGCTTGCGCCATACCTATGCTTGAGCCTTCGTGCGATGGCTTAACCATTACCTTTTTAAACTCACCCATAATAGCTGCAGCATCAAAGCCTTTTTTAGCGTCAACTACGGTATAAGGTGCAGTGCTTAAACCCGCTGATTTAAATAAGTGCTTACAACGTACTTTATCCATAGCAAGTGCTGAACCCAGTACATTACTGCCCGTGTAAGGCAGGTTCATAAACTCAAGCGCACCTTGTACAGTTCCGTCTTCGCCACCACGACCATGCAAAGCAATAAAAACGCGCTCTACATTTAATTCTTTTAACTCCCACAAAGAACGACTTTGCGGGTCAAATGCAATTGCATCAATGCCACTATTTTGCAGCGCATTTAAAACAGCCTGACCCGATCGTAAAGACACTTCACGTTCTGCTGAGTTACCACCTAGCAGTACCGCTACTTTACCAAATTGTGTGTTTACCTGAGTCATACTTCACCTTGCTTAAGTTTTTCTATCGACATACCCGTCGCAGCTAATGTTTTAACTAACTGACCTATATTACCAGCGCCTTGGGTTAATACTAAATCATTATTTTGTAAATTTGCGGCCAAAACGCCTGCAAGCTCTGCATTTGTTGCTACATGTAGCGGCTCTTTGCCACGTTGACGAAGGCTACGGCATAAGCTTTTGCTATCTGCACCAACAATTGGATCTTCACCAGCGCTATACACATCAAGCAATAGCAACTGATCTACATCAGCAAGTACTTTTACAAAATCTTCGTATAAGTCGCGTGTACGAGAAAATCTATGAGGTTGATATACCATTACTAAACGCTTATCAGGCCAACCTTCACGTACTGCTGCAATTGTTGCTGCAACTTCTGAGGGATGATGCCCGTAATCATCAACTAACATCACATTGCCACGCTCGTTTTCAAATTCACCATAGTGTTGAAAACGACGACCAATACCTTCAAACTTCTGCAGCGCTTCTAAAATTGCATGATTCGCAATGTTTTGATCTTTTGCCACAGCAATCGCAGCGGTTGCATTAAGTGCGTTGTGTCTACCTGGCATATTCAACGTGGCAGTTAAACACTCACCTTGTTTGTTAGTTACTGTAAATGTGCATGTATTAGCTGATTGGCTAAAGTCGCTCATGCGGTAATCAGCATCCTTCGATTCACCATACGTGATAACTGGGCGACCAAAGCGCGGGATAAGTTCAGCAGCAACTTCAGAATCAATACATACAACAGCTAAACCATAAAACGGCAAGTTATGAATGAAATCTACATACGTGTCTTTCATTTTTTCAAGACTGCCGCCATAAGTATCCATGTGATCTTCTTCAATATTTGTGATCACCGATACCATTGGCTGTAAGTGTAAAAACGACGCATCGCTTTCATCAGCTTCTGCAATTAAAAAATCACTTTTGCCTACTTTTGCGTTACTACCTGCGCTATTTAACAAGCCACCAATAATAAAGGTTGGATCAAGCCCTGCTTGTCCATAAATACTCGCAATTAAGCTTGTTGTCGTTGTTTTACCATGCGTCCCCGCAATTGCTATACCGTGGCGAAAACGCATTAATTCAGCCAACATTTCTGCGCGGCGCACAACGGGGACTCTTGCGGCTTTAGCTGCAATAATTTCAGGATTTGTTTCATCAATCGCACTTGAAACAACGACTACATTGGCATCTTTCACGTTATTTTCATGATGGCCAATAAATACTTCTGCACCGGCTTTAATTAAACGATCTGTCATAGCGCTATGGGCAATGTCAGAACCTGTAATACGGTAGCCTTCAAAAGCGAGTACTTCAGCAATACCGCCCATACCTGCTCCACCAATACCAATAAAGTGAATGGTTTCTATTCGGCGCATTGCAGGACGTGTGTGTTTTTCTTGTACTGACGTTTCTTTCACTTATTTTCTCTTATTTGTTACTTGCTCACAGTGCGTTGCTACGCTTGCTGTGGCATCTAAAATGGCTTGTTTTTTTGCATTTGTAGCCATTTCAGTAATTAATGAAGGTTGGGCTAAATACGGGCTTAATAGTTCAACAATTGATTGTTTATTAAACTGCCCTTGTGGCATTAATAATGCGCCATTAGCCATCACTAAATATTGTGCGTTCGCTGTTTGATGGTCGTCCACAGCATGGGGAAACGGAACAAAAACGGCCATTTTACCTGCCGCTGCAATTTCGCTAACAGTTAACGCACCAGCACGGCAAACAACAATGTCGGCCCAGCTATACGCTGCGTCCATATCATCAATAAATTCAGCTATTTTTGCATTACTGCCTGTAAAAGCATGCATTTTATAAGCGGCTTCTACGGTAGTTAAATGACCCTTACCTGTTTGATGCCATACACTTATTGGAGCTGTATTATTTAGTGCTTTAAATGCTTCTGGTAATGTTTGATTAAGCACTTGTGCACCAAGCGAGCCGCCCACTACTAAAATATTAATAGGGCTTGATACATCGCGTTTGACTATATTCATAACGCTTTGGCGAACTGGGTTACCTACTAGCTCGGCTTGACCCTGTGCAAAAGCACTTGGAAATGCAGCTAATACTCGTGTAGCCACCTTAGCTAGCAGTTTATTGCTCATACCCGCTACAGCGTTTTGCTCGTGAATAACCAGCGGGATACCTAAACTTTTTGCGGCAATTCCCGTTGGACCCGTAACATAACCGCCCATTGCAAGTACTACATCAGGACGCTGTTCTTTCAATACCTTACGCGCCTGCAATACTGCATTAATTACCATGAATGGGGCTTTAATAAGACGCTTTAATCCGTTACCACGAACACCTTTAACGTTAATAAAATCAATATCTATATTGTGCTTAGGTACAACGCTCGCTTCCATTCGATCTGGTGTGCCGATCCAGCTAACTTGCCAGCCCTGCTGTTTTAAATAATCGGCTACTGCAATACCGGGAAAAATGTGTCCGCCAGTTCCACCAGCCACTACTACTAATTTTTTACTCATCGCTTACCTCCGCGTGAGGTGGCTTGTTTGGTTGCCATTTTGGTTTCAAAATCTACGCGTAATAAAATACCCGTGGCAATCGTCATAATTAATAAGCTTGAGCCGCCATAAGAAATAAACGGCAGGGTTAAACCCTTCGTCGGTAAAATACCCGCGCTCGCACCTACATTCACCATGGTTTGAAATGCAAACCAAATACCAATGGCAAATGAAAAGTAGCCTTCGTATTCCTTGCCGCACTTAAGGGCTTGTTGGCCTATTAATAAGGCTCTAAATACTAAAGTAGCTAATACCGTTAAAATACTTACAACGCCTATTAAGCCAAGTTCTTCACCTATAACGGCAAAAATAAAATCGTTATGTGCTTCAGGTAAATATTGTAGCTTTTGTACACTGTTACCTAAGCCTTGGCCAAACCAACCACCCTGGCTATATGCCATTAGCGATTGCACCAACTGATAACCCTTGCCAAAAGGATCATCCCAAGGGTCTAAAAAGCCAACAACACGTGCCATACGATATGGTTCAACAATAATAAGTAATACAACCAGACCAACGCCCGTTAAAATAAGTACAAAAAACTGCCATAACTTAGCACCAGCTAAAAACAATAAACCAACCGTTGTTACAAACATAACAACCACTGTGCCTAAATCTGGCTGCAGCAGAATAAGCAGTGCATACACTGCAAATACAGCAATTGGCTTTGCAAAGCCTTTAATATTTTCTTGTACTTCTTCGCGTTTTCTTACCAAATAACCCGCAATATAACTAAAAAAGTACAACTTAGCGGCCTCAGCCACCTGAAAACCAACAGGTCCAATAGGTATCCATCGTTTAGCGCCGTTTACTTCACGCCCAATAATCAATACCGCTATTAATAGCACCATACCTAGTATTAATAGATAAGGGTTTGATCGTTTCCACCACTCCATTGGCACACAAACACTTATCCAAAAAAGCACAAAAGCCATTGCCAAAAACATGCTGTGGCGAATGGTAATATGGTACGGGTCATCAAATAACCGCTCTGCGGTAGGCATTGATGCGCTGGTCACCATGATAAAACCAACACCAATGAGCATTATTACGCAGTACAATAGCGGTACATCGTATAACTGCGCCGAAGGCTTAGGTGTTAATGCGTCTCTTATATCGGCAAAAGCAATCATAACGCCCCTGCCATTACACACTGAACAAAGTCATCACCGCGTTGCATATAGTTGTTATACATATCAATACTGGCACATGCGGGTGCTAATAAAACAATATTGCCTGTACTACTAAGTACTTTGGCCAAAGTAACGGCTTCTTCCATATTGTTAGTTAAATAACTCTTATTGGTAATCGCAGCTAAGTCACTTGCATCTTTACCAAAACAAATTAATGCTTTTACATGCTGTTCTATGTAAGGTTTAAGCGCATTTAAATCAGCGCCTTTGGCATCGCCACCAGCAATAACAATCAGATTTTCACCGCCACTAGCTAAACTATCTATTGCAGCAATGGTCGCTCCAACATTAGTTGCCTTTGAATCGTTAAAATACTTTACACCGTTAAGCTCAGCTACAAATTGGCAGCGATGAGCCAACCCATTAAATTGACCTAATGCATTTTTATATTGCTCTTTGCTTACTTCAAACGGACTTAAGAGCGCCATTACTGCAAGCGTATTTAAATAATTGTGCTTACCCACTACCGCAAGCGTATCAACAGCTAAAAAGGCATCGCCTTTAACCATAAAGTGAGTTTCGCCATTATGTTGCGCTAAATGGTAATCACCTTGTTGAGCACCAAAGCTGATTAGGGGGGTAGAACCGCGCTCAACTGGATGTGTTTGACTATCGTCTGCGTTGACAATAATAAGCTCTGCACCGTCATAAATACTTAGCTTTGAGTCTATATAAGCTTGGTAACTGTCGTAGCGATCAAGGTGATCTTCAGACACATTTAATACCGTTGCACTCACAGGTTTTAAACTCGTTGTGGTATCTAGCTGAAAACTAGATAACTCAAGTACATACACGTCAAAATCATCACTGAGCAAATCAAGCACCGCTGTGCCAATATTTCCACCCAAAGCAACTTTATAGCCGGCTTGTTTTAATACTTCATAAGCGAGCGTAACCACGGTTGATTTACCATTAGAGCCCGTTACTGCAACAACCGGTTTTGAATTAATACGTGCAAATAACTCAACGTCGCCAATCACTTCAACACCTGCGTTAATTGCATTTGCAACAGCTGGTATTTTTAAGCTAAGCCCAGGGCTTATAATAATCATATCGCTTGAACAAAGCTCTGCGTCATCCAAATTACCAAAGTGGGTATCTAGAGTTGGCGCGTGCTCTTTTAACCAATCAATCCCCGGCGGGGTTACTCGGCTATCAATGACCTTTGGTGTGAGGCCATGAGATAATAGAAAACGCACAATGCCCAGACCGGTTACACCGAGTCCGAGCACTGTTATTTGTTTGTTTTTTATCTCGTTTAAATACTGCATTTATCGAATCTTTAAAGTAGCTAAGCCAGCAAGCACTAGCACAACAGAAATAATCCAAAAGCGCACAATAACGCGAGGCTCTGGCCAACCTTTTAATTCATAATGATGATGAATCGGCGCCATTCTAAAAATGCGTTGTCCGCGTAATTTATACGACCCCACTTGTAATATTACCGATAGCGCTTCCATTACAAATACACCGCCCATAATAATAAGCAGTAACTCTTGGCGTACTAAAACAGCAATAATACCTAATGCACCACCAAGTGCTAATGAGCCAACATCGCCCATAAATACTTGTGCTGGGTAAGTGTTAAACCATAAAAAGCCAAGCCCTGCGCCCACAATGGCAGTACATACAACCACAAGCTCACTCGCCAGCGGTAAATGTGGAATATGTAAGTAAGCCGAAAAGTTAATATTACCTGTTAAGTAAGCAATAATTGCCAATGCCGAAGCCACTAAAATAATTGGCACAATCGCCAAGCCATCTAAACCATCGGTCAGGTTTACCGCGTTTGATGTACCTACTATGGCAAAATACGTAAGCACGATATAAAACAAACCTAATTGCGGTAATACGTCTTTAAAAAATGGAACAACAAGTGATGTTTCAGATGCTTGTGCACTGGTAAAGTACAAAGCAGTAGCTACAACTAATGCAATGACCGACTGCCAAAAGTACTTCCACTTAGCAATTAAGCCTTTTGGATCTTTACGAATAACTTTACGGTAATCATCAACAAAGCCAACAATACCTAAAGAGCCAATTACAAACAGTGTTGCCCATACGTATTTATTTGATAAATCGGCCCAAAGTAACGTGCTGGTAAAAATAGCGGCTAAAATAAGTAAGCCACCCATAGTCGGCGTACCCGACTTAGACAAATGCGATTGCGGACCATCGTCTCGAACTGTTTGGCCTATTTGCATACGTTGCAAACCACGAATTAACTTAGGTCCTAAATAAAGAGACATAATTAGCGCGGTTAAAATACCTAAAATGGCACGTAGCGTTAAATACGAAAAAACATGAAAACCACTAAAATACTGTGTTAAATACTCTGCCAGCCAAACTAACATTATGATACTCCATTGATGGCTTGTTGCTGGCCATTAACTAAATCGGTTACTAATAATTCCATGCGAGAACTGCGCGATCCTTTCACTACTATTGTTGTTTTAGTATTCACTTTATTAATACTTTCTTGAATTTTTTGCTGCATCTGTTCGCGGCTCGAAAAGTGGCGATTAGGTAGTTCAAACACATCACTTGCGTATTTACTTAATACACCTAATGTAAATAACTCATCAATCCCTTGCTCAAGTGCATACTCGCCCACTTCTTGATGGTACTTACGTGCATCTTCACCAAGCTCACCCATGTCTCCGAGTGCTAAAATGCGGTGACCTTGCATATCACTTAACAAGTCAATCGCAGCCTTTACCGACTTAACATTGGCATTATAGGTATCATCAACCACGGTAAGTAAATCAGACACTTCAATTAAATTAACGCGCCCTTTTACATCCCCCATTGTGGCAAGTGCATTGGCTATTTCTTCAAGAGTTACATCAAATTCACTGGTCAGTGCAGCAGCGATAAGTGCATTACTAATATTGTGCTTACCCGGAAGTGCCAAAGTAACAGGTACTTGCTTGTTTTTAGTGCAAAGCGTAAAGCTTGCACGCGCATTGGCATCAAGCGTGATGTTCTCTGCCCAAATATCTAGTTTTTCAGTTGTAGAAAAACGTTTAACATTTCGCCCTTTAAGCTTATCTAACCAATATTGGCTAAATTCACTATCGCAGTTAACAATCGCAACACCGTCATCTTTAAGGCCATCAAAAATCTCACCTTTAGCTTTTGCGACGCCCATTAAACTACCAAAACCTTCTAAGTGGGCTGCTGCAACATTACATACAACGGCTACATCTGGTTTTGTCATTGCCGTGGTGTAGGCAATTTCACCTAAGTGATTTGCACCTAGCTCAATTACTGCAAAACGATGTTGAGGCTCTAAGCGCAATAACGTAAGTGGGACGCCTATATCGTTATTAAAATTACCTTTAGTAGCTAATACATCACCGTGAACCGACAAAATTGCCGCACACATTTCTTTTACGGTGGTTTTGCCTACACTCCCTGTAATAGCAATTGTTTTAGGCGCCACTTGCGCCATAACAGCGGTACCAATTGCACCTAGTGCAATACGTGTATCGCTTACTATAAATTGTGGAATATCTACATCAACTTTGTGCTGAACAATAACGCCAATAGCCCCTTTTTGTTTAGCCTCAGCTATAAATTTATGCCCATCAAAATTGGGCCCTTTCAGTGCTAAAAACACTTCACCATCGCACACTGTACGAGTATCAGTATTTATATTAAGCACGTGTTGATTATCACCTTGATAATCGGTTGTTAGCACATTAGCTAACCAATTAAAATCCATTGGGATCATTGTGTTATCCCTCTTACTGCTTTTTTTAGTTGTTCTTGTACATAGCGGCGATCGCAAAAGTCGATGCGCTTATCGCCTATAATTTGATAATCTTCGTGGCCTTTACCTGCAATCAAAATAACGTCATCAGCTGTAGCATTTTCTATAGCAAAACGAATTGCAGTTGCTCTATCAGCCTCTAAATGTGCATTGTGAGGATGGGTTAAACCGCCTGCTACATCTGCAATAATGTCATCAGGGTTTTCTGAGCGTGGATTATCACTGGTAATAATAACTTTATTAGCGTTTTGCTCTGCAGCTTGCGCCATTAATACGCGCTTACCTTTATCTCTGTCACCACCGCAACCAAATACACAACTTACACCGCCTGGCACATGCAGCTGCAATGCTTGTAACGCAAGGGCTAGTGCATCGGGCGTATGGGCGTAATCAACAACACACGTTGGCATACCTGCTTGACTAAATGCTTGCATTCGCCCTGCTACTGGCTGTAATTGCGCACAACCTGCAACTAATTGCTCAAGCGGATAACCAAGCCCTAGTAATGTAGCGAGCGCTGCCGTTAAGTTATATAAGTTGAATTCGCCAAACAGAGGCGATTTAATTGAAATATCACCCCAACTTGTCGATAACTGAGCCGAAATACCTTCACTTGAATATTCAACATCAGAAAAATAAACGTATCGGGCATTCTTAGGAGCTAAGTTTTTGCGACCATAACAAATTAGGTTATTAAAATCATACTTTTCAAGCCATTGCTCAGCTTGAGAATCATCTTGATTAAGCACTACAACTTGCGGTTCAAAATCACGGAAAAGCATTAGTTTCGCATCACCGTAACTTGCCATATCACCATGGTAATCTAAGTGATCACGCGAAATATTAGTAAACACAGCCGCTTTAAACGCGCATTTAGCAACACGTTGCTGCACTAACCCATGAGATGATACTTCCATGGCTACTAGCTTTTTATGCTGCGAATTTAAATCACTCAAAATATGTTGTAAATCAACCGCAGAAGGCGTGGTATTAATCAGTGGAATTAAATTATCAGGGTGGCCGTAACCTAAAGTCCCTATAATGGCCGACTCTGTACTGCAAAATTGCGCTAAGTGGGCAATCATTGCTGTGGTTGTCGATTTACCGTTTGTACCTGTCACACCAATTAAATCAAGAGCCTGACTTGGCTGGCTATAAAAGCGACTTGCTAATTCTGGAAGCTTTTTATCAAGCTCCGAAACTAAATATAGTGGCTCAAAACTTGTTTCAAATTCACATAATCTGTCAGCAATAATAGCTGTTGCGCCATTTTCAATTGCTTTATTAATAAATTGACCGCCATCAAGTGCATGGCCTTTAATAGCAACAAATACATCACCTGGCGTTACTTCACGGCTATCAAGGCGTAAATGTTTTACCAGTTGCGAGGGCGCATCTATTTCGATGTATTTTAAAATATCCTTTAAATCACGCATCGTTATCTTTACCTTGTACGTACGCAACCTCTTCCTTGTCAGGCGCTACGTTTAATATTCTTAATGCGTTAGAGATGATTTCTGCAAATGCAGGGCCAGCGGTGGCACCTCCATAGTACACATCACCACC
Source organism: Pseudoalteromonas sp. SWYJ118 (assembly GCF_015864505.1). Lineage (NCBI taxonomy): Bacteria > Pseudomonadati > Pseudomonadota > Gammaproteobacteria > Alteromonadales > Pseudoalteromonadaceae > Pseudoalteromonas > Pseudoalteromonas sp. SWYJ118. The sequence continues at coordinate 144,327 of NZ_JADYXC010000001.1, read as the reverse complement.
TGGTTCATTAATCATAACTACCACGGCTAAACGAGGATTACTTGCCGGCGCTACACCTGCAAAATAACCTACATATTCATCACCATAACCACCTGCTACGGCTTTTTTAGATGTACCTGTTTTACCAGCTGCACGATACCCATCAACTTTTATGTTGCGAGCAGTACCGTCTTTTTCAAATACACTTTCCATCATGTGCACTACGGCTTCTACGTCTTTTTGTTTAAAAATACGTTCGCCTTCAGGTATATTGTCTTGCTTTAAAATAGTCAGAGGTCGGTTAACTCCACCAGCGCCTAACATGGTATAAAAGCGCGCCATTTGCGCAGTGCTTACCGAAATTGCATAACCAAATGATAAAGTGGCAATTTCAAAGTCAGACCAACGACGATTTGGATAAAACAAACCGCTGCTTTCGCCTACCATGCCTGTTCCAGTGTCACTGCCAAACCCTACTTTTTGGTATAAGCCAACAAGGTAATCTTTAGGCACTAACTGAGTAACCTTCGCAACTCCCATGTTTGAGGAGTACTTTAGTATTTCACGCAATGTTAGTTCGCCGTGATTACGGGTATCTCTCACTAAACTACCACCTAAACGCATCCACCCTGGATAGGTATCAATTGTGTCATCTGCCTTAATGGCGCCGTAGTCTAGCCCAGCCAAAATGGCTAGAGGCTTAACAGTTGAGCCAGGTTCAAACAAATCGGTAATTGCACGATTACGACGTTTATGAGGGGCTGCATCGCTTAAATTATTTGGATTAAATGAAGGACTGTTTACCATTGCCAGTACTTCACCGGTTTTAACATCAACTACCATAGCCGATCCCGATGTGGCTTTATAAGTCAGTACAGCTGATTTTACGGCCTTGTACGCAATGGCTTGAATTCGTTGATCAATACTTAATTCTATACTTTCTGGCTCTACACGTTCACGTTCGTCAAGTACTTCTACCTCACGCCCTTGTGCGTCTTTACGAATGGTACGGCGGCCTTCCTCGCCCGTTAAAGCGTTTTCGTATAGCTTTTCAATACCTTCAATGCCTTTGCCATCGATATTGGTAAAGCCAATTACATGCGCGGTAACTTCACCTGCAGGGTAGTAGCGTTTAGATTCATCTAGTAAATGGATACCAGGGAGGCGTAAATCACCAATATAATTTGCTACAGCAGGAGTAACTTGGCGCTTTAAATACACAAAGCGACGCGAAGGATCGTTTAAAAGTCGAGAATTAATCTTTTTAGGATCAATACGCAGCACATCTGCAAGCTCGCGCCAACGTAAATCGTTTTTATAATAAAGTGCAGTACGCTTATCAAGCTCAACAGTGTTTTCAGTTAAAGATAAGTGATCTTCGCCGCTTTTGCGGGCTTGTTTGATTACTTTAGATACAAGCGATTTATGTAATGCTTTAGGATCAGCATACACACTTACCACAGGCACACTTACCGCTAATTCTTTACCATTGCGGTCAAAAATCATTCCGCGTTGCACATGCAGTTTTTCAACACGTACCGTACGTTTATCACTTTCTGAACGTGCTTTATCAGGTTCTATCACTTGTAAATAAGCAGCGCGAGATACGAGTGTTACAAACACCATAAACACAACTGTACACACCAGCATAAAGCGCCATGTGATTAAATTAGTGACTGGTTTTTTGCCTCTATTTCTCATTGTACTATTATTACCTGCTCATCTTGACTCGTAGGTCGTTTCATTTTTAATTGTGATATAGCAACTTCTTCAATGCGTGCATGTTGCGAATAAAATTCTTCTTCAACAAGTAAGTAGCGCCACTCTAAATCGAGTTCATCACGTTCTTGTAATAATTGATCTTGCTTTATAAGTTGCCCACGAGCTAAATGTGTTGTTTGCACAACAGCTAAACTAGAAGCGAATATCACAACCAACAAGGCCGAGGTTAGCTTGTTAGCACCTAGGCCTTTTAATATTTCAAAGAATAAATTGGGTTGACGATAGCTCGCTTTTTTACTCATCCCAACCTCTGTGCAATCCTAAGTACAGAACTACGAGAACGTGGATTACGTTCTACTTCAACAGTACTTGGCTTAATAGCCTTACCCACTGCTTTTAACGTCAGGTTTTTATTTATTTGTGCATCAGTTAAAGGCAGACCTCTGGGTAACACTTCTCCCCTACTCTGTTTTCTAATAAACTGTTTTACAATACGATCCTCTAGTGAGTGAAACGAAATCACCACTAAACGTCCGCCTGGCTTTAGCACTTTAACTGCAGACTGTAGCGCTGTTTGAATCTCTTCAAGCTCGCTATTGATATAAATACGAATCGCCTGAAAAGTACGTGTTGCAGGGTGCTTAAACTTATCTTTTACAGGTACTGCTTCATCAACAAGGTCAGCAAGTTGCTTGGTTGTTGTGATTGGCGTGTGCTCACGAACTTCGAGTACTTTGTGTGCAATGCGTTTACCAAACTTTTCTTCGCCCAGTTTTTTAATTACGTGGGTAATATCATCTAACTCGGCTTCTGCTAACCACTGTGCAGCACTGCGACCTGTTGTTGGGTCCATACGCATATCAAGTGGCCCATCTTTCATAAAACTAAAACCACGCGCAGCGTCATCCAGTTGTGGCGACGAGACACCAATGTCTAATAAAATGCCATCCACTTTACCAATTAGATCGTTCTGCTCTGCTACTTCGTATAAATTTGAAAAACGAGTATGTGCAATCGCAAAACGTGGATCATCAGCAAATTTTTCGGCTGATTGTATCGCTTGTGGATCTTGGTCAATTGCTTGCAGGCGACCTTCATCACCTAGGCGTGCTAAAATTTGTCCAGAGTGGCCGCCACGTCCAAACGTACCATCCATGTATATACCGTCTGGCTTAATTGCGAGGGCATCGATGGTTTCGTCCATTAATACGGATACGTGTTCAAATTGCGCTGTCATTAGCTATTATTTGCCTTTTTTTGTGCTGTTAGAGTGTAAAATTATCTAAATCTTGGTTAGGTTCAAAATCGCCAAGCCTTTCAAGCTCAGTATCTTGCTGCATTTGCTCGTGCCAACGCGCCTCATCCCAAATTTCAAATTTATTCATCAAACCAACTAGCATGATTTTTTTGCCAAGTGATGCATGAGCCCTCAGTGACGGCGCAAGCAAAATTCGACCATTTTTATCAAGTTGATATTCAGTAGCATTCCCGAGCAACATACGCTGCATTCGACGGGCTCGTGGGTTCATATTGGAGATTTTAGCTAAACGGCTTTCTATTTCTAGCCACTCAGCCAGCGGATACAACCATAAACACGGCTCATTTAATGCGACGGTACAAATAACCGTTCCCTGATCTTCAGACAATAGAGATTCTCGGTACTTAGTCGGTACCGCAAAACGCCCCTTATCATCCAAACTCAGTGAACTCGCGCCACGAAACATAAAAAACCTACTTTAAAATTGTTTTATTCAACTTTTGTTTATTTTTATCCAGAGTGATCCACTAAAAACCACTTTTTACCACAGTGCTCCAGTTTAGGGCTTGACAAGCCATTTTGTCAAGTAAGCTGACCAGCTTTAGTAAGTCCTAAAGCTAGAAAAAATAAGGGCTCAAGCGAAGCGTTTGAATTACGTGGGAAAAAGTGGGATTGTGATGAAAAAAATATCTATTCTGTTTTTTATAACTTTCTGTTTACACGCTTTGCTTACTGAATAACCAATGAATATTTACAACTTTTTAAGCATTTTTACTCCCTTTGTAAAATTTACCTAACCGTGTAGTAATAGTTACTGTTTACTTTAAATTACCAAATATGAAAAGTTACATACAAACAATAAAAGACAATAAACTCAACAACTTAAAATAAATAACAGTTTTGGTTTAATCATTGCATCATCTAAATCACTATTTAAATTTTTAACTTATTAAGGATTGATTATGGCTACTGCAACAAATACGAAACCAAACACAACTTCAGATGTTAAGCCTGACGTTAAACTAACAAATACTGAATCACCTCTTACAGAGAAAGCAACATCAGCGGCGCACGACGCGGTAGATGCACTTTCTAGCAAAGCAGCAACAGCTGAAAGTAGTGTTCGTAAAGGCGCTTCTAGTTCAGCAGAAGCACTAAGCGAAAAACAACTTATTGCACGCGAAAAGCTGGGGGAATGTACAGCTAAAACTCGTGCCTTTGCGTCTGAAAATCCACTAGCAACTGCAGGTATTGCTTTTGCTGCGGGTATGCTAATTACTTCATTGTTCCGTCGTAAGTAATTAGTGATGAATAACCCACAAACAACCGCAACCAAGGATGGTAATGCACAAGACCAAGCCACTGAGCAGCTGAGCCAAAAGGACGATTGGCAAGATCATATTGCAAAGCTTTTAGAGTACTCTAAGCAGCTCAAGGATGATTACCAAACTCAAGGAAAGATCACCCATCAGCTTGCTAAAGCTGAATGGCGGTTATCGCTTAGATCGCTTGCATTGATCACTATATTTTTAGGCTGTTTTGCCAGTGGTTTGGTTTTGTTGTGGGCAGGATTTCTAGGTGCTGTTGGATACGGTGTATACGATCTTTTTGGGTCAGTATGGCTAAGTATTGCAACAGCTACTTTGCTGCAAGTTGCTTGTTTAGCATGGCTTTGGAAAAATACGGTTTACCTAAGCAATAAAATTGGCTTTAGTAAAACACTTAAAAGCTTAAAACAACTGTTTAACTTATAAGGAAATTAATATGTTGGTTAACTACTTAATTAAAGCACCTAATGAAAACGTTGATGCTCTGAGTAAGCAAATGGATACGCGCAGTGAGTTAAAACGCCAACATCATGCAGCGTTTCAATATAGACTAAAGCGTTTTGCCGCAACTAAAGTGGGACTAACAAGTGCCTTTTTAGCCGGCGCAGCTGTACAAGCAGGGAAAGGCGAAACCAGCTTGGTAAGAAAATACGGCTGGCTTGTTAGGCTGTTTGCTTAAACGCTAAACATTTCTACCGTGATCAGATAAGTAATCAACACTTGGGCCATTTGGCACAACTTGTGTTGGATTGATCATTGTATGGCTAAAATAGTAATGACGCTTAATATGATAAAAATCAACTGTCTGTGCTACTCCCTTAACCTGGTATAGCTCTCTGAGGTATCCGCTCAGTGCAGGATAGCTTTCAATTGTGCGTAAATTACATTTAAAGTGACCAACGTACACACTATCAAACCGAATGAGAGTGGTGAATAATCGCCAATCTGCCTCTGTAGGCTTATCCCCTGTTAAGTACCGCTGTTTGCTCAGTATGCTCTCTACTGAATCGAGTGCTTCAAATAAATCGTTAAATGCCTCTTCATACGCATCCTGAGTTGTTGCGAACCCTGTACTATAAACACCATTATTTATACTTGGATAAATCAACGCGTTTAATTCATCAATTTTTGGTTGCAGCGCCTCAGGGTAGTAGTCATCGTTATTACCTGTTAACTCATTAAACGCACTATTGAACATACGTATAATATCGGCAGACTCATTACTGACAATTTTATTTAGCTTTTTATCCCACAATACGGGAACCGTTACTCGCCCAGAATACTCAGGGTTATTTTTTGTATACACTTGATGTAAGTAATTACTATTAAATAAAGCATCGCCAGTACTGTGGTTTTGCGTATCAAAAGCCCAACCACTATCAAGCATGTCAGGGCTAACAACCGACACCGTAATTAAATCTTGTAACCCTTTTAACGCTCTAAATATAAGCGTTCGATGCGCCCAAGGACACGCAAGTGACACATATAAATGATACCTGTTCGCTTGAGCTTTAAAACCGGCCTCGCCCGTTATTCCAGCGCTACCATCTGCAGTTATCCAGTGACGTAACTGCGCCGCCTCGCGCTCAAACTTACCATTACTTGAATCAGTGTCGTACCATTTATCTTGCCATTGACCGTTAACTAATAATCCCATAAAACTCTCCTAAAAATACCGTTAAATTTTGCCAAACTCGCCGTTTTGATAATCACGCACTGCTTGCTGTACTTCAGCTTGAGTCGTCATTACAAACGGCCCCATATGAGCAATCGGCTGATTAAGTGGATCGCCGGCTAAAACCAATACACCAGCGCCGTGCTCAGAGCTAATATTAATATCACTGCCTGGTTCCAAAATAAGTAACTTGCCCGCTGGTATTGTTTGATTGTCGCTCATTATTAGTGAGCCGCTATGAATATAAAGCATTACTTTTTGTTGGCTAAGAGGCTCTAAATTCATGCTTTTACCAGCGGGTAATGTAATATCAGCGAGCGCCGCATTAGCAGCTAAACTTTGCAGAGCGCTTGTAAGCGTTTCACTTTCGAACTGCCACGATCCCGCAAGTGCTTTTAACGTCACACCTTGCGTATTTGTAAAACTCGGAGCTGGGTTTTTAGTAGTATCTTGATAACGTGAATCACGCATTTTTTCTGCGCTTGGCATGTTTATCCAAATTTGAAAGCCATGCAAACCGTCAACAGCATCCGCGAGTGGCATTTCACTGTGCATGACGCCGCGCCCTGTACTCATCCATTGCACATCGCCTGCTTTAATTGCTTCTCTGTTACCCATTTGGTCACGATGCTCAAAGCCACCTTTTAGAATATAAGTAAACGTTTCAATACCTCGGTGCGGATGCTCAGGAAAGCCTCCCATATAATCTTTTTTGTCGTCTGACTTAAGTTCATCAATCATTAAAAAGGGATCTAAATATTTACCATCAAACCCAGGTATACGGCTAATGCTTACACCATCGCCATCTTGAGTTGCATAAGCTGTAAGTATTTTTGATATTTTCATTTATTAATTCACTCTAAAGAATAAGTTTATGAGGTTATTAAATCATTCATTAAACAAAACAACTATGTCTTTAAATCGACCTTAACATTCCAAAAAATAGAACTATAATGATTCATTGGTTACATTTTCAACCTTATAATTACTATGGTTATTTGGAGTGAATTTGGCTACAATTGTTATTGCAAAATACAAAACTAAGGAATGGTTATTTTTACTTATTCTCTCAAACATCAGCTTTATCGTTTACTTATATTGCTAAGTATTCCGGGCACCGCTGTAATTATTTTTACACTGCTGCTTGAACGCGATCACTCTATTGAGCAAAGCGAAAAAAAAGTAGAAAATATTGCTAAGCAATTAATTTTACAGCAAAAGCACTTAGTCGATGATATTGACCGTTTAGCGCGTTATTTGGCTAAAGAGGAAAGTAAGAAAGAAAATTTAGCAACGACCTGCCCTAATTATTTTAATCAATTTAGATCTATTTACGCACATGTTGCCAATATCGGGATTATAGATCCAAATGGCATTGTTATATGTACAACAAGCGGGTTAGCCAAAACAATTAATATTGCCGATCGGGCGTATTTCCAAAACGCCTTAAAAAGTAACCAATTGTCGGTAGGTTATTTTCAGCACGACCGAAGTCTGCAAAAAAACACCCTTAATTTTGCGTTACCTATTATTAATAAAAAAAATGTAATTCAGGGCGTTGTAGTTATCGTTGTTGCGCTTGACTGGTGGAACAATGCTTTTAATGACATTGAACTTCCGCCAGGCTCTATTGCTGCAATTGCTGATTCTAACGGAAAAATTTTAGCGCGTTATCCACCTACAACGGCCGCTCTTGGCGATAATATTGCACAGACTTTATTAGCAACTGATTCTTCGATTGATAATGAGGCATCAACAAAAATAAAATCTATTGAAGGTGAAGCCCGAATGCTTCACCACTCTGTTATTTACAGCGATCCAAGTAATAACAGCTTAAATATACATATTGCACTTCCTGTCACACATGCTTTAAAGCAAATAAATAATAATTTTTTTATAGCGATTGGTGTGTTTATTTTATCGCTGCTGATACTGTGTTTAATTGCACGTAAACTACTTAAAACCAGCATTATTGACCCAATTAATAATCTAACAAATGCAACAAACGTATTGGCTAAGGGCGAGATGCCCTCACAAAAAATACAACCCAATAATCCAGAGCTAAATACTCTCTATCAGCGTTTTAAATCAATGGCGCAAACTCGGTTAACAGCTGAAGCTAATTTAAAAAACAAGCATGATGAGCTTACTAGCTTGCTTAATACTCTGCCCGATAGTTACGTTAGAATTAACATCCATGGCGATATTCTCAACATAACAGGACAGTTTAAGCCTCAAGTAAATCCTAACAGCACTGTAGTACCTCATTTATCATCAATACTTTCACACAGCAATGTTCAGCTTTTGTTATCGCAGTTATCTAAACTTGATGTTTCGAGTAATTTAGAATTCACACTCGAAAAATCAGATCCTAAACGCAGCTTTGAAGCACGTATTAGCGCAATGCAAAGTAAAAATGAATACGTTGTTGTACTACGAGATATAACACAACGAAAAGTAAATGAAGAAGCACTCCACCTTGCCTCACTAGTGTATAACAACAGTAGTGAAGGCATGGCAATCACCGATCCAACGGGTATCATATTTGATGTAAATCCTGCATTTTGCAAAACGACTTTATATAGTAAAGAAGAAGTAATTGGCCGGTCCTCTTCAATTCTTTCATCAGGAAAACATGATAAGAATTTTTACAATAAAATGTGGTCTGAATTACAGCAAACAGGCCGCTGGCAAGGCGAGGTTATTAACCGTAAAAAAAACGGGCAGCTTTATTCTGAGTGGCTCACAATCGATACTATTTATGATACAAACAACGCACCTATTCGTCGTATCGCGATATTCACAGACCTCACAGAAAAAAAACAAGCTGATGAAACCATTTGGCGACAAGCTCATTTTGATCACCTAACTGACTTACCAAATCGTTTAGAATTAAAGGAGCGATTAAATCAACGATTTTCAAATGTTGTTACTCCAGATAATCAATTGGTTGTCATGCTTTTAGATATTGATCACTTTAAAGATATTAATGACACATTAGGCCATCACTATGGCGATAACTTATTAAAACTCGTATCTCAGCGTATAGTCCAGTCGGCAAAAAATGCTGAGTTTGTGGCACGAATTGGGGGAGATGAGTTTGTTATTGTATTTAGTCACATTAAAAGTACGCGCCATATTAATCAAATTGCGAGTAATATTTTACTTAGTCTATCGTCAGCTTTGCATCTTGAAAACGAAGAGTTATTTATTAGTGCAAGCATAGGCATTGCTTGCGCTCCTAATGATGGTGAAAATACTGAACAGCTTTTAAAGGCAGCCGATCAGGCTATGTATAAAGCAAAAAGTAATGGTCGTAACTGTTTTGAGTTTTTCTCTGCTGACATGCGCGAATATGCACACGCGCGCATGGTGCTATTAAAAGACTTACGAAGTGCCATAGAACTTGAACAGTTTGAGTTATTTTATCAGCCCATAGTTGCTTTAAATGATTTACATATTCATAAAGCTGAAGCGCTTATTCGTTGGCAACATCCCGAAAAAGGCCTAATTAGCCCTATCGCATTTATCCCACTTGCTGAAGAAACCAGGCAAATAAATGCAATTGGTCAATTTGTATTTGCCCAAGCTTTGCAAACACTTAACGATATAAAAACACTAACCGATGATACTTTTCAAATAAGTGTAAACGTATCGCCAGTGCAATTATCCACGCCAGAGAGTGGCATAGATGAATGGTACGATATGCTAAAAGCAGCAAAACTGCCTGCTTCGTCAATTGTCGCAGAAATAACTGAAGGCTTAATGGTTAACCCTGAAGCACTTACGCAAAGACGCCTAAAAGAAATAGTAAAATCAGGTATGCAGCTTGCTCTTGATGATTTTGGTACCGGGTATTCGTCGCTCGCTTACTTACAAGAAATGGACACCGACTATTTAAAAATAGATAAACGTTTTGTTGATAATATTCAAATAGGCAGCCAAGAACTTGCATTGTGTGAAGCCATCATTGTTATGGCACATCAGTTGGGCTTAAAAGTAATCGCCGAAGGAATTGAAACTAAATTACAAATGCAGCTACTACTTGAAGCAGGATGCGATTACGGTCAAGGTTATTTATTTTCAAGACCTTTAAATAAAAGCAGTTTTATGGCACTTCTAGCTGATAAAAAAGTAGCTTTATTAAAATAAATAGACAAAAAATCACTGTTACGCAATAAATAATGCGTCTGCGCGGTCAAGTTAAGCAATCAGATATAAAGTAGTAACAGGATTTAAAAATGGCAAAAGCAACATTAGAGCAATGGCGAATGTTTAAAGCGGTTGTGGATCATGGCGGGTTTGCAGGCGCAAGCGCAGCTGTACATAAAAGTCAGTCAACCGTACACCATGCTGTGCAAAAACTTGAAGCCGCCTTGCAAATTAAGTTGCTTGAAGTAAAAGGCCGTAAAGCATTTTTAACCGATAGCGGTAAGCTGATTTTACGCAGAGCCGAGTTTTTAATTGAGGAAGCGACTAAAATAGAATCGGTAGCAAGTACACTAAGCGAAGGCGTGGAAAGCACATTAAAAATAGCTGTTGATGAGGTTTTTCCACACGCTATTTTATATCAAGCACTTGCTAAAACGAGTGAGCTTTACCCTCTTTTAAAAATTGATTTAGTAGAAAGCGTGCTAACCGGTGCAAACGAATTACTACATAACTCAGTGGTTGATTTAGCCATTTCATCAATTCCTATCTATGGAATTAGTTGCAGTACGTTATGCGATATAGAGTTTATAGCCGTTGCGCATAAAGACCATGTATTACACCAACAAACTGAACAACTCAACTTTCGCGATTTAAAGCTACACCGGCAAATAGTAGTTCGCGATTCAGCAACCCACACCAGTCACAATGATGGCTGGTTAGGTGCAGATATGCGCTGGACAGTAAGCCATTTACGCAACTCTATTGATATGGTTAGTCAAAATTTAGGTTACGCTTGGCTGCCAAAAACACAAATTGCACACTTAATTGAAGATCAAACCCTCATTGCACTTAATTTAGACCAAGGTACAACCCGCACTCTTAATTTATATTTAATGTGCAACGACAACGATAGGCTTGGTCCTGCAGCACAAGAATTTAAAGAGCAAATTACTGCACTTACTAATTTAGCTAATTAATAGCTATTCATTTTTTACATCGAGGTGATCTGCTACATAGGCGCCTCGCTGCCCACGCTCTTTAGCCGGCCCTACAGTGCTATCTTTACCTGTTTGCTGCTCAGTAGCTGCATTAATTACAGCACCTAATGTGATTATATAAGCGCTGATATACAACCACATCAGCATGATCACTACACCACCTAGTGAGCCATACGTTTCGTTGTAACTAGAAAAACGCGACACATAAAATGAAAAACCTATAGATGCTAAAATCCACAGCACGGTAGCAATAGACGACCCCATTGTGATCCAACGCCATTTAGCAGGTTTACGATGTGGGGCATAACGATATAAAAGTACCAATGCAAAATTAAAGGTAAAAGCCAATAATGGCCAAGAAATGAGTTTAATTAATAAATCTATACTTTCTTTTAGTCCCACTAAATTAAGTACAATAGGTAAAATACCAATAATTAATAGCGCAAAAATTGCGACTACAATCGCTCCTACCGAAAATAAAAAGCGCACTAGTTGAGCCTGAAAAAATGAGCGTTTTTCATATTCACGATAACTAATATTACATGCAGTAATAAGTGCTTGGCTGCCCTTTGAACTACTCCAAATAGTAAGTATGAGCGTACCAATTGCACTTAAGCTCAAGCTTGCACTTGATGTTTTAGCAAGGCTAGAAACCTGAGATAAAATCAGTTCACTGGTGCTTGGTGGAAGCAAAGTAACTATTTTACTTAAGTGCTCACTTATATCTGTTGGGGATGAAAAGTACGCATACACTGATACCATCGCCGCAATGGCTGGAAAAATAGCAAGTAACGCATAAAATGCCACACCGGCTGCCACTATAGATAAGTTATCTTCACTCATTTGCTTAAAAATACGTTTAACAATATCCCACCAACCTATAAAAGGGATATGTGCAGGCTGCTCTGCTTGCTGTCCTCGTTTAGCTTCTTTCATTCTAAACCTCAATATTTGTATTACGTTACTACAGCAAAATATTTGCCAAGTTATAAGCGTTTGGTACCAAACTTGCTAATATTTATCTATAAATGACTCTAACACGGAAGATAAGCCATGCTCGGTACCCTAAAAAGCAGTGTAGCGCTAAATAATACAACACCAATAACTGACGTGATCAAAGTTGATACACTTTCGTGGAATTTCTTTTATGAGCAAGGCGTGCAATTACTTCACGTAACAGCGCAAATATTACCCACTATTTTACTCGGCATAATGCTTTTAGTACTCAGTTACTTAATTTCAGGACCACTTTCTAGATTACTAATCAAACCCATTGACTATATGACTGACAGCAAGCTTGTTCACCTAGTTATAAGGCGCAGCATAAGCACCCTAATAATTTTATTTGGGGTATATTTATTTTTACGTTTAGCAGGGCTTACTCAGTTTGCCGTTGCTATTATGAGTGGGACTGGGTTGATAGGTTTAATACTCGGCTTTGCTTTTAGAGACATAGCAGAGAACTTTATTGCCAGTTTATTACTGAGCGTACAAAGACCTTTTAAAATTGACGATGTAATTGAAGTGGATGGCCGATTAGGTATTGTTAAAAAAGTAACAGCAAGAGCAACCACACTTGTTGATTACGATGGCAATCATATTCAAATACCTAATGCGACTGTATATAAAAATACCATTAAAAACCTGACTGCCAATCCAAAAATGCGCGGCAAAGTAGAAATTGGTATTGGCTACGATAACGATATACGCAGCGCACAAACCCTCGCCCTAGATATTGCCAATCAACAAAATGCAGTACTTAGCGACCCACCCGCGCAGGTTTTAATAAAAAACTTAGGCTCATCTACTATTAACTTCGTTTTGTATTTTTGGGTTAATAGCGAGCAGCACAGCCCATTAAAAGTAGGCTCACAACTTATGCGCGAATTAGTAAATGAGTTCACTAAACAAAAAATCAGCATGCCTGATGACGCACGAGAGAGAATTATACTCACCGACCCTAATGAAAATGCTTCTAGCTTAGAGGAAAAACAACCATCGCAAATACAAAGCGAAAAAAGTGAAACTGTTGAGCAAACTAAAACGCTTGATGATGTAAGTAGTGATACCGACGAAATACGTGAACAAGCAGAGCAATCTCGCGATCCAGAACAAGGGAAAAATATTATTTAATAATGCTTAAATTGTATTAACTAAAATTTAAACGCAAAAAAGCCCGCAGCGTTAACTGCAGGCTTTTTATTGAATGAGTGAGTCAGCCGTATAAGCCGGGTTTTGTCCTTTCCGAAGAAAGTGATAATCATTCGTCTAGGCCATAAATCGCTCTATGGCTCAAGCAACCTACCCGGTTCCAACGTGGGCCACGCCATAAGGAACCCTATTTGGTCTTGCTCCGAGTGGAGTTTACCTTGCAACCGACTATTACTAGCGGCCCGGTGCGCTCTTACCGCACCCTTTCACCCTTACCAATCCGAAGATTGGCGGTCTCCTCTCTGCTGCACTTGTCGTGGGCTCACGCCCCCCAGCCGTTAGCTGGCACTCTGCCCTATGGAGCCCGGACTTTCCTCCCCCTGATCATTTTCGTCACAGGCAGCGATCATCTTGGCTGACTCGGCGCGCAGTATACATGAGGCTAATACCAAGCGCAGTAAAATTTACTCTTTTTCTTCAATAATTGTTTTGTATAAAGCGTTTTTCTTCATTCCAAAGTATTCAGCAACAACGCCACAGGCTTTTTTCATTGGCATTTCGCTTTCAAGAAGTGCCAGCATTTTGCGCGCTTCAGGCGGAACATCGTCTATTTGCTTTGGTTTGCCCGGAAGCATAAGCACTATTTCGCCGCGCTGCTTGGTAGGATCATCAGTTAAAAACTGTTTAAGCTCACTTACACTACCATTAAAAAATGTTTCAAAGGTTTTGGTTAGCTCTTTAGCAAACACAACTTGCTGCTCATCACCAAGGGCTAGTGCTAAATCATCAAGGCTTGCCATAATACGGTGCGTACTTTCGTACATTATGCTGGTAATACCTGAGTTAACAGCTTCGGTAAAAAAGTCTTGGCGAGCTTTACTTTTAGCTGGCGTAAAACCAATAAACTGAAAGCGGTCGGTTGGTAAACCTGAACAACATACGGCTGTAATTGCAGCACATGCACCTGGAACAGGTGTAACATGAGCGCCTTGTTCACGACATAGATTTACAACAGCGTAGCCTGGATCACTAATTAGCGGTGTACCAGCGTCAGATACTAAAGCAATATTTAAACCTTGATTAAGTTGATCAATAATTTGTTGTGCTTTTTGCTTTTCGTTGTGGTCGTGTAATGCAAACGTTTTTGCCTTAATACCAAAGTGGCTAAGTAGCTTGCCGGTATGGCGAGTGTCTTCAGCAGCAATTAAGTCAACTTGCGATAATGTCGCAATGGCACGGTGACTTAAGTCGTCATAATTGCCAATTGGGGTGGCAACAATGTAAAGAGTGCCAATTTTCTGTGAATTCTCCTCATTTAACATTGAGGTCTCCTGCGTCAGTCAGTAATATAAGCAAATCGCGTTAACGTATTGGGAAATCATTGTGCGACTTAAACTAGTTAGTCTATTAATTATATTGTCAGGGTTATCGGCGTGTAGCACAACCGAAAAACCAACTAAAAACAGCGATAACGTAAGTAACCGCACTAATGCACTGCAAAATCAGGCAACCAGTGCGCAATCTATCTATCAATTGGCGCAAAACCGCCAAGGTGCCGATAAAATACAGTTATTGTATAGCGCCCGTGATGCAGCAATTAGTGAGCAAAACTGGCCTTTATTAGAGATAATTGGGAATGAGCTTGAATTAACCGCAAGTGTTGATCAAATTCAGAACCGTCTTTATATTGCATTTGCACAAAAACAACAGAATAAAAATGATCAAGCTTTGGTTATTTTACAGTCGCTAGACGGACAACTGACTCAACCTGAGCATTTTGCTTGGCATCAGTTTTTAACGGCCAGTATTTACGCATCGCAAAATTTTCCGAAAAAAGCTGCACCCTACTTTTTTAGGGCCTCTGAAACAGCAACAAAAAATAATATAGAAATCCCTCAACTTAATCAAAATTTGTGGGATAACTTAAAGCAACTTTCTTCTTACGCGCTTGAACGCTTTAACCGTGGTTCGGTTATTCAGCAAGGGTGGGCTAACCTAGCGTTATATCATCAAGTATATGCAAGTAGTGGCGTAGAGTTAGATCAAGCGATCAACAATTGGCGCAGACGCTATATTGGGCATCCGGCTTTTACTGTATTACCTGAACAAGATGAAATGCTTACTGAACTTGCTCCTATCAATATAGAGCGCTTAGTTGTGTTATTTCCACAATCGGGCCCTAACGAACGTTTAGGTGATGCCCTTAAAGCTGGCGTATTAGCTGCACTTGATACGCAAAATATCAACGACACTATTTTTATTGATGAAAACTTAAGTACAGAAGAAATTGCAGCACAACTTGAAGAAATAAAGCCTGACTTTGTAATTGGTCCTCTACTTAAAGCAAATATTGATAAACTTGCCAATGCACAAACTCTTATTGATACTCCGGTACTACATTTAAACACCTTTGATGGTGAGCGAATTTCGCTTCAGCATTATTATTTTGCACTAAACCCTGAGCACGAAGTACAACAAGCCTTAGAACACTTTTTAACTAAGGGCTATCAAAAACCTATGTTGCTTGCACCAAATAACGCAAATGGCCAACGCTTGGTTGATTACTTTAACTTACAGTGGCAACGCTATAGCGAAACCAAGCCGCAAATAGGTTTTTATAACGATAAAAAAGATATGCCTAATACAATTACCAGCTTGTTAGAAGTTGATAAATCAAAAGAGCGCATAAAAACGATTAAAGCACTATTTAAACAGGAAGTAGAAAACGAAACCCGTTCACGTAGTGATATAGACGTTATTTATATTTTGGGTGATGCAATAGAAACACGCTTAATTAAACCTTACCTTGATGTAAACGTAAGTACATTTGCAGATCGTATTCCACTTTATGCCAGCTCTAAAAGTCATAGTAAACAAATTGACAGTACTGACAAAGGCGACTTAGACGGCCTATACTTCACTGAATTGCCGTGGATGCTCGATTCGCAAATTAAACAACATAACTTACGCCAGCAGTATGATTCGTTATGGCCAGAGCAAGTAGATATTAGCCAACGCTTATTTGCAATGGCGTACGATGCTGTATCAATATTACATGACATCAGGCAGTTAAGCGTAATGCCAGGCAATCAATATAGTGGTTTAAGCGGTAAGTTATCTGTTAATACCAGCGGCCATATAGAACGCACGCTCGACTGGGCTCAATATACAAACCGTCGCATTAAGCCTGTGCAATTAGAAACACAACGCCCGGTACCATTGTTTATGCAATCAGCGGGTGACATACAAACTATCAATTAAATTTAATTAAGGGGGCGGCATGTCGTGGTTTAAAGAGCTGTGGCACAATAGTCGCGAAAAAGGCCAGTATTATGAGCTTGAAGCGCAAAAATACTTAGTTACTCAAGGGCTAACACCCATAGAACGTAATTATTACTGCCCCTTTGGTGAGCTTGATGTCATTATGAAAGAAGGCGATACCCTTGTATTCGTTGAGGTTAAGTTTCGCAAAAATAATGCTCGTGGCGGTGCCAACTATGCGCTTAGTCCACAAAAACAAGCTCGATTAAAACGTAGTATTTATCATTACTTAGCAGCTAAAAATTTAACTAACCAAGCTCTAAGAATTGATTATGTAGCCATTACAGGAGAAGCATCTCCTAATATTAATTGGCTTAAAAATGTATTTTAAACGCAAATACAAAGATAAATTATTGGTAGGCTATGCAAGACACAATTAAAGAAATTTTTACAGAAAGCATTCAAGTTCAAATCGCTGCTGGTGAAGTGCTACCTAGTGCGCTTGAGTCAGCTGCATTTACTATTGCACAAAGTCTGATCAACGGAAATAAACTCATTTGCTGCGGTACTGCAAATTGCCACATGCTCGCTCAGCATATGGCGGGTGTGTTGGTTAATCATTATGAAACCGAACGTCCCTGCTTACCTGCAATTGCTCTATCGCAAGAAAACGTTAATCTTGGGCAAAGTACTCAAGTAGACGATCACGATACATTTGCTCGCCAAGTCCGCGCTTTTGCCCAACAAGGTGATTTATTGCTTGTATTGGCTATAAACGGCAACGAAAAACATGTTATTTCTGCCGTTGAAGCTGCACTAACTAAAGATATGAAGGTCATAGTTATGGTTGGTGATGATGGTGGCGAGTTGGTAGGCCTACTTGGACCTAACGATGTTGAAATTAGATCGCCATCTAAACGCCCTAGCCGCATTATCGAATCCCATTTAGTTAACTTACATTGTTTAAGCGAACTTGTTGATTTAACGCTTTTCCCTCAGGATGAAAATTATGTTTAAACACTCTCTTATTGTTTTAGGTACTGTTGTATTACTGCAAGGCTGCGCAGCCGCTGTTGTTGCAGGTACAGCCAGTGCAGTAACTGCAGCGAATGACCGCCGTACTATTGGCTCTCAAATTGACGATAACAATATTGAAATAAAAGCCAGTATTGCACTTAGCGAAGTAGAACGTCTTGAAAAGTTTGCCAATATAAGCGCTGTAAGCGTTAACGGTATTGTTTTACTTGTTGGACAAGTATCTAACGAAGAAATGAGAAACGAAGCGCAGCGCACCATTGAGGGCGTTTCAGGTATTCGTAAAATACATAACCAAATTCGTATTGGCTCAAATACTGGCATTACTACACAAACTCACGACTCTTGGCTAACTTCTAAAGTAAAAGCCCAGCTACTAACAGCAAAAGACATTAGCAGTAATAACATTAAAGTAGTGACAGAAAATGCTGAAGTTTTTTTAATGGGCTTAGTATCTGACTCTGAGTCAACTCAAGCTGTAAATATTGCCCGCAATGTTTCTGGCGTAGAGCGTGTAATTAAAGTATTTGAATACTTGTAAACACAAAATACAGACATAAAAAAACCGCTTATTCAGCGGTTTTTTTTGGCATTTACTTATTATTTAATAACACGTAAATGAGAGCCTTTTTTCTTCTCAGGCTTTTCTGGTGGTGTTTCATCAATATACTCAGCTGATGAATCAACACTTTCAAGCTCTGGCACAAAATCGTCTTCGTCCTCTAAAAACTCATCTGCGGTAAAGACTGTTCCTTCGCCATTTTCACGCGCGTATATTGCAAGCACAGCACCTAGAGGTACATACACTTGCATTGGCTGACCACCAAAGCGCGCACTGAAGCTAAGTTGGGTTAAGTCTAACGAAAACTGTGTGACCGCTGATGGACTTATGTTTAAAACAATTTGTCCGTCTTGAACAAATTGTGTTGGCACTTGTACATTTGCAAATCCAGCGTCTACCACTAAATGCGGTGTACACTCGTTATCGACTATCCAATCAAAAAAAGCACGTAATAAATAAGGACGATTAGGCGTCATTATAAACGGATCTCACGCTCAGCTTCAGTTAAAGAGGCTTGGAATGACTCACGTTCAAATAAACGGATCATGTACTCTTTAAGCTCTTTAGAACCTGCACCATTAAGCTCAATACCAAACTCTGGTAAACGCCATAATAGTGGAGCTAAATAACAGTCTACTAAGCTAAACTCTTCACTCATAAAGTAAGGTGCTTCGCTAAAAATAGGTGCTACAGCAAGCAATGCTTCTGTTAGCTCTTTACGAGCTTGAGCAGCGTCTGACGTGTTGTTACTGATTTTGTCAGCTAGGCTGTACCAATCAGTATCAATACGATGCATCATTAAGCGGCTACGACCACGCATTACCGGGTAAACAGGCATTAGTGGAGGATGAGGAAAACGTTCATCAAGGTATTCCATGATGATGTTTGCCTGGTATAAACCAAGCTCACGGTCAATCAGTGTTGGCACTGTACCGTAAGGGTTAATTTCGTGAAGTGCTTCTGGCAAGTTATCTTTTTCAGCCAAATGAATATCTACACTTACACCTTTTTCCGCAAGTACAATACGTACTTGGTGGCTATACATACAGTTAGCACCAGAAAAAAGGGTCATTACAGGGCGCTTATTGGCAGCTACGGCCATGCCTATACCTCCATTAAATAACTAAAACAGCAAAAGGGGCTTAAGCCCCTATTGCAAAATTACCTTTAAAAATGTTCAACCTAATGAACATCTCTCCAGTATTCTTTCTTAAGCATAAATGCCAAGATAAACAGGATAATTAAAAATCCTATTACCTTAATACCTAGCGCTTCCGATTCAAGACGTGAAGGTTCACCCACGTACTCAAGGAAGTTTGTTAAATCACGAGCCGCTTGGTCGTATTCATCTATGCTTAATTCGCCCGTACCATCTGTTTCAGTAGCAATAACTTTAGTCACAGTGTGACCATGCTCTTGTACTTCTTTAGTGATAGGTGTTGGTAAACCTTGTAGTTCTTGAAGAACGTGAGGCATACCTACCGATGGGAAAACAATGTTGTTAACCCCAAACGGACGAGATTCATCTTTATAAAACGATTTTAAGTACGTGTAAATATAATCTGGTGATTTTACACGAGCAATTAGAGTTAAATCCGGCGGAGCCGCACCAAACCATTTTGCTGCATCGTCTTTTGTAATCGCGTTAGTAATATGACTACCTACTTTAGAGCCGTCAAAAATCAACTGCTCTAAACCAACCTCTGTTGGGATACCGATATCACGAAAAGTACGTTCATAACGTTGATACTGCATTTGGTGACAACCAAGACAGTAGTTCATGAACAACTTTGCACCGCGTTGTAAAGATGGTTGATCAGTAAGGTCGTTGTTCGCTTCCATTAAAGGAACCGATGGACCCGCTGCCATAACCATGTTCGGCAACAAGTTTACTGATAAAGCAAATAAACCAATAATAAGCTTCTTCATCATTTCGTTAACCTCTCTGGCAATGGCTTAGTTTTTTCGTTCTTACTGTATACAAACAACAGTACGAAGAACATAAAGTAAGTCACAGTACAGATTTGAGAAATAATCGTTTTCATATCAGTTTGTGGAGTTGCACCCACCCAACCTAGAAGAACGAAAGTTACAACAAAACCTGCAATGTTCCATTTATGGAAACCACAACGGTAACGAACCGATTTAACTCTACCACGGTCTACCCAAGGTAGTAACGCAAGTACCACAATCGATGCACCCATCGCCGCAACACCGATTAACTTATCAGGGATTGCACGTAATATTGCATAGAATGGCGTAAAGTACCAAACCGGGAAAATATGCTCAGGTGTTTTAAGTGGGTTAGCTGCCTCGAAGTTTGGACCTTCTAAAAAGAAGCCATTCATCGCTGGCATAAAGAACACAACCCAACAGAACAATATTAAGAAACCAACCACACCCACAATATCTTTAACTGTGTAGTAAGGGTGGAACGGTATCGCATCAACAATATCTTTCTTGTCAGTGTAATACTCATGAAATTTAAATTTAGGCTTATCTTCTTCAGCTACTGAGCCTTTCTTACGTTTAATCTCAATACCTTCAGGGTTATTTGAACCCACTTCGTGTAGAGCAACAATGTGTAAGAAAACTAAGATTACAATAACCAGTGGTAGTGCAATTACATGTAATGCAAAGAAGCGGTTAAGCGTTGCACCTGATATTACATAGTCACCACGGATCCAAAGTGTTAAGTCATCACCAATAACCGGAATAGCCCCGAATAAGGAGATGATTACCTGTGCACCCCAGAACGACATTTGCCCCCATGGTAATAAATACCCCATGAATGCTTCAGCCATTAGCGCTAAGAAAATAAACATACCAAATAACCACAGTAACTCACGTGGTTTTTGATAAGAACCGTAGATCATGCCACGGAACATATGCATATATACAACGATGAAAAACGCTGATGCACCGGTTGAGTGCAAGTAACGTAATAACCAGCCATATTCTACATCACGCATGATGTATTCTACTGAAGCGAATGCACCTTCAGAAGACGGAACAAAGTTCATCGTTAACCAAATACCTGTTAGGATTTGGTTTACTAGTACCAACATGGCTAATGAGCCAAAAAAGTACCAGAAGTTGAAGTTTTTAGGTGCTGGATACTGTGCAATATGCATGTTCCAAACACGTGTCATTGGGATACGGTCGTCTATCCAACCAATAATCTTACCAAACATTAGGCTGCCCCTTTTTCTTCGCCCACTAAAATAGTGGTCTCATCAAGAAAAGTATAAGGTGGTATCTCTAAGTTTAATGGAGCAGGTACCGATTGAAATACACGGCCAGCCATATCAAATTTAGAACCATGACATGGGCAATAGAAGCCATCATCGGTTCCTTCAACTTTCTCACTAAAGTTACCTTGGAAAAAGCCAGGTGAACACCCTAAATGCGTACAAATACCTACAGCCAGAAAGATTTCTGGACGTAATGAACGGTAATCATTTGTTGATGATTCTAATTGTTGTGGCTCTTGCGAATGCGGATCACGAAGTTGACCTTCATGTTCTTTCATTTGCTCAAGCATTTTTGGGGTCCGTGATACAACCCATACAGGTTTACCACGCCACTCGACACGTATTAATTGTCCCGGTTCAAGTTTGCTGATATCTACTTCTACAGGCGCACCCGCAGATTTAGCTCGCTCACTTGGATTCCAAGACGCAATAAAAGGAACAGCAGCCCCAGCCGCACCAACACCACCTACAACAGAGGTAGCTATGGTTAAAAAGCGACGTCGGCCATTGTCTACAGGCGCATTGCTCATCCACTTATCTCCACTATGATTCTCAACACTTGCTATATTGAGAACATCAGTTACAGCAGGTTAATTATTCGAATTTTTAAAATAGAAGCGATCATAATTAAAACCCTTGATTAAAACAAGGTTATTCAAAGCCCTATGCTCGAATAAAACTAACTTGATCAAAACTTGATTAAGTAAGCTCGAGAATAAAGCCGAACGACTATAATAACGCTTCTGTAAAAACAATATACTGACCAAGATCAACACCACTAAGAGGAAACAGTAAAAAACTGTACATAGTGCGGTTAAACTCACTCATTTTACTTCAATGCCAATTGTAGCAAAAAATTCCACCAATTAACTGATGGATTTAAACTAATTACGATAATTATTTAACTTTTTTGCAGCTATCTGAGTGTTTTTTAACTTTCGTTTGATTAATACGCAGTTATTAATCAATTTGATCATCATTAATTGCTGCAATCACCCAGTATCACCGTCGATATAAATAACTTTATATTAAGTTGCAAATGTAAACATTTTGATTTGAAAACAAAAAACCCAGCATAAGCTGGGTTTTTGAATTCTTGATAACGTATAGATTAACGTTTTGAGAACTGTGGACGCTTACGCGCTTTCTTAAGACCCACTTTCTTACGTTCAACTTTACGTGCATCACGTGTAACAAAACCTGCTTTACGAAGTTGTGAACGTAATGATTCGTCAAACTCCATAAGTGCACGAGTGATACCATGACGGATAGCACCAGCTTGACCAGTTGTACCACCACCAGAAACGGTGATGTAAAGGTCAAATTTTTCAGTCATATCAACTAGCTCAAGAGCTTGATGAACAACCATGCGTGCTGTTTCGCGACCAAAATACTCTTCTAGAGAGCGTTTGTTGATTACGATGTTACCAGTGCCTGGGCGTAAGAATACGCGAGCACTTGAACTTTTACGACGACCTGTACCGTAGTATTGATTTGCCATGATGGTGCTCCTTAAATGTCTAGAACCTGAGGCTGTTGTGCAGCATGGTTGTGCTCAGTACCTGTGTAAACTTTAAGTTTACGGTACATAGCGCGGCCTAAAGGACCACGTGGCAACATGCCCTTAACAGCCTTCTCGATGATCATTTCAGGCTTTGCAGCTTGAAGTTTATCAAAAGTAGTAGACTTAAGACCACCTGGAAAACCAGAGTGTGAATAGTACACTTTGTTTTTGAATTTGTTACCAGTTACAGTAACTTTTTCAGCGTTGATAACGATGATATAATCACCAGTATCTACGTGCGGTGTATATTCAACTTTATGCTTACCGCGTAGGCGATGAGCGATTTCAGTAGCGATGCGACCTAAAGTTTTACCTTCAGCGTCAACTACGTACCAGTCACGTTTTACTGTTTCTGGTTTAGCAACAAACGTTTTCATTTATAAAAATCCAATGTTTTTCAATTAAAACCACAAGTAGTTAATATTAACTACTGCTCTAAGTTTGCTATAACCCCTTCGAGTTTTAGACTTTTGCGCCGCTCACAAGTGGCTAGACTATATGAGGGCATAGAACGCAACGTGGCAGACGCGGGAGTATACCAGCACTTAAAACACATTGCTACTCGCCGGTTGTTTTTTCCACAAGAAATTTTAGAAATAAGAAGTACTATATATGCACCTCTTATTTTTAATGACTAACCTATTACACTTTTACCTACTAATTTAAACCAAATGCTCTCTAGCTAAATACTCTAGAGACTGCATTTCTTGCAAACGGCTTATACAACGCTTAAATTCAAAGTTTAAATTACCTTGGGTATAAAGTTCGGTAATAGGTTTTTCAGCCGATATAATTAAAGTTACATGGCGCTCGTAAAATTCATCCACTAAAGCAATAAAGCGTCTAGCGGCATCATCATTAGTTTGCCCAAGCTGTTTTACGTTAGAAATAATCACCGTATTATATAAGCGACTAATCTCCATGTAATCAACCTGACTACGCGCTGTTTCGCACAATTCACTAAACTCAAACATCACCACGCATTTGGCTACTTTTCGCGTTTTGATTAAACGACCTTCTATCTCTATCGGCTCATCTAATTGTCCAGGCTCTGACGATAGCTTATCGAAGTATTCAAATAGGTTTTTATCCGCTTCTTTATCTAACGGACTATGAAAAATTTCGGCTTGCTCTAAGGTACGCAACCGATAATCAATACCTGAGTCTACATTAACTATTTCTGTATTGAGCTTAACCAGTTCTATAGCAGGGACAAAGCGGGCACGCTGCAAGCCATTTCTGTAAAGCTCATCAGGCACTATATTAGATGTAGCAACAAGTACTATACCCCGTGCAAATAGCGCTTCCATTAAGCCACCTAGCAACATAGCATCGGTAATGTCTTGAACAAAAAACTCATCAAAACAAATTATGTCTGTTTCTGCTTTGAAAATGTCAGCTATTTTTTCTAATGGATTAGCCGTATTGTTTAGTTTTTTAAGCTCATTATGCACTCGGTGCATAAATCGATGAAAGTGCACGCGCATTTTACGTGTGCCCGGTAGTGATTCGTAAAAAGTGTCAACTAAATAAGTTTTACCACGCCCTACTCCACCCCAAAAGTACAAACCTTTTATAGGCGCAGGTTCATCTTTACTAAATAACTTAGCAAAAAAACCTTTTTGTTTTGGCTTTGCCTGAGTTAGGTCATCGTATAGACGTTGTAAATGGCGCACAGCATTTTCTTGTGCTGCGTCGTGTACAAAGTCATCTCGCTTTAAGTCTTGTTGGTATGTTTGCCAAGGAGTCATATCTATTTACAGTTAAAACACAGTTTAATTTGCAAAGCATATTAACACGCATCATAACTCGGGGTATATTACACTTAGTATGATTTATAATTGAATCGGCATTCGTTAGTTATTTTCCCAAAGGGGTAGTTTTTATGGGCACAGTTATGTGGGTAGGTTTAATTGTTATTGCTGCTGTTGTAGCATTTTTTATTGGCGCATTTGTTACTAAAAAACAATTCAAACAAGATGAATTAAAAGAGCAGGCAGAGCAAGCTGAAAATGCGTTAGAGCAGTATCGTCAAGATGTAGCTGATCATTTAGCGAATACTGGCAAGCTCGTAAATAAAATGAAAGAAAACTATGATCAACTGCTTAGTCACGTTGAAGAAACAAACCAACTTCTTTTAGAAGATAGAAATAAAGCACCAGCAGAACCTTATTTTTCTAAAGAAACAACAGAACAACTACAAGCGTCTTTAAAAGAACGTCGTTCAGATCGTTCTTCAGCCGCAGCGCAACCAGCTGATTATGTATCGGGTGAATCTGGTTTATTTGCTGGTCAAAATAAAGTTTCAGAACATTCTAAAGTATCTTGATGAACTTTTTTTAGACCCCATAGTCTTTAGATATAACAGCTTTGTTGTTTTATCTTAATAAACCAAAAAGGGCTGCTTTTAAAGTAGCCCTTTTTGTTTTTGCTTTATCTTAAGTGGAGTTACCCCTGACTATGAAAATGAAATTATCACTTATCAGCGCAGCTATTTTATCTACAAGCTTATTAATGAGCCCTGTAGCGTCTTATGCAAAAATGCCAATTGCAGTAAATGGTCAACAATTACCCACTCTTGCCCCCATGCTAGAGAAAATATCTCCTGGTGTTGTAAGTATCCAAGTTTCAGGCTCTAAAGAAGTACGCCGCCGTGCAGATCCACTCGAATACTTTTTTGGACAACAGCAGCCTCGCAGTCAAAAACGCCAATTTAGTGGATTAGGTTCTGGGGTCATTATCGATGCTGATGAGGGCTATGTAGTGACTAATAACCACGTAATCCAAGACGCCGAAAAAATGGTAGTTACTCTCGAAGATGGCCGTGAATTTGAAGCAACTAAAATTGGTACTGACACAGAATCAGACATCGCTCTTTTACAAATAGACGCTGATGACTTAACTGAAATCAAACTCGCCAACTCAGATAATTTACGAGTGGGCGACTTTGCGGTTGCGATTGGTAACCCATTTGGCCTTAGCCACACAGTTACATCAGGTATTGTTAGTGCCCTTGGTCGAAGTGGTTTAAACATTGAGGGCTACGAAGATTTCATTCAAACCGACGCAGCTATTAACCAAGGTAATTCTGGCGGTGCCTTAGTTAACCTCAATGGTGAGTTGATTGGTATTAATACCGCTATTTTAGGTGCTTCTGGCGGCAACGTGGGCATTGGTTTTGCGATTCCATCTAATATGATGAAAAATCTAGTCGATCAAATTATTGAACATGGTGAAGTACGTCGAGGCTCGTTAGGCATTTCTGGTCGCCCACTTGATGCAGGACTTGCAAAAGCACAGCAACTTGATGTCAAACAAGGTGCTTATGTAATGCAAGTAATGGACGACACTGCCGCAAGTAAGGCAGGAATTGAAGCTGGTGACGTTATTGTTAGCATAAACGGTGGCGACATTAGTGGCTTTCATGAACTACGCAGCAAAATTGCTACGCTAGGTGAAGGCCGTGAGATAAAACTTGGCATTTACCGCGATGGTAAAATTAAAACAGTGAAAGTAACTCTTGATGGTGCATCAGGTGTTACAGCGACCGGTGAAGAACTCCATCCTGCATTCCAAGGTGCGACACTTGAAAATGTACAAAAAAACAGTAATAAAGGTGTTGAGGTTACTTCTGTAGATCCTCGTTCACCTTCTGCCCGTGTTGGCCTTGAAGAAGGCGATATTATTATGCAAGTGAATCGTCAACGAGTAGAAACAATTCGCGACATGAATAAAATCATCGACAGTACAAAAGGTAATATAGTACTTGGCGTGCAACGTGGTCGTGAGTCTATATTTATTTTAATTCAGTAATAAATAGCACTATTAATGTAATAAAAATAACAGTGGCACTTGCCGCTGTTATTTTTTTTATGTCATCATAAAGAGATTGCTCACTTACATAATAAGAAAATCGTGCTGAAACTAATAAAATTTATTCTTCCCCCTTTATTTGCAGGCCTAAGTATTGCTTTTTTAGTGGTTTTTTTCAGCCCTAATATGCGAGCGGCTTTACTTCCAAATGTTCCCCTACCAAGCGCAATGAGTTCGAGTCACCTGAGTTTTTCTGATGCAGTTAAACGAGCAGCTCCTTCTGTGGTTACTATTTTTTCAGAAAGTATCTCCAAAGAACCTCGTTATAAAAGAAAAAACACGGTACAAGAGCTAGGCTCTGGCGTCATCATGTCGCAAGACGGTTACATTCTTACCAACTACCATGTTGTTAATAATGCAGATCAAATTATGGTTATTCTAACCGATGGCAGACGCTTTTTTGATGTACAGCTAATTGGTTTTGATACTATTACTGATTTAGCCTTACTTAAAATAAATGCAGATCACCTTCCGGTAATTCCTGTAAATGATAGCTATGTATCCAGTGTAGGCGATGTTGTACTTGCCATAGGTAACCCGCTTAATTTAGGCCAAACAATCACGCAAGGCATTATTAGCGCAACGGGTAAGCAAAAAATTACAGACAGTCCGTACAATAACTTATTGCAAATGGATGCGGCTATTAATGTGGGCAACTCTGGCGGCGCATTAGTTAACTCCAATGGTGATTTAGTCGGCATTACTTCTGCGCAGTTTAAAACGCGTGAGAACTTGAATATTCAAGGAATATTCTTTGCGGTTCCTTACTCACTTGCTAAAAAAGTAATGGGTAAGCTCATTCGTCATGGTCGCGTTGTGCGCGGCTATTTAGGCTTTGAAGGCACAGCAGTAGATAGTACCGGCAAGGAAGTAAACGACAGTCTGACCCCAGTTACTGGCATGCGTATTACTAATTTAGACCCTTTGGGACCAGCATGGCAAGCGGGTATTGAAGAGCAAGATATTGTTATTAAAATTGCAGGGCTTTCGGTAGCAAATCCACAAAAAGTGCTGGAAGAAATAGGTAATACAGAACCAGGTAAAGAAATAGAATTTGAGCTTTACCGGAATGGTAAAATAGAAAAGATTATGGTGACTGTCGCAGAGCTTGAAACAAAGCTTTAATAAAAAATAATACCAACTTTCATAAATCGTCAATAAAAAGGTCGGATAGCAATTTGCGTATCCGACCTTTTTAAAATAGCTTAGCTAGTTAAATATCTACTTAACTACTTCGACGTTTAATATTTGCACCCAACGCACTTAGCTTATCTTCAATGCGCTGATAACCTCTATCAACGTGATAAATACGGTCAACAACCGTTTCACCCTGTGCCACTATACCCGTTAAGATTAAGCTAGCTGAAGCGCGTAGGTCGGTTGCCATCACTTGCGCGCCCGTTAGGCTCTCAGTCTCACCACAAATTGCGGTATGCCCTTCTAAACGAATATTAGCGCCCATACGCTGCAACTCAGGTACATGCATAAAACGGTTTTCAAAAATCGTTTCCGTAATCGTTGCACTACCATTTGCTACTACATTTAATGCTGTAAACTGAGCTTGCATATCCGTAGGAAAACCTGGGTGTGGAGCTGTTTTAATATTCACGGCTCTCAGTTCTCGGCCGCGCATATCAAGATAAATACTGTCGTTATGTACTTCTAAGTGTGCATTTGTTGCACGTAGCTTTTCAATCACAGGCTCAAGAGAATGAAAGTCAGTGTTTTTGCAAAGTACTTCACCGCCTGCCATTGCTGCAGCGACTAAAAACGTACCTGTTTCTATTCTATCTGGTAAAATGCTGTGCTCGCATCCTGCTAAACGCTCAACGCCTTCAACTTCAATGCGGCTAGTGCCTGCACCCGTAATTTTAGCGCCCATAGCAATTAAGCAGTTAGCTAAATCAATTATTTCGGGCTCGCGTGCAGCGTTATCAAGTATGGTTTTACCATCAGCGAGGGCAGCTGCCATCAATAGATTTTCGGTAGCGCCTACGCTTACCATTTCCATAAAGATTTCAGCGCCTTTTAAGCGACCGTTTACCTTGGCATTAATATAACCATTTTCAACGTTAATTACCGCGCCCATGCGCTCCAAACCCTGAATATGAATATCAACAGGGCGAGCACCAATAGCACACCCACCAGGTAAAGACACTTGAGCTTCACCAAAACGAGCAACTAAAGGGCCTAATGCAAGTACAGAGGCACGCATTTGCTTAACTAAGTCGTATGGCGCTAATGTCTTATTAACCGTTGCGCCGTCAATCACTAGCGTATCGCCGTGCCAATTAACATCAGCGCCTAGAGTTTTTAATAAGGCTTCAGTGGTCACTATATCGCGAAGGCGCGGTACATTAGTAAATGTACTTTTTCCATCAGCTAATAATGAAGCAAACAAAATAGGAAGTGCGGCATTTTTAGCGCCAGAAATAGTCACTTCACCAGCAAGTGAAGTACCACCTTGAATTACAAATTGATCCATTAAGAGGCCCTATTTATTGCGGTAAAATAAATTTTTGTTCACGCTTCCACTCTACAGGAGTAAATGCACGAATAGATACTGCGTGAATTGTGCCATCTGAAATTGTATTCATTAATGGGCCATAAACTAGCTGCTGCTTTTTAACTCGGCTTAAACCGTCAAAGCATTCACCTACTGCAACAACTTCATAATGACTACCATTGGCTTTTACATGTACTTCAGCTAATTGAAGTTCTTCGCGTAATAATGTTTCGACTTGGCTAGTTTCCATAACTCTCACTCAAATAGGGTTGTAACCTGACCCAGTTGCATTAAATTTTGCAATTGCTCAGGTAGGTTTTGCAATTCAAGGCGAATGCCTTGCTGCTTTAATTCTGCAAAAGAGTGAATTAACCAAGCTAAGCCCGCTGTGTCAACCCTAGATACACCACTTAGGTCGAAATAGATGATTTTATGCTTGGTTAATAGCTTGTTGTTCAGAAGCTGTTCATCGCCAATTGAATTTCGAGTAAGCTCACCGTTTACTCGAAAATGTTGTCCATCAACTTGGCTTATTGCCAATTTAGTCATTCGAGTTACTGCCTCTAAACTGAACTGGTAGCTGACTCTTTTGCTCTAAAAGGTTACTTACATTATCAATACCTTGCTGACGCAAAATACCTTGTAGCTCACTTTGTTTTGCATCTAGTAAACTAATACCTTCAGCAATCATATCGTACGCGCGCCATTCACCGTCACGGTCTTCGCGTACTTTAAAATCGATTCTGATATCAGGTTTACCATCTTCAATAATTTTAGTTTTAACGACAACGACATCTTTGCCTTTAAATGCTTGTTCTGCACCAAACTCAACTTTTTGGTTTGTATATTGAGTGAATACACCTGCATAAGTAGCAACTAAGTACTCTCTAAAAACACCAATAAAGCGTTGAATTTCTTTAATTGCTTTGGCTTTTTCAGCTTCGTCGGTAATTGCACGTACTTTAGATACTTCACTACCTAGTACGCGAAGTGCTGCATATTTGTAGTCGATATAAGGCATTAATTCATCTTCAACGATTACGCGAAGATGCTCTTGATTTTTAACAATTAATGGCTGATCTTTTTTAATACGTGCAAATGTATTATCGGCAACTTGGCGTACCATTTTATTTGGATCAACCAATTTAACATCTGCTGCACTTACGCTTTGAGTTAGCGTCATTGTGCCAATTGCTACAATAGCTAAAAACTTTTTCAACATAATAATTACTCACTACCTTGGTTGAATAAAAACTGCCCGATTAATTCTTCAAGTACAATGGCAGACTTAGTATCAGTAATTGAATCGCCATCACCTAGTGCTTTACTTTCCACACCAAACAAATCGTCAATTGCTTCATCTTGCTTGTTTTCAGTCACTGTTTCGCCTAAACAACGTTGTTTAGCCGAATCTGGAGAAATTACAGGGTGAATACCTAAGTACTGCTCACCTAAAATACCCGACGTTAAAATAGAGATTGAGCTTGTGTCTGAAAAACGACATAAGTACTGCGCATCAATGGTCATATTTACCACTGGTAAAAACTCTTGTGGGTGAACATAAATTGATTCAACACGACCAATTACAACACCACCTACTTTTACAGGTGCACGTGCTTTTAACGAGCCTATGTTTTCAAACTTGGCATTAAGCGTATATGTTTCGCCAGAGCCACTAATACCTGAATTGGCAACTTTAAGTGCAAGCATCGCAAACGCTAAAATGCCAAGTGCTACAAAAAAACCAACTAAAATTTCTAATTTCCGTGAATTCATTATCTATACCCTATTAGCTGGTAAACATTACCGCTGTCAAAATAAAGTCAAAACCTAAAACTGCTAATGACGAATGAACAACCGTTTCGGTGGTTGCTTTGCTGATCCCTTCAGAGGTCGGCACACAATCATATCCTTTATAAAGTGCAATCCAGGTCACCACTATGGCAAATACAAAACTCTTAATAATACCGTTTAGTATGTCTTGCTGAAACGATACTTGTGATTGCATGATTGACCAAAAGCTACCTGTATCAACTCCCAGCCAATCTACACCCACTAAGTGAGCGCCTATGATTGCTACGGCTGAAAATATTAAGGCAAGCAATGGCATGCTTATAAAGCCAGCCCAAAAGCGCGGTGCAATAATTCGTTTTAGCGGGTCGATTGCCATCATCTCAAGTGATGAAAGTTGCTCTGTTGCTTTCATTAAGCCAATTTCAGCAGTCAATGCGCTACCTGCACGTCCTGCGAATAGTAATGCAGTAACAACCGGGCCCAGTTCTCGCAATAAACTCAGTGCCACTAACGGCCCTAAACTATCCTCAGCGCCATAACCAACTAATACGGTGTAGCCCTGTAAAGCCAACACCATGCCGATAAACAAACCCGACACCATAATAATCAGCAACGATTGCGAACCGACCATATAAAGTTGGCGAACAAGTAACGGTGTGCCTTTTTTAAAATTAGGAACATGCGCTAGCGCACTAAACAGCATATAAGCCGAACGGCCAAGAGCCGCAAAACGTCCTAGCGTTTTATGCCCTAGCTTTTGAAATAAATCCAACATTATGCTTTTTCTCCAAGCAGTTCATCTGCATAAGCTTGAGCCGGAAAATGAAATGGTACTGGACCATCCGACAAGCCTTTTAAAAACTGTTGAACTAAAGGAGATTCATGATTGCGCATTTCATCAGGAGTACCACAACCAATTACCCCTTGATCGGCGATAATTATAACGTGATCGGCAATACTCATTACCTCCGTCACATCGTGCGTCACAATTAAAGACGATAAACCCAATACTTCGTTAAGCGACTTAATTAGCTTAACCAATACGCCCATTGAAATAGGATCTTGCCCTGCAAATGGTTCATCGTACATGATTAGCTCAGGATCAAGCGCTATAGCGCGCGCAAGTGCAGCACGCCTTGCCATACCACCCGATAACTCAGAGGGCATTAAATCTTTAGCGCCACGCAGTCCAACCGCTTGTAATTTCATTAATACAACTAATCGAATAAGGTCTTCACTTAGCTTTGTGTGCTCTCTTATAGGAAACGCAATATTGTCAAATACCGACATATCAGTAAACAACGCACCACTTTGAAAAAGCATGCTCATTTTAGTACGTGCTTCGTATAGCTCTTTGCGAGACATTTTAGGGATGCTGCCACCTTCAAATAAAATATCACCTGAATCTGGTTTAAGCTGACCACCAATTAAACGCAACATAGTGGTTTTGCCAATTCCGCTTGGCCCCATGATCGCAGTAATTTTACCTTTAGGAACGCTAAAACTCATATTTTTATATATGGTTCTATTGCCTCTCGAAAAGCTAACATCCTTGACTTCTACTATTGATTGCGACAAGTCGCTCTCCATAAAAATGTTCACTAGTGCACCTATTTTAAAGCTTTTTTGTCAAAGATGGAAAAAACAATTCGTAAGATTTTGTAATACACCCATAAAAAGGATTATAAGACTCGCTCAAAACAGCTTAACCCCGGCTTAAATTTTTAAATTAGCTGTTTTAAAGCAATGTTGCCACCTAGTTGACCTTACTCTTTTATTTATACTTTCATCTTGGCTTTTGTTACTATTCGCGCCATCTGTATTTTGTATAACTGGCTTAACACAATGGTTACCTCGTTTGTTATTTTAATTCTTGGTTTTGCAGCTCTTGTTTGGAGTGCAGACAGGTTTGTTTATGGCGCTGCGGCTCTTGCTAAAAACTTTGGAGTGCCTACACTTATTGTTGGTTTGACCGTTGTAGCAATGGGTTCTTCAGCACCCGAAATGATGGTTTCGGCATCTGCTGCACTGGCTAACAAAACAGACACAGCCGTTGGTAATGCTGTTGGCTCTAATATTACAAATATTTTACTTGTGTTAGGTATCACGGCTTTATTTCGCCCTCTTTCAGTTTCATCTAGTACGTTAAAACGCGAAATGCCATTGGTGATGCTCGTATCTTTAGTTACTTGGTATGTGTTTTCAGATAACTACTTTTCATTTAATGAAGGTGTTGCGCTTTTAGTTGGCTTTATCGTATTCATCGGTGGGTTAATTATTGTATCTATGCGTGCAAAAAACCAAGATGACCCATTTGTCTCAGAAGCCTGCGACGACGTACCTAGCAATGTACCTACAAAAAAGGCCGTATTTTGGTTAGTAGTCGGCATGATACTCCTACCTGTTAGTTCTCATTTTTTAATAGGTTCAGCTGTCGATATTGCTAAATACTTTGGCTTAAGCGACCTAGTCATTGGTTTAACAATTATTGCCATTGGTACTAGCTTGCCAGAACTTGCCGCTTCTATTGCGGGTGTACTTAAAAATGAAGACGATTTAGCACTAGGTAATATTGTTGGCTCAAACATATTTAATATTCTAGCTGTATTACCACTGGCTGGTATTATCAACCCTTCTGCAATTGACCCGTCATTAGTAAGTCGAGACGTATTAATTATGATTGGTGCAACACTTGCCCTAATTATTATGTCATTGAACTTTAGAGGCACCCAACGTATCAATAGAGTAGAAGGCGGCTTATTGCTAATAGCGTTTTTGGGTTACCAAGGGTATATTTTTAGTCAAGTAGGGTAAATAATGGCAACGCTAAATTTTATTGAACAAGGCCTTCGCGTTTTAGATGTTGAGCGCCAAGCACTTAGTGATATTGCACAATATGTAGATGAGAATTTTCATAACGCATGCCAATTAATGTACGACTGTGAAGGCCGTATTATTGTCATTGGTATGGGTAAATCAGGTCATATTGGCAATAAAATAGCAGCAACCCTTGCAAGCACTGGCAGTCCAGCATTTTTTGTTCACCCTGGTGAAGCAAGTCATGGTGATTTAGGTATGATCACTAAAAATGACGTGGTTATGCTTATTTCTAATTCAGGTGAGACCAGCGAAGTTTTAAATATCATTCCTGTTTTAAAACGACTTGGTGCCAAAATGATATCGATGACTGGCAATACGCAATCAACCATGGCGACCCTTGCTAATGTGCATGTGTGCATTAAAGTAGAAAAAGAAGCCTGTTCATTGGGTCTAGCTCCTACATCAAGTACCACTGCAACGCTTGCGATGGGCGATGCCATGGCAGTTGCATTATTAGAAGCTCGCGGGTTTACAGCTGATGACTTCGCGCTATCTCACCCAGGTGGTAGTTTAGGCAAGCGTTTATTACTTACTTTAAAAGATGTTATGCACAGCGGCGCAAATACACCTATTATTAGCGTTTCACAAACAGTTAAAGACGCCCTCATTGAAATGTCTGCTAAAGGTTTAGGTATGACAGCCATTGTTGATGAAAATCAGCAGCTCGTGGGATTATTTACCGATGGCGATTTGCGTCGTATTTTAGAGCAAAGAATTGATATTCATACAACACAAATAGATGTTGTTATGACTAAGTCATGCACTACGGCTACGCAAGATATTTTGGCTGCTGAAGCGCTTAATATTATGGAACACAAACGTATAAATGGCTTAATCGTCGTCAATGAGAAAAACCAACCTATTGGCGCATTAAACATGCAAGACCTATTAAAAGCAGGAGTATTATAAATGCAATTTGAAGAACTCTATCAACCGCTGAGCGATGATGCAAAAGCACGCGCTAAAAAAGTAAAACTACTTATATGCGATATTGATGGTGTATTTTCTGATGGCCGTATTTACCTTGGTAATCAAGGTGAAGAGCTAAAAGCATTTAATACAAAAGATGGTTTTGGCATTAAAGCGCTTATAAACAGTGGCTTTGAAGTGGCTGTAATTACTGGTCGTCATTCACAAATAGTGCAACAACGTATGAGCAGCTTAACCGTACAGCATATTTATCAAGGCCAAGAAAATAAGCTCATTGCCTATCAAGAGCTAAAAGACAAACTCAACCTTAGCGATGAACAAATTGCTTATATCGGTGATGATGGTCCTGACATGCCCGTTATGGAATTAGTCGGCTTTGCTGTTGCAGTAAATGATGCCCATCCACTTATTAAACGTTTATCACACTATGTAACGCAAATGCCTGGCGGCTTTGGTGCAGTAAGAGAGCTCACCGACTTACTTATGCTTGAAAATGGTAAAGCATTGACTACACAAGGCACTAGTTCATGAATGCAGCGCGCATAATATTAAGCGTTTTATTCATTAGCTGTATGGTTTGGCTTTGGTACCCTTATTTTACACAAACAAATATTGTGCCTCAGACTGAGCCTGAAGTTATTGCCAAGCCTGATTACATAGCCATAGAACTCAAACAAACAGCCTATGACGAACAAGGTAAAATTAGCCACAAAGTCACTGCGGCTAAAATGGAGCTATATCAACAATTAGGTTTTACGTTTTTTGAAAAACCTATTTTTACTTTATATAACGAAAAGCAAACGTGGCAAATAAATGCAGACGAAGCAACATTATACGAAGACAAACAATTAATTTTAGAAGGCAATGTGGTTGCCAAAAACTTAACCGATAACGCCATGATAGACAAAATCAATGCTGATAATATTCAGGTAGATATAAAGCTATTAACAATGCGTTCGGAGCAACCCGTTATCATCACTGGACCCAATTTAAAAATCACTGGTAAAGGCCTAGAAGCCGACTTAAAAACCGAAGTGATAAAACTAATTAACCATACGCGAACCATATATTATGACCAATAAAATATTAAAATCACTTATTATTCCTACACTTATACTAGCGTTTAATAGTAGTGCTGCAGAGCAAAACACGCAACCGGCTGCAAATCAAATTTCAATAAGCGCCGATAAGCAAGAAGGTCAATTAAAAGCTAATGTCGGGATTTTTGAGAAAAACGTTGAAATTATTCACGGTAACCGCCGTATCACAGCCGACCGCTTAGAAGTACATAAACGCGATGAACTTGGCGATAATAAACAATTATTAATTGCTACAGGTAGCCCTGCGCACTTTGAAGAAAAGCAATCAGATGGCACGACTATGAGCGCCAGTGCTGACGAAGTACGTTATGATGTATCTAAGCGTTTTTTAACGCTTGTTGGTAATGCACAAGTATCGCAAGCGGGACAAAAAATAAATGCTAAAAGCATTACCTACGATATAGAGCAGCAGCTAATCAGTGCCGAAAAAGATGAAAACTCAACTGACCGCGTTCACACAATTTTAGTACCAATCGAGACTAAAAAAAGTAAAAAAAGCGACAAAGGTCAACCATGAGCACATTAAAAGCAGAGCTATTAGCAAAGAGCTATAAAGGCCGTGAAGTTGTAAAAAACGTCGGCCTTGAAGTCAAAGCTGGCAGTATTGTTGGCTTACTTGGCCCTAACGGCGCAGGTAAAACTACCACGTTTTATATGATAGTAGGACTTGTACCTAGCGACAAAGGTAAAATATCGATAGACGATAACGATATTACTCTTTTACCTATGCATAGTCGTGCTAGATTAGGCATTGGCTACTTACCGCAAGAGTCTTCAATATTCAGAAAGCTGACTGTTTATCAAAACTTAATGGCCATTTTAGAAACGCGCAAAGAGTTAAATAAACAAGCTAGAGAAGACACTCTCGATAAATTATTAGATGAATTTAGCATACAACACATTCGTGATAGCCAAGGTATGGCATTGTCGGGTGGCGAACGTCGTCGTGTTGAAATAGCACGTGCGCTGGCAGCAGATCCTAAATTTATATTACTGGATGAACCATTTGCAGGTGTTGACCCGATTTCGGTATTAGACATAAAGAAAATAATAGAACATCTTAAAAATCGTGGGATTGGTGTATTAATTACCGATCATAACGTAAGAGAAACCCTTGATGTTTGTGAAAAAGCCTACATTGTTTCTCATGGGGAGCTGATTGCATCAGGTACTCCAGAACACGTATTAAATGATAAAACAGTACGCGATGTTTACTTAGGCGAGCAATTTAGGC
The DNA here is from genome assembly GCF_015864505.1 of Pseudoalteromonas sp. SWYJ118. Classification (NCBI taxonomy): domain Bacteria; kingdom Pseudomonadati; phylum Pseudomonadota; class Gammaproteobacteria; order Alteromonadales; family Pseudoalteromonadaceae; genus Pseudoalteromonas; species Pseudoalteromonas sp. SWYJ118. The sequence goes on along the minus strand of NZ_JADYXC010000001.1, from coordinate 107,071 downwards.
TGTAACATTTACGCCATGTCTTTAAGCATCTGCTAGTATTAATTATAACAACATAAAAGGATTGTTAGAGATACATGAGGCAATCACTACAGCTGCGCATGGGCCAGCAACTTACAATGACTCCACAGCTGCAACAAGCTATTCGTTTGTTGCAACTCAGTACATTGGATCTCCAGCAAGAAATACAAGAAGCTCTCGACAGCAACCCGCTATTAGAGGTTGAAGAAGCAGACTATTCAGAAGACGCTGCAGGTAAAAACGAGCAAAAAGCAGATACAGATGACATAACTGTTAGCGCATCTGCCGATGATGCTCCAAGCGAATACGAACAAGATAGTGGTGAAGCACTTGCAAAAGACACGCTAAGTGACGACATGGCTATGGATGTTAGTTGGGATGAGTACATGAGTGCCGCCCCAGCAGCATCATCGGGTCCGATGCCTGAAGACGAATCAATATACCAAGGCGCCTCTACTGAAACGCTCCATGAGTATTTAATGTGGCAGTTACAACTAACGCCATTTAGCCCTACAGACGAAGCTATTGCTATTGCTATTGTAGAAGCCGTCGATGATTCAGGTATTTTAACACTAAGCTGCGAAGAGATTTTAGAAAGCTTTAATCAAGAAAACGAAGATGATAACGAAGTCGAACTTGATGAAATTGAAGCTGTATTAAAACGCATCCAACTGTTTGATCCTGTTGGTATTGCTGCACGTAGTTTACAAGAGTGTTTGTGTATTCAGCTTAACCAGTTTGATAAAGAAACACCTTACATTAATGAAACAAAAATGATTTTAACCGAGCATATTGATTTATTAGCTGCTCGTGACTATCGTACATTAATGAAGAAAACTAAGCTCAAAGAAGAAGAGCTTAAGGAAGTAATGACATTAATACATACTCTTAGCCCTAAACCTGCAGATACTATTGTAAGAGAAGAATCTGAGTATGTTATTCCTGATGTGTCAGTTAAAAAAATTAAAGGCCGCTGGGTTGTTGAGTTAAACCCAGACAGCATGCCTAAAATTCGTGTTAATAGCCAATACGCGGCAATGTCTCGCACTGTAAAATCCAGTGGTGACAGCCAGTTTATTCGCTCGCATTTACAAGAAGCTAAATGGTTTATTAAAAGCTTAGAAAGTAGAAACGACACGCTATTAAAAGTGACAAATTGTATTGTTAAGCAACAACAAGGCTTTTTTGAACACGGTCCTGAAGCCATGAAACCAATGGTTTTAAATGATGTTGCTGAAATGGTAGAAATGCACGAATCAACAATTTCGCGCGTAACAACCCAAAAGTATATGCACACACCCCGTGGTATATTTGAGCTTAAATATTTTTTCTCAAGCCATGTAAGCACCGAAAACGGTGGTGAATGTTCATCTACAGCAATCCGTGCGCTTATCCGAAAATTAATCGCAGCAGAAAACTCAGCAAAACCATTGAGTGATAGCAAAATAGCGGATATATTGGCTGAGCAAGGAATTAAAGTAGCGAGACGTACAATCGCAAAATACCGCGAATCTCTGGCTATTCCACCGTCAAATCAGCGTAAAAGTTTGATTTAAGACGCAAAAAAAAGAGGGTAATGCTTATGCAACTAAACTTAACTGGTCGTCACGTAGAATTAACCGATTCACTAAGAGACTATATTAATACCAAATTTGCGAAGCTAGAAAGACACTCTGATCATATTAATAATGTTCATGTCATTCTCGATGTAGAAAAATTAAATCAAAAAGCAGAAGCCACCATACACGTAAGCGGTGCTGAGCTATTTGCCTCTACAGAACATCAAGATATGTATGCCGCCATTGACTCGTTGATCGACAAGCTCGATCGACAAGTAATTAAACACAAAGAGAAGCTTGCTCGACACTAATATGATGAAATTAAGCTCACTTATATGCCAGGACTGCAGCAAAGCTGCGGTCCTTTTTAATAGCAAAAAAAGAATTTTAGAGTTCATTAGCGAACTTGCTCACGACAAACTTCCGTATTTACCGCAACAAGATATTCTTAATGCTTTAATGAGCAGAGAAAAATTGGGTAGTACAGGTATAGGGCGTGGCATTGCCATTCCTCATGGAAGAATGAGCGGTGCAGAAGAGCCTTTGGCTTTAGTACTCGTTAGCGAAACTCCAATAAATTTTGATGCGATCGATAATCGCCCTGTTGATATTTTCGTCGCACTCATCGTACCAGATGGCGATAACCAGCAGCACTTAAAGACTCTAGCAACCATTGCTGATAAACTAAACAACAAAGATTTTTGTAAACAGTTACGCAGTGCAAAATCAGATACTGAGCTTTACCAAGTTATTGTCAATCAATCATAGTTTTATAAAGGGTGTTAAATGGAGTTAATTATCATAAGCGGCCGTTCTGGTTCTGGAAAGTCGGTTGCTTTACGCGTTGTAGAAGATTTAGGTTATTATTGCGTAGATAATATTCCAGTTAACTTGCTTCCTTCATTAGTTCGCAGTGTGTCTGATAGCTATGATAAAATTGCTGTTAGCATTGATGTGCGTAACATCCCTAAACAACAAGATGAATTTAACGATATTCTTGAATACTTGCCTGGCTTTGCAAAACCTACGTTATTTTATTTAGATAGCGACGATCAAACATTGATCAAACGTTTTTCTGAAACTCGTAGATTACACCCACTATCAATTGACTCGTTGCCTCTTGATTTAGCCATCAAAAAAGAAAAAGAATTACTTGATGTATTAATCACCCGCGCCGACTTTATGATAGATACAACTGATTTAAGCGTTCATCAACTTGCTGAATCTATTCGTGAAAAGATTTTAGGTAAAAAAGATAAGCAACTGATTGTCACGTTTGAATCGTTTGGTTTTAAATACGGTATACCAAAAGAAGCAGATTACGTATTTGATGCACGCTTTTTACCCAATCCACATTGGGAACCTGAATTAAAACCTTTAAATGGGTTAGATCAACCTGTTAAAGATTATTTGGCCAATCACAGCATAGTGCAAAAATTCACATGGCAAATTCAAACATTTGTACAAACGTGGTTACCGCACTTAGAGCGAAATAACCGCAGTTATTTAACCATTGCCATTGGGTGTACAGGCGGGCAACACCGCTCTGTATATTTAGCGCAAACTATCGGTGAAAGTTTTGCAATGACACATCCCAATGTGAAAATTCGCCATCGCGAACAAGAAAAATAATATAGCTGAATAATCACCTGTTCAGCTTAAGTAGAGTAAGTTATGCATTGTGAAGACACTTTTTTAATAAAAAACAAATTAGGATTGCACGCCAGAGCAGCCACCGTGCTTGCCCAATTGGCAGTGCAGTTTGATGCGACAATTACATTATTTCAAGATGACAAAGAAGCCGCAGGCGATAGCGTACTTGCACTAATGTTACTTGAAAGTAGCCAAGGCAAAGAAGTAAAAGTTGTATGCAAAGGCCCCGATTCTGAGCAAGCTTTACATGCTGTTGGAGAATTAATAGCACAACGTTTTAATGAACAAGAATAAACAGTTATAAAAATAATGCTCGCATTACTAATGCCCCAACTAAAACAGATATATAAAATAAATACGGTTAGTGACGCCAGTTAACTCACCTCTCCCCATAAAATAATATAAAAATTTATAAAGGACGCCAATGCCTGAAGCTTTTGAACAAGATTACCCACTACAGCAACTAAAACAGGTGACTAAGTCACTCAATAGTGGTCAATTTGTTCAAGTTAGGCGCATGCTCGCAAAAACAGCTCCTTGTGATACCGCATTATTATTAGAATCATCACCGCATAAAATTCGCCGACTCCTTTGGCAGTTGGTTGATCCTGATGTGCAAGGCGATGTTCTTGAAGAACTATCAGAAGATGTTCGTTTAGGCATTATTGCCCAAATGGAACCTAAGCACATTGCAGCCGCAACAGAAGATATGGGCCACGATGACTTAGGTGAAGTATTACGTAGTCTGCCGGACACCGTTTATAAAGACGTTGTTAGCGCGATGGACATTCAAGACCGTGAACGTGCAACACAAGCACTTTCGTATCAAGAGCGTTCTGCTGGCGCGCTAATGAACACCGATACGGTGACCATTCGCCCTGACGTTACGCTTGATGTTGTACTTAGGTATATTAGGCTACGTGGCGAGTTACCAGAAGGTACCGATGACTTGTACGTTGTTGATAAGCATAACTGCTTTATAGGCGCTTTATCGCTGAGTACATTATTAACTAACCCGCCAGAAAAGATTGTTCGCGATTTAATGGATGAAGATTGTGAATCCATTCCAATCTCAATGGATGAAAGTGAAGTCGCGCAATTATTTGAACGTCATAATTGGATATCGGCCCCCGTAGTCGATGATAACGATCAGCTCCTTGGCCGTGTCACTATCGATGACATCGTTGACGTAATCCGCGAAGATGCTGAGCATAGTTTATTGGGCTTAGCCGGCCTTGATGATGAAGAAGATACCTTTGCGCCAGTACTAAAAAGCTCTAAAAAACGCTCAGTTTGGTTAGGTGTCAACTTACTAACTGCACTTGCAGCTGCTTTTGTAGCTAGCTTTTTTGAAGGCACTTTAGATGTTTTACCTATTTTAGCTGTACTTAACGGTATTGTCCCTTCTATGGGCGGTGTTGCAGGTAGCCAATCATTAACGCTTGTTATTCGTGGTATTGCGGTAGGTCATATAAATCAAACAAACCAACGTTTCTTGATGATGAAAGAGCTTGCTATTGGCGCGTTAAACGGTGTTTTGTGGTCGTTGTTAATAGCAGGTGTTATTGCCCTATGGCAGTGGGACTTTATGCTTGGTGGCGTACTCGCCTTCGCTATGTTTATGAACTTAGTGGTGGCAGGTGTTGCTGGTGCGAGTATCCCTATTATTCTTAAAAGAATGAATATAGACCCAGCACTTGCAGGGAGTGTGGTGCTAACCACGGTGACAGATATTGTGGGTATATTCGCCTTTTTAGGTACTGCTACTTGGTTGCTGGTTTAAGTTAGAAACTTTTGCAAATAACTAAAGTAAAAAACACTTAGGGTAAAGCTGCAACTATGACAACGGGTACCAAAAATAAAAAAGACACACCTAAAAAAACGCCAAAACAAAAAGGCCTATCAATATTAAAAAGTGTGTTGATATATGGTTTCATATTTTTCGTAATTTATAACGCTGTCAATTGGTGGCGACAACCTGTTATGCCAGCAAATCCTCAATTACAATTAATAGATTATAAAGGGCAAAACATTGATTTGTCAGCAATGAGCCAAGATAAACCAACACTTGTCTATTTTTGGGGAACTTGGTGCCCTATTTGTAGTATTACCTCCCCTGCCATAAACGAACTCGCAAACGAGAATAACTACCCTGTCGTGAGTATCGCAATAAAATCAGGCTCGGATCAAAAACTACATGAGTATCTAAATGATCATGGCTACAGTTTTACCACTGTCAACGATCAACACGGTGAGATATTTGCCGATTGGCAAGGGCAAGTCACGCCATCTTATATAATCTTAAAAGATAATAAAATGACGCAAGGGCTAACAGGCATTCAGCCGTTATGGTCACTAAAATTACGTTTGTGGTTATCATCAACGTTTTAAGAAAAAACTAACTGCAAGTATATAGGCACTAAATACGTGCTATCTCAAGAGGGGTTTCTAAAAGCTCGCTCTTTATTACCTACAATAATATAGCCAATAAAGAGCAAGGTTTACTTAATTTACGCATGAAAAGGGTTTAAAAACCCTTAGCGTAATTAAACTAATCTACTAGGGCGTGTTGATCTTTGTGGATTGAAATTTGTTCAATCTAGGGGCGATTAAATCGCGGCGCGAGGTTTGTAACCTAGTGGGCTAAGTAAAAACCGAGCAACAAAGAGTTAATCGTCCCTAGAAAGAACCCAAAGGGCAGCGCATGTTTGGTATTTATGCTGCGTTATCGCCTATTCATGGGGAATAACCACACTACATAGGCTCCGCCTTGCCTAAAAACCAAACATACTGCTGCAAATTCACCCACCAAAGATCAACACGCCCTAGTTATTAATAGATTGAATCACTAACGTGTACTTTGACGATTACCGCCTACTTTTGGTTTAGTGTTTGCCTTTTTAAATTGGCTAAAACCGGTATGTCGCGTTAGTGCAGGACGTCCGCCTTTACTGCCACCTTTACCTGCTTTTTCATCACGCCCTTCTTCAGGCACTAAACAGTTAGGCCCTTTACCAATTAAATTAGCTTTACCCATTTTACGCAGTGCTTCACGTATCATCGGCCAACCTGCTGCATCATGGTAACGTAAAATAGCTTTATGTAATCTACGTTGGCGAGCACCTTTAGGTACTGGAACAACTTCTGTATTGTTTTTTATATTACGTAAAGAGTTCATTTCTGTGTGGTAAATAGTCGTCGCATTAGCCATCGGTGATGGGTAAAAATTTTGTACCTGATCAAGCTTAAAGTCGTTTGATTTAAGCCATAAAGCCATGTTTACCATGTCTTCATCTTTTGTCCCTGGGTGAGCAGATATAAAGTAAGGAATTAAATACTGCTTTTTACCGGCTTCTTTAGAGTACTTATCAAATAATTCTTTAAATTGATCGTACGCCCCCATACCTGGTTTCATCATTTTTGATAATGGACCATCCTCTGTATGCTCTGGGGCTATTTTTAAGTAGCCACCTACATGATGCGTTACTAATTCTTTAACGTAACGCGGGTCGCGTACAGCTAAGTCGTAACGAACTCCAGAAGCAATCAATACCTTTTTGATACCCTTAACTTCACGTGCTTTTTTATATAAGTCTATTGTTGGCGTATGATCTGTATCCATATGCTTACAAATTTCAGGATACACACATGATAAACGTCTACAGGTGCTTTCTGCCTTTTTGCTCGTACAACGCAGTTTATACATATTTGCAGTTGGACCACCTAAATCAGAAATAACACCAGTAAAACCGGGTACTTTATCTCTAATCTGTTCAATTTCTTCAATAATTGATTCTTGCGAACGGCTTTGAATAATACGCCCTTCATGCTCCGTAATTGAGCAAAACGAACACCCACCAAAGCAACCGCGCATAATATTAACTGACGTTTTTATCATGTCGTAAGCAGGAATTTTAGAGTCGCCGTAACTTGGATGAGGAATACGCTGATACGGTAAACCAAACACAGCATCCATCTCATGTGTTTCTAATGGGTATGCTGGCGGGTTTACCCAAATAGAACGATCGCCGTGTCGCTGAAACAGTGCTCTTGCACAACCAGGATTTGTTTCTTGATGTAGAATACGCGAAGCGTGGGCGTATAAAGGTTTGTTAACACTTACTTGCTCATAAGCAGGTAACTTAACATAGGTTTTTTCCCACGGTTTAGGTCGCGCAGGCTGAACCATAATTGGTTTTGCAGCTTCTGCCTTTAAGTCTATACCCGCTTGTTTAAATTCAGATTTACTACAGCCAACATCATCAGCACCGTATGGATTTGGAATTGGATCAATTTTACCAATTTTATCTATAGCGGTGGAGTCACTTCCACGCCAACCTGGTAAAGGTTCTTTTCTGATAACAGCCGTGCCGCGAATATCTTGAATAGTATCCATTGTTTCGCCTGCGGCAATACGGTGTGCAACTTCAACTAACGGACGCTCTGCGTTACCGTAAATTAAAATATCAGCTTTTGCATCAAACAAAATACTACGACGTACTTTTTCTTGCCAATAGTCGTAATGAGCTATACGACGAAGACTCGCTTCAATACCACCAATAACAATTGGGATACCTTTGTATGCTTCACGGCATTTTTGCGAGTAAATCATTACGGCGCGATCTGGACGTTTACCACCTACGTTATCTGGCGTGTAAGCATCATCGTGGCGCATACGCTTTTCAGCTGTATAGCGATTGATCATCGAATCCATGTTGCCAGCTGTTACACCAAAAAATAAATTCGGTCTGCCTAGTTCCATAAATGCATCTTTAGAGTCCCATGCTGGCTGGGCAATAATCCCCACTCTAAAGCCTTGCGCTTCAAGTACACGGCCAATTACCGCCATACCAAAACTAGGATGATCGACGTACGCGTCGCCACTAATTATTATTATGTCGCAGCTATCCCAGCCAAGTGCATCCATTTCTTCACGTGTAGTTGGTAAAAATGGCGCGGTGCCATAACATTCAGCCCAGTATTTAGGGTATGAAAATAAGGCGCGCTTAGCTTTGAGTGTGCTCATAATTGTGGCCGTAGAATAACAAAAGGCGCGAATTATACCCTACTAAATTGTTTATATATACAAAGTAGTCAAAGCATATCGCGCCTTAAATTCTAAATCGTTCATTAGGGCGTGTTGATCTTTGTGGATTGAAATTTGTTCAATCTAGGGGCGATTTAATCGCGGCGCGAGGTTTGTAACCTAGCGGGCTAAGTAAAAACCGAGCAACAAAGAGTTAATCGTCCCTAGAAAGAACCCAAAGGGCAGCGCATGTTTGGCATTTATGCTGCGTTATCGCCTATTTATGGGGAACAACCACACTACATAGGCTCTGCCTTGCCTAAATACCAAACAATCTGCTGCAAAATTAATCACAAAAGTTCAACACGCCCTAACTTAAATAATAATAAGTTAATCTTTTTAGCGTTTATTTATAAATTCTATTAATTCATTTTCAGGCATGGGTTTAGCATACATAAAACCTTGTACTTCATCGCATCCTAAATCTTTTAAGAACTGGGCTTGCTCTTGTGTTTCGACCCCTTCAGCAATCGTTTTTAAGCCCAATTTAGCACCAAGTGATATAACTAAGGCAGCAATAGCGCCAGTGTCGTCATTTGGTAAATCTTTAATAAATACACGATCTATTTTCAACCGATCCAAAGGTAAACTTTGAATGTAACTCAGCGACGAAAAACCAGTACCAAAGTCATCAATAGCAACTTCCATTCCGAGTTCTTTTAGCTCACTTAGCGTACTAATAACCGTTTCCAGCTCATCCATTACTACGCTCTCGGTGATTTCTAATTCTATGTTTTTTGGCTTAACACCATATTTTAACAATGTATTTTTAACAGTTTGCGCATAACCTTTTACTTTAAACTGTGGGACAGACACATTAACTGCAATACAAATTTCTGTGCCCATATTTTCTAGGCGCTTTTGCTGTTGGCAAGCTTGTTCTAATACCCACTGCCCTATATCAACAATTAAGCCCGCATCCTCTGCAAGTGGCACAAACACAGCCGGTGATATATACACGCCATCACCTGCCGGCCAGCGTAATAATGCCTCACATCCAATTAGTGATAAGTCATCTAGTGAAAGTTGAGGTTGGTACCATACCTCTAATTTATTTCGAGCAAAGTCATGACGTAACTGCCTAATGATCCCTATCCGCCAAGCCATCTTATCTTGCATATCAATATTGTAATAAACGCCTTCTTTATGCTTTGCTTTTTTAGCTTGGTCAAGTGCAATATAAGCAACTTTCAGTGTATCAATACCGCTACTTTGAAAGTCTTGTTGTTGGCATAAGCCCACTCTAAAATCGATAGGGAGTAAATGTTCTTCTGCGTAAAATGAAATACCTAATTGCTCATTCAACTTTTTTAAGTCAAATTCGTCTTGGCGAATAATAAAACCAAAAACATCAGCGCCAATACGTGATAGTAATTTAGCTGTTGGGTAATTTTCTCTTAACCTTTGCACAATGCCAATTAATACTTTATTGCCGACCTCTTGCCCTAAGCCGTTATTAATATCTGCAAAATTAACTACATCAAGTAATACAAATACATGATCGTTCACGTGTGGCTTTTGATAACTCACCACACGCTCAATAAAGTTAGTACGATTTGAAATACCAGTAAGCACATCTTTATAAGCAGCATCTCTTAACTTTACAAATAACCTTATGTTATCAAGTGCTACACTTACATTAGTTAAGAAAATTTCAGCAAATTGTAGCTGTGCTTGTAAGGGAATGTGGTCGCACTCTATATATAAAGCCGCTTTTCGATGCTTACTTTTTAATATAAATGTTGAACTTGAGTCTATGTGTTGGTGCTTTGACAAACCAAAACACGACTCAACTTGTTCAAATACTTTGCTATCAACATTAATTAATTTTTTACCAAAATAGCTTTCGTAATGCCCGCAACCACCTAAGACCTGAATAAAATCATCGCCATCTAACTTACTGCAAACAAGCCCTCTAGGTGAACATTTTAAAATAATACTCATGTGCTTGATGATTTCTTTGCATAATTGCTTAACATCAGTAAGTCCTAAAATAGACTTTGATGCTGAAACAATCGTGTTCATTGCATCACTTTGATATTCAAGCTGACATACCTGCTCGTATGAGCGAATAGCGGTTATAAGCGAAGTTACTAACTTAGAACGAGTCAGCTCTGTTTTCGTTTTATAGTCATTTATGTCGTATTCTCGTATTACTTTTTCTTCTGGTGTAATACCTGCTTGCCCTGTTCTTAAAATAATTCTTACATGCTGATTATTTAATTCGTCACGCACCCTTTTTACAACCTGCAAACCGGCATCGTCAGTTTCCATAACAACGTCTAAAAAAATAACCGAAATATTTTTATTTTTAGCTAGCACTTCTATTGCTTCTGCACCCGAATAAGCATCGTGAAATCGCAAGCCAGCCCCTAAAAACTCAACGCCAGACAAAGCTAATTTTGTTACAGAATGAATCTCAGGTTCGTCATCAACAATTAAAATATCCCAAAACTTAGTCTGCTCAACAACAGCATCGTCTTCAAAATCTTGTTCAAAAAATAAAAAATCGTTTTGATCTGACGACATTCGCTCTCCTAAGTAGCAATCAATAAATTATTTTTGGTTTATAATCTAATTCATACTATAGTCGATTAATAAAAAGTTGTTGTATTTCAACTTGAAAAACTAATAAAAGGTGTGCTTATTAAACCATTAAAAATATTAATCAAATGCGTACTGTTATTACTATTAGTATTGGCACTGGTAGGGCTAATACTGCCTCAAAGTTATAGTGTAAATAAAACAATCGAAATTAATGCCAATCTTAAAGTAATAAAGCCGCTTATCACCGACTTTAGCCAATGGCAAAAATGGTCTCCATGGGAAAAAGTAGACCCCAGCATACGTTTTACTTTGGGCGAACCCAGTTCTGGCCTAGGGGCTCATCAGTCTTGGAAAGGAAAATGGGGGTATGGTGAAATGATCATAACTTCGGTAAGCCAAAATAAAGTCAGCTTCAACATACTTTTAAATGCTGAACATATTATTAGAGGCACTTTTAACCTTAGCGAGCAAAACGGTATAGTTACGTTAATATGTAATATTAAAGGTCAAACAACTGCTCCTTTAATATCTGGTTACACTGCAATTTTGAGCGAGTACGTACTCAGTAATACAGTTTCACTGGGTTTAAATAACCTTCAAACTGTTGCACAGCTTAGTGATCCACAAAGGATAATGCACAGTCATGACAGTCAAAACAGCACAGGCGAGAATTAATCTTGCCAACATCATCGAGTCCTTGCTTGGTTACCCTATAACAAAAGTAGGTAGTAACGGTGTACTACCTACTAACGAGCAAAGTTACGATATTAAGGGCAAAATTAAGCCGCTTTATCATATCAACAGTGAAAACTCTGTTTTAGCTCGCGCTCAAAAGCGCCAAGATTTATTACTTATTAAACAACAACAAAATATAGAATCAATTTTAGCAATGGCTATGGGGTTTTGCCCTGATGTAGCAAGTAGTAAACAGCCCGATGTTGATTGGGTAGAGCATTTTATAGCTCTGTGTGAAGATACTTCTAATGAATCAATGCAAATTTTATGGGCAAAAATTTTAACAGGAGAAACACTTAACCCTGGTACGTTTTCAATTAAAAGCCTACAAACTTTAAAGCATATGACACAGCGAGAAGCAGACTCTTTGCAAAAATGTGTGTCGCTCTCAGGCTATAACGAAAAAGACGACAGCCACTTTATATTACTCGGCTTTTACAAAAAACCATCGTTGTTTGATTTGCTACGAAAAGGCAATAAAGTATCTTTAAATTTAGGAAAAACGGGTATTAGCTTTCCTGATATTTTAACGCTCATGGATCTTAATTTACTGTATAGAAAAGAAATTGAATCTGCAGTGCTTAAAGCGGGGCAAGAACTTACCCTTTCATTTTTATCGCAAAAAGTAACGTTAAAAGCAAAGAGTAGTGATTTGGTATTAAGCTATTACAAATTTACTCAAACAGGTGATGAGCTATCTAAACTCATTAATTTCCCTGTCAATAAGGTCTATAAGCAGTTGATTAATAATGCGCTAGAGGGAGAGTTTGATTTAGCGTGGCACGCAATAAAATAATATGCCACGCTTCATTTAATTAGAAAATACTAATTAAAAATGAACCTGAATACCCGCAAATGGGCCAGATGCATCAATATCAGTAGTAATATCATCTACATCATCAAGTTCTAATACCATAGAGCGGTAACCGGCTTTAACAGCAACATCTACTGCTAGGTTATCAATAAGTTCCCACGCTACGCCTACTTGGTAATCTTGTACTTTACTATCGTCAATAGCCAAAAAGCTACCTTCAAAAAATACACTTAAACCAGTAAATGGTAAGCCAGCTTCGGCACGGCCGTATGCAAGAGGAACAAAACCAGAGAAGTCTTTGGTTTCGGTAAAGTTAGTACCACCATTTTGGGTAGTGCCGCTTACAACAATATCACCGTCAAACTGTTTAGCATTTAAACCTAGGTCTATTGAAATTAAGTCATTATCAAAAATTTCATAATAAAAAATATAATCAATATGCGTTAAATCACTTACCGTATTTACAGTAGAACCAACAACATAATCAGAACCATTAAAGCTAAATGTATCTGTAAGCAGCGCAGAACCATTTAACTCAAGCTCTGTATACTTTAATTTGATATTTGGTACTAACGGCACTGGGTGCTCAAGCGCCGCGTAATAACTTACAAAAGTCTCATCTTCAAAATTAAAATCTTGAGATGCATTATTTTTGTAAGAAAATTGGCCATCGTTATCTGACTTCCATCCATCAACACCTACGTATAAACCTAGTAGAGTGTCAGCTTGCGCTGCTGGTGCTAAACATGCCATTGAAAGGGCTGCTGCTAAACAATACTTTTTCATTTTTTATCCTTGAGCTAGTAGTTCGCTAAGTTCGATTAAAGCCGCATTGGCTCTAGAAATATAATTTGCCATAACTAAAGAGTGGTTAGCAACATAGCCAAAACCATTCCCGTTTAAAATAAGTGGGCTCCAGACTGTTTCTTGAGTTGCCTCAAGTTCACGTATGATTTGTTGAACGCTTACACGTGCATTTTTCTTTTCAAGTACATCATTAAAGTCATACTCTATTGCTTGTAAAAAATGCAGTAACGCCCAAGTAGCACCGCGCGACTCGTAAAACACGTCGTCGATTTCTAACCACGGTGTTCTTACTTGCTGCTGCAGTGGAGCAAGAGTTGCTTGTTTATTAGATGAATTACCCGCTAAATCGGTGTTCACTTTTTCTTGGCCTACACTGGCACTTAAACGCTGACTTAAGCTACCTAAACGTTTTTCAGCTTCTTTAAGCCAACTACGTAAGTTATCTGCTCGTGCGTAAAATTGGCTATCGCGCTCATGCTCGTTAGCAATTTGTCCACGATATACCATTAAATAATCAATACCTTTTTGATACTCACCTTCAGCACTTGGCCATGCCCATGCTTCAGAGCTTATATTAAACTGTGGCTGCGCCTTTTTAAGTGCTTCATGCTCAGTAGACTGTGATTGCGAACGGCTAAAATCTTTTCGCATAGAAAGCGACAAATCACGCACCATTTCTAGCGCGCCATATTCCCACGCCGGCATATCATCCATAATAATACTTGGTGGTATTACATCATTTGATAAGTAGCCACCGGGTTTATCTAGTAAGGTATTTGCTACTGTAATTAATGTAGAAGTCGTTACATAACCCGTAACTATTTTTTCATTACGAAGCTGCGCTTGCTCTTTGGCGTTTGCAACAACATCAAAACGTGAAGGCTCAGTGCTCCAATAAACAGCAATTGCGTAAAATATGATAAGCAGTAAAACAACTATTCCTGCTATTTTTCCTTTGTGTTGCGACATGTGTACTCCTAGTGATGAGCGTGTTGAGTAGATGGTTTTGACTGCGTAGCTTGCGCTTCAAGCGACACGACTTGAGCATTAGTGAACAAGCGATTACCGTCACTAAAATATAGCGTGAGTTTGCGTTCTTGCCCTACTTTTAATGGCTCTTGTGGTTCAAATACCATTAAATGATAACCCCCAGGTTGAAAACTGACACTTTCGTGCGCTTTAATTTCAACTGATTCAACTTGTTGCATTTTCATCATGCCGTCTACATGTGAATGCTCGTGTATTTCAACACGCCCTAAGCCATCAATAGTTGCCTTAGTTAAAGTTGCTGCGGCTCCACTGTGATTTATCAGCGTTAAATAACCTACAGTTGAAGTACTGCCAGGTAAAAACTCTCTAATTTGCGCGTTAGTTACTTCGAGCACAGCCACATCAGAACCATGATCGTGCCCTGAGTGCGCCGCCAACGATGACGAAAAAAAACTAAATATTAATGCAGAAGCCATCGAAAAACATAGTTTCGTCATCATTCTTATCCTTATGAAAACTTTAAATTACAGGCTAAATTTAACATAGTTAACCTATAATAGTCAGTCAAATTAAGGATTAAGAGGCTACTTTTTTGTTATCGGCAACAAGCCAGCACAACACTGCAACAAATAGTAACGGCCATGCAATCATTATAGATCCGAATAAAAGCGCTAAAACAGTCCCTGCTAATGCCACTACACCCGCACCAACTAATCCCATAGTAATTAAAGCCACTACAGCAACTACAGCAACAATTGCGGCCAAAGCACCTACAAGCTCAAGCCCAGCCCAGCTAATATCAGCAATCCATAACGGCAACTGCCAAGAATCAATCTGCACAAACGTTATTAAATCAGTAAACAGTAATAAATAGATAATTACACATACTGCCAAAGCTTTCATAGTAATTCTCCTTATACCAACCGGCTTATATATGAGGTCGATTTAACGATAAGAAAATTGCGCTATAACTAGGCAAAAATTTTTATATCTAGTTGTTCTAAATAAAAATTTTTAACAACGTTATAGAGTGATTTAATTCGTTAAATTGTTCAAATATTTATGCCTATTGGTATTAATACTCTTTATTTTCAAGGCAGCAATGCGCTATAAAATAACCAAGTGCAATTGCAAACGGAAAACTCAAAAATAATAAAATAGTAACTACGCGTGTTGCCCATACAGGAAAGTCCAATCTATGGGCTAAACCACTACACACACCCGATATTTTTTTATTCAGAGTATCTTTATACCAACCTCGTTGACGATTAAAGCTGTTCATAGCAATCTCCTAAGCAGTGTGTTTTAAATTAGTATTTAAGTTCGCCTTTAAGCGAGCCAGTTCAGCATCAATTTTTTCATTTTTAACTAACGACTCAATTTGGGCACTGGTAGAGCTTGCTGTATCAGTCAGCTCATAAGCCTCTACTTGAGCTTCAATACCTTCAACACGCTGCTCTATTTGTTCAAAACGAGACAACGCATGAGCTACTTTATCGCTTTGTAGTTGCGTACTGATTCGCCCTCTAGCAATAGCAACATTATGGCGTTGCATTAACTGAGCTTGCTTAGTTTTAGCCATAGCCATTTTTTGCTGCAAGCGCTCACAATCAGACTTAATTTTTGCAATAGACTCTTGCAGTGTTTCTAGTTGAGTTTGCTTATTTTCAATGCTTTCGTTAACGCGTTGCTTTTCAAGTAAGGCAGACTTAGCAAGGTCATCACTGCCCTTCTCAACCGCACGTTCTGCTTTAATTTGCCAGGCTGTTAATTCTGTTTTTTTAGTATCAATTTGGCGATTAATTATTTTCTCTTCACACAATAAAGCGGCTGCTGTACTACGGCACTCATTCAACGCATCTTGCATCTCGGTAAGCATCAAGTTTAAAAGTTTTTCTGGGTCTTCTGCTTTATCAAGCATAGCGACAATGTTTGATTGAATTACATCGTTTACGCGGTTAAATATTCCCATGGTATTCTCCTGTTGATTTTTAATTAATTTCAACAAGAAGATTCCAAGAGTTGTGCCAAGTTCATCAAAAAAAAATAAAGCATTTAAAATCATAGTGATAAATAACAAGCACTCTAGTTTTTAGTGACTTCCAGCTGAACAGCATAGAGTGTAATTGGCCAATAAATCATGCTTTTGACTAATATTTAGGATCAAAAAAGCCACTCGAAAGTGGCTTAAATTTAGAACTTTTAAAGCTTAGCTTTATTCTGGTACAAAGCTTAATGCTTTATCCATTACCGATAAATCAGCTTGCTTACCATGACCACTTTCAGAAAGATGGCGTCTAAAACCTCGTGCACCAGGCTGCCCCTGAAAAATACCGAGCATGTGACGTGCAATATGCCAAAAATTAGCACCCAAACGCATTTCTTCTTCAATGTAGCTGTACATTGAGCGCACTACGTCGTGGCGTGATTGTGTGTTTGCAGCATCACCATAAATTTTCTCATCAACGTCATTGAGCATAAATGGGTTACTGTAAGCTTCACGCCCAATCATTACACCATCAATATGTTGTAGATGTTCTAGGCTCTGCTCAATTGTTTTAACGCCGCCATTTAGGCTTAAGTCTAGCTGCGGATAATCTTTTTTAAGTTGATAAACACGTGGGTAATCAAGCGGTGGGACTTCACGATTTTCTTTCGGGCTTAAACCATTAAGCCATGCTTTACGAGCATGAATAATAAAATCATCACATCCTACTTTATGAGACGCTTCAATAAGCGCACATAAAAACTCATACGAATCTTGCTCATCAATACCAATACGCGTTTTAACAGTTACAGGAATACTTACTTCGTTTTTCATTGCTGCAACACACTCAGCAACTAATTGAGGCTCAGCCATTAAGCATGCGCCAAATCGACCATTTTGAACTCTGTCTGACGGGCAACCTACATTTAAATTTATTTCGTCATAGCCACGCTCACCTGCCAGTTTTGCACATTGCGCAAGCGCTTTAGGATCAGAGCCACCAAGTTGCAGTGCAACTGGGCCTTCGTGTTTATTAAAATGTAAGTAGTCGCCTCGACCAAATAAAATAGCCCCTGTGGTTATCATTTCTGTATAAAGCACAGTATGTTTAGTCATTTTGCGATGAAAAGTACGACAATGGCGATCAGTCCAATCGAGCATCGGTGCGACCGATAGTTTGTGTGATATAGTTTTTTTATCTAAGCTACTGTTTATTATGTTTTTATTGTTCATATTGGCTCATTGGTTAATCTCTGTTTTTGCTTGTTTTTACATATTATGTTATATTTTGAGAATACTTTGACCCCAAAATGCCCCCAAAAACTTGATTTTTTTGACTCCAAGCTTTTGAGTGATTCAATAAGACCCCAGTTTAAGGAGAAATAAAATGGCATCAATGAGCATCGAACAGAGAAAATCTAAAGATGGAAAGTCCAAATTTAGAGTGAAAGTTAGACACACACAAAATGGCAAAAAGATTGAAGAAAAAAGCGAAACTTTTCTTACCCGAAAACTTGCTAATAGTTGGGGCGAAAAAGCTCGAAAAGAAATTGAGTTACGTTACTCTAAAATGAAAGCAGGAACGTTCCGTGAAGAAGATAATTTAAAAGAAGCTACTGTAGGTGAACTTATAGACCTTTACTTGCGTCTTCACGATCCAGATGAACCTAAAGACCCTAACGACACAAGAGCCTCTGTAGAGCCACTTGGTAGAACAAAGGTGTATGTTCTAAAATCTTTACTACACTATCCAATTTCTTCAATTCTTGCGAGCAATCTTCGTGCTGATGATATTATAACTCATTGCAAATCTAGAACAAACGAATCTACAAAACCTAAACCTCAAACTGTCTTTCATGATGTTACTTATTTGCATACTGTTATGCAAAGTGCAAAATCAATATTCAAGATAAATGCTAATTTAAGTTACCACACAGAAGCGGCTCCTCTTCTGAAAAAATTTAGGCTTATTGGTAAGTCAGTACCTCGAACAGACAAAAAGCCAACCGATGATCAGTTACAACTAATGAGGAAAGGCTTAAAAGAAAGACAGGAACACCCAAGCGCAATAATCCCTTATCTTGATATTCTTGATATTTCTCTTCTTACTGCAATGCGAATCAGTGAAATTACTAGGGTTCGATGGGATGATTTTGATTTCGATAAAAAAACATTAACAATTCGTGAGCGTAAAGATCCAGATCCTAATGAAAAAAGTAGAAAACATTCTGTAATACCGTTAATTGATGATGCGCCTGATATTATTGCGAGACAAAAAAGATCAACTGATCCAGAAAAATGCGATTTGATTTTTCCATACAATTCGAGAAGCGTTACAGCAGGCTGGCAAAGAGTTAGAAAAGATCTAGGTATAGGCGATATAAGATATCATGATCTTCGCCGAAAAGGTTTATCCGATATGGCATCTAGAGGTGTTCCACTGCTGATTTTATCGAAAATAAGTGGCCATAAGAGCATCAATATTCTTCATAATATATATTTAAATCTCGATATGGAAAACTTTGACATAGATTCATTTACTCCAGCACTCATTAAAAAATAACCTACTGTTATTATATTAGATGATGAGATTAGAGATAATATTTTAATTTAAAACTCTATCTCATCTGATTTATTAGAAATAATTTCCTCTGAACTAATTACTCTCATCTAAATCCCCAAAATCAGACAAATAACAGCTATCAATAATTGTTTAAATTGCAGGAATGTATATCCGATGTATATCCATTGAATATATAAAAGATATCCATTTACTTGCAAAAAGCAATTGGCCTGTTAATTTATACAGTGTGAGTAAATAACGAAGAAGGATAAATATATGATTATTGTATTAGGTGGATCAGCAAAAGGTGGCGTAGGTAAGACAACAACGGCTGCTTCTATAGCTCATTTATTGAGAGCAAAATTAGTTGAAAATGACATAAGAGGCCAGCTTAAATGTATAGAAAATTTTAGAGTGCATAGTGAGCTTGAAAAACTAGATGTTGAATACCCAACAAATAAAGCTGAATTGATAAAGGTGCTAGAAAAATCAACAGAAGATAATTGTATTGTTGTTGATTGTGGTGGTTATGACAGTAATCTTATTAGAATAGCTTTAGCTGCCGCAGATCTTATTATTGCTCCTTGCAAAAACAGTACATTAGAACATAGTTCTCTTCTCGAATTTCATAGCGCCATTGCCGAAATATCAACAAACATAACTCGTCAAATTGATGTTCATATTCTAAGAAATCGTATTCATCCTTTAACAACTAACTTTGAAGACTTTGAATATATATCTACAGAATTTGAGCATTTTAAATTATTAAATTCTATTATTCGTCATCGTTCAGATTTTGAAAAAGCTATGGAAAAAGGTGCATCCGTTACAGAATTAAAAAAGTATAAACACGAAAAATCAACTAAAGAAATAAAAGCCTTAGTTGCAGAAATTAAAGTATTAATTAACTTATAACAGGAAATATTATGACAGCTATAAAAAACATAAAACGTATCGCAGAACAAGCATCAAAAGGTGCTTCTCTGACGGAAAAAAGTAAAATGAGTAATACAGCCAATAAACTTGTAAGAAACGTTCCTGATAGGCTTAAAGAAAAGCATAAAGATCTTTTAGATAATGGTTATACACACCTTACATTTAGTAAATTTATGATAGAGGCAACAGCAAAACACATTGAGTCACTTAAGAAGGCTAACCAATAACAACTTTATGAACTAGAGCAAAACTGCATCAACTGACAAAACAAAATTTTTTCAAGTAAGCTTAACCTCCACTCGATTTTTTTATTGGTTTATTGCTCTTTATAAGGCAAGAAAAAAATGAGTAACAAAATTTATTTTGTAAAATTCAATGTATATCCAATGTATATCCAATGTATATCCAACGTATATCTCATGAGTATCCAATAATTCATTAAATTCTTTATTATTTTTTCAAAAAGATTAAAAAAATCTTCTTATAAAAAACCTTCAAATAAAGCAATATTTACCTATTCCAATAACAATAAACCCTCTTCTTCTTTACAAATACGTTATATGTGAAAGCATATAACTATATGAATTATTGAGGAATTAAATCATGGAGTTATTAAGGAAAACAAAGGCGGATATTAAAGAATCAAAAATAATCAGTCGTTATATAACGAAAAGTCGTAAGGAATTCATAATGGAAGTTTTAATTGCTGATGTTATCTATCATCTTATTTTAGAAAGAAACCATAGAATAATTCTCAAAGTAGGTACATATGAAGAAACGAACAATTACATCAACAGAATTGATTTTGATTTATACAAAAGACTTCATTATTCAGATAATGAGTTAGGAAGAATTTTTCACAATTTAGCATAAAAGGATTTATACAAATGAAAGCAATAACAAAAGTAACACTATTAGCAACATCATTATTTAGTATATCAGCCCAATCAGAATATGTAGCGGTTATTACTATACCCAAAATAGAAGTAACTGAACCTGCTGCTCAACTACTGGTATCACAAGAATCATTAATCGGTATGAATGGTTCATATAGAGTAAATAATTCAGAACTGTTCTATTCAGATACTTTGATTAGTGATGAAGGCTGTGATGTGAAACTGACGGGTGATGAAAAATCAGGAACGTGGGAATATTTCAATTCTCTAGGTTGTACTGATAATGACACTATTACCTTTTTAGCTAAAGGAGGATTAACTAAAACTATTTCACTCTGGAGTAACCTTTCGGTTTGTAAATATTGGGAAAATGATTGGTTGGCTGCTGCACAAAATGGAACAGGTACAGGGCTAATTTACAATTCTAGTAGCTGTTCAATCAATGGCTCTGCGATAAGATCGTTAATTAGTCATGATAGTCTCCCAAGTTACTACTTGGATTCTATTCATATTGATGTATTAGGTGGTGGTGAAGGCGGTGAAGGTTTACCACCAGCCCCCGAAGGTGAAGGAATTGGTGAAGGGGCTTCTAATCCTGAATTCAATCTCCCGTTAATTCAATATGTGTTCAATGATATAGTCGTAGATTTTCCATTTTTAGTTAATATAGATTTATCAAATTTAAGATATGTTCTGGGTGATCAAGTAATACTACGAGGTATGCAAAACATAACTAAATTCGACTTAAGTAGACTTCAAAATTATTATAATTCACCACTAGATATAAACATTATGGGTGCAATGATAGCGACAGAATTAGATATCTCACGCTTACAAAATGCAGGTATAATTGATATCAGTTACACTAATATTACTGATGTATCTAAATTCTCTAGATTGAAATTTGGAGCAATAATTAGTAATAACGATAATGAATTATATTTCCCTCAAGTTACTGTATTTCCATCAAGGTTCTCAAACTTTTGTCAGGGTATTCGCTGGGGGAACATAACTTTTTCAAGTTCAATATCTCAGACAAATGCTGATGATGCTTGTCAGTAGTAAAACAAACTAAAAACCTAAAAGTTTTTTAACACATTTTAATTATTGTGTTTTTTTTTATGTTTAAAAGTAAGCATTAATTATCCCTTATCGCTTTCAATCTTTCCTTTCATTTGAAATATACCCTGTATGTGATAATTCTGACTGTAAGACAAGGAAAGAATTATGCTGATATTTAAAAAGGAAACATTGCTAAAAATAATAGTTATTCCACTATTACTAATCTTATCGGGCTGTTCTGAACAATCAGAAAGTCTCTGTTTTGATGAAAATAATAAACTGGAAGTTACTACAAAATCTTGTAAACCATTAAATGAGTTTTCAAAATCAATCAATGTTATATCTTATAATCCTCTGAATGAGCCTGTTTATGAAGCTAGTATTCACCTTACAGAAGATGAAGTTAATACTTATAACAATCGTCAAATAAAGTTAAATACAAACACAAAAAGTATTCAACATAGTAAAAAGGTTTACGCTGAAATTCTTCTATCTTATTTATCTTTTTTAATGTTTATTATCGTACCTATAGCTTTAGTTAAGTCCTTAAAAAGTGTTGCTGTAGAAGGCGTAGAAGGTAAAGAAACAAGGTTTTTAAATACTACATTAATGCTTTTAATTTTAAGCAGTTTGTTTTACTACGTTTATTCATCAGATGATTTTTCAGTAAGGCTTAAAAATGGAACTAATGCTGTAGGTCAATTTATTTTTACATTAGGTGCAACAGTAGAGCTTGCTGAAACAAGAATGGAGAAATCAAGTATTAGTAACAGCTCTAAAAATGAAGCTCTTCGTGATATTGAAGCAATGCATAAGATAAATATTTGTTTATCTAATAACCAAAAATCACATCTTGAGCGACTTGAAAATACAAAGAATCGCTTAATATCCCAAAAGAGTGTTGTGGATTTTTACTACAAAAAGAATATTCCATACTTAAAGTTTTATGAAAAAAGAACCAATCAAAAAATATCTTATTTGATCGATAAATACGGTGTTATTAACTCTATATCTTTTGCCAATTGTGGGGATATCAAAACAAATAAAAACATAATATCACCAGAGTTATTGGAAATAATGGAATATGTTAATTTTAATAATGTGATTCACCGAACAATCAAATCTAAAGCTTTAGAATCAGGTTGGAACATAATTTCAACAAAATATAAGTCAAAGTATTTTGATACAGATAAAGCTAAAAGAAGATTGATGCAGTTGGCTATTCTTTATTTATCCGAATATAAAAAAGGTCTGTTAGTCGGCTCTGTCGAAGTTGATTATGAAGCAGGGAGAAGATCAGATTATTTAGCAGGTACAAAACCTGTTATTGATTTTGATTCCAGTAACCTAGAATCATTCTTATCTAATTCAGATGCAATTTATTCAAACATAAATGAATCAATATGTTTACCAAGAGCCGATTTAATTAACGATACAATTAATCGAATTGAAGAGTTCGATACTACTCAACATATGAGTCAGTATGATTGTGTTGATTTTAAAAATGAAAAACTCATTTCATCATCCACTTCAAACAAAATTTATAACAATGACAATCAATTTGAAATCGACACTAATATTGCTCGTATTGTCGAAAAGACCAGGGACTTAGTGGGTGCTTCTACAACAGATTTAATTTCAGAATATAAAAAAGTTGATGATCTCTTTTTAACGATAGTTGATAACTTATACAACTTTGAAAAAGACGTAAATAGAATTTTAAATCGTGGTTATTTTGCAATGGGTGATTTTTATAAATATACAAATACTCAATCCAATGAATATTTAACAATGTTTTCTGAATTAAATGATGTATTAGATATTAGCTTTGCCAAAGCACTACCTAACTACTCATCAGGAGACGATGTTACTGAATCTAATTTATTTGCTTATGAATCGGCTTATATCAATTATTTTATGACTCCAATTTTCGATCAAATAGATATTTCTCAATCTTCTTCACCAAGTAATTATTCATCAATAGGGTTAGAAGTCGCTACAGACACCTCTAGTTATAATATTGATAAAGAGGAATTATTTTCTGTATCTAATGTTGAAAATCTTTTTACTACTGGCGTACACGTTATGTCGAATGTGTTTAACTCCGTTAAAAGAATGACTTGTAACGATGGCAATACTTGTATTGATGAACAAAAAGACTATAGCGGTGTTCTTGAAATTCAAAACTTAAGCTCTAATTTAAAAACAGGGGCATCATTTGGTTTAGCTGTCGGTTTTACTGGAAAAATTAGTGCTCTAACTCTTGATGGGGTTGCCACTCATAAAGCTAAATCCTCTTTTAACATGGGTAAAAAGAAGAAAAAAGTCTCTTTTAATAATGCTATAAAATCAGCAGGAAATATGATTAATGGTGTTTCAAACTTTATGATTATAACCAGTGTAATAGCACTAGTTTTATCAGCACTATTAGATTTTATTTTTAAAATAGAACAAGTATTTATGATTTATGTTCAATTATCTCAAATGCTATATTTGAACTATGTCGATTTTTTTATTTTAAATGCAATTATGGTTGGAATTGCCATAGGGAAAAGCACAAAGACTTATCACAATACTCTAATGTATTGCTTCAATCTTATTATTTATGCACCTTTATTTACTCTATCAGTCGGTTTAATCGTTATTCTAAATAACTTTTTAAGAACTTGGATTTTAAATATTCTTCCGTTCATCTCTGAAACTGCAAAAGCAGGTGTAGATGATGGTTCTATCATTATGAGTATAGCTTTACCTGCTATTCAAATACTTCTAAATCTAGCAATAATCATTTTCGGTATTAAATGGTTTTTCAAATATATAATAAGTAAATTCAAGCCTGTTGTTGATAAAGCTATCAAAGGAGGATTAGAAGGAGTTGAAGATTTTATTAACGAAAAAGAAAATGCTAAATTCTATACAGCGGTATACGCTTCGACCCAATTAGTAAAACAATCTAATCAACCAACCCAAGATAACCAGAAAGAAAAACAACCAGATTCTAAAAAATAATTACTGGCTTAATGAAATTAAAAAGACTGTTGATACAGTCTTTTTTTTGCTCTTAATATTATGAAAATTGAAATATACCCTGTATGTGATAATTCTGACTGTAAGACAAGGAAAGAATTATGAGACAAAGGTCGGGGAAATTATCAATTATAAACATTATTAGTAGAAGCTTTTCATTGATAAAAAAATCATTAATTTTTTTATGTTTATCCTATTTATTTGCTCCTAAAGTTAATTTTAAAAAAATAAGAGCAATGTATTCGGCTATAGAAACACCTTTAGCTTGGTCTTTTTTCCTTACCTTTATTTCATTATTTACACTTCAATCTTCTGCTGTAAATCAAATAATGTTTAATTCTGAATATACGGTAATAGCTGATATTTATTATTCAGTATTCCCTTACTTACAAGATGAAAACCTTATTCGCTCTCAAAATTATGTTTCACCTGAAATATCAACAAAATGGGCTTCATATTCTGAAATATTGGATCAAGTTCTCTTGTCATTTATAGTATTTCCTACACTATTTTTTGCCACTCAATTTCTTATGAAATCAATGGCTGGAACTAGGGATGTGAATACAAGCAGCAGATTTTTTGCTATGTGTTTAATTTTATATTTATCTTCACCATTAAGTACATTTGAAGTTGAAACGTCAACTGGTCATATCCACAAAATTAACCCTGTACGTTATGTTATGCAATCGGTAACAGGTAAAGTTATTAATGATATTGAAAAAGTAATGCAAGTAAATAACAGCCAAGAAGTAACGATAAATTCAGTTCAACTTGCAGAGCCTAGAGCTTTAATGAATGATTTCAAGCTTATCACCAATGCTTTTATTAAAAATGTTGGGTCATCATCGGTTGATTTACATACTAAATTAAATGTTGAATTCAAAGAAGGAAAATACTCTGCTCGCTTTGAAATGGGCGGAGAAGCAACAACTATCACTTTATTAAGTAACGAAAGTTTAAATAAAAAAGCTGATATGTTTGGTATTGATTTAGCATCGCAAGAAAAAGAAATGGTTAAAGATTACTTTAATGCTTTATTCAATCACAGCACTAAAGTTAATCAGAATATTTCTAATATTCAAATAGCGATTAATGATGCAAGGACTTCTGATTTTACAGATTTTGATAATCTATATTTCAAAGATTCAATGTTTGAAAAAGATTATAAGGAATACTGCTCTTCAATTTACACTCATGATTTATCAGGTGCGGATCTGGGTGTTATTAATACTTATATTGAAGTAGCTTCCCAATGTGCATCACACACCTTTTTAGTTAAACATTATAAAAACCCTAATTTTGATGCTAATAAAATACTATCAAATCAGGGGGAGTTAAAGTACAGACACGCTATGCTCTTTGGCTTAAACAACTTCACAATGACTTTTGATGAACTTAAATCAGAAACAAAAGGTTTATGTGCTTCAAGTTATTTTACTTGCGCTGAAAGTGTTCAAATGCTGGCGAGAGAGAATATAGACAATGGCTTTAATTTAGGTCTTTTAGCGACACCTGTTCATATAATCAATAAGCTTCTTTCTAGTTATATTGATATTTCAGGTGATATTATGAAGCATCGTGTTGTTTCTCAAACAAGTATTCAAGGTCTTGGTTTTACAGATAGAACTCTTAACAAAAACGCTGATTTCTCTATTGCGTTTATTAGAGATAATACAAACTATGGTTTTGAAGTCGTTAATCCTATTGACCTAATAGATATTTCAAAACTTACAGAGCCTTCTTTAAATGAGATTTTAGATACGGTTTCAGGCTTTTCACTAAATTCAGTATTTCAACGTATAACAACGTGTTTTAACAGGCCAAATGAAATTATTTCTAATTTTAAGTGTAATTCAATAACTAAAGAATTAACTGATTTAGGCACAGGTGTTATTCAATGGGCTATAAGTTTAAAAAGTGGCGCAATGTTAATGTCATTCAATGCTTCAAAACCGAAAGGAAAAGCGTTAAAAATGGCTAAAAAAGGATTGGGGAAATATGCTTCTTCAGTAAGTGCTGTCTCTGCGGTTCTTGCTCCTGTAGCTTTTGATAATTACTTTAAAAGCAGTCCTTATTTTTCAGCACGGGGCGCACAAGCGATGCTTACTACCTCATTAATACTTGAATATTTTGGATTGAAAATTGTAGCTTACTTAAACAATCTCGCTTGGGCTTTAATGGTTCTTGGATTTACTCTTTACTACATTGTTTTTGGCGTTCCAATGAGCTTTTTCCTATCATTCTTAATGAAAGTATACGCCACTATGATTAACACTCTAATTGTCTTTAATAGAGCTTACATCAACGGATATTCAAAAGGGATTAGTGGCGTTGAAGAGCTTTATGATGAATTTATAATTGATCTCTCGCAGATACTATTGATCGGCATTATATCTTTATTAATATTTACTCAACTAGATATAGCCCTTATTGTTATTTTTGATTTTATCTCTGATTATATAATTGCTATGGGTGCAACAATCACATCTCAAATATTAAATATTCCTGCTCTTTTATCAGTATTAATATCAATTTTAATACTTATGAAAAACCTACCTAAAGTGTTATTAGATAAAGTTGATGCTCAAGCAACATACTTATTACAAGAATTAAAAAAATAAGTAGATATATTTCGTTCAAAAAAACATTCATTTTTATATTTTGTACTGTAAATACTAATAATTATTTTCTGGATGTAGTCTGTCTCTTTCAAATATCGAAATATATGTAATAAGTAATATATAGATATTGAAAAGGAGTTAATTATGAATAATGGAACAAATATACCAAACGATGAAATAGAAGATGCTGATTTTGATGATGTGATTGAAATGGATCATAAATCTCTCAAGATGAAATTACCCACAGTGTTTAACCCAAAACTTGAAGAACTTTATGATTTTAATAATATCTTTGATCTAAAAGCGAATCCTCAAAAAGACCTTGAAAAGTCTGAATTAGAACTTGAAGAGGAAATCAAAGAATCAAAACTACGTGCCGATTTTTTAAGAGAAGTTAATGAAAGAAACTTTTCACCATTTGAGAAAATAAAAAACAATTATTATCTTGATGGTGTGTTAGCAATTAAAGTTAAAAAATCATTGTTTGGTAAAGTTAAAGGTGCAGAAGCCGCACCTAACGCTTCCTCTAAAATAATTAGTGCAATGCTTTCAGAGTACAAACCTGTTATTACTGATATTGAAGTAGATAACCCTGACTTTATGGATAACTTCAAGCAAGGTTTAATTATGGCAGTTGATGAAGATGATTTTGATATAGATACACTTAAGGTTGCTAGCGGCTGTCCGAAACGTAAAGAGATGCTTAAACTTATTGATGAAGTTAAGAATAGAAACTCTTTAAAGTTAGGTGATGAACTTGATAAGCCTGAACCAGAAACAGCAATAAAGAACAGCTTTAAGCTCAGTGACACTGATGATATTTTAGAAAATATTGATGATGAATTAGAGTTATCTTCAATTGGCTATGATGATGAAATGTCCGATTCTGATTATAATTTAGAATTGTTAGCGTTAGAAAATTTTGATAATCCTGATCTTAAGTTACTGGCGCATTCACCAGACTCGCCTTTGAATGATTTTAATAATGAGATACCTACTTTACCAGCCCCAGAACAAGACTTTGATAAGGTATTCAACGTTGATGATTTAAGCTTTGATGATGATTTAGAAATAAAAAAAGATACTAAAAAAACATTTGATAGAAATGAAGAAATGGAAAGCTTAAAGGATATATTATCGAAAGAAAGTGAGCCTGATAAAAACTCATTGAATAAATCAAATAGAAATACAAATAGAAAAAATTCAAAACTCAGAATATAAAAACCCATATAGATTAGACATATCTTTTAATAACTATATTTTATATTATTAAAAGATGATTGTTATGTGGAATATATTATGACTAAAGATATACCAATAAAAAAAATAGATGTTGAAGCTGAACTAAAAAAATATGATGCAGAGCAAGCTGAAAAAGCAAAAGCGCAAGCTGAAATTAATAAAGAAAAGCGTGATGCAAAAATGGCTGAACTTAAGCGTAAAGTAAAAATCAATGATCAGCTTATAAATATTGTTGAAGAAGAAAACCCTGAAATCATTACAGATACTTTAAATGCATTATTACCTTGGATAATAAGTAATCTCCAATATGCTGATATTTCTTTAGTTAATGAACTGATGAAAAAAGTAGGTAAAAAAACTAATGATTCAAAAGGTGTAGGTCAAAATCTAGGGAGAACTTATTTAATTTTAGATGGAATCAAGTTTAAGTCTAAATATCTTGATTTGTATAACTCTTTGATTGAAAAAGTCGGTGTTACTACTTTACAGGAAAATAAAGATCAATTGGTTGTTACTGCTAAGAACTACGGACCTTCCTTTAAAAAACTTGTTGAGACTAAAGGATTTAAAGCGATACTTAAATCAAAAGGAAAAAAAGAAGTTTCTGCAACGGCTGTAATGTTGCTAGAGTTCTGTATTGCTAAAAAAGTTGTTGATGATAAGACTATTGATAGTCTTGAGGTGGTAAAAATGAAACCTCTAAATTACTTTAACACTCCCTTATTAGAAAATTAAACATCAGATAATCAAAGACAGCTTCATAAGCTGTAGTTGGAATTCTAACTTGAAACTACTTCCTAACTACAAAAATAAAGGCAAAACGTCTATTTAAAACGCTCTGACCACATTAATTATTCATCAACACGAGCACTCTACTCTTTTAGGTCGGTAGAGTTGGGAATTAACGGGCCTGTTCTATTCTCTGTCTTTAAATTTTATATGTGTTTAGCTCCTGAAATACATTGACAGCAAGCCTACTAAAAAATATCATTGATTTTCCTGATGTTAGGCACTTGTTGCCCCCTCTGTAGCTGTCACATTGTGATTCTTATGGATGCTATGTTGTTGCTTTCAATGTTTATTGATTTCAATTTTATAATGGTTGTCCTGAAAAGTTAGTTTTAGTCATGCGCTTGCGCTAGGCACGTCAGGATAATACGGAGGGCGTGATTATGAATAATAATTCAAATCATAGCCTCGTTAAAGAGCGTTTAGTGGTTGCTATCTTGATAGTTAAACTACTAAAAGTTACAGGTGAATTTTTACCTGTAGCTATTGAACTCCTTAACATGGCTACTTACTACTCATCTAAACAGGTACGTTGGCTGATATGTCGTTTGAACCACCTTGGATTCATAAATTTGAAGTTAAGCCAGGTTCGTGGGTATATATCCCATCAACAGCAACTAGAGTCCTTGGAGAGCGAATAGCCAAGCAAGTTAAAAGTGTTTGGCATGCTCCTAATTATTTTTATCACCTGAATCAAGGTGGTCACGTTAAAGCCTTGCATTCACATTTAAATGACAATTATTTTGCGAGCATTGATATTAGTGATTTCTTTGGTTCCATTAGCCGAAGTCGGATTACAAGATCTCTTAAAAGAAACTTTGGATATGAACAAGCTAGAGAAATAGCAATGGCCTCTACAGTTAAACACTATAAACTAGAGAAACATTCGCATTCTCTACCGTTTGGCTTTGTGCAGTCCCCTATTTTAGCCTCAGTATGCCTCGATAACAGTACATTAGGTGAATGTATTAAAGCATGTTCAAACAATTCAACTTTAAACATTAGTGTATATATGGATGATATTGTTATATCAAGCGACTCTATACAAGAGTTAACAAAGCAAATGGAATTATTAAAAGATGCAGCGAAGCGTTCACATTTTTCATTAAATGCAGAAAAAGAGTCTCTACCTTCTGATTCGGTAGTTGCATTCAACATCGAACTTTCTCATTCCTCGTTGAAGATCACTGATAGTCGCTATGTTCAATTTGTTCAAGCATACTTAACAGCAAAGTCTGAACCTGAAAGAGAGGGTATTGTTGGTTACGTAGGTACTGTTAATTTTAAACAGGCTAAGTCACTAGAAATGCTTCAAATATAAATATATCAGACCATAAGAGCTATTTGGGATTGGAAGTTATTACTCATACTTAAGCTCTCCAAAAAGTCCTATCATCAGATCATCTTCTAATACCTCGTATGGAAGTTCTATGTACTCTTTAGGATGTCTTGGTTTTGCTTTTCCATCATGTGGCGCATTCTTAGTATGACCTTGAACGAACTCTCCATTTTCTTTCTCATAAGGAAGTACAACAATTCGTCCATGATTTTTCGATAGAATAGTTCCTGTTTTCCAAAGCGTATTTCCAGATTTTTCAGCGTCAGAATAACTAACTTCTTTTACTATCCAGCCTATATTGTCATTTTCCTCAAACCAGAATACAAAGCCTGAAGCTACAACAACCTTTTTTCCTTGTTGTTCAGCTTCAGCTAGCATTCGTTTTACGCTAGCTAATTGAAGCAACTGATTTGCTCTTGGGAGTAGAATTTCTCTAATCTTAGATTTTGTTTTTCCCCAGTGTTCGTCTCCATTAAAGCCAAATGCAGCAGCTATTTTTTCTCTATAGAAATACTTAGCCGTTTGTTTAGTATGTTTTGCTCTGGTTGACCAATCATGTTCCTTTTCTCTGAGTAAACTCGTTCCATATCTCTTCAGTCTTACAAAATTTATATATGGAGTTTCTTGTAATATATCCATTAATGGCTCTAAAAGTCTTTCTCCATTTTCTGGTAATACAATGTCGTTGTTCGTTGGTCGAGGTGTTTTCTGATGTCTACGGATGCCTTCTGTAAGCATTAGTTGCTCTTCACCAAATAAGCGACTTTGTTTGGTTATTATTTTTTCAACTTTCAAGAGTAATGACTCTTTTTCTCTTATAGGAAAATTAAGATTGGTAATTTTTCCTAATAGTCCCTTATTTCTTTCTACAGCAACTTCAACAGCTAATTCATATGAGTTATAAACATCAACTTTTACGTGTTTTGTTTCAAGCTCAATGTGGCCGAGATACCATTTTAAACTGCCATCTTTACAAAGCTTTAACTCATACATTTGCCATAAACAGTTTTCATACCACGGTTGAGGCCAAGCAGCTAAAGTGGGTAGCGAATATCCTTGCATTTGTTCTAACAGCATCTTTTATTTCCAGAGAATCGTCACTAGTTGAATAAATACATCATAACCACATCCTCAAATGGATGTTAGTGATATTTGAACTACCATACAGAAGCGTTATTTCGGTATTTATTAGTGTAATGCTTTTGATATAGCAACTTTGATTAGATAAATTTCAGGGAAGTCTATTTTATTATGAATAAGGTTAAATTTGGGGTGTGTACCTTCTAAATATTTACTACCTCTCAAACAGCCAATAATCGCCTCTTCGCAATCCGTTTTATTTAATACCATTGGAAGCTTTAAAAAGTTTTTTTCAATGATTCTACAGATCTGAAAATAATCATCTTCATTATTATCAATAACAGATTTAACAAGATATATAGCTTGTTTGTAATTTATGTTTATCTTTTGAAGCTCCTGATTTAACTTTTCAATTATAGCTTTGTCTTTTTGAATAAGATGAAAGCTCATTTTAAGAGCGTTACCGTGAAGTCTGTTAGCTGTTGTAGCCAATCCTAACTGATCTGTTAAATCATCAAACAATTCAGGTTCGGTTAAACTTTCAAGAGATTTAATTAAGCCTGTACCAGTTAATATCTGTTCAAGCTCTGTAATTTTCTGCTTGTTATGTTTTATGTGTTCATTGCAAATATCTTTATTCTTTTTATTTTTGTTTTTTTTGAACAGCTTGATAGAACTTTTTATTTGGACATTTATTGAGTTTAGTTCTTCCAACAAGTGATTTAATGTTTCTTGTTTAAGATTTAAAACTAAAAATAAATCTCTAAAATCATACCTACTTTTATAATTATTTATCTGGTGTATTGTATCTTTCATATTAAAACTCCTTTTTTATATACTCCTGATTATATTTAATCATCTAGTTTGTTTTTTACAAGAAACATTAATTTACAACAACTTAAACTTCCAGTGATAATTTACTTCTGTTTCCTTAAAAGCTTTGTTTATAGCTATTTTGATTGAAATTATTACTTTGTTTTTTAATGACAATATAAATTTTGATGCCGATATTTCACATAAAATAAAGGTTAAAAAATATATACACCAAGTAATAATCTCTTTTGTATTTGAGTTATTGTTTCTCCGTGGTAATAGATCTATAAATGGAGAAAAGTTATGGAAGAAAAAGATAAGAAAGTATTATTCTTAAAAGATTTAAAAAGTAAGTTATCTGGGAATAATTACACAGGAATAAAAGCTACCGTAGAAATAAATGAGGGGTTTAAACCAACATTTATTATTTTAAGATACCCCAACTCAATCTTAAATCCTTCTAGTTATATGGCTCAAAAAAATGCATTACATTACTTAAATAAACATATTGATAAAGCAATTAATGAATGTTTTCCTGACTTGATTTTAATAAGAAACGAACATTTAATACCGAAAACAAATGAAGAAAATATTGCCGATGAAAAGCGTGAACGAGTTGTTGAAGAAAAACGCTTAAAGAAGATTAAAGATGATGAAATTAAAAGCTTTAATGATAATCACGGTTCAATTTTCAGTTTTAAATCGTCAAAATCACTTTATCCTAATTTCGTTGAATTTAAGCCTAATGCCACGACTTTGAATATTTTGAAAAAATATATTCACGATGATTATATTTCAGAGCTTGAAGAGTATTTTCAACTTTCCCCAGAAGAGTATTTTAATATTAAAATTCAAAATGGTTCTGTGAATCATTTTGAAAGTGAAAATTTAAATATTGGATTTATGTACTCAATGAATCTACTTAACAATAAGATGTACGTTGTTAAGCCTTTCGCTATTCCAAAACCTTTAATTAATTTACTGATAACAGGTAGCACTAAATATTCAATAAAACCTGCAACATCAGATCTCTTAATCAGACAAAAACTTAAAAAGCTTCCCTTGCGAATATTGGAGCAAGATAAAACACCATTTTGTAACTTTGTTTTTAGGCATATTGAAAAAATAATTACGTTCAATCCATATTTTGAAAAGGATTTAGATTTTCATCTAACAAACAAACTATTTAGGGATAAGAATCAAGAGCAAGTAACCAAGGCTCTAAATAGATACTTATCAGAAAATAATATGTTGTTAAGTGATTTATTCAATGTAGATACCTCTACAAATGATGGAATGAAGCTTACTGAATTATATCGAAAACAACTGATCTTAATTTTCACTTTGCTGATAAGTAAATATTTCAAATTATATTATGAAAATAATATTGATATGAGTGAATATACGAAAAGTGAAGGTGAATCAAATACTTTACAAGAAAATAAATCTAAAGGAACAAAAATGATGAAAAACCGAATATAGTTTTTTTCACAATGTATTTAGGATGATTTTTTGATATTCTGATATGAACAGTAGGAGCTTCATCGTAGCTCTATAACTAAAAAATCAAAGATAGCGACTGCTGCCTTTTAGAGTGATTTATGGAAGATGATACTAAGCTAGTTTTGATAGACAATTCGGCAATGGCTTTATTTGAAGCAAGAGCAGATGAATTAATCCTATCTGGTAATAAAGAAGAGTTAGCAAGTTTCGTTAAGGCTATAGATCAAAAGACTTTCACTTTTGATGATTATTTCCTTGAAGCTCGGTATTTTTACACATTAGCAAATTGCTATTCTGATGTTTATCGTTACCGTGATAGTGATTGGTATTCAGAAGATTTAAGCAAAGCTGTGGTTAATTTCCGTAAAGCCCTCTACGCCATAAAACATATTGAAGACCCAAATGTTATTCAGTTAAATCTTAGAAGCAGAATTGAGACTAATCTTGCTAATTACTTAAGTAGTCAAGGAAGAGCGATATGTGCTTTAGAGCATTGGAATAATGCTCTTGATATTAATGATAACCCTGTTGCCATTATCGCAAAAATTAATAATGCCTTTTTCATTGCCGAATGCTTATATGACAAGTTCCATTCTCATTATCACTATTTTGAAGCGTATAAGCTAATTTGCTTAGGGTTTGAAAGTTTAAATAACCTAGAAGAAGAGCATCAAAAAGCTTATTCAGAAGATGGGAAATTTCTCAAATTCAAATTATGGTTTGAAACAGAATTTCAAGAGTATGACTTTAGCCTTATTGATAATTATAAAGAAGATTTTAAATCTAAAAAACAAAAAGACTATCTAAGATGGTGCGGTGCTCATCGACTTTTTCTTAATGACTTAAATGATTTATACAAAACAGAGCTGACTTATACTGATTGCTTTACGCTACCTACCATTACACAGAGTATAAATAGGACTTTAACGTATAATGAAGATTTAATTTATCATGGTAATTTTGATGAAATAAAAAATGACTACTGTTACTCAAGATATTTGATTTTTTCTTCCTTGAATATTTCTAATGAGCAAGAACACTTTTTCAATGGCACTTATGATCGAGTTGATGATATGACTCACTCATTAACAAACCTTAAATCCCAGCATTATAAAACGGCCTTTAAAACTCTCTATTCTATATTTGATAAAATAGCCTATTTCTTAAATTCCTTTTATGACCTAAATAAAATAGATTCAAAAATTTATTTTCATAATATTTTTGGCCAAATAAAAAATGGTAAGCTCAAACCACATAAAAAACTTATTGATAGTCAAAATTATTTTTTACACGCACTATTCTTTATTTTGAAAGATATTCGTAATTCAAACTCAAAAGAGCTTGAAGCCGAGTCTGAATCTTATTGGCTTGATCCAGATATTGAAGCATTTAGTGAGATAAGAAATGCTATGGAGCACCGCTCTTTGAAAATTGTTGATGCTTTTGGTCATACACTGACTAAAAGTAGCATTGAATTTCATCAAAGATATGTTGATGAACTAATAGAAAAGAAAATAACGATTCAGCACGAGCTTGAGTGTATTTATCCAAAAATAAAACAAGCAAAAAAGGCTGGCGATTTAAATACTAAAGCGAAGCTAGATCTAGAAAAAAACAAACTTGATTCAGCCTTGAATAAATTAGAAATCAAACTTACTGATAAAGAGAAACGTTCTAAGCACTCCTTACTAATCACAGATGAAGAGTTTGAATTAAGACTATTCACGCTTATGAAATTGGTTAGAAACTCTATTATGTATCTATCATTAGCTATTAACCATGATGAGATGTGTAAACCTGCTAATGATTACACTTCCTTAGAAATGAATGTACCTTTAAAAGTGTAGTGATTTCATTCGATAGCACCGTTACAAAAACACTAAACACCAGTTATAAAACAGAGCGTCTCTTTTGCATAAGATTTAACAGTCTGATAATCTAAATCTTGTATCTTCGTATCAAATCCGTCCGCATGGTGATAATTTTTTGAAAAATCATTAATTCTTTCGATCGAAGAAAATCTATTATGCTTATCGTAATAAGGGCTACTTTCGTTAGTTTCTTGGCGGATTTTAGTAATCATATCCCCTAGCCAATAACCCTTTATAAATTGCTTCGGATACAAGAACCTTAAATAAGCTTCAAGTATTGGTCTTATTGATCTGGCAATTTCAACTTTTTGTTTTTCGTTCCCATCAGCTACAAATTCAAATAGCTTATTATATTCTTTATGATAGGAATGAATAACATATGAATCATAGTTTTCTCTATCTACTAATTTACTTGATATATACTGTGCGCTGTTGGCATCCAGTGGATTTAAATCTTTATAAGAAGCTTCAATTTCAAAACAATTTGTATACTTAGATAAAATCGAATGTTTGTAGAGATCAGATAAAAAGAATGGGTCGTGGCTCAAGACAAAAGTTTGATAATTACTATCAATAAGCTTCCCTATTTCAATGATAGTTGCATCTCTTCTATAACTATCCAAGGAGGACATAGGATCATCAAGAACAATAATGGACCTATCATCATTGTCTTTTGAGAATCTGGATAAGAAAAATGCCAAAGCTAAAGCAGACCTATCACCTAAACTTAAGACATGTTCAAAAATATGTTCGTTGTTACTGAGGATAGATAATTCGTTATCTATAAAAGCAATAGCATAGGTAACTCGACTTGCTCCTTTACCACCCTTATTATCCTTTTTTAATTCAGACAAACGAACCATAGAGTGAAAATTTTTCAGCAATGAATTTATTGCATCCTTATGATTTCCAATGCTCTCTTCTTGTTCATCGTTAATCTTCTCTCTAAGGTCTTTTATCGTCTTAGTATTCGTCTTTTTATCACCTTCTAACTCTTTTAAGTCTGCTAAGTCGTTCACAACTTCATCACTGTGCCTTAGTTGTGATTCCTGTATATTATCTATTTTGGTTTGAATTGATTGACTTGTTTCTGTTCCTAATCCATTAAGAAAATGATCAATAGATTCATTGAAAATACTTAGATATTGGTTATATGCATCAAAATTAATTTTTGAAAATATTTCATTAAATATCTTATTGAATTTAGTTAAATCAATCGTTGCAAGTAAATCTTTCTTTTTAAGGTTTATTAGCCTTACACATTCTAAAACCAAATTTGTACTAAAACGGTCAAGAGCTTTGAAATCATGAGTGAGGTCAATACTATCTATTCTATCTGACCATTCTCTGATTATGTCAGAGTTGGATTTTACTCGCTCTTCTAATGCTTCTAACTTAACACCTATATCACGGACACTTAGTTCAAATTTATCACCCTCAAGCTCAAAATCATTACTGGCATTAAGGTATGCTTCATTCATAAATTCTTGGTATAAATGAAAAATCGGTGATGTTGAAAGAGGTTGAGCGCAGAACGGACAATTATCTGAATCTGTTACTAAATCTTTTCCCGTTTCTAGCCAATAACTATCTTGCTCCTTAAGGTTAAGTTCAATATGTTTTGAAATTTTATCCTCAGATTCCTTTGATAGATTTTCGATTGTAGTAACAAATACACCTGTTTTTAATTCTGGTTTGTCGATACTCAATGATACTAATTTACGTCTTTTTCTAAAATGCTCAATACTTTTGATATCTTGCAATTGCTCTTGAAGCTTCTCTAGTTCTGAATTTTCATTCTTAAAAACTTTAATTCCCTTGATTTTAACTATATTTTTATTAGAAAATCGCCCTGTAATTTTATTAGATAGCGGAGTGATTTTAGAAGTTAAAACATTATTATCAGACTTTAGACGCTCAATTTCTTTTTCATGGGCGACAGATACCATCCCCAGTGAAAATTCATAATAATTAACCAGTTGGGATTTATCAGTACCTTTGGATATATATAAATTATTATCAATAAATGCTTGGTTGAAAATTTGAAACTTGCTAGAACATTTCAATGAGCTAAGACTGACTGTTTGATCTTCCATTAGAAATCTCAACTCTTGTTTGCCTGATGTTTCTATCGGTCTTTGAGATTCGATAGCAACCTTATCATTGTTATTTATAGCTTCAAATAACTTACATAGCGTAGACTTACCAGAACCATTTCTTCCATAAATCAAATTAAGTTTAACAAATGATTGATCTAACCCTCCCTTATGTTGCCATTGCTTAATATTTTCAATTTTAATAATTTTCTTTAGCACTTTTATCTCACTGGCAGAAGGTTAGTTCAAAGAATATAGCATACAATTACCAAGGAAATACGCACGTAACTGCATATTTAGATACAGATTCTTTTGGGCTTCACTTTTCTCGATATGGTAATCGCATCGTTCTTAATATTTTGCGTTTTATTACTTTTAATGACTTTAGCAACAAGCTTTCTCTTCTCTTCTGGTAATTCGCCAGCAAGCTCTAATAACTCTTTTTCATTAGCATCAAAGTATGCATCATCTTTGTTGCTAAACTTGATTTCTGTAATCCCTTGTTCCGCTATCATTTCGACTATTTGACGATTAAATTGCTCCTTGATTTTATCGTGATAATCAAAGAAATTAGGATTGTTAAGTAAGTGAATACCACTCGCTTCTGTAAACGTATATTTAGTTTTTCTTTTACTGAACTTCTTAACATTTTTATCAAAACGCTCAAGCTCTTTATCAAGCCTTTGTTCTATCATTTTTTGAAGTTTTTGATCTGTGATTTTATTAGGATAATCAACTTGAATCTTTTTACTATTCGCATCAGTTGAGAACATTAAATCAACTTCTAAATGTCTTAATGTGTCAAAATCATTTGTCATTCTATCAGGAGAAATAACAAGCTTTTTATCGTCTGATAATGCTCTAGCATCTTCTTGTAGCATTGATAATAAAATAGGTGAAGCTAGTTTTGGGTGTAAGTTGTTTATTGAGATAGATGATGAGTTATCATTATTATAAGTTTGACTTATTAACGCTCGACCGTCTTTATCAAATAAGAAAAAGTCCTCTTGTTCATCAAATTTCACTTCGAGGTTAAAGCGCTTAAGTGTATTTTTATATTGTTCTATTATTCGGTATTCTTTATCTACTGAATTCATTTCCAAAAAATTAGCATTAAAATACACAACATCTCTATATTTAGCTGTTTTAGGCATTAGTTGAAATAATTCTTTTTGATGCTTTATAATAGATTCTTCATCAAGTTCAAATAGCCCGATTAATGATTTACCTTGAAGTTCGGGATTAGTAAACATTGAAGCTTTATGTTTTCTCGCTTTAGCATTATTCTCAATCACTCCATCATTATTTTTAAAAGAGTTTTCATCAACTTTATGGAATAGTAAATTACCTTGTTTATTGAGGTTTACAACCAGACTTGCCTTTAAAGCCCCCCTTGTAAATTCTTTAAAAGCTTTTTGTTTAATAGCTTTGTGATCAGACTGTTTAGCATTCCTTAAATCACGCTCTAGCTTGTTCTTAGTTCTAGCCAGTACCTCTTCAAGCACTGATTGTATTTTCTCGCTCTTGTCCTCTAATTTAGTTGATTTGTTTA
This sequence comes from Pseudoalteromonas sp. SWYJ118, assembly GCF_015864505.1. Lineage (NCBI taxonomy): Bacteria > Pseudomonadati > Pseudomonadota > Gammaproteobacteria > Alteromonadales > Pseudoalteromonadaceae > Pseudoalteromonas > Pseudoalteromonas sp. SWYJ118. The sequence goes on along the minus strand of NZ_JADYXC010000001.1, from coordinate 67,485 downwards.
ATTGGTCAAACTCAACTCTTTCCATAAACTTTTTAATATTTGTATCGAATAATTTATTGTTTTTAGTTGAAAAACTTTCTGTGTTTAATTCTACTTTTGAATCATCAATTTCAATGTTCATTTTGTATTTTTTATTTGCATCTTTTCCCTTTGGATTAAGATGTATTCCTTTAGCTTTAAGCTCTGAAATTATTGCCCCAGTTGATTTATTGCTGGTTATTGCTTTGTGAATTTCATTTTTAATATCTTTAAAATCTTGTCTCGTTTCTTTCCAGTTTTTACCGTTATTAATAGACTCCGCAAGATATTCTCTTAATGCGATTTTTCCTTCATTTTTATAAGCACCTATTGCTATACCTTGATTTAAGAATTGCTTATATTTTTTCTCTAAAGCTATATGTACTTTTTGTTTTGTATAGGCGAATGCCATAGGATTAACCCATCTTTTAGTAACAGGATCAAAGCTATGACAAAAGAAATGAATGTGAGGATTAGCTTCATTTTTGATGTGATAATTACTCATCTTTTCAATGTCGCTAATTTTAGTTTTATTACCTTTAATACCTCGTTGTTTCTTAACCTCGTTGATATACATTGCTAAAAAATCACTGTTTATTTCATCTATGATTTGTTTAGCTTTTTCCTCATCACCTTTGGCGTGAGTTAATATTCTTTGGTACTCTTCCATTTGAAGGGTACAGTTACCTTTTAAGTAATATAGTGAGTCTTCACCTTTCGTATCAAGACACTCGTTATGCTTATCAAGAACTCTTCTTTTACGGCTATGTTTAACGTACTTCTCAACAATATAATCGTGTTGTTGTTGGCAATATTCCCTAACCGTATTTTCAATCTCTAATTCACTCATATTTTCACCGTCATACTTTAACTTGCTTCCAAGATCAGCCATAACAGGATTTATCTTAAAAAATAAATCAGAACGAGTGTTTGAATACTTCTTTGTTTCCTTATCTCTAATAAGATATAAAACGTGTGCTGTTAAGCTACCACGCCCGTTTCCATCTAATAAATTGTTAGAGGTGAAAGATACTTTTTCCATTTTTATGATCATTATATTCATCCTTAAATATCACAGAAAGCATATATTTTATTTATCATGAAAATGATTTTAAGCAACAAAAGAAATGGGATTTAAAACATCGAATAAGAAAACAGTCTTGTTACAGTCTTTCTTCTTCAATAAACATATTGAATGTATATGTAATTAAAGGGATATATAAAATAACGAAGATTGGAATTGCTTTAAAATATAGGATATAAGGTCCAAATTTATTTTTATAAATATCTAAAATTTATTTAGGCTACCAATTTGGTATCGCTGATATTTTATTTTCACTCTTAATATTAGGAACGAAAATGAAAAATATGACCGTTTTAGGAAAGTGTCCAAATTGGGTATTATTAAAAGCAAAATCTTTAGTTGAGTCTTTTGATCCGCAGCATAAGATAAGTAAAAAATTAGCTGGTATGAAAAGCCACTACTCAATAAAAATAAGCACTAATTATCGGGTTTTGTTAACAGGCACTGGAGAGGTTTTTGTCTGTAAACATAACCATTACGATAGAAAAATTAAAAATATTAAAAGAAAAGGAGTTTAATTATGAGTAGTCATAAACTGGCACTAACTGACTTAGTGAAAAGTCTTGGATTTAATTCATCTTCAGCGATATCAAATAAAATTCGAGATATTTTAAAAGAGAAAGAAGACTTTAAAACTCGATTTATCATTGATGAAAGAAATGATTATGAAAGTGAAAACAACCGAGTTGAAAAAACTTATGTATCTGAAGAGGCAAAAATCATAGTCGATAATCTTGCTATATTATTACAATATTCTGGTTTATTCGGTAGAGGTACATCAAATACTTTAGCTGCATATAGGGAGTTATTAAAAGGCGTTGATGAAGGATATTTTAAATCAAAGGTAATAAAGCAGACACACACATTTAAACAAAGTGTTGAACGTTCCAAAAGTAGTTTAAAAGAGTTACCTATCTTCTCTAATGCCATATTAGCTAAAAAACCTATAGATATTACCAAAGATAGTCTACGTGAATTAATGCAAGAACAGACTAATAATAGTGAAATACTAGACTTAACAAATACTTTTGAACTTAGCGCTTGGAATGAGCTTCTTGGCTATCAAGAAGAATTAGAACAAGGTGAAGACCATTCTTCTATTTATCATAAAATTGGTGAGAAATTTTTTGAACTGGGAGATAACGAACAAGCATTAACAGCACTGATTACATCAACAGGGCTTGATCCTAAGAATGGTATCGCTTGGGCAATAACCTCACTCATATATCATTCAAGACTTAAAGAAAATAAACACTCTCATTTTCAAGCTCTCGCAAGAAATGATTTTTCAGAAGCAATTGAACACCCATTAACGTCTGAAGAGCATTGGGTAAACGAGCGCATAGAAGATACCTATAATGACATTATTGATGTAAACAGTCAGTTTGTTAGCTGTGCAATCAATGCTTTAATTTATTGGCCTGTATGGGATTATTCGAAGACAGAAGAAAAACCAAATCACTTTTATAATTTGAATCAATCGCATGATACGAATGTTGAAGTTGAGCGAAGATACTTATTTATAAAATTAATAAATGAAATAAGTTTTAATCAATTTGAACTACATAAAAAAGAAATGGTTGAGATTGTACGTTCATTCCAAAGATGGGAACCAGAGCTATATCCTCAAACTAATTTAATTCACGACATTAATAATAATGATAAATCTAATTTAATGAGAATATTAAGTTGGATTTCGGATGCCGATATTAAAAATGCTTTAAATTCTTACTTTGCTAATATTTTAAATAATTCATACAGAGCACATGATGATTTAGCACTATTGAAAGATGGGGCTGTACAAAGCCTATATAGAAAGCATATAGGGAAAAATGAATATAGAAAAACATTAAGTACGTTATTAAAATTAGACATAGAAAATCAAGAAATAGATATTTTCAACAAGTTATCTAGTCCTCACTTTTTCGAAGTTCATTCCCAGCTTACAGCCGTTATTAAGAAGTTAGAGATTGAAAGTAGATATGGAAAAATACCTCCAACTTGTTACTTAGAAGATATTAAGTTGACGGATGAAGGGGTGGAGTTAGCGTTGGCAAAAGCGTTAAAAAATAGCGATGGTTGGTATGACTATTTATCAGAACAAGCTTGGGTTAATTATCCTTACTCTCGTGATATACATTTTAACTTTTACGGTCTTGCTCTTCTTTCAATCTTATTAGAGCTAGGTAAAGTAAAAAATATAGAAAGAAATATTGAGTTCCTTAATGAACTATGTGAAAACAATATCGCAATGAGATCATCTTTATCTAGACTACCGACAGAATTATACACTGAATTAGTTAAGCGAATTGATGAAGAGACAATGGAAAAATCAAACAGGGATAAGTTATTACTCTGTTTGGAAATTATTTTTGAATTGAGATGTGTACTCGATGATGAAGAAGATGAATACAATGCTACTTTTGATTAAAACTATTTAATCAAATATTTAGCTCACCTCATAAACATGAGGTGAGCTATTGACTTAATTATTATATATTAAGTCTGGTCTCATTTATTAGCATAGAATTGGAGTTTTATGAATGACGAGGAAATAAAATTAAATATAGCTACAGCGAGTATTGATAATCAAATTAATTTTTTTATTTCATTAGTAATAATTTGTTTTTTGCTACCTGTTGGCGCTTTCTATTTTAATTTTACAAGTGATCTATTACATACATGGGTACAAAGAAGTGGCTCAATTATCACTATCGTAGGTATTTATTTAGAGGTCAGAGCTATTCAGTTTATAACGCAGATTAACTGTACACCTAATTTGAATTGTATTGATTACTCTCCAAAGTATTCAAGTGAAAAACTTATCAACAAAGTTTTTTTATTCCAATATACAACTCACTTTTTAATAGCTTTTGGGACTATTGTTTGGGGTTATGGTGATCTCATTTTATTATGGATTTTGGCGTGAAAATAAAAACAGTTAGACCAAATAAAATTGCCGTTTGGGTTAAAAGTAAAAAGTTCGAAGCTATGTATACAAAAAATGAACTGTGCATCAATAAATGGAGTGGTAATCCAAGAAAGCTTTGGTTTTATTATTCTGAACCTATGGTGATGACTCATTTTGAATTACCCTGTGTATTTATTAGCGTTGATGGTTCGATTACTTTCGATAATGGCAGGCATAGATCACGATGGTTGCTTAACCAAAACTCAGATACCATACCAGTAGGACTTTACAACGAACACCTTGCGAGAGGCTATGAACTAGGTTTAATTGATCGCCTAGCGACAGATGATGATTTATTAGGCTTTGATATTACCTTTGATTAACGCTAATTTGTAGATCCCCTACATATCGTAATATAGGAATTAATTTAAATGTTGAAATATTGGATTGGAATCAAAGCAAAACCTGATGGAATGTCTTTTGCTATAGGACCCTATAACAGTGCAGATGAAGCGAACCTAGCTAGAAACAACGAAAAAGCTAATGATCTTGATGTATCTGTTTGGTTCACGGCAGAAAAACAGGAAGATGCCGACAAAATAGCTAAATGGCATCTTGAAGGTGGCACTCACCCTATGCACAATGAAGAAAAATCCATTTAATGAGTATTGGAATAGTATTTGTTTATTTTAGACGTTTTTTAATTTTATCTACTTGGTTTAGTTTTTCCGTTGTTGCAAGTGACGATGTAAAGGTGACTCCAGCAGCAGTTCACGAAGCCGCTCATTATGTGTATTACATTTTAAGTGGAAACGACCCTTCTTCAATATCTAAAATTGAAGTAGATAACTCTCTAGAGGGCAGGAATTACTTTATTAATCAACTCCCCTTAAAAAATGTTAGTGCTGTGTATATGTCTGGGCATTATTATCATTGGCTTTTAGTTCACAAAAAGAAAGCTTTAAATAATACTGAATTTGTTGAGTTTTTGGATTATTACCGAGCTTCCAGTGAATATAAAGAACATATAGGGTCTCTAAATAAAATTAAATTATCAAACAATATGCAATTTCAAGGTTTTGTAGACACGGAAATACAACATGCTAAATTTTTCATAGAGAACAGGTTTAAAATAGCTTTTCCCAAGGTGAAACGTCTTGCTCTGCACTTAGTTAAATTAAAATCGATTTCAGGAAGAAAAGCTTTAGAGCTTGTTAATAATTAATATTGGAACAAATATGCAGCATGTTTACATAATGCGAGACCCAAGGAACCACAACGACATTAAAGTTGGGTTTAGCATTAACCCTATAGAGAGAAGAAAACAGCTTTATAGAACCAATACTCCATTGCCATTTAACCTAAGTGCAGTGTGGGCTGTTTCAGATCAGCGCATTGCCGAAAGTATTGCTCATTTTAGGTTGTCAGATCACAGAATCAATGACCGAAGGGAGTGGTTTGAAATTGTCCCAGCCCAAATAATAGGTACTAAAGATTTTCCTTTGTATTGTAATGCCGATTATGACTTTACAAGCGATTGTTTGGACGTTCTTGTTGAATTGATACAAGAAGACTTCTGTAGCTATTCAGGCTTACAATGGCAGCGTATATTTGAGTATAAGGATTTATTACTATCCGTATCATTGGAAGATATTATTTTTTTGCAATGAGCATCTCTTAATTGGAATAAATAGATGGCTAAATATAGGGAAATATCACCTTCCTTAATAGGTTGCTCTTGCGTGATAAAGCCGACACTCGGCTGTTATCAAAATAGCAAATTTGGTGTTGTTGTAGATGAAACGAAAACACTTTTAAAAATTCGTGTTGAGGGTGAAAGTTATAACTGGAAATTTTCAAAAAAAGATATGTTGCGAACAGGGATAGAAATGAAGGAAGTCCCTTGTTACAAATTAGAATTTAACGAATAGTTGGAAATAATAAAGAAGGAAAATTATTTTTATGTGGTACGAAAATCCTGTGGTTGAGATTATTCTAGGTCTATTAAGTATGGTAGTTATTTTTGCTACATTCTACTTTGCTTTTAATATTTTAGTTCGATTTTTTAAAGGTTTTTATTTTGTTATTCGGGTGCTCCTTTCTCCTTTATTATGTGGCCTGTTTAAAAAACATGATCATAGGGAAACGTATAGAAAAGAGAACTCTGACCATTACCACGTTGAATCTAAATGTAGATATTGTGGCAATGAGATAGTAGATCAGAAAAATTAATAGCGTAATAAACATATTGGAAAAAATGATGAAATCTACATCTGCATTAATGGCGTTCATTGACGCTAACAAAATAACTCGAACCAAACCCAAAGAGTTATCATTTTACATCAAAAACAACAAAGAAGAATCATTGCAAGGTGGTGTTAGCGGAACGGTATACCCTAACAGTCACAATCCATACATATTACTTTCAGATGTGGCGAAAGGATGGGGCGTAAAAGAGCTTATTATTAACCCTAATCATTGCGATATTACAATTAACAAGAAGAACAAGGAAATATCCATAATCAACAAAAAAGGGGATAAATTCACATTATCTCTAAACGATTAGCAGACAAGCTTTAACAATCAAAACCCTAAACAAATAATAGTTGAAATCAAACATGGAGGTAGCCAAATGAATATAAACGAAGATAGGGTTGAAGAGATATTTCAAGAGCTGTGTAATCAACTAGAAAAAATTACCCGTGGTGAGCTAAAAGATGGTGCTTACAAAATATTAGAGCGAAGAGCTGAATTTCATGAGTCAGAAGAAAGGAGAGCTAAAGAGAAACTTAGTATTACCTTTAATGAACTCAAACAAGAAGAGGTATACCGAGAAATTAATTTAAAGAAAAATAGAGCTACAGCAAAAGCCGAAGCTTACAAGAGAGCGAAGCAAGGGATATAACAATAGCCCTAAATTATGGATATCGGATTAAAATAAACGCATTGGAATAAAATAGGGAAATTTTAAATGAGTGAGCACCCAGACGTAACAGCTTCAAAGATCAATAGAGCAAAAGCGATTGAAATAATCCCTATCAAATTAAAAATTCAAGAAGAAAATCTGTTTGATAAAGTTATAAAAAGTAAATCCAATTTAACTAAAAAACTAGTTAATCTATATGGATTTATGGGTGAAGTATCAGGAAGTTTTAGTCATTTAACACCATGTGAAAAAGGGTGTTCGCATTGTTGTGATATCAGAGTTGATGTATCTAAAATCGAGTTGTCGCTGATAAAATCGAAAGCTAGAAAAGCATATAATAATGCAACCAAAGACCTTGTAATTGGTGAGCCTTGTCCTTTTTTAAAAAACAACTCATGCTCTATCTATGAAGTAAGACCTTTTTTATGTCGTAGACACCAAGTATTCACTCCTTCTAATGAATTATGCATAAATAACGATGAACTGGGTCAAGAATTACTCTCATTCTCTGAGATCGAACGATCTTATATGTATATTTTATCGGAAAGTGACTCTGAAAAGCCAAAGGATATAAGAGAATATTTTCAGAACGGAAATTAATAACTACATCGGGTAACATCAAACTCTTTAAGATTAGATGTAAGGGCTAGTAACCCTTAATCTAGTCTTTATAGGTATTGTAAGATACATTACAAAATAACAGGTCTACGCTCATAACAATGAAGCTCATTTTTAAGTGCATCTTGTTTAATTTCCTCAAGATATTCAGATTCATAAATACCACAAAGTGCATTATCTTCATATTCATCACTCTCATACTTAGATAAAATAAGAGAAGTTAATGAGTTAGCAAGTGTGTTTATAGCTTGATCAAACTCAGGATCTTTACTGTGTTCAATAGTTAAATCATCAACAAATGCTTTGACTAACACCTCATCTTCTAGTTCTTCAAGTTCCAAATGCCTAACCAGCTTTGCTAACGATTTATCAATTTTTAGCAAACTTAAAAGTAATTCAGGTTTATACATTGTGGAAAATGCAACTTCCCAAAAAACATCTCTCTCAGACGTAATAAGAATAAAGTCATGAGGGCAGTCGGTGTGAGGTAAATCACTAAATAGCTCTCTATACTGCTTTCTATTTGTTATTATTTTATATATTTTCATAAGCTCTCCTTAAGCTGCTTTTTTACTTGAGGTTGATAAGTTTTTTAAAACTTCTTCACTATCACTTTTAAGCTTTTCTTCAAATCGTTTTTTAGCTAAAAAGCGTTGAACGTATGGTTCTTGTATATTGTCTGGGTTATTGTCATAAACAACATAACCAGAATTTAAATACTCAGTAAGAACATTGTTTTGAAATGCTAATATTTGAATTTTTTGTAATTCTTTAAAGTCGTTTACCAACAGGTTAAAGAGACACTGGACTACTGTTATTTTCACAAGTCTGTTATCTAAATCGTTAATAATCAATTCAAGTGATTTAGTATTATTATTAGCCGTAATATGACTCTTTATTGCTTTAAGTACAAACGACCCCGTACCACAAGTAAACTCACAAAACTTACCTTCTAACTGTTTTTCACCTAACATCAAGCTAGTTACTATATCTACTAACTCTGGGGGAGTCATGCATTGCCCCATTTTTCTATCGAACTTACCAAGCTCTACCATTATTTCAGCAAAATAATCGAAGTAAGGACGCTTCTTCATGGATTCCATCAGGTAAGTGATGAACTCTGTATGCTCAGTAACAAGATAAGCATAATCTTGACTATATGCTCCAGTTACAACATATTGGTATGTTGCTTCAACGAATTCAGTTAAGATTTTGTCAATTGATTGACCGTATTTATCTGCTGTTGAAGTGATGATTTTTACTAGTTGTTTTGTTTCATTCTTCATTATTTTTCTCCTGTGTGAATTTCGAAATACGGTAGACCTGTTGCTTCACAATCTTCAATCACTTGATCAAGGTATTCAAAGTCGTAAACACCAAAAAAAGTATGTTCTTCAAAATCTTTATCGTCATATTTTTCTTTAATATATTCTGATAGTAATATTGATAACTCTTTTATAATCTTTTCATACTTTAAATTAACATCGTTACCAATATTAAATTTATTGTCGTAATGCCAAAACGTATTTCTCAAAATAGTATTTTCTAAAAATTGAAGTTCATTTTCTGTTAATTGATCCTCGTAAATACTGCCAACACATAATTTATTAAGTAGGTTAGGTTCATAATGTTTTTCAAGAGCAATATCACTAAATAAGCCTAAATCGTCCGTTAACAACATCATTTCACCTTCGGTTAAATCATCTTCAAACACAATAGGAATTAGCGGTAGTAATTCGCTTTTACTTGTTTTAATTTTGTATAATTTCATATGTTTCTCCTGTTTATTATTGTTTTAATAGTAAAATTCATAATCAAGATAGTCTGTACTACAAGGAATATGAACTTCCAGAGCATCGAAACACTTAATATTTAGTTGATCGTGTAAACCTCGAAAAACAGATTCAACATCACCTCTCTTTGAAGACAGATCTACTTTATGAAGCGTTTTATATGCTTCAATAAATGCAGAAGCATCATCATCAAAACTGTCAGGTGTATATTCTGAACTGAATGGCATAATAAAATCCATAATGTTTGTATTTATCGTTTCCCAAAATGCACTTAAAAAATCTTCTTCTGGTAAATCACAACTACAGTCAGGTAATACCGCTGAAAAGTTAAGGCTTTCAAGTTCTAAAACGTTTAATCTGTGCATAATATCTAAATCAAACATTTCTAAAAAACAGGAATCATCATCATCAAAGTTCGACTCATTATTAATGAAGCTTTTAACAAGCTTATAATCATCTAAAGTAATATCTTCTTTGATGTTTTCTAAATCTTCTAACAGTAAATATCTATCTATATATTTTATATATTGTTTCATTATTTTTTCCTTTTTAAGTTATGCTGCAAAATCTTCAACTTTGTCATAAATCCAATTCTCATAACAAAAGTCCATAATTCCAGAAAAAATAGGACTTCTTTCATCGTTAATATCTGATTGGTCTATATTTACATCATCAAGAGAAAAACCTAGTGTGAACTCAAAATCAATTTGAGAATTTACAATGTCTTCTAAATCGCTATAAACTTTTTGAATATCGCCTTTAGCATTGCGGCAAATTGCATCAACTTTCGATTTTTCTACATTTTTTAATAATGTTCTGGTGTATTGCATAAGTTCAACGAACTCTTTACCGCTTCTAATAAACACATATTTAACGGTTATTTCTTTACCTTTGCGTAAACCAATTCGATTTATGTAAACGGCAGTTTCCCAATCTCGATCTGGTTGTAATTTTAATAATTTATGACTCATAATTTTCTCCTTAAGCTGCTTGTTTGTTTTTAGTTAATTTTTGTTTAAATCGGTCTGAAATACTATTGAACGGATTCAATGATTCTTGATGATCAAGATAATCAAAATACCCTTTTACATAAGGATCAGAGATACGTCTTAATTCAGGGTGGCATCTAATGTTTTCAGGTTTTTCATAACCTGTTAATGTGTTTCCACAGTGAGCAATAATGTTAATATTCTTATGGTTTTGATGATTGTTAATGTAGTAATTAACTCTGTTATATTGCAGTTGAACGATACAAACTTTCACCATCTCTTCATTAATATCATTAGCAAAAACATTGAAAGTTTTTGCATTAGTAGTTAGAGCCAATTTAAGGTTTTCAAGAAGAATTGAACCAGTTCCACAACCTGTATCATCACCAATATTTATTTCTTCTTTATAGTTCCAATTTTCAATGTGATATCTACTAGTGATTTTAGCGATTAAGTAAGAAATATCAGGGGGTGTCATACACTGACCCAAGTATTTTTTATCGAAGTTAAAAACGTCCATCATTACTTCACCTAATACATCAGTAAATGGATTTTCTGTAACTAAATTAGCTAACATATCTCTAAAAATAAGGTGCTCTTTTTCAAGATATTTGTACTGAATATCAAAGGTAGTCGTACAATTTAACTGATAAGTCATTTCTATTAATGTATTGAACATTTCATCTTTTTTAAGACGATGTTTTTTAGCAGACTCAATAATATGTTTAATTAAATTCTTCATAAGCACTCTCCTAAAAAACGTTTATTTGTTAATTCTTCATCTTTTGCAAAATATATTTCTCCATAAAAATGACTAACAAGCCATTCAGAATTACATTGATTACAAGTTCTAATCTCAATGTGTTCATAAGATTCTGGTTCATTTTTCTTAATCAAAGAGTGCTTATCACTACTACAAAAAAAACATTTTTCAATATTTAAGCTATCTGTAATCTCTAGTGTTTTACCGATCAATTCATTCATAAATTACTCCCTAAAATTTGTGTAGTGAAAAACAAATAAGCTTTTAACGATTGTTTCTTCTAGTTCATAAAAAACCTCATTAGCTTTGCTTTCAAGGTAATCTTCGAAACAATTAAAACCAGAATCTTTATCGTGATTATTAAACTCTTCTTCATCGCTCCAAACATTCGCTCTAATCTGAATTGTGTGAGTGTCAATATTTCCACAATCATCAATAATTTCGAGAAACTTCAAAACTTCTAAAGCCAAATCATTAAAGTCAGGTTCTTTAATCCAAAACCCGTTATTCAACGTTTCTTCTAACGCTTTAATACCATTTAAATCTTCGGTCCAGAACCAACCATCACATTTATGAATGTCATACCTTAAGTCTCTTAATAATTTTTTTGTGTTATTTTTCATATCAATTTATCTCTTTTATTAGGCAACTCCTTGTTGCGTTAAGTCTTCCACTTCCCCCATTTTTAACTTCATTTCTGAAATTTAGGCGCAAGAGTGCCTATGACAATTTTTTTAAAATTGACGGATTATTTCTCAGATATTAATTAAGAAGTAACTTGGTTTAGTTGGTAAGCAGTGCTTTTGTCAGCTAGCTATTTGAAATCGTTGCCAAACAGCTCTTTCTTCTAAAACCCTACGGTCTATATAGCTAACTAAATCTTCAAGGTGGATACACCAAGGCGACTTATTAGAGCTTCCCAGCCTAAAGCAAGGAAACGGCAACGAATGCGTTTTAGCCATATTTAAAGCTGTGCGTCTTGCTAGATTGAGGTAAGGTTCGGCAATCTCATCGACAGGTATAACTATTCGATGATTGAATTGCTGTAGTAAGACCATATGAGTTAAAGACACTTGATTGTTATTGTTCATAAGCACCTCCTTTAAGGAGTGTATTAAGAACATTAATACTGTAAGTGTTAACTGAATTAGAAGTGATAAGTTTATATAGAAAGGTATTGAAAAGTTTCGATATGAAGTTTGTACTTTTAATTTTTTGTTGTAATTGTATTCCTCTATTTAAATATTTCATTATTATTAATTCCCCGTATGTTTGTTTTTTATCTCATATATATTCTCTTTTAAAAAGTAAGTAGTATTTAAGATGTAGCTATTTTACCAAAGTTATGCTTGGCCTGTCAATGGGCGGCAAATCATAAAAAATCAAATTATGCAAGTTATTTAATAAGAAAATAAAAGAAGAAATTTTCAACCTCATGATGGACCTAAGCTGTAGAATTCTTTAAAAAATAAAAAAACAAAAAAATTAATTTAAATTTTTTTTAAATTAATTTTAAAAATGCTCTGAAACACCCTTTTACTTCTATTTTTCGACTAAAATATCGTCTATTCAGTAAATTATTTTATTAAAAATGCGCTTAATAATCCCTTAAAACTCTAATTTATTAAATTAATTTACTTCCATAATTACTAATATCTAAATAAAAAAGCATTCATATAATTGCATTATCAGTTAGGGCTAGCTTTTAAAAGTGAATATTCATGATATGAAATCCTTATAACAAGGAGAAATATTATGGAGAAAGAGCCTAAAAAATTATCGAAGTGGGATCAATGTACAGCGAACATTATTAAGAGAACGCTGACCGATTCTCAACAAAGTGAACTACAAGATACTGACCAAGTTGAAATAGGGCAATTTAGAAGGTTAATTAAAGCTAGACCTGTAAATATTAAAGGTAAGTTTTTTGGACTTTCAAACGAATTGATTTTTATCGCTTCTCAAACAGAGAATAAGTTTAATATCAATATGCAAGTTTCTTACAATCAAATGAAAAGATTCTTTGATGAAGAAAAAGCTAACCTTCCTGAAAAATCTCAAGAGTTGAGTACGGCTGAACTTATGAAGAGTTTTAAACACTCTGGAAATATGATTCAGTCATTTTATGTTCATAAGAAAAAACAAGGTAAAAAAATAATACCGTTATCTAAAGCTAAATATGAATTAGATACTAAAGGTATGTCTGATGAAGAGATTAAGAAAAAAGGTTACTTTAAATATAAGGCAGTTAAAAATACTGCAATGTCTTCAATTGAAAGCTTCTATGAGCATTTACCTGAAGCCTTCATTCAAAAACACTTTTACTTAAGAGAGTACCGCAGACTTAAAGAATTAAAGATGGACCCTGAACTACATAATCAAGAAATGTTGGATTTAGCAGAAGAATTTAAAGCTTCAGGTGAATCAGATTGTATAGAAGTTACTGAAAGAGATTTATCAGCTTATGCACCGCTCAAAGATCAGAGAATGTTAGCACCGTATGAAAGATATATAAATGCGGTTTCTTACGCCTCAATAACGTCTCATGAAACACATCACGCCAGCGGACATCACACAAGGCTTAATAGATTTAAAGTGTCTGAAAGTGATTCTAAAGTGTTACTTCCCCGTTCAGATAGTGATTATTCTGGTGAAGAAGTAGTTGCAGAGACAGGGAATCAGATGACTTTAGCTTCCGAAGGAATACATAGTTCATTCGACTCATCCGTAAGTTATGTTGATGGTTGGCTAAAGCCAATTATTGATGATCCTGAAAGGTGCTTAAAAGCTTTTGATGATGCAGTAGAAGCTTCAAGTTTTGTTAGAAAAGACTTATATAATTATCGTATTGATAACGCTCTAAAACAGCTTGAGGATTACGGAATTAAGCTAGAAGATATGGTTGAAGATGGTATGAGTATTGAGACTACGTTTGTTTCTGCAAAAGATAAAAAAGCATTTGTGATTACGACCGAACAAGTTGATTATCATAAATTTACAAGTGATAAACCTGAACTTCTTGAAGCTATTTCTGATAATGCTTACTTTGAAAATGAACCTGATAATAGGGATGACGCAGTAAAGAAAACACTAATGCAATTGATTGAATCAAAAGTGGCTTTAGAAACAATTAAAGGTGAGAAGCTTAAACAAAAGCCAAAAACTGAAATTGAAGAGCCAAAACCAGATCAGAAGCTTTCTAAAAAATCACGTTCTACATTAACAATGTAAAAGTGAAGCGCCCAATTTGGGCGTTTTTTTATAATGTAACTCTTATAAAACTATAATAATTGAAATAAAAAATCGAAGTCCTGATAAATATTTTTCGCTAAAACTCAACATACTTTCACTTAATTCTATTGCCTCTCTTTAAATATACCCTCGCTGTGATAATTAGTATTAGAGCAACAGGAGAAAATAAGATGAATACAAAAGAGAATAAAATAATACTTATAAAGTATTTAAAAGAGATCAAAATTAATCATGAATTGACACAACAACAGTTAGGTAAAATGATTGAAATGCCTCAACCAAGATTATCTTTATTATTGAATGCAAAAAGATTAGATGATTTTAAAATTGATTTAATATTATTTCGTCTTGAAAAAATTGGTGTAACAATTGATTTAAATTTCAATGGCGAAATAAGAAAATCACCGATAAAAATAGATAATAATTTTCTAAATAGAAAAGTTAATGAAGTTAAGATAGAAAAATCTATAGAAATATAATTACCTCTTATTTAAACAACTAATAAACACCATATTTCTATTTTTTCATTCCTGCCTCATTGTTAATAGCAATAAAAGACTGACAAATTTTTTCCATCGAAGGAGATAAACCAATATTCCCTTTTTTATACCCTAAAGCTAAATAATCTTGACTTCCATTAATATGAGGGTTGTTTGGGTAGGCTGTAAAACAACTGTAATTAACAGTTTTTGTATTATTTGAAAGAGTGATTAACTCATACTTGTAATACACGCCAGATGGCATTTTAGCTATTAACGACTCTGAACGTGATGTTACTGAATATGCTGATTGCATTGACAGTATTATGATTACTAATAAATATTTCTTCATTTTATTTTCCTTTTAACTTTTGTTTAACTATTTTCAAATTCTTAATCTTCTTATGGATCAAGCGGTCTACCTTCTTATGTATATAATTCACTTTCCCCTGCGTGTTTTTAAAGTTTGAATTAGCCACCTTAAAAACTGCGCTTGTTCTTGCGATTGAGTGATGAATATTTTTATTTTTTGACTCTGAAACTCTTATTGCACTTTTCAAGTTATGCATCTCTTCTAACGTCATTACCTTTTTTTCAATCAATTCAGTCACGATTTTATTTATATGCTCTTCTAAATTATCAATTGTCATATTTATTCCCTTCCTTTTTAGTAGAAGAACATTCATTTATTTTTTTGCAAATCCGCTAGTGTTTTTGAAATTATTTTCCACATTCTCAAAGCAATAAAAACAGCTAAAACCAGGTAATAAATAGGCGTTTAAAATTATTTAAAATAATTCATTTTTGTTGAAAAAAAGAATGTTTTTTTGACAGTTTAAAGTGAGGTGATATGACTGTATGGGTAGGAAACTACATAACTAAACAAGGAAATATTATGAAAACATTAAACAAAATAAAGGATTGGTTCTTAAATTTAGAAACTATCAAAACATTAAATTACAGGAATGTGGGGATCACTCCCATTTTTACGATTCTATCAACCATAGGATTTTATTTATTAACAAAATCAAATGAATCAGGAATTATTCTGATTCTATCACCACTTTTAATAACGCTGTACCTATGTAAATTTTCAGCTAATGAAAGTGGTTTAGTTGGCTTTTTCAAAGAACATTCATCCGTTGTTCTTACATTAACTGTTGTAACTGCTTTTCAAATGCTTTCTGTTTGGGCTTATAACGAGCCTAAAATGATGATCCCTGAATCAGTTCAAGCAATAGTTTTAATCACTCTACCTGCTTTAAAATGGCTTGTGTTCATACACGTATTAACAACCAGCAGAATAAATAATAAAGATATTCAAGGAGAAAATAATGTTTGATTTGAACGAACTTGATGATGGTTTAGGTTGCTGTGATATTTGTAACGAGGACACTATTAACGGTGATAAATTATGTCGAAGATGTAAAGAACAGGAAGCAATAGACAATGATATTCATTTCTCCCCTGACGGTTCTAATCCTTTTAAACATTAAACTCAATTAACAAAAAAACATCTCAGGAAAGGAGATGTTTTTTATGTGGACAAGTTTTCTATTACTAAACATTATGTAGATGCAATGCTTAAGCATCTAAGAGTAGTAATATCATCATATGAAAACTTGTAAAGGGTCTTTAAGATAAATATTATAATACCTCTTATTATTCCTAGCTTTTTTAATAGATGGATTTACCAATGAACCTTCTACGCATCACCTTATTATTAACTATCTCAATTCCATTTTTCGTCTTAAGTGCAACAAACCAAACGATTGATTCATTTAATAAAGCTAAAAAAATTCTTGAGAGAAACGTTTATCAAGATCATAGAATTACTTTGTATTGCAATGCTGAATTCGATAGTAAAAAAAAGGTAATACCACCTAAAGGGTTTCACACTGATAAGTATGTCAAACGAGCTAAAAAAATTGAATGGGAACACGTTGTTCCTGCTGAAAACTTTGGTAGAACATTTGAAGAATGGCGCAATGGTGATAAGCAGTGCGTAAGCTCAAAAGGTAAAAGTTTCAAAGGACGAAAATGCGCTGAAAAAGTAAATAAGGAATACCGTTATATGCAAGCTGATATGTTTAACCTTTATCCTGCAATCGGTGCTGTTAATGCGTTAAGAAGTAATTATAACTTCACTATGTTACCAAGTGAGAAAAGTGATTTTGGTAGTTGTAATATGAAGATTGAAAACCGTAAAGCTGAACCACCAGAATCAGCTAGAGGGCGTATATCAAGGACTTACTTATATATGGAAGATACTTATTCTCGTTACAAAATGAGTAAGTCACAACGTCAACTTATGAATGCTTGGGATCGAATGTACCCTGTTACTGAATGGGAATGTCAGAGATCTAGGGTGATTGCGAAATTGCAGGGTAATTCTAATGATGTTGTTCAATCTAGGTGTGAAAATAATAAATATTTGTAGGTGAAGTCGAAAAATAAATCATTATATTTCATAAAAGAGCTGATTTGGTCATTTATTGCGACAGTAAAGAGCCTTACTTCTAAATAATGTTTTATTTTTCACTTATTTGCAGAGTTATAAAAATCTTTACTCTTCATATAGATATATATTGATATTTACTTTAATATCTAGTATTTGATTGGAGATTAAATATGTTTGACTTAAGCTGGTTTCTAACACCAACAGCGGCAGCGATAGCTTGGGTCTGTACTGTTATTGGGGTCGTAATGGCACTATTTCAAAGTAATAAGAAAAATACATTTAAAGTGAAGTGTGAAAACCTCGAACAAAGTAATATATCTCTAAAACAAGAAGTTACAGAAATTCAAAAGAACAATATCCAAGGTAACTCTCAAACCGTAGAGCAAACGGGGAAAAACAACTTCAACACTGGTGTCATGACTGGTGATTTAAATATTAACTAAAATAATTTAAGTGCTTATATGTCTGGAACTCAAGTTAACATAAACGAACTCAAAGGTGATATTAATAATATAGAGTCGCCTGAGTTAAAAGTTGATTCCATTATAAATAAAATAATTAGCGACATTTCACAAGTTAATGTAAAAATTGACATTAGAGATCGCTCTTTTCCTTCACAAGTTATAAAAAAAATAGAACATAACCAACTTAAAAACAAAAGAAGTATTATTCAGCAATATAAGGTCTACTCTTCACATATTGAATCCGCCTACAACATTGCGGAAAAGAATATTATTAACGGTAAGCAATCCGCAATGCTCATACTTAATGATATGTACATTAAATCTCTGAACAAATTTAATATCGACTACTACTCCCCTGATATGGAATTAATCCATAATAATGCTGATAACATTATTGATGATGTTATAAAGCAACTCAATAAATTCCTATATAGCTCTGCCAATGTTAGTTTTAGCAAAGAGCAAATGTTGATTGGTATTAATGTCGTTGTAGCACACGCCTTTGTTGAATGTTATGTCTTGGAGAACCCAAATGATTCCAACTAAAGGTGCGAATCCTGAAATAAATGCAATCTATATTGGAGCTTTTATTCTCAATGTACTCAATGGCAAGAGAGGACGAAAAATGAAGATTGTTTCTCTTATGAAAATGAGCCAGAAAGAACTATCAATATCTATTGACCATATAATACTTACATTAGATTGGCTTTATGTAATTTCAGCTATCGACTACAAAAGCAATGAGGTATTGATAAATGAAACTAATTAAGTTGATTACTAAAGTTGGTGATAAAGTTATTAGAGAAATCGACTTCAAAGACACTCTTAATATAATAACCAATAAAAAAAATATCACTCTATCAGGGAACCAAATCGGCAAATCAGTTCCGGGGCGAATTCTTGACTATTTACTTGATGGCTCAATTTCACCAATCTATATAGATGAAGAGTTTAATACTCCAGAACCTAGTATTGAGAGATTATTTAGAGATCATGTTGTTACATCATCTTTAATATATATAGGATTAGACGGAAAAACATCAAAAATCACAAGAAGACTTTCAACTGAGAAAAAGTTGCAGTTGTATTATGTTAATGATGAAAATAAAAAATCAAAAGAGTACATTGAGTATGTACTAAAAAGTATGTTCAATGTAACTTCAGCAAAGCCCACAATAAGAAAGCTTGCTCCGAAATTTCTAAGAACAGACTCTAATCGAATGACTAAGACTGTTAAATTCAATGATGATAAATTCCCAATTTCACCATCAGATAGAAATACATTATTTTTATACCTATTCAACTTTAGTGATACTGAGATACTTAGTAAAATACAAAAACTTAAGACTTCAATAACTGGTTACAACAAAAAATTAACGTCTTTCAGTGGGATAATTAAGGAAGACAAGATAATAAAAAACATTAATGAAACGAAAAGAACACTCGATAAACTGGAACAATCGTTACTGTTAACAGAAAACAATATCAACAAACTTGAAATAATCAAAAAAATTAATGAAATTGATGATGAGCAAAATAAACTTTCAGATACGGTACTAGCTCTAGATTTTCAGGTTAATAATATTATTAAAACTAAAAAAATATTGGAGAAAGAGGAAAAACATCATTTATTAGATGAGCTAGCTGAAATTTATAATTATGCGTCAATAAAAATGGATTCCGTACTTAATGACTACAGCAAAGTGCTGGCGTTTCATGAATGTTTACTGAGCACTAAAGCCGAATTTGTAACCGAAGGGTTAGATACTCTTGAAGTAAAGCTTTTAAAAAGCAAAAATAAAATAAACTCTCTTACATTAAAAAAAGATAAATTTTATCAGGAGCTTAAATCTAAGAAAAAGATAGATGAAATTTCTGATTCTGTTAAACAAATTGGTGAATTAAACAAAAAATTAATTGAGTTAACAGCAATTGTAGATAAAAAAGATAGTATCCAGTCTAGATTAGATATCGATCAAGAGGCTTTAAAATCGTTATCTGAAGATCTCAAAGGTGAACTAGCAAATGTTGATTCTTTTGAAACTCAATTCAAAAAGAATTTCAAGCATTACACTAATATTTTCTATGGTATTGAGTATAATTTCAGTTTAAATTTAAACTCAGAAAATGGTGATTGTGAACCTTCAGTAGATGACTCTCAATCTAATAATGATGGTGGTCTGAAGAGGCTAGAAGCGATTACCTTCGACTTATCATACATAAAATCAGTGTCTGAACTATCTCTTAAACGACCTACTTATATTGTTCACGACTCAATTGATGAAGTTGATATCAAACACATAAGGCAGCTATTTAATGAGTCGATTAAGTTAAATGGTCAGCACATCGTCTCAATGCTTGTAAGTCAACTTGAAGAGAGTGATTATGAAACGTATAAAGATTACATTGTATTAGAGCTATCTCAAGAAGATAAATTTTTTCAAGTTTAATAATGACACTGTATTAAAGAACAACTGCTTTGCTTAAGTGGAGGCTTACACTGTTTGTTATATAATTATTTAGCTTCATAACTTAGCTGTATTGATTCAATTATCTCCTTTGGCCTATTCAAATTAAGACATACCAAATACATATAGACGATTAATAATAATTAACGTCTAATTCATCTAATATTTTAAGGAACTTTTTTCTAGCATTAACAACGGATTCAACTTCATATGGAAAACCTATATTAGTAAAAAATTCAGCTACGCACTCTGCTGCATCATGTAGATTTTTTATTTCTTGGTTTTTTGTTTCTGTGCGCTTCCATTCTACTATTTTGGTTTCATATAGCCTGTCACAAAAAAGTCCTACAAACATAGTTGATACCATACTTTTATTCTTTATAACCTGCCTCTTGTATGTATTGGTACGTAAGTTAGTAGGAAGGTAATGTGTATAAATATCTTTTACCGTCTCTATTGGAACCAACTTTTTAAAAATTAGTGATTTTATATATTCGATTGTTGCGTCAAACATTGGCTCTTTAATTTCTTTAGGTATAGCAATAATATGATATCCATCCATTAATTGATTATTAATAAATGCATTTGATTTATCTCCATCAAAATAAAACCCTTCGATACAGGCTCCAATAGATAAATTAGCTTCAGTAGTGTCATTCCAAAGCTTGATTGTACTTTGTGCTTTATCTGGTTCAACTAAATCATCAAGTATAGATTTAGAACAGTCCCAGAAATCGGTTTGCTCTTCGTTCATTGCTAGAGATCTATTTGGGTTGAAATTAGCATCTGAAATAAGTTTATACCAGAGTAAGTCAATGTAATTTCTTAAGCTCTTAGTTGGATAGTTTAAGCCTCTTTTTAAAATGGTGCTCCAAGGCTCACTTATAGCAGAAGGATTCTTTACCGAACCACTTACTTTTTTAGTGATGTAGTTAATATCGCTTTGAGAAATGCTTGGGAATTTTTGAGTAAACTTTTTTAAATAACCTTGATACTCATACTCACCTCCTATGAAATAAATACATATCAAATCAAACATATCATTGCTTAACTGTTTTTTAAAAGCTTCATCTAATAATTCACCTTGTTCAATAATATTTTTAAAAGCCATATCAAATGTTTTTTTTATCTCCTGTACTTGTCTAACCCCACCTCTTTTAACAATTCGCCAAACACTGATCTCTGCGGCTAACTCTTGATCTACATAGTTAAGTATATTTCTTTCATGTTGAGGTATCCGTGGCATTAATATCTCCCTAATCAGTATTGGCATCACTTGGGGTTAACTTGATGTACCTTACAATACAAAAAAAATAATTGTAATGTAAATATGTCGGTACGAACTTGTACCAAATAACTAATTTACTTGTGAGGTAATTAATATGAGCGACAAAAAAACAGTAAAAAGTAAAATTAAAAGTGTCATTAAATCTGTAAATGGTACGGCAGGTGAAGCATTTGAGAATTCAACTTTTGACAGTATGGTAAATAAGTATGGTGAAAATACCACTTACAAAGTTTTAGAGTCTGAACTTAAAAAGGCAGGGGAAACAATAGAATCCTTTAAAATTTATCAGCGAGTAAAGCGTAAAGTACAGAATGATCAGATCAGTATCTATCGAACAGAGCAAAAACTTGAAGAAGAGGTTAAGAAAGTAGTTAAAGGTGAGCTTGGATACTTATTAAAAGTCTAATAGTTCTTTTTGATAACCAAATATACAGTTGATAACGCAAGCGGATTTTACGTATTGAAAATACTTAATCTATGTCATTCCTGCTTTACATTATTATAGTGAAATGGCATAGATTTTTGAATTCTTCCATCGTGAGATAGTGGCTAAACACTAAAATTACGGATGAAAGCTTAAACTTATTAATTGAAGAGGTGATATTGAGTTTTTAGAATTAAAAACAGCGACTTACGAAGTTCATAAACAGACTTTATCTTTTCATTCTTATCAGATTTTTTATCGTTAATTTTTGAATGACAAGCTCTTACCTTGTCATTCAACACTTTCATATTTTCTAAAAACGGTTTAATTATTTTTAATTGTTCCTCTGTATTGGAGTAACTATAGATATTCAAAGTCAGTAATTTATCTACTAAAAAATCAAAGTTTTTATATTCTTTTTTAGGGTTTGAAATACTGGTTATTGTCTTCTGAATTTGCTTAATGGCAGAGTTAAAACACGCTGGGTTATCATTATCCTCGTTAATAGTTTTAATCAGCTTAATTGTTTGAAGGCACGATTTAACCACTCTTTTTGTTTCATTATCAATATTGTTTTTTTGGTGTGAATCAACCTCAAGTTTTACTGCATTTAAATCATCAATCATTGGGGTCTTTTGCTTTCTGACACCTTCTTTATTTATTGCTTTAAGAACCTTATTATTTATGTCTTTCATAAAATCAGTATCATCAGATAATTTACTCATAACAGGTGTAGCAATATCAAAGTCAAACTTGTTTAAAACTCGTTTAAAAGCTTCTAAACAGATATTTACATATTGTGAATGTGTCGGTTTAATTTTCTTAATTAATGATATGTAATCATCAAGACTCTTACAGTTACTTAAATCAATTATAGAATTATCAGCCTTTGTATAAGTTGAATTAAAAAACTTATCAAATCCCTTGATTTGCTCTTCATTTGGCTTGAATTTTTTTTCCTGATTTATAGCTTTATCTGGTTCAGTAAATGCAATACTTATTCGCTTTCCATAAAGCACTGTATTAAAGAAATCAGTCTTTGTATTAAAACCTAACTCTTGAATTAGCTCTTGAATAAGAGCTTCTTCATACTGGTTTGAGTAATAACTAAATTTACCTTTACTCATAACTTAACCAACTTCTTTATCAATTGTTTTTGTTGAAAAAGCTTTAATATAGTTAAGTAGTTTTTTCTTATCTTCAACAGATCTACGTTTTGAAAATATTTCAATAATAAGCTCGCAATCTATCGAATCTGTTATCTTTGTTCGTAGCGTTTTAACGACTTTATCCAGAACGTTACTTATTCCTTTTTTGGCTTCTGTAGAGCCACTTTTTAAAGACTCTTCTTCTAGCCTTATTAATTCATCACATTTACTAAAAAAGCGATTGTAGAACTCTGTTGATACCTTATTTTCATTACTGCGTTTTAAGTCCATTACAATTTTAAAATACTCATTAAAATTGCTCTTGATGATCGTTTCAATCATTTCAGAAAATAGCACTTTATTAACTTCTGTTTGTGAATCAACCATCAAAGATAGAACCGAGACTTGAGCTTTCATTGCATTAAATCTACTGCGTTTTAATGTTGGTATTACCTTTGTCTTTTTAGCTTCAAACGTTTTTTTTAATGCCTGTGTCGTTATAAACCTACTCATAATATTTCTCCTTTTTAATTACTATGATTTTTAATACTTTCCATATTTACTAAAGAACCACATTTAAAAAAAAGATCAAATAAAGCATATAAAAGACCTTAAAAAAAAGAACCCATACCGACCGAAGGGAGTAAATAAATAAACATCAGAAAGGGAAAAAAACGAAGTTATTTGATGTGATGCGTTTATTAATTTAATTCAGATGAAGCGAGAAAAAATATATTGGAATGCCGAAGGCTTCCATATGTTTTAGGGAAGTGGAAACTGTTGTCTTGCATTGTTTTTACCTAAATCTTTAATGTTTAGTTTTCGGACTTAAGCCATTTTGGAGAATTCAAAATAAAATCATTTATTTTTTCTGTTTATGCATTTCGCTTGAAAAAACAAGTTAAAAAACTATGTTTCTATCTGAAATTATTTCTGGTTTTATAAAATGCTTTTTGTGTATTTAAAAGACTTTTTAATTTCGTTCTGTATGTTCGCTTGAAAAAACTTATTTATATGTTCTTTTTAATAATATTAATGATTATTTATAAGGACATAAATTATGAAACATATATTGGCAATTTTATTTACGTTAGTTGCACTAACGGCTAACGCTGATTCTGGAAGGATAGTAAATTCAGATTGCATACCTTCTAAACATCTCACGCAGAAACAAGGGAATATGACTAGAGCAGATTTAAGCTCATTAAGCGCCTTAACCCCTTGTGGAATGATATTAGATGCAAAGACAGTTATTTCTAACTTAAGTATGATTTCTACTAAAGATGATGTTCGTTTTTACAAAAATTATATACAAGATGCTACTCACGAATATCAACGTATTGAAGATGCTATGAAAGATGTAACAAGCATATCGTTAATATTTGAATACTTGTCTTACTGTGTCTTTATATTGATGCCGCTTTATCTAACAGCAGTAGTTATTAGATCAACGACTAGCAAAGAGAATTTACGAGGTGTTCTAGTAGTGCTTGCTTTGGGGGGATTCGGTGGATTAACTTTTAATATATCTACTGTATACACAGGTATGACTTTAGGTACTTTGGGAACACTTGGTTATATAAATTATGAGCAAAGTGATAATGATACATTTAACGATGTACTTAATTCAGACTTATCAAATATTTCCACTGCATATAGCGAATCAAACACTAAACTTATTACAGCAATCAAATATGACTCGATTCAAAACACTGTAACGAACTTTCATTTGAAAGAAGTTCTAGGTGGACGTTTAGAGCTTGATGCAACTCTATTAGGTGATGAGGACGATGTTAATAGACCAACCGAAGGAGAGTTTAGGTTTTATCAAAAGCATTGCGAAAAAGCATCTGGCTTTGCAGTTACAGATAAAGACTTTAGTTTTCTTGTTGCCAACTTCAATTATACAAATTTACCCGTGTCTGGAAATCTTCTATCAGCAGGGAACACAAGTGAATTCAATTGTTCAGATCACTACGGAAAACTAACAAAAACAGTAAGCATAACCTCTAACGCAGTCGTATCAACAGATAGGTTTATGCTGGGGCTGTTTGAAGAAGAAATGGCAAAAGATTTGAACTGGCTAGAGTCGCTAAAAGCAAGTTTTGACAGTTTGAATGGGAGAGCTAATCTTGTATTAGAAAAGACCGCAGAAGTTGCCTCAAATAATATTGATTTTATACCTTCGCAATTAGAGTTAGCCCTATCAGCAGTGAAAGAATCTAAAAGTTCTAATACACCAATTAAGAAAACAAAATCTTGGGGTAGTTTAGTTGCTTCTCAAAAAACAAGAATGGGTAATGTTTATGATAACGGTGATATTGAAGATATGACGGTTATGCAGGAAATGGCTTTGAATGCAATTCAGGGACAATATTTTAAGTCTGCTACTTTATTTGGATACAGTCCTGAAGATGGAGAAGAATTAGATTTTATAAGTGATAAATTTGGTATTGGTTTTTATTACCTTTCCCCATTTGTTAATGAGACTTCCAAATTAGCTTTAGAGATAGAATGTATTAATACTGATGGCAAGTTTTACCCTCATAGAATCAACTTTGCTAATTATTATAATAATGTGGATCTTGAAACACCTCACCATCTCACAAAACGTTTTGGCGGTGAATCAGGCGCACATTGTTATAAGTATGTTGGGGACAAACTTGTTGCAGGAGCTAACCCTGAAGATCTTCAAATATTAAGAAGTGAAGTGAGACAACGAGATAAAGCTTTGAGTATTTGGTTTGACTCTATTGATGCCGCTTCTATAGAGTTAATTATGGATAAGCCAAATTTGAATGACGACATTCTTGTTGATTATTTAAATACGCTCGATACAACTTTCCAATCTACTGTTGATAGCTATCTTGTTCTTACAAAGGTTAAACAAGAATTGATGCAAATATTTAATACGGTTGATGATGCATTTTCAGTTAAATATGCAATGGAAGAGATGATTGAAGATACAAGTAAGCCAGCAACATATTTTAACTTTGGAAGATTCTACGACAATGTTTACCAGCAAGACTTAGATCAAATTGCACAATCTAAAGGATTACGATTTTTTGATTTAAAAGATTATTTCACCTTAAGTGTCCAAACGTTTATTGATGCAGAAAATGAAAGAGCAATGGAAGCTCAAGGTGTTATTAATACTTTGTTTAAACCCCGTTGTCCTGTCATTGATCAATACGGTAATTGTGAAGCATCAATTATTCAGTTGCTTCAAGTTAATTACGAAACAATGTTCTCTATATCTGAAAGTTTAACGTTGTATAAACTTGTCATTGATGGTGTTGATGGTGCTTGTGATTTAAGTTCTAGTAATAATACGGGAGGCTCTTTACAAATGGGTGCAGCAAAGGCCAACCCTTATATTATGGCTATTTGTGGTTTATCAGGTGGCTTAGATACAGTAAATGAGTTGATTGTTGCTCCTGCAATTAATGTTGGTTGGGTTTTGACGTTCTTTAATAAAGTAGGATTATTGATACCTAGTCTTGCAGATTTATTTATTTTTGTTTTAGGATTTGTGATGATTTTTATACCAATTTTAATGATTCCTATTTTATTGAATGTTGAAATGTCACGAAACTTAATGTATCAGTTCAGTGATGATCCAAAAGCTTTTGAAAAATTAACTGATTTTGATGCAACGATTAATGCAGTTAAAACCCTACTGATTAGTTCTTTTGCATTTTGCTTTACTGGTTTAGTAGGTATCTGGTTATATACCTCTGGTGGCTTCGGTGGTGGTATTTTTGACACGTTAGTTAGTAGTGATTCAGATATTGAAGAAACTACGATTAAAATCATTATTAGCTTGTTACTTGTTGTCGTGGTAGTTGCGCTTATTGCTGTTAAGTTTATTCCTTCTATTTTAAGTAACGTATACGACCAAATTATGCAATATATGAAAGTTCAGGCAAGTAAAATGTCAGAATCATCCAATGCATTTTCTGGATTTATGGTTGGTTATTTTACTACTAGAGCTTTTGACCAAGCTAATAAAGTGCAAAGTAAATCTTTAGGCGCAAGTAAAAACTCACTGAAAAATAAAGCTACGAAATTTAAAGAAAATTTGAATGCTAAATCAACTCCAAATAATAACGAAAAAGTTAATGTTGATATCGTTGATAAAGATCATTCGAAAGAAAAAGAGGTAACAAAGTCTTCTAATCAAACTTCAAAGAAAAAGCCAATGAAAACTTATGAATTTGAAGGTGATATTGGAAAAATGGATAAAGACGAATTAAAAAAATATGAAGAAGACATAATTAAGACTATTCATTCTAGTGAAAACTCAAAGAAATAATTACTCTCTTAATTAAATTAAAAGGCTGTTTATTCAGCTTTTTTTTGCTCTTAATATTATGAAAATTGAAATATACCCTGTATGTGATAATTCTGACTGTATAGATAAAGGATTATACATACGATGAAACACACGATTTCAATATTAATATTCACATTACTTTTTTCATTTTCTGCACTATCAATGGAAAAAGATTTAACGATAGGCGAATGTAATTACTCATATCAGGCAAGTAAAAACTTAAAAGTATCTGTTGAAGAAAATAGTAAATGTTTAACGGGGGCTTTAGAAAAAAAAACAGAACAAAATAATAAAAACAAAAAAACTTTTAGTGACGCTTCTGGAAAACTAAAATCTTCTTACGACACTATAAAGCCTTATATGGGAGGACTTTTAACACTATTATTGCTCTATAAACTTATTCAGTTTTTAAGCCCTGAAAACCGTGAAAGAGCGAAACAAGGTGGTACAGATGTACTTTTTAAAGTATCTCTTTTCTCTTTAGCTGTAATGATAATGTCAGAAGTTGAGTTGATACAAGATATATCAGATAAAGGATTAAATACTATTTTTCACAATATGATTTTACCACTTGCAGTAAACAATCATATAAAAGAACAATCAGATACCGTTAAACAACACGCTGTTGAGGCAAATAGGACTATTATCACTGAGAAAATAGTTCAGATGTCTCAATCTATGTTTGAGTCTGAAATATGTGCAATATCTTACAAAGCTAATTTAATGACTTCCTATAGTTTAAAAGATTTAGAGGTTATAGATGCCAATCCAGTATTACTATGTATGGATAATTATAAAGCAAAAAACTCAAGTAAATCTATTACTGAAATGGATAATAGAATGCTTTTATCATCGGCAATTAATCATTGCTCTCAAGTATCAGAATCATCACATTTAATCGACTGTGGTAAACAGTATTCGTTAGGTTTTAGCCAAGGTATTAATTCGACAATCAATAAGTATTCTATTGAAATTGCGAGGCTGGCGAATGAATTTCACGCTGTAAATTGTAATATTTTAAAAAATAAGAATAAAAATAATTATGAAACATATTGTCGTGATTATACAAATGGTGATTTCTCTCTTATTGAAACAGATAAGACGTTAGGTGACTTCGATACTCATTTTAATTTTACTATTGAGTCTTTTGTAACAGACTATTCAAATATTATAAAAAGGGAAATGGAATTAATACAAAAAATAGTTAAAGAAGGGAAAATGGCTTCTGCCTATGATCAAGCTGTTGAAGCAATGACAATACCAAATAGAGATGAAGAATACGGAAAGATTATCAAAGATAGAGTTAATGAATTGCAGTTTATATCTCCATACAGACGTGATTTTGAAACGGGAAGGCATTTACAAAGTCTAGTAACTGATTTAAAAGTTATTGAATCGGTAGATGATTATTTCTCATATTTAAATCACTCTTCGCTTTCATCTTTTGAAAACGCTAATAATTTTGCCTCAAATTTACTTCGTCAATTTACTTGGATTACTGATCCTGAAAAATTAATTGGTGAATACTCGGACTCTCTTAATGAAGAATTTAAAATTAATTCTGATGTTCTTTTAGCCATTCAAGAAAACAAAGCCTCATTTTTAGCTGTAGGAACAATTACTAAAATATCTGTAGCTATCGCTAAAAGAGCATTCAAAAAACAAGGAAAGCCACTAGGCAAGCTAACAATGATTGATACTATTGGTTCCATATGTATATTTTTAAGTTTTTATAAAGAAGTATTAACAGTGACATTTATTTCTATTGGATACGCATTGTTTTTACCTACGATAATTACAGCATTAATTCTTATTTCTCTGAAATTTTTATCAAGTCTATTTTTAAAAGTAGATATTATTTATCTTGGAGATGAGATAAATGACATATATTTTAATATTCAAAATATATCTTTAAGCTTATTAATACCTATTGTTGGAACATCACTTTTCGCAAATGTAATACAGCATCTTATAGATAATGTTGATATTTTAAATAATGGTTATCAGTCTATATTGGCCATACTAAACTTAACGGTATATTTAATTGTTTGTTTAGGCTTACTAGCTGTTCAAATATACCTGATGTTCTGGACATACAATTACATCAACTCTAAATCAAAATCAAAAAGTGAAAACATAAAAGACAATCCAAAAACATTTGCATTAAAAGGGAAAAAAATATTAAGACTATAGCTTGAAATATATTAAGGTCCAGATATTATATATAATATAAAAGGAGAATATTATGAAAGGAAAGATATTAGTAATAACATTAATTAATTCTATTGTAGGAACAGCGCAAGCAACACCAAATGAAATTGATTTTAATTTATATAAGAACGATTGTATTGAGGAATATAAGGCTAATGTTACAAATGTAGGTAAAAGTGATATTAATGGAATATATTTAAGATATGAGGGAGTTGAAAAAATAAAATTTACCTCTATTTATTTTATGCCCGATTTAAATATGGGAGTTAAATTCAATGGAGTTAAGTTCTCGCCAACTTATGATCTAAATGATATTGATGGTACTTATACTTTTTATAGTAAAAAAGATAATGACTCTGGAAGATCTGGATTAATGTATAGTTTGAAAGACGTAGGTGATGATGAATACTCTTTTAGTATATTTAAAAGATCAGGTAGTGAAAAAGTTAATGGTAAAATAACATCCAAATTTGAGAAAGCTAAAAAGCTTAATAAATCTAAAAAAGAACCTATCTTTGAAGCTGTTTTTAAAGTGGATAACGAACACGGGAAGTTTTTATATCCAGAACACACTCAATTCCCTAGAGTCTGTTTACTATAAGGAGGTAACATTATTTACAGCGCATTTATGCGTTGTTTTTGTTGTATGAAAAAGAGTGGAACATTAAAAGAAAGAACCATTGTATTTTATTATTAGTGAGAGATTAAAAGCGAACTAATGATTTAAAGCCGTAAAAAGCTTGTTGTATACCGTACCAAACAGTACCTAATACAAGTAAAGAAGCTAATACTGCTCCAATAAATAATAACTTTCCAGTTAACCCTCCTGCTAAAAGAATTGACAGTGCGATTAATGTATTTCTTTTTTTACTTTTGCTCATAATTTTTTCCTTTTTAATTTATGTATAATTTAAAATATTTAAGTCTCACAAAGACAAGATTTAAATATTTTCAATGAAAACATAAGTTGTAATAATTTTAGTAAATCTCCAAATAAGATAATCAACCTAACTAAATCATATAGCAATACATATCGAATGTCAATATATATGTATATATCAAAACTTTAAATATATATATTTTTATTTGTCCTGCATTTTTATTTGTATGTTTAGTATTTAACTTTAACAAGTTCCTTTACACCATCTTTTGTATATTGAAGATAATCAGTATTAAATATATCAAAGGCTATATCTTCATCAGACTTACCGTTTATTAAACTATTAAATATCTCTCTCCCTTTTGCGGTGTTCATTAATTTACTATTAATTTCTATTTTTTTAGGTACTTTTTTAAGTGCTTTTATTGTAGTAGATTCAACAACTTTTTTTGCAATGTCTTGTATTTTGTATATTGACCATTTTAACCACTTATTTCCAGCAAGTGGTTTTGCTGTAACAATTTTTTCAAAGTTTAAAAAACCTTTTTCTTTAAGGTTTTCAAATGCATTATTTAGTAACTTATTACAGTTTTTATATATACCAAGCGCATTAATCAAATACTTTGTAGCAAAGAACTTATCTTTTTTAATATTTGATATTGACTGAATCATAAAAAATAAAGAACCACCTGTCTTATTTGATGCTACTTTAATGAACTCATCAACTTGAATATAAGTAATTGAGCTTTCTTCTTTGTTCAAAAAATTAATAAATTTTTCGCTAAAAACAAAAGATATAGTTTTATTTTTTAGATTTAATTTAAGTGTTGAGAAAATGCTAAATGTTACTTTTTTATTATCTTTTAAGCTTGTTACTGAAATAACCTTATTAGGCGCTAAATCAGTAGAGAATAGTTTTAATGCTTCAGTGATTTGAGTAATTGTATAATTTGATTTGATTTTACAAGCCCTAACAAGCTCGTCAGCACACGAATTAAATTTAAGTGTAATAGTCTGTTCATTTTCTTTTTTTAATGCCGTGTGTTGGTGTATTTTAAGCATTTCGCTGAATATCAAAGCTCCGTGCTTAATATCTAATTGCATATTGTTCAATTCAACTACTTCACTTCTGATATGATTCTTTATTGGATTCAGTTGCTCTGTTCTATTACGAAAAAAACCTGATTGGATCATAAATGTTGGTGCAATTATAGTTTCTTTAGAGAAACCTTTTTTGTATGAGTTTAAAATTGTAAGCATATTTTTTTCCTTTTTTATAATGTTTTTAAATTTTAAAAAAGAAAAATATAAGAGAGATATTGACAGAATTAATATTTGAGGTATTAAATATAGTATCTTTTTTTGTTATTAAGATACTTTAAAGGTAACTCCACATTGCCTTTTCTTTTTTTGTTATAAATATGTTTTATCTCAAAAATAATTTAAATCAAGTCATACAATGTAATTAATTTTACGGTATGGCTTTTTTTATATAAAAAGATAGGGAATGCTTCGCAAAAAAAATCATAGATTTTTCATCTCTGGTTAAATAAAGTCAGATTGTGTTTATATGTTCTACGACAACTAATCTATAAAAATCATCAGAAAAGCTTGCATAGCAAGCATTTAAAGAATAATACGTCATATTAATCATTTTAAATGCTTAAACCTGATATATGAATATATCCATTTCTAAATCTAAACTATCTTAAAAAGTTATATCTTATTATTGTGAATTATTGAGATTATAGTTGAGAATTATTAGGAAAAATATTGAAAAAGTAGAGAACTTTCAGGATTGAACCGTAGAACTTTCAGGAATAACAAAAAGTCCAAAGTTGATTTTATCCCTAAAGATCAATAATTTTACTGAATACTAATAAGTACCTTATAACAACGAGGCTATGTACTAGAAAAAAGATAAATCATAACTAACTCAGACAATACTGTTACAGCAATTCACCTATTGAATCTTTGCGCCTTTAGAAGGGATTGCAGAAGCTTGCGAGACGAACAGTATTAGATACGGAGAGAACGTACTATTTATTTTTCCGTGTGTCAGTCTAAAAAGACAAATAAGTATCAATGAATGTGTATTTAAATGATTATATTGACAGAAGAATAGGTGAGGAAATAAGCATATAAAGCACTTTAAAAATGAGTTACATCTCTCTTCAATTTTGACCCCTTTTGACCTCGAATCTTTATTTTCACTCAATGATTTGTGGGACCGATAGTTAATGTTCAAATAAGTAGTGATGCATAAAATAAGATTAACTTACCTAATCGATCTGATTTATGAAATTATAATTCCGCTATATTTCAATAAAACTCAGTGTTTACAAGGGTTGTGTGATGATTTAAGATATTAAAATATCTAACTTACTACCTATAACAATTTCAAATAGATCATAATAATGAAAATAAAGCTTAGATATTTTGCCCCCGCTACTGACCCCAAAAAATAAAACCCAATTACAAACAACAATTAATCATAAAAAAAACAAATAGTTGCAGTTGAAGTATTTAACGATCGGTCCAATCAAGCATTGGTGCCACAGAAAAGCGTCTATCCAAAGTACATTTATTCAAAGCAAACCTCAGGGTATTAAAGTTATTAAGCACAGCTTAAAAGGCGCTGCATTTTACACAAAAGCCTAGCGAGCATCAATGTAAAGAAAACACCTAAAAACCAAAATAATAATCTACACCAATTAAAATAAACCATATGACTCTGCTAAAGCCCATTTACCTGTGAGGTTAAACTTTCAACAGCTATGTTTATTTTTAGGTAAGGCAAAGTCTACGTGATGTGGCTACCCCTATAAATAGGCGATAACGCAGTATAAATACCAAACAGATGTTGCCCTTTGGATTCGCCCTTGGGGCGATTTACCTTTGTAGCCTACATAGGTTTAGATTAGGGACATTAACAGAACACAAAAACTTTGCCCCGTTTTTTAGCGAGCCCACAAGGTTACAAACCTCACGCCGCGATTAATTCCCCTAGATAAAACAAATCTTAAAACTGAATATTTAACAGGCTCAATATATTAACGCGACTATTATTGATTAATTTGTCTGTGCGGCAATAATGAAACTAATACAACTGCAGCAAGACAAGCACATAACCATATTTCATAAAGCGATTATCTACCTTAGGGATATATTTTTTGACGAGCAATAATTCGATTCCATTAACGCCGCTAAGCCAAAAATATAATTTAAACTTTAAATTTATTTAAATTCACTCTTAAATTTGCGATGTATCGGGCAATACTTTCATTCGCTTCTGATGTATTTTTTGCACCTGTAGACGTTTCTATTGCAATGTTAGTAATATTAATCAGATTTTGATTTATTTCACTTACAACAGCAGATTGCTCTTCTGCTGCGGTAGCAATCTGTAAGTTTAAGTCTGTAATTTCATTAACAGCGATGGCTGAGTTGGCAAATATTTCTGACGTTTGAGTACTTTTTTGCAGGCACTCGTCAGCACTATTAATGCCTTTATTCATACTAATAACCGCATTTTTAGCTTCGCTTTGTAAGCGAGTAACCAGTCCTTGTATATCAATGGTTGAAACCTGCGTTCGTTGAGCAAGCGCTCTCACTTCATCCGCAACTACTGCAAAGCCTCTACCAGTATCACCAGCGCGTGCAGCTTCTATAGCCGCATTTAAAGCAAGTAAGTTAGTCTGTTCGGCAATGCTTTGTATTGTGTCTAAAACACTACCAATGCTGTTCGTTTCAGTAACAAGGCACTCTATTACAGTGCTTGCTTCATCTATTTCTTGAGCTAAACGCTGAATAACAACTTTTGCTTGTGAAGCTTCTAATTTCCCCTTTGATACACGCTCTTTAACTGCTTCAGTTACGTCCGATGCATTTTGGGTATTACTAGCAACCTCTTGGGTAGTACAATTCATTTCCTCTACAGCGGTTGAAACCATTTCTGTCTCAGCTCTTTGCATTTCAACATTAACGACTGTTTCTTGCATTACAGTTACAGCAAACTTTGATGATTCATCTAATTGGGAGAGGTGTATATTAGCCTCGTTTATTGTTTCTCTTAGCATTAGTAAAAATTTATTAAATGCTCTCGCTGTATCTCCAGTTTCATCACCAGCGCTCTCGTCAAGTTTTAAAGTTAAATCACCATCGCCATCAGCTATTTCAATCAATCTATTTTTTAGCTTATTCACTGGTAAAGCAATTGCTCGACTGATCAAATATGATAAAGCAACGCCAACAATGACGGAGAATATAAATATATAAAGAATAAAATGAATACCTTGTTTTTCATCATTTTCAGCTTGGAGCGCTGAATTTAAGGTAAATTTTTGGATCTGGGACAGTAAAGCTATAAGCTTTTTATCGAATTTATCTTCCGCAACCTCTATTGATTTTACTTTATTACTCACACTAGAAACGGTCTGCGTTTTAGTCATCTCAATAACATCACTAATACTCACAGCAATACTTTGATACTCTTTATTTAAAAGCTTTAAATCGCTCGCGAGAGACTTAAAACTCAATTTCGCTTTTTCACTATGCAATTTATCAATTGAGTCAGTGACAAATTTTTCTGACTTATCAAATTCACTCTTAATTTTCTGTGTTAATGAAGTGAGTTTTTGCTCAATTTCTGCATTGTCACCCTCTGGATTTAAACTTACCTGTAATAAAGCTCGCTGAAATAATATTGTCTGTTCTAATTTATGCTCAGACATTTTAGAAAGCATATTGCTAAGCGGTATATCTCGCTCAGCTATATCAACTAGCTCTATACCAATTTTATTCATTTGTATTAAAGATATAACTCCGATCACAAACATTAGTAGTATTTGTGATACCCCTAGAAGGTATATTTTACTTGTAATAGACAATTTATTTAACATTTCAGACCTCTTAATAATTTAGGTTTAACCTAACTCTACAGTTACAAGTCAACACATTAAAAAGGTCTGGTAATAGCTAAACCCACAACAATTGCTTCTTCATTATCAATAAAATCAACAGCTATAGTGGGTGCAATTCCAAAATCTCCTATATGAAAATCATAAGCAGAACTTATGCGGTATAAATTTTCATTATGAGGGTGAGCTCCGCCAATTCTCTCCTCACCATAGCCCACACCTAAACGTATACTTTTGGTTGGATGATAATAAAGCGAAGCCAAAGCTACAGCAGTACCATCGCCATGATGAGCATCGTTTGTACGCTCAAATATCACCCCAGCGCCCCAAGCTTGAGTAAACTTATATTCATATTCAACACCAAACGTAAACTCAGTCTCACTATCAAAATGTGTAGTACCAATAAAAAAACCAGGAATATGCTTTACCTCATCACTGGCTTGAGCAATTGGAGCTAAAAAAGTTAATAAACATACCGTGAGCTTTACAGTTTTATTTTTCATAATTTTCTCTTTTAAATAAGGAAACAAAAAAACTCCCACACTACATCACCGTCAGTATTCCTTATAACAAAGCTAAAATGTAATAACTAAATAAACTGTTAAAAAAAATTTATTTCATATGTGGGGCAATATCACTAGTAAATATAGGAAGGGTTGCTTACTTAGTAAAATTTTTTATGAAATCATTCAAGACTATAAATGACGCAGTTTTATTTATATGAAACATGCTTATTTTTGCTGGGTGGGGTAACTCTTATCACTAATCACGATAGCAACA
This sequence comes from Pseudoalteromonas sp. SWYJ118, assembly GCF_015864505.1. Lineage (NCBI taxonomy): Bacteria > Pseudomonadati > Pseudomonadota > Gammaproteobacteria > Alteromonadales > Pseudoalteromonadaceae > Pseudoalteromonas > Pseudoalteromonas sp. SWYJ118. Next base: position 31,273 of record NZ_JADYXC010000001.1, on the reverse strand, counting down.
TAGATTGAGGGCTATATTAATACCTATTCTCTGTACAGCACTCTATAGAAAGAAGTAAGGGAACACTTAAAAAACGTTGAGAGGAAGCTACGAAGATATTAAGTCGTCATTAGATCATAATGATCGCCAAAAACCCAGAACAGCAATATAGCGTAACGCCTTGCACCTCTAAGTAGGGACTACTTTTAATTAAATACCTGCAAGCCAAAATAATGGGCTATGCCATTTAAAATATTGGTAACCGCAACCGAGCTTAAAATAAGCCCCATAATTCTACTTATTATACTTGCACCACTATCACCAATTAATTTATGTACATGCGTTGCAAGCAGTAACAAAACCAGTACAACCGCTAATACAGCAAGCATCATTGAAGACGTTAGTAATTGCTCAACCCAGGTATATTCTTCATTACGAGTCATTAATACGGCGCCTAACATAGCGCCAGGGCTCGCGATAGACGGAATCGCAAGCGGAAAAATAGCGGTTTCAGTGCTGTCGCGTACACTTTTAATTTCGGCTTCAGGTTTACTTTCACCAAATATCATTGAAAGCGCAAAAATAAGTAATATGATACCGCCGGCTATTTGAAAAGCCGAAAGTGGAATTTCAATTGCGTTAAGTAATTGCTCACCTGCGAGTACAAAAAATAAGAGCACTAATGCAGATACGCCTACCGCTTTAAATATAACTTTACGTTTAAATTTCTCATCATCACCACGTGTGACTGCAATAAATACAGGTACAGTGCCAATGGGGTCAATAACCGCAAAAAAGAAAATAAATATAGCCAATAGTTCGTGCATTACTGGGTTTCCTAGGTAAAAAGCGCTTAATAAAAACGCTGCAACTACAACACAGTATGTTAGTATATCACGGTAGCATAAGGATAAGAGTAATGATGAATATAGAATCACTCGTAAGTAAAGCAAAACAAGTTTGTGACAACCGTGGTGCGCGTTTTACGCCTATCCGCGAGAAAGTATTTCGTCTATTAGCCAGTGCACAAGGTGGTGTTGGTGCATACGATTTGCTTGAGCAATTAAAAGTAACTGAAACAGGTGCTAAACCTGCAACTATTTATCGTGCATTAGACTTTTTAGCTGAACTAGGTTTTATTCATAAAATTGAAAGCACAAATGCATTTATGCTGTGCCATCATTTTGATCATATTCACCCGGTACAATTATTAATTTGCGATACATGTGGCTTTGTTAAAGAATTACACTCGAGTGTAATTTCGCATGAGCTTAATAATCTAGCTGCCGAAGGTGGCTTTGTCGTATCAGGGCAAACAATAGAAGCACATGGTAAATGTGAATCTTGCAGAGCATCATAATCCTTCAAAGTTATCCTTAGTGACTATACTCAAACTATATAGTCATTTCACAGAACAAATTTAAGAGTAGCCACTATGAATGTAGAATTCATCAATCCTTTTTTATCTTCTTTAATTAATGTTTTAAGCACTATGGCTCAAACTCAATTGAAGCCGGGTAAACCTCGCATTAAAACTGATGAGATAGCCTGTGGTGATGTATCAGGTTTGATTGGTATGGTTGGCCCGCAAACTCGTGGATCGTTTTCAATTACGTTTGATGAAGAGTTAGCGTTGACCATTATGGAACGTATGCTTGGCGAACGCCCTGATACCATAGATGAAGAAGTTACCGATATGGTTGGCGAAATAACCAACATGGTAACTGGTGGTGCTAAAAATTTACTTGGCGAGAAAGGCTTCGACTTTGATATGGCAACGCCTATTGTGGTATCGGGTAAAGGTCATACAATTACTCATAAAAGCCAAGGTAAAAAGATCATCATGCCATTTAGCTGTGACGCAGGTAATGCAAACATTGAAGTTAGCTTCGATAAACTATGAGTTGGCAGCAAAAGCAAATTACATTAAAACCTCGCCTGCGAGGTTTTCATATAATTGATGGCGAAATATTATCTCAACTTCCTGAACTGGCGAGTTACAAAATAGGCTTGTTACATTTATTTATTCAGCATACCTCAGCGAGCCTTACAATAAACGAAAATGCAGATCCCACTGTTCGTATGGACATGGAGAGCCATTTCAATAAATTCGTTCCTGAGCGTCAACCTTACTACCGCCACGATTATGAAGGTGATGACGACATGCCCGCGCATATTAAAACCAGTACGTTAGGCTGCGAGCTAAGTATTCCTATTTCAAATGGTTATTTAGCGTTAGGTACATGGCAAGGCATTTATTTAGGTGAACATCGTAACTCAGGCGGAGCTAGACGTATTATAGCAACTATTCAGGGGGAGCTATTTTAACAAAAGCTTCAGGTTTCAAAGTATTAGCTCTTCTGTACCTCACTCATACCTCATAACTTCAAAGTACGACACCTTTCTTGTGGCGCGAAGCGATAGCTTCTAACAACCAAAACTTCAATGCTGAATATTGCACATAGAATAAAGTAGATAAGAGAGATTTTAAATTATAATTTTATTTATGATTTTTAATATAGAAAATTTTGAAAGGATATAAAAAGATTGGAGCGGTACACGAGGCTCGAACTCGTGACCTCGACCTTGGCAAGGTCGCGCTCTACCAACTGAGCTAGTACCGCATTTTTATTTCTTTAGTTATTTTACGCTTAAGCGCGACAGGTCGCGTTCAACATTCTAGCAACTGAGCTAGTACCGTATAACTAAATTTACTATCACTACAATTTCTTTTGGTTAGAAATTGGAGCGGTACACGAGGCTCGAACTCGTGACCTCGACCTTGGCAAGGTCGCGCTCTACCAACTGAGCTAGTACCGCATTTTCACTTCTTCAGTTATTTTACGTTGGTGCGCGACAGGTCGCGTTCAACATTCTAGCAACTGAGCTAGTACCGCATTTTTCAGTTATTTTATTGATGTGCAATAAATTGCGTTCAACATCCTAGCAACTGAGCTAGCTTTTATTCACTACAATTTCTTTTGGTTAGAAATTGGAGCGGTACACGAGGCTCGAACTCGTGACCTCGACCTTGGCAAGGTCGCGCTCTACCAACTGAGCTAGTACCGCATTAATTGATGGTAATTCAATCACTCAAACACACTAACCCCGCGTGGGTTATCGTCTTGAGCGGGGCAGGATTCTACAATAATACAGTCTGTTTGCAAGTGTTTTTTACAAATTAAAGAAATTTTCTCTATAGACTTTTAATTCCATAATCGAATCTTTAATGTCATCCAAAGCAAGGTGTGAGCCTTTTTTGTTCACTTTTGCAAGCACTTCTGGTTTCCAGCGACGTGCTAATTCTTTAATAGTACTCACATCAAGATTTCTGTAATGAAAGAAGTCTTCAAGCTCGCGCATATATTTATTCATAAAGCGGCGGTCTTGACCAATTGAATTACCACACATTGGCGAAGTGCCTGCTGGTACCCACTGCTTTAAAAACGCTAAAGTTTGCTCTACAGCATAGGCTTCATCAAAGGTACTTGCTTTGCAGCGTGCTGTTAAACCCGACTTACCATGCTGAGTAGTACACCACTCGTCCATGCCATTTAGTAATTCATCACTTTGATGAATAGCTATAGTTGGCCCTTCGGCTAATATATTCAGGTCTGCGTCAGTGACAACCGTCGCAATTTCGAGTATTTTATCGGTCTCTGGTTCGAGTCCGGTCATTTCAAGATCGAGCCAAATTAAATTTGATTTATTAATAGTCATAATTACCTAAGCGGTGCTTTCCTTTAGATCCAACGCATTTCGATATATCATATTAGCATCAACCGTCGAGCTAAAGCTTTTTTTAGGAAAAGCGACATTTAACTAAGGTTATAGGCCTCCAGTGGCAAAACAAAAAAAATTAAGTAAAGGCCAATCGCGTCAGATCAAGGCCAATCACCAAAAGCGCATTAATAGCGCAGACTCAAGACCGGCTAAAAAAGGGGCGCAAGAATGGCAAACCGATAACTTAGGTCAGGTCGAGAGCGCAATTGTGATCAGTCGTTTTGGCCAACACGCCGATGTCGAAACTGAAAATGGCGATGTACTTCGCTGTAATATACGCCGTACTGTGTCTAATTTAGTATGTGGTGATGAAGTATTATTTCGCCGTGCCAAAGTAAGTGAAGGTGATTTAGCCGGTGTAATTGAAGCCACGCAAGAGCGTCGCTCGCAACTTACCCGCCCTGATTTTTACGACGGTGTTAAAGTTATTGCAGCCAACATTGACCAAATACTCATGGTATCGGCGGTATTACCCGAATTTACACCCAGTATTATCGACCGTTATTTAATAGCCTGTGAAGATATGGGCATTGAGCCAATTTTAGTGCTCAATAAAACCGATTTAATTGACGAAGCAGGCCTTAACGAAATACAAAAAGTTCTCGATATCTATCGTAAACTTGATTACCAAGTACTCCTTGTTAGTAATATATCAGGCGATGGTATCGATAAATTAAAAGAAGTACTTGTTGATAAAAATAATATTTTTGTTGGCCAAAGTGGTGTGGGTAAATCAACCCTCGTTAATACTGTTTTGCCAAATGCTGAAATATTAACTAAAGAAGTATCTGAAAACAGTGGCCTTGGCCAACACACAACAACTGTTTCACGCCTTCACCATTTACCAAGCGGCGGTAACTTAATCGACTCACCAGGAATTCGTGAATTTGGTTTATGGCATTTAGATGTTGAGCGTGTAACGTGGTGTTTTAAAGAGTTTAGAGAGTTTATAGGCGGATGTCGTTTTAGAGACTGTAAACACTTGAACGATCCGGGTTGCATCGTTAAAGAAGCAGTAGCCGATGGAAGAATTTCGCAATTGCGCTTTGACAGCTACCACCGAATTTTAGAAACAATGGCTGATGGTCGTGCCGGTTCTCGCGCACCTCGCGTATAATTTAGGAAAAAACTGTGAGTTTAGACAAATTTAAAATCGCAATGCAGTATGCAATGCCAAAACATTTTATTTCGCGCGTAGTAGGTAAATTAGCTGCTGCTAAAGCGGGCGCTTTAACAACCACGTTAATTAAACTATTTATTAAACAATACAAAATAGACATGAGCGAAGCACAATATTCAGATCCGGCTCATTACAAAAGCTTTAATGAATTTTTTACCCGTCCTTTAAAAGACGGCGTGCGTCCAATGGTAGAAGATAGTGACATTATTATTCATCCAGTGGATGGCGCAATCAGCCAACTAGGCGATATTGTTGACGGACAGCTCATACAAGCTAAAGGTCACGACTACAGCTTACAAGCACTGCTAGGCGGCTCACAAGATGACACAACACCTTTTTTAGGCGGTAAGTTTGCCACTATTTATTTAGCGCCTAAAGATTACCACCGTATTCATATGCCAATTGATGGCACACTAAGCAAAATGATTTACGTGCCAGGTGACTTATTTTCAGTAAACCCACTTACAGCGCAAAACGTGCCTAACTTGTTTGCACGTAACGAACGTGTAGTAGCAATTTTTGAAACTGAAATTGGTCCGCTTGCTATGGTGCTTGTTGGCGCAACAATAGTGGCAAGTATTGAAACTATTTGGGCTGGTACAGTAACACCACCAGCAGGTAGCGATGTATTTAGTTGGAAATACCCAACCACTGGCGATAACGCTATCACGCTTAAAAAGGGTGAAGAAATGGGTCGCTTTAAATTAGGCTCTACTGTGGTACTAGCATGGGGTGCTGATAAAGCTGAAATACTGGATGACCAACTACCAGAAGTGGTTACTCGCTTAGGTACTGCGTTTGCAAAAATTAACGATTAAAATCAATCGTTAATTCGAAATTAAAAAAACCGCGTTTAATTAACGCGGTTTTTTATTTTTGAAGGGGTAAAGCCTGCACACGCGTAAAGCGCCGCTTTTAATATTTATAACTGATAACTATTAATTGGCTTCTCTAAAGCGAAGCGCCCTCTTAACCTCTTTGTGAATAAATCACTTAAGATCTTATTGCACTAAGAGAAGCAAAAGAGATGTAAATGAGAAGACATCTGGCATAGAAATTACGAGCTTTTCTCGTCACGCCAGCAAGCTGTGCGTATACAAGCTTGGTGTAAGAGTTTTGATGTACTGTAGGCGTGAAGCTTGCTCACGCGAAAAGCGCAGCTTTTAATTCTTTAACGCCACATGTAATAACAGGCACAAGCCCCTCAAAAACCTATTTACCACACTCTTTACACTCTGAATCTTTAATCACTTTAAAGTGCTGCTGCTTTAAAGTAAGCGCATCAAACGTTATAAATACACATCCCTCTGCATGCCCCATTAATAAGTTGAGCGTAAGTTGCGCCTGCATAGAGCCTATTACACCAAGTAGCGGGCTAATCACTCCTGCGTTACTGCAATTTATAACGGGTGTATTGTCGCCCTGTGGAAAAACACAGCCATAACACGGGCTATCACTTTGCCTAAAATCAAAGCCTATTAACTGCCCTTTAGTTACTAAAGCTGCACCAGAAATTAACGGTGTTTTATTAGCAATACAATAACGATTAACGCTATACCGAGTACTAAAGTTATCAGAGCAATCAAGCACTATATCAGCACCTTTTAAAATGTTAGCTGCATTACTCTCATCTAACTTTTGGCAATACGTTACTATGTTTATTTGATTATTAAGACTCGCTAATACTTTACCTGCGGCGGCGACCTTGTTTTGCCCTAAGTGGTTTATTTTATAAAGCACTTGGCGCTGTAAGTTTGAAAGCTCAACTTCGTCATCGTCAATTAAAATAAGCGTTCCAATGCCCGCCGCAGCTAAATATAAAAGCGCGGGGCTACCTAGCCCGCCAGCACCCACAACTGCAACCGTTGAGGATTTAAGCGTTAACTGCCCTTCAAGCCCAACTTCTTCAAGCAATAAATGGCGACTGTAACGCAGGGTTTCTTTATCGCTTAGCTCATTCACTTTTACTGCCCTTGTTAATATTAATCAGCAGTACTTATCGCTACTTGCAGAGCGCTTATAGCTTCTACGTAATTATCAGTTTCGGTAATCGCACGCACTACGGCAACACTGCCCACACCGGTTTTAGCTACCTGCTCAGCACGGCTTAAATCAATACCGCCTATTGCCACTGTGGGGTAACTTTGCATTAGCGGTACAAATTTAATCAGCTTTTCAAGGCCTTGTATTTGCCCTGTCATATCTTTTGTTGTGGTTGGGTAAATAGCACCAAATGCCATATAACTAGGGCGATAATTATGCGCACGCAGCATTTCATAAAAACCATGAGTAGAAAGCCCAAGCCTTAACCCAGCGTCTTTAATTGCCGCTAAATTAGCAATCTCTAAATCCTCTTGCCCTAAATGCACACCATACGCACCATGCTTAATAGCTAGCTGCCAGTAATCGTTTATAAATACCTGTGCGTTGTATTGCTTGCCCAGCTCAACAGCTTGCTTAATAAGCTCACCAAGCTCGTCTTGTGTTTTATTTTTAACGCGTAACTGCGCTGTTTTAATGCCTTGTTGTAAGCATTTTTCTAACCAATCGGTGCTATCAACAACCGCATATAAGCCCAGCGATTGTGTTTCACAAGGTGCAAAATCAGCAGCCATATTAAAATCAAGCGGCACATCAAAATCTAGTTCATCACCTAGCCAGCTACCGGGCTCAATTACTTGTGGGTAGTCAGCTAAATTAGTGGGGAACGAGGTCTGAGCAACCGGTCCAATCCCCTCGCCGTATCGAACAGACTGTTTTAGCCCTTGGTTTATATATGCCTTAGCTAAAATAAAGGCATCTTTTAATGGGTAGTCTTTAGCTAAACACGCAGCAATTACCGAAGCCATGCTACACCCAGTGCCGTGGTTATGCGGTGTTTGTATTTTTTGATTGCCTAACCAGTATTCTTCACCATTTTGCGTATTACTATCAATACAATAATCAATACAGTAGCCACTTGGGTAATCCCAATGTCCGCCTTTAATAACAACGGCTTTTGCCCCCCAGCTTAATAACTTATTAGCCGCTTCTTTTATTGCAGCCGGGCCAATTAAATACACACCGGTTAATAACTGTGTTTCGTGGGTGTTTGGGGTTATTACATCCACCAGCGGCAGTAAGCACTCTTTTATTGCGCTGACGGTATCTTCTTCTGTTAGTAAGTCACCGCTTGAGGCAATAGCGACAGGGTCATATACAATAACGGGAGGCACAGGCCACTTAGTTTTATAATGACTTATATGTTCGCTGATCAACTGAATTTGCTGCACATTGGCTAACATGCCAATTTTTATCACTTTGGCTTTCATATCTTTTTCAAGCGCTAGTAACTGCGATTCAATAATATCGGTAGACACTGCATTAATAGCCTCTACGCCTAAACTATTTTGTGCAGTAAGCGCCGTAATTGCCGTGCAGCCATGTACACCAAAACTTTGCATTGCTTTTATATCTGCTTGAATACCGGCACCGCCGCCAGAATCAGAACCGGCAATTGTCCATACTACGTTATTCATATTCTTTCCTTACTGCTGATGCCAAAATGGCATACCCATTGTTGGGGTTGATGGGGCTGCAACGTCTTTTTCAGGCATTGCTTTTGCTTGATATGCAAAGCGCCCTGCTTCAACTGCGGCTTTAAATGCGCGGCTCATAGTAATTGGGCAACCCGCCCCTGCAATGGCTGAATTTAATAATACCGCATCATACCCCATTTCGAGTGCTTGGCAGGCATGCGATGGCAAACCTAAACCGGCATCTACTATTAATGTGGTATCGGGTAAGCGCTCTCGAATAGTTTTTAAATTATAGCTATTTAACAAGCCTTTACCGGTGCCTATTGGCGCCCCCCACGGCATAAGCACCTCACACCCTAGCTCATTTAAGCGCTGGCAAAGTACTAAGTCATCGGTGCAATAAGGCAATACTTTAAAGCCATCATTAATTAATATTTTTGTGGCTTCAAGTAGCGCAAAAGGGTCAGGCTGTAAATTGTAATCATCGCCAATCAGCTCTAGCTTAATCCAGTCGGTGGCAAATACCTCTCGGCACATTTTTGCAAGCGTTATCGCTTCTTTAACACTGTGGCACCCTGCAGTATTAGGGAGTATTTTTAAACCGGTATTTTTTATTAACTGCCAAAAATCATCACCTGCCGCTGCACTTTGTTGGCGCCTAAGCGACACGGTTACAATTTCAGCGCCAGAGGCGACTATCGATTGGGTCATAATGTCGGGCGACGGATAAAGTGCAGAGCCTATTAATAAACGACTCTTTATTTGCTCTCCATAAATAGTTAAACAGTCTTTAGTTTGCATGAGCTTTATCCGCCTTGAATGGGTGACAGCAACTCAACACTGTCGCCTTCATTAAGTACATAGTTACTGTGCCGACTTTGTGGAATAAATTCGCCATTAACAGCCACAGCAAAAGGCGCGACTGCACCAAAACTTTGAAGTACCTCAACGAGTGCTTTACTATTAACATTAAGTAGCTCGCCATTAATTGTAATATTCATTCTACTCTCACTCTATTCGTGAAACTGCTTGCGCCACTAATGCCGGCGCCAACATATAACCATGTCGATACAAACCGTTAATGCTAATTACATTACCAACTTGTGATACTTCTGGGCGGTTATCGCTAAATGCAGGGCGTAATCCGGTTTGAATACTAAGTAGTCGTGCTTCGGCAAACCCGCTGTGTACGGTATAAGCCGCTGAAAGTAATTCAAGAGTTGAGCGTACGGTTGCGGCACCATTGTCTTGTGACTCTATTTCAGTCGCACCAATTACATATTCACTGTTAGGTTTAGGCGCTATATAAATTGGATAACGCGGGTGCATTAAACGCACAGGCCTGATTAAACTTACCTCTGGTGCGTATAACCTTGCTACTTCGCCGCGCACACCTCTAAGCGGTTTATCATCTTGAGTATTTTTAGCACCAAGCCCACGGCAATCAATAATGTAATCGAAGGGTCGATTGTTTATTTTGTTGTCGCCAATGGTTACGCGCTGATTAAATACAAACTTTACTTTGCGTTTGTTGAGCTGTGCAAAGCTGGCTTTATAAAATGCTTGGTTATCTATTTGCCCCTCGCAGGGTAAAAATAGACCTTGGTTAAAACGCCCTGCAAGTTCAGGTTCAAGCATTGTAATTTGTTGAGTATTTACATGCTCGGCAGTGTGATCAGCTAGCGGTTTTATACGCTGTGCAAAGCTTTGTAAATCGCCTTTGTCCTGCTGGTGCGCAATGACCAAAGTGCCTTGCTGCTGAAAAAAAACGTCACTTTCAAGTTCAGCAATAATACCCGGCCAGCGCTTCATTGAATCAAGACCCATTAAAGCTAAATCAGTCTCGCACAATACCGACTCTGCAAGTGGAGCAAGCATTGCTGCTGCCACTTTACCTGCGCTATTTTGTGTACGCTCATCGTCTGCTTCAAAAACAGTGACATGGTGCTGTTTGCTCAGCGTAAGCGCAGCTAATCTGCCCGCTAAACCAAACCCAACCACCGCAATGCTATAAACCATACAAACCTCCAAAGCAGTTATTAGTAGGTGCGAATTTACTTCGCACTTCTTCAATTTTTAAAGAAGCGAGGTATAAAACCTCACCTACGTCTGCATCTAACTTCTAGCGATAATTACTTTATACCGCTTTATGGTAAATCTCTGAGCCTGTTTGCTTAAACTGGTCAGATTTAGCTTTCATTTCGGCTTCTACATCAACCATTTTTATTTCAATAGCGTCGCCAGCGTTATTAGGATCAATACCACGTGTTTCTAAATCTTTAGCGTAATCGCGTACTTCTTGGCTAATTTTCATCGAACAAAATTTAGGACCACACATAGAACAAAAGTGAGCCACTTTGCCTGATTCTTGCGGCAGGGTTTCGTCGTGATATTCGCGAGCACGGTCTGGATCTAAACCAATATTAAATTGGTCATGCCATCTAAACTCAAAGCGTGCTTTTGATAAGGCGTTATCGCGCTCTTGCGCGCCCGGGTGACCTTTTGCTAAATCGGCGGCATGCGCTGCAATTTTGTAGGTAATTAAGCCTTCTTTAACATCTTCTTTATTTGGCAGACCTAAATGCTCTTTAGGTGTTACATAGCAAAGCATTGCACAGCCGTACCATGCTATTTGAGCCGCCCCAATACCAGAAGTAATATGGTCATACCCTGGTGCAATATCGGTCGTTAACGGGCCTAAAGTGTAAAATGGCGCTTCATCGCAATGCTTTAATTGCTCATCCATATTGGCTTTAATCATGTGCATTGGCACATGCCCTGGGCCTTCAATAAATACTTGTACGTCGTGCTTCCACGCAATTTTAGTCAGTTCACCTAATGTGCGCAGCTCACTAAACTGTGCTTCATCGTTGGCGTCAGCAATCGAACCAGGGCGAAGTCCATCACCGAGTGAAAAACACACATCGTATTGTTTTAAAATTTCGCAAATGTCTTCAAAGTGCGTGTATAAAAAGTTTTCTTTATGATGCGCTAAACACCACTTAGCCATAATTGAGCCACCGCGCGACACAATACCGGTTACACGTTTAGCGGTCATTGGTACATAGCGAAGCAGTACACCGGCATGAATAGTAAAGTAATCAACACCCTGCTCGGCTTGTTCAATAAGCGTATCGCGGAAAATTTCCCACGTTAAATCCTCAGCCACACCATTTACTTTTTCAAGCGCTTGATAAATCGGTACTGTGCCAATAGGTACAGGCGAGTTACGTACAACCCATTCACGCGTTTCGTGAATGTAACGTCCCGTTGATAAGTCCATCACGGTGTCTGCGCCCCAGCGGGTAGACCACACCATTTTTTCTACTTCTTCTTCAATAGATGAGCTAACCGATGAATTACCAATGTTGGCATTAACTTTTACTAAAAAGTTACGACCTACAATCATAGGCTCTGTTTCTGGATGGTTTATATTATTTGGTAAAATAGCGCGACCACGGGCTATTTCGTCGCGTACAAATTCTGGGGTAATAAATTCAGGAATACTCGCACCAAACGACTCGCCTTTATGCTGCGCGGCAAGTAATTCTTTACGAATTTCTGCACGTCCCATATTTTCACGAACAGCTACGTATTCCATTTCAGGGGTAATAATCCCTTGGCGTGCGTAGTGCATTTGCGTTACGTTTTTACCAGCGACACCACGGCGAATTTTTGGAAGGTGATCAAAGCGAATATGATCTAACCCTTCATCTGCCATGCGTTGCTGCGAGAACTGCGACGTCACTGATTCTAAAACCTCGGTGTCGCCACGGCTTTCAATCCATTGTTCACGAAATTTTGGTAAGCCTTTGCGTACATCAAGTTCAAAATTAGGATCGGTATACGGGCCCGACGTATCGTAAACACGAAGCGGATCGTTTGACTCATAAACAGGGTTTTCATCTGTGCCACCAATAAACGTATCACTTAATGTGATTTCACGCATACCAACACGCACACCAGGTTGAGTACCTTCAACGTATACTTTATGAGAGTTTGGGAACGGTTGACCCGTTAAGTTATAAATATATTCAGACGCGGCAGCACGAGTTTCTCGGCGTGACGCTTTATTTGTAGTATTTGACATGACTTGCCTCATTGCTTAAGGGTTGTCTTGTCAGATATTCCGAGGAATAGAGAAAGATCGTAAAGTAGCGTACATGCTACTTTGCAGCCTAAAAAATAAATCACTTTATTGTGCGCATAAAAAAAGACGCACAAGCGTCCTTATTTAGGCAGCTTGTTCCCTACGCAGGTATTAACCTGATCAGGTTCACGGATCCCGCTTTCGCGATCTCAGCCAAAAACTAATTACTTAGCTTTGGCACTCCGACAAGTATTGATATATAAATTCTGTTCGTTAATTTGAAGGTGTTATCCATCAAATCTGCGCTGAGTGTACGTCAGTTAAAAACTGCCCGCAAGGGGCTGTTTTTCAAAAACTTAAAATTATTTAGGGATAAACACAAATGTTTGCTCGCCTTGCATGACTAATTGCTGATCTTGCATTTTAAGCTCTGCACCTTGCTTTAAGGCTTGTAATAACTGCTGCTCAAACTCATCAAGGTCTTCGCCGCACGACTTGCGCGTCATTCCTAATTTACTTACGGTAAGGTTACTTTCTTCAAGCGAGCCTTCACCAAAAAATTTGTTACAGCCAGCAAAACCGTTTACTTGCAGTGCTTCAATAAAGCTCATTGATGCATTAAACGAAGGTGGAATTGCTAAACCATCAACACGTGATAATTGCCATTGGGTGTATTTAAGCTGCTCACTGGTAACCGTCCCTGTTGATGCGCAACCAACACATAAACCGACTATAAGCATCGGTATTGCTGCTAATTTCATGCTACTACTAACTAATTGTCTAATTAATGTAATTGTAACAATATTTATGCCCTTTATCCGTTAAAAATGCATGTTTTAAATGTAAATTTTTGTTCTATGATAGTTCAAAAGTTATGCGATTAAGTACTAAGTTGTAGTTTTAAATACGTTATCTATTTGCTCAGGTAAAAACGGTCTACCTTTTTCATTAACAGACGTTCCTATAACCAGTGCATTGAGCATTACTTTTTCATCGCTTTTACGTATAACCGTTTGCTTAAACGCAAATTTTAAACGACTGATACGCTGCGGCTCCACAGCCACATAAAATTCATCACCTGGTAGTAGTGAATGTTTATAGTCCATTTCGCTGCGCATCACGACTAGGTTAATTTTATCTTTCGCTAATTGAGCAAAATCAATACCGTGTGCGTACAAGAATTCATGGCGAGCATGCTCTAAATAATTAAAATAAACACTGTTATTTACGATACCTTGTAAGTCACATTCGTAATCACGTACTTTGAAGTCAACTTTAAAGGTCATATTAGTAATCCTGATTATTTAACGTATAATTGCCGCGTTTATAGCACATGTGTTTAAATAATTGCTACCATACGAGTCCCTAAAATGGAGTTAAGTAACCCAATGAACTTACGTTTGTCTTTAATTACTGCCGCACTTTTACCGCTGCTTGGTGCACCAATTGCAGCTAACGCTGATGATAGCGACCTAGAAAGAATTGTTGTAACTGGCGATTTTCAGCGCGAAAGCATTCAAACTTTAAGCGCGAGTGCGAGCTTATTCAGCGAAGATGAAATTAATCAACGTGGTGCAAGTTACTTAGACGAAATGTTAGGCAGTGCCGCCAATGTAAATTTTGCATCTGGTGCGTCGCGTGGTCGTTACATCCAAATTCGTGGCGTGGGACTTCGCTCACAATTTGTAGACCCTATTAATCCATCTGTAGGCTTAGTTATTGATGGTATTAACTATTCTGGTCTTGGTGGCAGCTCATTATTATTTGATATAGACCAAGTAGAAATTTATCGTGGCCCACAAGGTACACGCTTTGGCGCAGACGGTATGGCCGGTATGATCCAAATGGGTTCAGCTAAAGCCACGAGCGATCCAAGTTTAAAATTACAAGTAGGTGCTGGCACGTACAACACCCGCGAAGCAGGTATTGCAGCAAGCACTGGTTTAACAGATGACACTAGCGCACGCGTTAGCTACTTTCGCAGAAAGTCAGACGGCTACGTAGATAACTTGTACTTAAATGACGAAACACAAAATCAAGACGAACAAGTAGCCCGCTTTAAAATAAACAGTCAGCTTACAAAGCATTTAAATACTGAGTTAAACCTTCACTATATTGACATAAACAATGGTTACGATGCGTTTACGCTTGATAACAGCCGCAATAGTGTTGCCGATGAACCAGGCCAAGATAATCAAGAAAGCTACGCTATAGGTGTTAATAATACTTATACGGGTTTTGACGCTTTTGATGTAAATCTAAACCTATCGGCTATTGATACCGAATTACTTTACAGCTTTGACGAAGACTGGGTATGTAACGATACAAGTGAGCCAAAGTTATGTGCTGCTGGCTTACATCCAGATGGATACAGCTCAACCGATCTTTACAGCCGCGATCGCGACGATCAGTCTGTAGATTTACAGTTTAATTCTAAAACGGGTAACTGGGTTGCGGGTATTTATTACCAAAACCGTGACGTTGATTTAGAGCGCCAATACACATGGTTAGCAAGCCCGTTTTCTTCAACTTACGAAACGAGTAACGTTGCAGTATATGGTCAAGTAGCGACTCCAATTGGCCCTAAAACAACACTCATTACAGGTTTACGTGTAGAGCAATACCAAGGCGACTACACCGATAGTAATGGCTTTATACAAGACACTGACGACGTAATGGTTGGCGGTAAAATAGCACTTGAATATCAAGTGATTGATCGCACTATGATCTACACCAGCATTACGCGTGGCTACAAAGCTGGCGGTATTAACTCAGAAGCGCTTGCTAAAGCCAAAGATGAAGGCTTAAACCTAAGCGCTGATTTTTTCCAGCAACACACCAGTTTCGACCCTGAATATTTATGGAGTGGCGAATTTGGTGTTAAAGGCTCATCGCTTGATGACAAATTTACGCTTCGCTTAGCTGCATTTTACATGCACCGCGACGATATTCAGTTAAAAGCATGGCAAGTAGAAGGTCAGCAATTTACCGGTTATGTTGATAACGCAAGTTCTGGTAGCAACTACGGATTAGAAGTTGAAGGTAGTTACCAACTAACTGATAATCTATTTTTAACGGGTAGTGCTGGTTACTTAAACACTGAAATAGATGACTTTGTAACGCAGTCTGGCTTAAACCAAGACGGTCGTGAGCAAGCACAGTCACCTAAATACCAGTATGCGTTTACTGCTCGCTATAACTTTACAAGTGAGCTTTACGGTATGATTGGTGTTGAAGGTAAAGATAATTACTACTTCTCTGATAGCCACAACTCACAAGCACCAAACAGCAACTTAGTTAATTTAAGCTTTGGCTACGAAGCAGACATGTGGGCAGTACGCGCATGGGCTCGTAACGTGTTTGACGAAACAGTCCCTACACGTGGTTTTGAGTTTGGTAACGATCCACAAGATGGTTACGCAACGCATACCTACACACAATTAGGTGAGCCTCGTGTTGCAGGTGTTACGTTTACACTTAATCTGTAAAATACAGCCGTTGGCTTTCAAATGAAAGCTACAGCAAGCAATAAAAACACCGCGTTTAAATTAAACGCGGTGTTTTTATTTGTAGGTGAGGTTTTATACCTCGCTTTTTATAAAGTTAAATTATACGAGCGCGAAATAAATTCGCACATACAGGTTGGGCGTATATTTTTGGGGTTGATGTTTATTAGTAGGTGAGGTTTCATACCTCTCTTTTTTATAAAGTTAAATTACACAAGCGCGAAATAAATTCGCACCTACAAGTTTAGCGTATGTTGTTGGGTTTGATGTTTATTGTAGGTGAGGTTTTATACCTCGCTTTTTATAAAGTTAAGTTACACAAGCGCAAAATAAATTCGCACCTACAGGTTTGGCGTATGTTGTTGGGGTTGATTTTTATTGTAGGTGAGGTTTTATACCTCGCTTTTATAAAGTTAAATTACACGAGCGCGAAATAAATTCGCACCTACAAATATTCTACCTACGCCTACAGGCTAAGCATCACGCTCTTTGAACATCAAACGCTATTACGTCTTTAATTTTCTCTTTATTTGTTGCGAGCATTACCAACCTATCAATCCCCAAAGCAACCCCTGCGCATTGTGGTAATCCATGCTCCAGCGCTTTAATTAAACGCGTATCCATTGGTACTTGCTTTAAACCGTTGTTAGCGCGGTATGTGTTATCATCATTAAATCGTTTAGCTTGCTCACTAGCATTTGTTAATTCGTTAAAGCCGTTAGCCAATTCCATATTTTTGTAATAAAGCTCAAAGCGCCCAGCTACGCGTGCATCATGTTCACAAATTTGTGCAAGGGCCGCTTGAGAAGCTGGAAAATGATAAACAAAACACGGTTTTTCTTGTCCTATTGTTGGCTCCACTTTCATACAAAATAATAATTGCAGTAAGGTATCTTTATGCGTTTCATTTTGGGCTATATCAGCAAACCCCTGCTTACACGCTAGTTGCTTTAATTGCTCTATGCTTGCTGTTAAAGGATCGAGGCCGAGTACTTGTTCAAACGCTTGCTGATAAGTAAGTCTAGTTGCAGGCTCGACACCTAAAACAAGTTGCATTAACTCATCCATTTCATCCATAAGTGTAAATTCATCAAAGCCTGGGCGATACCATTCCAGCATAGTAAATTCAGGATTATGATGGCTACCCGCTTCTTCATTTCTAAATGCTTTACAAAGCTGAAAAATAGCGCCTGAGCCTGCTGCTAACAAGCGTTTCATGGCAAACTCTGGAGATGTTTGTAAAAACAGAGGAAGCCCACCAGCATGCCCTGGACCTACAAATTTGGTATTAAAACTAGCTAAGTGCACATCGGTTACACTGGCAGCACTTAAGCTTGGCGTTTCTACTTCTAAAACATCACGTACATAAAAAAATTCACGGATGCTACGTAATATCGATGCGCGTTGTTTTAGTGTTTCAATGCTTGCGCTTGGGGCCCAAAGATCTGCTGACATATTTTCTCCAAAAAAAATCCCAGCGTAAGCTGGGATTTTATAAACAATGTTAAAGCTTACTTAACACGGCTTACGTATTCACCGTTACGAGTGTCTACTTTAATTACTTCGCCAATTTGTACGAATAATGGAACTCGTACCACAGCGCCTGTGCTAAGCGTTGCTGGTTTACCACCAGTACCCGCTGTATCGCCTTTAAGGCCTGGATCTGTTTCAGTGATCTCAAGCTCAACAAAGTTAGGTGGTGTAAC
Organism: Pseudoalteromonas sp. SWYJ118; assembly: GCF_015864505.1. Classification (NCBI taxonomy): domain Bacteria; kingdom Pseudomonadati; phylum Pseudomonadota; class Gammaproteobacteria; order Alteromonadales; family Pseudoalteromonadaceae; genus Pseudoalteromonas; species Pseudoalteromonas sp. SWYJ118. Next base: position 13,511 of record NZ_JADYXC010000001.1, on the reverse strand, counting down.
AGCAATAGGGCTGCCGTTCCATAATGTAATTGTGCATAAATCATTTTCAACTAACCATTTTACTGAATCGCCTAGTGCTTTTTCGTCAGCAGCAATTTGCTCAAATGTTTCATTGTTCATGAAATGCCAAAATTCGCCGTCTGTGTATAGATACGCTAAATCAGTATCCATTACATCAGCACCTTCAACTGATTCACCCGATTTAAAGGTTTTTTCAAGCACCTTACCAGAGATAAGTTTACGGATACGAACACGGTTAAACGCCTGGCCTTTACCAGGTTTTACCATTTCATTTTCTAAGATACTGCAAGGCTCGCCGTCCATCATAATTTTTAGGCCGCCCTTGAACTCGTTGGTGCTATAATTCGCCATCGTTTCCTCTATTTATATTTTTTCGAGTAATCTACATGCCAATGATACAAAGAAATGAAGCAAATTTGCATAAAAACTGGCAAAAAGAATTAGCAAATGTAGTTACCTGCCCAAAAACCTTGCTTGAAATGGTCGGTTTATCGAGCCAAGTCCATGAAAACGACCTAAAAGCCCGTAGTTTATTTCCGGTACGCGTGCCTATCCCTTTTATAAAAAAAATACGCAAAGGCGATCCAAACGATCCTCTTTTGCTACAAGTTATGCCACGCCATCAAGAATTTTTGACTAAATTGGGTTTTAATAAAGATCCCCTACTTGAGCAAGATAACGACCAACCAGGCGTTTTACATAAATACAAATCGCGTGTTTTAGTGATGTTTAAAACCGGCTGTGCTGTAAATTGTCGTTACTGCTTTAGAAGGCATTTTCCGTATCAAGAAAACCAACTCAATAAAAAAAGTCTGCTAGAAACACTGAGCTATATAAAATCAGATAGCAATATAAACGAAGTGATTTTAAGTGGTGGCGATCCACTGATGGCCAAAGACGATGCAATAAGCTGGTTTTTGGATGAGCTTGAGCAATTACCACAAATAAAACGAATGCGAATTCATAGCCGTTTGCCAGTAGTTATACCGGCGCGAGTTACCGATGAGTTATGTGAACGATTAGCAAAATCGCCATTAAAAATTATTTTTATTAATCACATAAACCACGCAAACGAAATAGACGCTGATTTTAAAGCTGCCATGCAAAAGCTTAAACAAGCAAACGTAACGCTTCTAAACCAAGCTGTAATTTTAAAAGATGTGAACGATACGGTTGATGCGCAAATAAATTTAAGCGAAGCGTTATTTGACGCAGACGTATTGCCGTATTATTTGTATTTGCTAGATAAAGTTGAAGGGGCGAGCCACTTTGATATTAATGAAGCGCAAGCAATTGAAATAATGGCAGAGCTATTAAAAGCTCTGCCTGGATTTTTAGTGCCTAAATTAGTAAGAGAAATCGGTGGTCAAAAAAGCAAAACACCTATCGATCTTAAGCTAATTTAAACGTATATATTTACGTTGTTACCCAATGATGCAGTTACCGATTTAGCCGGTGTTTGCGCACTTGACGATTGTGCAGCACCTTCAATAAGTGCAAGCGCTGCAGCGCCATCAGCTAATTGCTGTTTTTTAGACAAAGCAGCAGTGTAAAGCTCGCTGCCTTGGCCTGAACCAGACATAGCTGGTAAATTTCCACCTGATATATTCATAATTATAAGCCTTAATCAACCTGACTTTTAAATGTAATCCACGTATTATGTCGGCCATGCAGCACAAAGCTTTAGGAAAACCATGGATTCTATAATTGAACAACTCAACACTAACTTAAAAATTGTTTATCGTCAGGCACTTGATGCCGATAAAAAATTAGACGAATTACAACAACAAGGCCATGGCAAATTTAAAGCCTTATTTGCACAAGATGCTGGTTTTAGCTTTGAAGCTAAACGTTTTAAGCCTTATGTTCTTGATGTAGCCGCTGATGTTGAAAGCTTATCTAACGATGGTTTTGATGAAGAAAAACTTAAAACGACCGTTATTAAGTTACAGCAAATACTCACGTTGTTAGCTACTTTTAAGTAAAGCTTAAAAACGAAAATGCCGCTATTTAGCGGCATTATTATAAGTTAATCTAAACTTGGTAATATTTGCTCACCAAACCATTCTGTTAGTAAGCGTTTTTCGTAATAAAATGATTCATCGCGGCCCATTTTTATTTTATCCATAAAGCCCATGTCTTTAAGCTCTACATCACTACCTTTACTTAATACTGTACCGTCGCTATCGCTTAGCGAATAATCCATTTTAATACGTGGAAAGTAGATTGGCTTAACAACACGTATTTGGTCAATACCACCATAACGCACATCACCTGCTAAATCTAAATCAGTAAACTCTACGTTTAATTTATAATTTTTTGGCAATTGCTCGGCTAGTTTAGCCATATGCTTTTCGAAACTTGCTGCCACACTTTTATGATATGAGCTCTTTGTTTGGTTTGACGCTCGCACATCACGATAATCATTAAAGTCATGCCATTTAACAACAGACTCACCAGCATGGGCAAGCGCAGGTAATGCGATACACATTGTTGTTGCTATTTTTTTAACTAAATTCATATCTTTCTCCAAAGAGGTAGACCAATCACAAAAGTGTAGATTGGAGTAAACCTAGCATTAGCTATTACTAGGCTCATTTTAGCACTTGTTTATTAACTATAACTTAATCTTACGTATAAAGTGTTACTTGTACTGAGTAAAATGTAATCAAAAGTACTTAATTTACCGTTATTAAAAAAAGATGTTATTTAAACTATAGAAATTACAGATAAAGCATGTAAATCACCTCTATTTATGGTGAAATTAACTCAATTGATAAAATGTACCCACGGAGCTTTCATGACTATTTTAGTAACCGGTGGCGCTGGCTATATTGGCTCGCACACTGTTTTAGAACTTTTACAGCAAGGTAACGATGTTGTTGTTATTGATAATTTAAGTAACTCATCACAAGAATCACTTGCGCGCGTAAAGAATATTACAGGCAAAGAGGCCACTTTTTACCAAGGCGATATTCTCGATAAATTCTTTTTAGATTCAGTATTTGCAAAACACACGGTTGATAGTGTTATACATTTTGCGGGCTTAAAATCAGTGGGCGAGTCGGTTGCAAAGCCCATTGAGTACTATCAAAACAATGTACAAGGTACGCTTACGCTTGTTGATGCAATGCGCGACGCAGGTGTATTTAAATTAGTATTTAGCTCGTCAGCTACGGTATACGGCGACCCTGCTAGCTTACCAATTAAAGAAGATTTCCCTGTAGGCGGTACTACCAACCCTTACGGCACATCTAAACTAATGGTTGAAATGATGCTACAAGATATCGCTAAATCAGATGAGCGCTTTGCGTTTGCTATTTTGCGTTACTTTAACCCAGTAGGTGCACATGAATCGGGCTTGATTGGGGAGGATCCTAACGGTATCCCGAACAACCTTTTACCGTTTATCGCACAAGTAGCGGTAGGTAAATTAAAGCAACTCGCTGTATTTGGTGATGATTACGACACTGTTGATGGTACTGGTGTGCGCGATTATATACATGTAGTCGATTTAGCAATGGGTCATTTAAAAGCGCTTGATAAAATTGCCAGCAGCACGGGTGCATTAGTTTATAACCTAGGTACTGGTAATGGTTACTCTGTACTACAAATGGTTAATGCATTTATTAAAGCAAGCGATCAAGCTGTACCCTATCAGGTTTCACCTCGTCGCCCTGGTGATATTGCAGCATGTTATGCAGCGCCAGAAAAAGCACTTAATGAACTTGGCTGGGAAGCAGTGCGCGGTATTGATGAAATGATGCAAGATACATGGCGTTGGCAGTCAAATAACCCTAACGGTTATAAGGGTTAAGTAAAGCAAGCTTCAAACTTAAAGTAAGTGCGCGGTATAAAACCGCGCCTACAGAGTACTTTAAATACCGAGTTCAATTTTATAGCTGTGTTGTAGGCGTAGAGCGCAGCTTTTAATATTTAAAACTGATTGTTACTTACTTTTGGCTTCTCTAAAGCGCAGCGCCCTCTTAGCCTCTTTGTGAATAAATTACTTAAAATCTTTTTGCACAAAGAGAAGTAAAAGAGGAGTAAATGATAAGACACCAAAGCATATAAATTACGAGCTTCGCTCGTCACGCCAGCAAGCAAGCAGCGCGTCTACAAGTAATTTAACCACAGCGTAAATTTTGGCTGTAGGCGTTTAGCTTGCTCACGCGAAAAGCGCAGCTTTTAATATTTATAACTGATTGTTACTTACTCTTGGCTTCTCTAAAGCGCAGCGCCCTCTTAGCCTCTTTGTGAATAAATCACTTAAAATCTTATTGCACAAAGAGAAGAAAAAGAGGAGTAAATGAGAAGAGACCAAAACATAGAAATTACGAGCTTCGCTCGTCACGCCTGCAAGCAGCGCGTCTACAAGTGAATTTAACCACAGCGTTAAGTTTTGGCTGTAGGCGAAGAGCTTGCTCTCGCGAAAAGCGCAGCTTTTAATTACTAACATCTAACATCTAACATCTAACATCTAACAAATTTCTTCGTTATGTCTGCGCCCACTGTCTTAGCAAGTTATGATAAACACCCGTTAACTGAATAATCTCTGGGCTATCTTCTACTTTGCTGCGCAAACTTTGAATCGACATATCTAAATCAAATAACAAACCACGTTTTTCGTCGCTGTTTACCATGCTTTGTAACCAAAAAAATGAGGCTAATCTGCGCCCACTCGTTACTGGCATTACACGATGTAAACTCGTTGAAGGGTACAACACCATACTGCCTGCTGGCAGCTTTACGCTATGTGAGCCATAAGTGTCTTCAATAACAAGTTCACCGCCCTCATAGTCTTCAGGGTCATTGATAAATAACGTCATTGATACATCTGTACGAATTTTTACAGGCGTACCCGGCACTTGTCTAATTGCATTATCTACATGCACACCAAACGATTGCCCGCCTTGGTAACAATTAAATAACGGAGGAAAAATTTTTGCAGGAAGTGCAGCCGACATAAACAAATTACTGCGCGCAAGTGCTGCCATAATAATATCGCCGAGCTCTTGGCATTCAGGGCTATTTTCAGGTAGCTGTAAGTTATTTTTTGCTTTGGTTGATTGATGCCCTGCGGTAATACTGCCATCAGCCCACTGCGCTTTAAGCAAAACCTCATGACAATAAGCCACTTCTTCTTTTGTTAATAGCTCTGGAATTTTAACTAGCATGTGCGCCCTCTCACATTTTTATCAAATAATTAAGGGCAGGTAATAGGCCTGCCCTTATATTTACTCATACTTTTTAATTTGTTTTAAAATTAAAAAGAGTAGCTTGCTGTTAGGCTAAACTTACGACCATCACCTGGTACAAAGTGCCCGCCACCTAGCTGATCAACGTAATCTTTATCACCTAAGTTTTCACCGTTAAACTGCAGGCTCAAATCTTTTGATATGTCATACGCAACCATCAGGTCAAAAATAGTATAACCTGGCGCACGAGAACGTGTTGACGTAGTGCCGTTGTAGCGCTCACCTACATATTGCGCACCTAAACCAAACGATAATTTATCCGACATATCGTACGTAGTCCAAACACTCGCGCTATTTTTAGGCGTACGTGCAAGCTCGTTACCGATTTGAGTTGCGTCGTCGCCTAATGCTTCAGTTACTTCGCTATCTTGGTAAGTGTATGAAGCAATTACAGTCCACTCTTTAGTAATTAAGCCAGTAGCAGAAAGCTCTAAACCTTGTACGCGCTGTTCACCACCGAGTATTTCGTCACTTGAGCTATCTGCAAATGGGTCATCAGTACGGGCATTGGTTTTCTCAGTACGGAAAAGTGCAGCATTAGTTTGCAGGCGACCATCCATTAGGCTCCATTTAGTTCCTAATTCATAACTGCGACTTTCTTCTGCGTCTAAATCAGCTGCATTTGAACGCGTAGATACCGTTAGGCTTTCCGCTGATGGATTGAATGAATTACCTGCGCCTAAATATACACTGCCGTTTTCTGTAGGTTTATAAACTACAGCTGCATTCCAGCTAAATAAGTCGTCACTTGTAGAGATTAAAGCGCTTGGGTCATTGTAATCGTTGTGATAATCCGTAGTGAAGCTATCAAAGCGAATTCCGCCTGTAACTTCCCATTGCTTGTTAAGTGTCACTGTATCAAATGCATAAATAGCTTGGTTTTTAGCTTTAGCTTCAATGCTTGTACCGTCACGGCCATACACACCCGTAAATGCAATTGTTGCATCAGGATTGTATAAGTCGTTGCGTATTCCATCTTCAATTAGGTTATCAGGTGTAGTTGCAACAAAGTTATGGCGTGTAAACGTTTCGTTTGCAAGTTCAACACCCACTACAACATCGTGAGTAAAGCCAGCAAATTCATAGTTACCAATTAAATCAACTTGAAGTGCAGCAAGTGAATTTTCTGTATCACGTGTTTTTTCATCTGCAAAGGTAATGTCAGTGTCTGTTGTAACCGAGAAATAACGCGGTGCAGTTGTTACCGATTCACGTTTAACTTTACCTAAACGACCTTGCACACGTAACGTAGTATTTTGAGAAAAATCATACTCATAACGAGCTGTTGTTGAGTAGGCTTCAATATCTTCATAATCACGGTAAATATTACCGTAAAAGTTATCAAAATCGACAGGAGAAGGTGAGCGCGCGCTATCTGCAAGTTCAGCTACTGGCGTATCACTGTAAACCCAAGGAATACCGTAATCTGGTAAATTGTCTTGGCGCTGATACTCTAGGTTTAAATCAAAACGGCTGTTTGTACCAAGCCCTGTTGCAAATGCAAACGCAACAGCATTTGTTTCATTCTCAACATGGTCACGACCTGCAACATCACCTTTATCAGTAAGAAGATTGATACGTAGTGCGCTTGTGTCGTTTACTTGAATGTTAGTATCAAAACGACCACGGTAATCGTTTTCTGTACCTAAACGTAGCGAAACGTCGTTAAAGTTGTCTAACTTCGCCTTTTTACTTTCTAAATTAACACTACCACCTGCTGCGCCACGACCAGAAACCGCTGAGCCTGGGCCTTTTGCAACTTCAACGGCTTCAATGTTGTAAATATCACGTGTGTAACCTGCAACATCACGAATACCATCTACAAAAATATCATTTGTTGCACTAAAACCACGAATCGACATGCTATCGCCAGTAGGTGAGCCACCCTCACCTGCAGCTAAAGAAATACCAGACACATTGCGTAAAGCATCACGTAAGCTATCTACGTTTCTATCTTTCATTACCGCTTGGTTAATTACCGTTACAGTTTTAGCTGTATCGAGTAGCGGTTGAGTGTATTTATGAGACGTTGATTTTTCAACAACATAGCTAGACTCAGTTTTAGTTTCTGCTTTAGTTACCGATAGTTCTTGAACATCCTGTGCACTTGCCCAAGTTGAAAGCGTTGCCGTAACAACCGCTGCAATTGGCTTTATGTAGGCATTTCCTTTATTCGATGGCTTACTCATGGTTACTCCGTAGTTTTTATTAAGCACTTAACTATTGTTAATTTAAGGTACATATTTAATTTCGGCGAAATCCTACCACCCAAACAACGTAATGTAAACGATAACTGTTATCAATTGCATTGTTATGTAAATTCCTATACTGTATACACACTCAAAAATTAACAGTAATTACGTCCTTGTAATTGCTTGTAGTAACTTTCAGGATTGTTGTTAAGTAATGCGAAGCTTAATTAAACCAATTAGCGTAGTTATCGCGCTTTGTAGCACTATGGCAGTAAAAGCCGACACTGTTAGTGAGCTAGAACAACTCGTTAATAAATGGCTACAAATAGAAAATCAAAACACAGAATTAAATACTCATTGGCTTGAACAAAAAAGCAGCATGGAGCAAACCTTAACGCTTCTAAATGCTGAGCAGCAGCAACTTAGCGAGCTTAATCAGCGTAGAAAAAAAAACACCAGTGAGCTTGCCCAAAAACGCGAACAGCTTGTTACCAAGCAATCAGAGCTTGAAAATGATCAACAGCAATTAAATGATCAACTAGCGCGTATTTCTCAGCAATTACTTTCATTACAAGTGCAACTCCCCCCGCCACTTTTAAGTAGTTGGAAAAACACCGGTGATTTAAGCGATTCAAAACTCAGTACAACTGATAAATTACAAACAGCACTAAAAATGCTGACTCTACTTAATGATTTTCAACAACGTATTTCTATTCACGAAATGGCTATTAAGCATCCTGATGGGCAAGAAGTATGGGTAAAGCAGCTTTACTTAGGTGCAGCTCAAGCATGGTTTGTAAGCGAAGATTTAAGTTATGTAGGTATTGGTTTTCCAAGTGACTTAGGTTGGCAGTGGGAATTTGACCCAAGCATTAATGCTGAACAAGTTGCACTGGGTATTGCTGTACAGCAAAAAAAGCGCGCTGCTGATTGGGTAACACTCCCAATATTAAGTTATGTAAATAAAAACCAGCAAGGGGCTAAATAATGGCTACTAACAGCATAATTGCAGTATTTAGCGCCACGGTTTTACTTTTTAGCGCAAACATTTCTTTTGCAGCCAGCAGTGATGATGCTAAACAAAGTATTTTAAGTGATATTAAAACAGCGCAACGCACTCTAAATAAAACTCAAAATAGTATTTCAAAAGAGCAAGCTACTCTTGCAAAGCAAATTTTTACCAAGCAGCAATCGCTCAGTAAATTGCGCGAACAAGCAGCCGTTAATCGCCGCCTAGCTGACGAAAACACATTAAGCCTTGATCAGTTACAAACCCGATTAGACACTTGGCAACAACAACAGCAATATCAATTAAACTTACTTAGCCGTTTTGTGCGCCAAAATACCAGCAATAGTGCTAGCAGTAACGAGTCGACTAATAACCAAAACGAGTTATTAAGCCGCGTTATATCGCAAATTAATAATCAAGAACAGGCACTTTATCCACAGTTTAAAAAACAATCGGTTGTGCTAAGTAATGGCGAATTAAGCCAAGCTAGTACCCTTCAAGTAGGGCCTGTTGCATGGTTTAGTACGCAAACACCTAAACTTATGGGTTTATTAAATTTGGATGATGAATCTAATGCATTAAAGGTAGCGTTAGTACAATCAACAAGTGACGATAACCCACTCGATAATACTTTAAAGCAAAACGGTGTAGGCTCTACATTACTTACTTTTGATCCTAGTTTAACGCACTTAGTGACTAGCCAAGCCCAACAAGAAAGTCCGCTTGAACACTTAGAAAAAGGCGGTTTATGGGCTATCCCTATTATTTTATTTGCCTGCTTTGCACTAACCATTGCGCTATTAAAAGCCGCGCAATTACTGCGTTTAAGTAAAATTAAAATGCACTCTCAAATGCAATTACAGCAATTTTTTAAAGCTGAAAATAGCAATGAATTTGCAGGCATGCAGCAGCAGTTGTTCAACTTAACGCTGCAAAGCGAAAAAGGCCAAGTACGAGACGATCAATTATTTAATCAGTTAATTCACGATAAGCATAAACTCGATAACTTTATTGGCGCTATTGCCGTTACAGCTGCAGTAGCTCCACTACTTGGCTTGTTAGGTACTGTTAGCGGCATGATCGAAACATTTAAAATGATGACTTTATTTGGCTCAGGTGACCCAGAAGTTGTATCGGGCGGTATTGCACAAGCACTTATAACAACTGAATTAGGTTTAGTCGTTGCCATACCAGCTCTGGTATTAAATGCACTGTTATCGCGTAAAGCAAAAGCGTATTACAGCCAACTAGAAGGCTTTGCATTACAGCTAAGCCAACTAGAAAAAGGAGAAACCAATGTTTGAAAAAATCGTTAGTAACCCTATTTGCTGGTGTATTCTTTTACTCGCTTTATTTGTATACCAACTGATTTTTCATGACTTACTGCACCTTAAACAATACCAAGCGCAGCGCAAAGGCTACTGGCAAGAGGTTAGCTCTATTTTAACAGCTGCTCTTCCGCTACTTGGTTTATTAGGTACCATTGTTGGTTTGCTTGATACATTTAAAGTAATGGCGCTGGGCCATAACGAGTTAATGAGTGACGCCATTGGTGATGCATTACTAACAACTCAATTGGGCCTTGTGTGCGCTATTCCTGCATGGTTAATGCAAGCTTACTTAGCGTATTCGCAGCGTAATCCTAAATTACATACGTTAAGTAAACAGTTAGGGTAACACTATGCAATCACGATTAAAGCACAAACTAGATCAAGAAGCGGGGCAACATATCGATATGTCGCCACTACTTGATGTGGTATTTATATTGCTAATATTTTTTATTGTTACAACCGTATTTGTACGCGAAAGCGGCGTTGAAGTTGATAAACCACAAGCCGTATCGGCCAGTCGCCTTGAGCAGCAAGTTATATTTTTAGCAATAACCGACTCTCAACAAGTATTTTTTGATGGTAGCCAAATTGGTGTCGCTGGTGTACGTAGTAGTATCGAGCAAATGCTCAAACAGCAACAACGCCCTGTGGTTATTCAAGCTGATAAAACAGTACCTACAGAGTTACTTGTTCAAGTAATTGACGAAGCAAAGCTGGCAGGCGCGGCGCAAGTTAACTTAGCTACGAAGCAATAATATGCACACGATTGACTCGCCTCAAAAAACAAAAAACAATCGCCATCCACTTTTTGCATTTGGCCTTAGCCTCATTGTACTTAGTGCTGCATTACTACTTTTATGGCTTGGACAACTTGCAGAGCATCATATACAAGACAAAGTGGTTGTACGTGAGATTGCCATGGTGGCACTGCCACCTCCTCCTCCGCCATCAATATCGCAACAGCAAACAAGTGAGCCAATGCAAAGCTTAGCGGTAGAAGGTGCAGGCGCGTCTATTCAAGCCGTAAAAATTAAGATCAACAGCAATTTAAGTATTGTAAAACCCGATACACCTAGCGTAAAAGTAAGCGCGCCACAATGGCAATCAATGAGTGTAAATTGGGATGCATTTAGCTTAAATCAACTCGATGGTCTCCCCACTTTGCTTACTCCCGTCAAGGCCGTTTTACCAAAAAGCTTAACCCGCCGAGGTGTTGATGTATTTACTGTAAAACTCGATGTATTTATTGATGAAAGTGGCAAGGTAAGTTTAATTGAGGTAGTGCAAAATCCATATCCTGAACTTAAACCAGCTATCGACAAAATTATTAAACAAAGCCGCTTTAGTGCACCTAAAAAAGAAGGTGAAACCGTACGCGCTCGCTTTATTTGGCCAATCGAATTTAAACCTTAAGCCTATTAAAATGAAAAATATGAATATATTTAAAACGCTAAAACCATTAACTTCCGCACTGTTGACGACTGTAATGTGTTCATTACCTTTAGTAAGTGCAAGTAGCGTACATGCAAGCGCTGCCAGTGATACTAATGCGCCACTAAAAGTAACGTTATCGCCTAGCGATCCAACATGGCAGTTGACTATAAATAATAAATTACTGGGTCCTACAGAGGTCCTTATTGAGCCGACCGAGCGCGGTTTTGCTCGCCAAGTGCAGCCACTCTTACAAGCCGGTAATTACAGTGAAGTTGCTGCGCTATTTAAAGGTCGTGATATAAGCCAAGATAGCACTGCTTTAAACTTGTTACGTGCACAAGTTTTGCTTTCAACAAAGGACTTTAATAACGCTGAACTGGCTTACTTGGCGTGTTTAAAAGCTTCACCTAATTTAGTAAAAGCACACCAAGGTTTGAGCCTTTTATACATGCAACAAGCAAAGTATGACAAAGCACAAACACACTTAGTACGCACTATTGAACTTGGTCAGGCTGATGCACAAAGTTATGCGCAACTTGCTTATATACACGTGCAGCACAGCCAACCTTGGAGCGCAGTAGCGGCCTACCGCCAAGCGCTGATGCTAGCGCCAGAAACAAGCCAATATCAACAAGGGCTATTGTTTGCGTTAATTGAATCGGGTGATTTAAATCAGGCAAATGCATTATTAAAAGAGTTACTCAATAAAACCCCTAATAAAGCTGAACTTTGGCTGCAACGTGCAAAAATAGCGTTACAACTTGATCAAAAAAAGCAAGCGCTTGCTGCTATTGAAGTGGCCTTAAAACTCAACCCTAAAGATACCAGCAACCAGCTTTTAGCCGCTCAGTTGCACTTAAGTGAAGGTAGCAGTGAACGCGCTGTTAGCTTATTAAAGCAAGGTTTAAAACACGCCACTAAACAGCAGCAAGTTGAGGTTATTAATACCACGATGCAAACTTTAGGCTGGCTTGTATCTCAACAAAAATGGGATTTAGCTAAAGATCTAATAGGCAGCGCAAAAAGATTAACTAAGCAGCTACCCCGTGATGAACAAGCCCAGTTTTCTGTATACAGTGCACAACTTGCTATGCAGCAAGGTAATACTAAACGTGCTCTTAAAAGTTTAAATAACGCACTTAAAATAAACCCGAATTTAGGTGATGCCCTACTTAGTTTAGCGAGTATTTATCGTGATAAAAATCAGCTTACGCAAGCTAGGTTAATGTATGTACGCGCGCAGGCTCTGCCTGACTATCAACTATCTGCATGGCTTGGATTATCGCAAATAGCGATTGACTCTAAAGACTACCCGAGCGCGCTAAAGCATCTTAGAAAAGCATTACAAGCCAACCCACAACGCCAGGACTTAATTACTAATATTCGCGCCCTTGAGAATATAGTGCGCCAAGAGGGGTAAGTTTAACGCTGTGGTTAAATTTACTTGTAGTCGCACAGATTGCTGGCGTGATGGGCAAAGCTCGTAATTTCTATGCTTTAATGTTTTCTCATTTACTCCTCTTTGTGAAATAAGATCTTAACTGATTTATTCACAAAGAGGTTTAGAGGGCGCTTCGCTTTAGAAAAGTAAAAATACATAATTACTATTGTTTTAATGTCTTCTCATTTACTCCTCATTCGCTTCTCTTTGTGCAATAAGGTTTTAAGTGATTTGCTCACAAAGAGGTTTAGAGGGCGCTGCGCTTTAGAGAAGTAAAAATACATAATTACTATTGTTTTATGTTTTCTCATTTACTCCTCTTTTGCTTCTCTTTGTGCAATAAGATTTTAAGTGATTTATTCACAAAGAGGCTAAGAGGGCGCTGCGCTTTAGAGAAGTAAAAATACATAATTACTATTGTTTTATGTTTTCTCATTTACTCCTCTTTTGCTTCTCTTTGTGCAATAAGATTTTAAGTGATTTATTCACAAAGAGGCTAAGAGGGCGCTGCGCTTTAGAGAAGTAAAAATAAATAATTACTATGTTTTATGTCTTCTCATTTACTCCTCTTTTGCTTCTCTTTGTGCAATAAGTTTTTAAGTGATTTGCTCACAAAGAGGTTTAGAAGGCGCTGCGCTTTAGAGAAGTAAAAATACATAATTACTATTTTTTTATGTCTCCCCCTGTGTCAGGATAGTTGTCGTCTCTAACTTTTAATAGAGGCAGATAAAATGAGACGTCGATTTACACAAGAATTTAAAGTTCAAGCTGTTGAAAAAGCATTATCTCAATGTGATGATGTTCGCCTAGAAGATATTGCGCTTG